>CAXMOZ010000072.1:0-3249 GCA_964195315.1 uncultured Acidimicrobiia bacterium | reverse complement strand
TTTTGATCACGGCCCCACTGGGTTGTTGGTGCCGCTCATCCATTTCAGCTAACAGCCTTATATCGGACGGGGTGTAACGACATGTGAAACCATTACGACGTGCTACTTTAATCTTGATGTCACTGGTCTTAACGAACTGCTGTATGAGCCTTTTAATCTGAGACTTGGATAACCAGTGACCTTCATCAAATACTGAGCCACTGTGCCTTTATCTAGCTTGCTGAGCTTTCGATACCGGTGCTTTCTTAAAACTTTATGGACCCACTGATAACGTTCTTGCTTAGTCGTTACGACATTGAAAGCAACAATGTCGGTACCGTTCAGGAATCGCTTAATATCTTCTATGTTGTTGAGTTGTTCTAACTTCATGATCGTTTTCATTCCTCGATCATGAACGACTTTGTTGATTATTTCAGGCTCATTTTATATTAGAATCACATACATCGTTCAGGCTCATGTCATATTGGAGAAGACTGAGCCTTTACTTTAGGTTAATAATTTATAATAACATAGGACCGCTTACAACCTTGTTTATAATGGCGTGTCCATATATGAACCCATGACCAATTTGCTGCTGTCCTTCTTTGTACGAGACAAGCTCTTTTTGTAGCAATAGAGTCCACTCGATCAATTCGACTTTACGCAGGTTTTTTAGTTACGTCCCCTTTATTCTGGTTTGGAGTTCTGCCCAGTTTGTTATAATCCAGTATCAAATTGTAATACGTAAGTATTATTTAATAGTCCATCATTGAATCGAAAATAAAATCCTTCGTTATCAGTGAGGCGATAATCATTATCATTATCAACATCACCAGTTGCTACACCATCACTAGAAGTAATAGTGCTGTGGAAAAAACCTGTTGTGTTGCATGGAAAGGTGATCATATCACCATTGCTAATGGCTACAGAAAGATTCGTGGCATTTACTACTGCACTATATGTCTCTTTGTTAGATATGCCTCTGAAAGACCCCGTGGCAGTGTCAGAAGGTTGGAATTTGGTTCCATCTAGCCACACCGTTGCTACCAAAGACTCATATGATGCCCCCGCCATGTTGTTGAAAAAGTTTTGAACATTAGGATTTTCTGATGAACACTCCAATGTACTACCGTTTCCCCCGCCTGTGGGCTCATCAAAAGGTGCATTGATACTACCGCTGACCGAAGTTACCGTCCCTTCGTTATCTTCAATAAAATACTCCCAGACTAGTCCGCTGGTGCAAGGTATTGATGAAATTCCAATCACGTCTGTTCGACTGTGAGGAAAAGGTTTCCAATTGGATGCTGAAGCACCATTTACCCCAACCCCAAGGAAAACTTCAGGCTGGCCTTCAATCGTATAAACCGTATGCGGGTGCTTGGCGATATAGCCGTCCTTATCAACTGCAGTTTTAGAAAATGAATATGAATAAAATCCTGACGCGTTATTACAGATAGTTTGAGTAAATCCGCCTGTTGAGATACCAAAACTTGGTGGCAAATTAACCGCTATATCTGTTGTCATGATTATTGCGGCAATACAACCGGATTGGCTTACTAACATGTCACCGGCAAATTCATCTAAATTAATGCTTATTGTTGAGCCCATATTGGTAGTTCCCGAAAGACTAGAACCTGTTCCTGTCACAGAAAATGTTTCTGCACTAAGGCCTGCTCGCGTTACTGTGCCAGAAAAGGTGTTTCCACCATTTGATGGTGATACCGTTAACGTCGCATCATTCCAGGCCTGAGTAAGGCAACTGCTTGAGCTAGACGAGGCTACAAAAGTATAGATAGAACCAAGCGCCGGCGATGCGTTGGAAGTCGGGGCAGAAGCATCGCTGTTCAACTGGCAGCCAGATCCCGAAAAGCTGCCCGAAAGACTTTCGGGTGCATAGGCCCATGTTCCTGAAAGGGTTCCGGCGGCGGTGTTAAGGGTTCCCGATACCGTGGTGCCATTTGCAGTGGTTATCGATAAGGTTGTTCCAGATAACGTACCACTGAGGTTGGTTAATTCATCATCTTCAATGCTATAGGCCACACCGGTAACGTTATTTGAGCTATCGATATCGAAACTGAATAAACCGATGCCATCACCGCTGAAATTCCCGGTGTACCGATGTAAGGCGCTATTGCCGCCACCGATTCTCGAACCTGAAAAACTGCCGCTATCGGGGCTGTTTTGCCAGGTTCCAGACATACCATTCGAGGAGGTAAATTGACCGCCGAAAGAAGCTCCGGTCGTAGTATCACCGGTAATAAAGGTCGCAGTCTGATCAAAACTGATAGGAACATTGCCGCTCAGATTGATGTACTCCTTGTTTAGTTCACTATAGGCGACGCCAGTAACGTTCCCGGAGGTCGCATCGACCAGCACGCCAAAACCGCCATTGTCGTCTCCCGAAAAAGTGCCGCGATAGGCGCCTGCGTAGGTACAAAGCAAGGTATCTTCAAGGTGAGACTGTGCGCTGGCAGCGGATGGTAAAGTATGGGTTCCACTGTCTGCAGTTGCGGCATCGGAGATTATGCTGGTTAGTGTGGTAGGAAGATCGTTAGCAGCAAAATCAATCTGGGTCCAGCCAGCGGCCGTTGTCTGAACACCAGCCAAAATATTAATGCCATTATCCGGATTACCGTCATCATCCAGCATTAGCAGGAAACGGGTAATATTCTGAACCGCGGTGGATCCTGAGCTACCGTTTGTTACTAGGTCAATGGGTGTTATCACGGTTTTGCCGATGGATGATCCGATGGTTATCCCGCCGACCGAGAAAGTTACCGTATTTCCTACCTCGTAGGTAAACGCGCCTTGCGCATCGGTTACTCCCGTCTGGCTACCGGATACGTAACTCAAGCCTGCTGTGCTGCTGTCTCTGAAGTAGCCGGTTGCAGTCGCGCCACCGACGCCGACGCCACCACCACCGCCACCGCCACCGCCACCGCCACCGCCACCGCCACCGCAAGCCGAAATCAATATGCCTAGACTAAGTACAGCTATTAACCTGAATAACATTTCTAGCCCTTCCCTGTTAGTTTTAGATATAGCGGGACTTTCTACTAGAGCATCATAAAGGAAATTATTCTATTTGAGAACCCCTACTGACTAAGGGGTTTTGCAATTAATCTTCACTAATTGGAGTGTTTTACTGGTTAAGCTGGAACGGCAGCAATGTGCCGAGACGTGCCTAACGATCCCGTGATTTTAATGACTGCTTATGAGAATTTACCTGGTCTTGCTGGGAAATATTTTCAAACTTAGCGTTTATCTCGA
>CAXMOZ010000071.1:0-5020 GCA_964195315.1 uncultured Acidimicrobiia bacterium | reverse complement strand
CCTATTAACTATGAAAGTTCTCTGAAGAAAGTGTCCGGTTAGAGTTGACCAGAACAGGTTAGTAGAAGACTTTAAAGAAGGCAAAATAGACCTTCTGTTTTTCTTCAACATGCTACTGACCGGTTTTGATTCTCCGCGCCTTAAAAAACTCTACATAGGCCGCGTGATTAAAGCCCATAACTTATTGCAAACCCTGACCCGCGTGAATCGCACCTATAAAAACTTTAGCTATGGCTACGTGGTCGATTTTGTCGACATAGAAAAAGAGTTTGAAAAGACCAACCAGGATTATTTTAAGGAGCTGCAATCAGAGCTAGGCGATGAACTCCAGCACTACAGCAACCTGTTTAAGTCTCAGGATGAGATAAATCAGGAGATACAAGAGATTAAAGATGTCTTGTTACATTTCGATAAGGTCAATGCTGAAAACTTCTCGGATCAAATCAGTCCGATCAATTCACGCGGAGAAATGCTGAAAATAGCCCATGCCCTGAACAATGCCAAAAGCCTTTATAACCTGATTCGCCTTTCCGGTGATTACGAAATGCTGGACAAGATCGACTTTCAATCGCTCACCAGACTATCCAGAATGGCTAACGACCGGCTGGCATTGATCAACACCAAAGAAGCCTTAGAAAGTAGCGTAGATACCACCAATCTGCTCAATGTCGCTCTGGAAGACGTTATCTTTGCCTTCACCAAAGTCAAAGAAGAAGAGATGCTGATTGCAGACCAGCTTAAAAATACCCTGCAAAAAACTCGGGAAGCTCTCGGAGGTAACTTTGACCCGCAAGACCCCGTGTTTATTTCGCTGAAGGATGAGCTAGAACGGTTATTTGAAAAGAGGAATTTGAGTGAAGTAACCAAAGAGCAAATGGAAAACAACATCCAGGAACTGAATGATATTTACGACAAAGCCAAAGAGTTTGAACGAAAAAACCAGCTAATAAGTGCCAAGTACGATAACGATGAAAAATACGCCCGTCTACACAAACGGTTAATGGACAAAGACCCGCTCACCGACAGCGAGAGCAAACTGTTTGCAGCCCTGAAAGGCTTAAAAACAGAAATCGATAAACAAATTGAACAGAACGCCAATATGCTCGAAATGAAAATTTTGTAGAAAAAATGATGATGCGTTTAGTCATAGACCAAATTCAAAAACAAACAGCATATCCCTTTAACCGCATCAACAACCAGACGCATCAATAGCTTATTGGTGAAAGAGTATATGAATGAATATCATGGCGCGGCGGCTTAATAGTTTGTGTTTCAATTGAAATATGCTAAAGTTGTATTTCAAATGAAACACATAGAGCCGAGGTCATGAAAACATCAATCATCAATGCAAGAGTAAAACCTGAGCTAAAAGGCGATGTAGAGCAAATACTGTCAAAACTGGGCATAACGACTACACAAGCGATCACCATGTTTTTTGAACAGATTAAAATAAATCGCGGCATTCCTTTTCCTTTACAACTGCCTAATGAAGAAACGGTAGAAGCGATGCAAGAGGCCCGAAATAACAAAAATTTAGCAGCGCTGGATATTAGCAACATTAAGCAATGATCTTTGTTCAAACCAAAGCTTTCGTTAGAGATTTAAGCAAAGCAAAAATGAGTGACAAACATTTCACAAAATTTGTTGCATACCTGCATCTTCTATCAGTACAAGAGGCATTGCCCACCGACGCGAAAGATCACACCCTCACAGGTGAGTGGAATGACTTTAGAGAATTTCACATCAGCGGAGATTTATTAGTGATTTATCAGATAGAAGACGAAATGATCAAGTTAGTAAGACTTGGAACCCATAGCCAATTATTTAAAGGATAATGTTAAACCGCATGACTGAAGCAAAGGCATTTACCCCAACATTCACCAGCCAAACTTATCCCTGATTACTTCCTAAAGATTCGTGGTGATGGCCATTATGTGCCTAAATCAGGTTTGAATGACTTCGTTGATATGGGTTTTTATCACAGCGCACAGGAATCCTGAGCTGCACACATCTTCAACCTTTGCCTAGCTCCATGCTCTCCACAGCTCCTTCCGAAGCACAAATCCTCCGAAGTCGGGCTTAAACAAAGAATGAGATCTCCAGTGAACGCTCACAAACCTACAATAGCTATGACAACAAACTCAGTCAAACCTGATGAACTTGGTCGTATCACCCAATGCCACAACGGAATACCGCTAGCAGTTATTCCCAGAAGGAATGGCTGCCATACAAACCATTCCGGCAAGATAACCTAGCTGATCACAGGCTTGTTTCTTTGTTATATATGCTGCACAGTCAACAACTGCATCTTGAACAGTATTACCGACTGAGGCTTGTGACTCAGGTGCAGCGACTACTTCATTCTGACGTAACCCTTGGGCTTGTTGTACAACATTCTGCTGCTGCACGGTCGTCTCGCCGCTGCTGGCTTGTTTAGATTGACTAGTCACTTTTAACATGGCTGCAATGACGTCATCGGTCACTCCCATCTCAGTCAATTGCTTTATTTCCTCGAAACTAAATTCAGCATAGGGTTGACCCGCACTGAGTATTTTCTGGGCGATGATTACCGACCCAACGCCTTCAGACAATAAGGTATGAATATCGTTGACACGCATGCCTGGTGGCCCGATATAGCCAAGTCTGACTTCATCTGGCAGCACTGAAACAGCGGCGGGGTATTGATTCACTAACTGTTCATACTGTGGTTCCGGTTGCTCTTCTGCGGCAATTAACAATACGATGGCCCGATAGGTTTCATTCGATTGTAGGCTGTTGGGATAGGTTTCGAGATACTCATAGTAACCAGCGATGGTATTGGATTGCTGGTAGCCGGCAAATTCTTCTTGACCTGCTGATTCTAAAAAGAGAAGAATATTTTAGTCGGGGTTCCCAACATAAAAGTAGGTTGCTGGTAGATTTCAGTATCTTTAAACCCAGGTTTTTTCGCCTGAAAATAATCCTGCGACCAGCTCAATGAACTGGGCGATAAAACTCGAAATGGTGTGGTTTTATAGTAAGTCATATTTTCTGGTATCGTCCCTCGATAAACAGCCGCACCCTGTGGATTAGAATCTAATTCATATAGGGTCGTAGTTGAGGCACAATCGATGAGGAAAGTGATCGAAAATAGTAGGCAAAGTCGCACGAGGCGTAAGATGCGAATATTGAGAAACATAGTGATCTCCGGTAAAATCAAGACAATGTGATGATCAATTTATCGGCCCGCCACCATACCGGACTACCCGTTTATTTTAAGGCGATTAAGTCTTCGGCGGATAGTTATTATAGTAGTCTAGTTGAGGATTTAACCAATACAAGTTTGTTACAACTTCGGCACACCACAGACCGAAGATGACATAAAGATACTACCCTTGGCACAAGCCTATGAAGACATGGCTACCAACAAGGACGGCCTAATGAAGATCTACCTGAAGTCATGGAAGACACGGCCACGGTAGGGTATGAGACAACCAATGATGGGCTAGGTACGCCCTTAGGGGGAGCCTTAGTTGCCGCCAGTGATGCTTAAGCAATGACCAAGGGGCTGTAATGGTTTAATAAACCTGTAGGACTTGATAGCCTATTTACCATCAAAATAGGATAGACAATGACAGATCATATTAGAAAACCCCGTAAGAACTTTACACCAGATCAACGATTAGAGTACGCCAAACTAATGGTAGAAGAAAAGTATTCAAATTAACAAATCATTGAGTTATCAGGAGCAGGGTCGACAGCAGTGTCACGTTGGAGAAGGCAATATCTTGCAGAACAACGAGGAGAAGTTACCCAAGGATAAGTGGCGCTTGATTCAGATAAGCGTCGTATTCAAACACTCGAAAAACAACTCGCTGACTCGAGAAGGGATGTCACGCTGTTAAAAAAGGCAACTGCCTTTTTCATTCTCGACAATCCAGCATTAAAGTGATTTCGCAAATGAGAAAAGCCGAGAACAACTTAAATCTAACCCACTTGTGCGAATTATTTGATGTGCCAGTCTCAAGCTATTACTACCAACCAGTCGATCAATCAAACGACGCAAGGTATCATGACAAGCTGACAGTGATACACAATGAAAACCTTCATTCTTATGGAAAAAGGCGAATGAAAACAGCACTGAAAGATGACAATATCAATCTAGGTGTATTCAAGATATCGCGCCTCATGAAGCAGGCTGGAATTATCGCTAAAGTACCTAAAAAGCCCCACTACTACTTGTCAGGTAAAGAGAATCCCACGATTCCGAATATTTTAATACGACAGTTTAATCCGGAGCAAGTGAACACTCACTGGGTTGGTGATATCACTTACATTCGTCATCATCAAGGATGGAGCTATCTTGCGACAGTGCTTGATCTGGGTTCACGAGAGATCGTTGGTTATGCGTTGTCACAAACACCTGATGCAAAACTGGCTCGACAAGCACTGATACAGGCGGTGAAAAATCTACAGCCGAATACGAATAAGCTGATGTTCCACTCTGATCAGGGCGTTCAATATAATGCTGACCTATTCAAACAAACCTTGTCATTACACGGCATCACTCAAAGCATGAGTCGACTAGGAAATTGTCGGGATAACGCTGTCCAGGAGCGGTTCTTTAGAAGTTTAAAAAGCGAATATTTAAACGGGCTATCGTTCATTAATCATCAAGCGATTGTGTCGGCAGTCGAGTATTACATCCGTTATTACAACAACAAAAGAATTAACTCGGCAATTGGAAATATGGCACCCATACTAAAAAGGCAAATTTTACTCAATGCGGCTTAAAGTCCCTACAGGATTACTTGACCATTACATATCCTGCGCTGCTGGTGGCGAGAAGGGCGTTCTAGGGGATTACTGCTACACGGTGGATGGCTGTTTCCCGGCCAAAATCCGGTTAACTCATTAAGTACGCGCCAGTTGTCCCGTGCCATCCGCTACTGCTGAGATCGAAAAGCGGGTCTCGATGCATTTGCTGAGGCATTCGTTCGCCACCCACTTGCTCGAACAGAAGGTCGATATCCGGCTGATA
>CAXMOZ010000070.1:0-14932 GCA_964195315.1 uncultured Acidimicrobiia bacterium | reverse complement strand
GTAGCGTTATCACATAATGTATTTGATTCGGCCTTGTATCTCGGTGTCTGTGACAAGATAGTCCCTGGTCTTTTAATGGGAGCACTCAGTTTCGGGCACCTACCGGCGGTATTTGTACCTGCTGGTCCAATGACCACTGGCATGCCTAATTCTGAAAAAGGTCGTATTCGCCAATTATTTGCCGAGGGTAAAGTGGGACGCGAAGAGTTACTCGCCGCCGAAACCAGTTCTTATCATGGTCCGGGTACCTGTACCTTTTATGGCACTGCGAATAGCAATCAAATGTTGATGGAAGTGATGGGACTGCATATTCCTGGGGCTGCGTTTGTCAATCCGAATACGCCATTACGCGACGCACTGACCGATGCCGCAACCGAGACTGCTGCCAGTATTACCGCACTGGGTAGTAATTATCGACCGGTCGGTAAAGTGGTTGATGAAAAAGCCATTGTGAATGCCATTGTTGGTTTGCTCGCTACCGGTGGGTCTACCAATCACACCATCCACTTAGTTGCCATCGCTCGATGCGCCGGTATTATTATCGACTGGGATGATTTCAGTGCTTTGTCTGATTTAGTGCCACAGTTAACTAAAATTTATCCAAACGGTATTGCTGACGTCAATCAATTTCATGCCGCTGGCGGTATGGGTCTGGTGATTGGTCAATTGCTCGATGCGGGGTTGTTGCACGAGGATGTACTCACTGCAAAAGGTAACGGCCTGGCCAGTTATCGTCAGGAGCCTTATTTAAAAGAAGGCAAAGTGGCGTGGCGTGATACCCCTATGGAGAGCCTCGATAAGGATATTATCAGCTCAATTGATTCGCCCTATTCAAAAGAGGGCGGCTTAAAATTGCTGACCGGCAAACTCGGACGGGCGATGATTAAAAGCTCGGCGATTAAACTGGAGCATCAAATCGTCGAAGCACCGGCCAGAATATTTAGTGACCAGGCTTCGGTAACAGTTGCATTTGAAGCTGGCGAACTAAATCAGGATGTCGTCGTCGTGGTGCGCGGTCAGGGGCCTCAGGCTAACGGTATGCCGGAACTGCATAAACTCACCCCCGCACTAGGCGTATTACAAGACAGAGGCTTTCGTGTCGCATTGGTGACTGATGGTAGAATGTCGGGAGCCTCAGGGAAAACACCTGCCGCGATCCAGCTTCATCCAGAGTTTAGTCTGGGCGGACCCATTGCAAGGCTCAGGGATGGTGATGTGATCCGATTAGATGCCACCAGTGGCGTACTTGACGTAATGGTCGACGAAGCTGAATTCGAAGCCCGCAGCATCGATACACAGGATATGAGCGATAATCAGTGGGGTATGGGCCGAGACTTATTTGGCGTGTTTCGCGCCAATGTTGGTAGCCCTGAAGCAGGTGCCATATCTTGTATGAACTCTTTTTCAGACAACGATAACCAGACGACAGCGGAGAGCTAGGTCATGACACTCGAACAGATAATGCGTGCCGGACCGGTGATACCGGTCTTAAAAGTGGACGATGTTAACATCGCAATACCTTTGGCAGAGGCTTTAGTAGCCGGTGGTTTGCCAGTGCTAGAAGTTACCCTTCGAACTGAAAATGCCCTCGAGGTTATTGCGGCTATGAGCGAAGTCAAAGGCGCTATCGTCGGAGTCGGCACGGTCACCAGTGCTAACCAATTTGCGTTGGCGAAACAGGCTGGTTCACAGTTTGCGGTAACGCCGGGTCTATCTCCAGCCTTGATCGAAGCGGCACCGCATGCGGGTATGCCTGTATTACCCGGCGTCATGACGCCGTCTGAACTGGTGAGTGCTGCTGAAGCTGGTTTTGAATTACTTAAACTTTTCCCGGCTGAAGTGGCTGGTGGTGTTGCTATGCTTAAATCACTGGCAGGACCTTTTGCTGATATTGGGTTTTGTCCTACGGGTGGTATTACACCAGGCAATATGTTCGATTACCTGGCTCAGCCAAATGTGCTTTGCGTGGGTGGGTCGTGGTTAGCACCAGGGGATTTACTCAAGCAAGGTGATTGGGTCGGTGTCAAAAACCTGGCACAGGCTGCTGTCCAGAAGGCGACAGAGAATGGTTGGCGTCAGAGCCCTCAGCATTAATTTTTAGTGGTACAGATATCTATGAGCATTGCAGAAGTTATTACCGAAACACAAGTTGAGTTAACGCAGGCGCTAGCTGATTTTGTCGAATCTGAGCTGGCGAATGCGATTGCGCTTCGTGGTCATGCCAGTTTGGTGGTGTCCGGCGGAAGCACACCTAAGCCACTATTTACCGAGCTAAGGCGGCGAGCGCTACCCTGGAGTCAAATAACCATTACTTTGGCTGACGAGCGTTGGGTGGATGTCACGTCGAAAGACAGTAACGAGGCGATGGTCCGAGACGTTTTATTGCGTGGTGCAGCTGCTGAGGCCAATTTTATTGCGCTTAAAAATTCAGCCAGTAGCGCCGCAGAAGGGTTAGAAATGTGCGAGCAGGCCATTGCTAATATCTTGTTACCGTTTGATGTGGTTATTCTCGGAATGGGTGAAGACGGTCATACCGCCTCACTGTTCCCAGGCGTGTCAGGGCCGGCACTCAATGCAAAAAATCCTGAGTTATGCGCAGCGATCAAACCACCCGTTGCACCTTATGAGCGCCTGTCTTTAACGGCGAGCGCCCTACTTAATAGCCGGAAAATAATTTTACATATCGTCGGCGATAAAAAATGGCAGGTGTATCTCGATGCGCGTAAGGCAGGTCCATTAGACGAGTTCCCGATCAGAACCGTATTACATCAGGGTGATACGCCAGTCGATGTCTACTGGAGTGCCTAGAACGCGCTGTACCCTCCATAGGCTATCTCAGTAAACAACTGGCTTGACAGTGGTAAGCTGAAGTGTATAAAGTGCTATATAGCATTGAACCTTTAGAACCTTTAGTGTTTGCACCAAATTGGAAGGAAAAATCCGCCCACTTTTTTGGCAACACGTGAGTCTCCATGAATACAAATACAAATAAGAACTTAAGTTTGGTAGCCGATATCGGTGGGACCAATGCACGCTTCGCTCTGGTCGATAATTCGGATTCAACGATTTTTGAAGCGCGAAGTCTAGCCTGTGCCGATTATCCGACGCTTGTTGATGCTATCAAAGCCTACCTCAAATTAGCGGATGATGCTAAACCTCACCGTGCCGCGCTGTCGGTAGCAACGCCAGTGGCTAGCGATTACTTAACTATGACTAACCATAGCTGGGGTTTTAGCGTCAATGAAACCCGTCAGGCGCTCGGTTGGGATTCTTTAAAAGTACTGAATGATTACACCGCGTTGGCTTTGGCCTTACCCCATTTACCCGACGAAGAATGTTTGCAGGTGGGGAGGGGTGAAAAATGTGAAGGCTACCCCAAGGCTGCTATTGGTCCGGGCACTGGGCTTGGTGTATCGGGTCTTATTGCGGTTGGTGATCATTGGTATCCACTCGAAAGTGAGGGTGGTCATGTGTCCTACGGGCCGTTGAGCGAGCGCGAATCACAAATAATCGAAGTAGTGAGCAAGCGGTTAAAGCATATATCAGTCGAATCCCTGGTTTCAGGGCCTGGTATCTCTTTGCTTTACGAAGTCATTGCTGGTCTGGGGAAAGGTGAGACAAGGCAATTGAAGCCGAGTCAGGTAACTGAATTGGCGCTCAGTGGAGAATGTGCCATGGCGCAGGAAGCGCTATCAATTTTCTGTTCAGTGTTCGGTACTGTGGCTGGAAATCTTGCCCTAACCCTGGGTGCTAGAGGTGGCGTTTATATTGGTGGCGGAATCATACAAAAAATGACTGGTTTTTTTATCGCATCCGATTTCAGAGAGCGCTTCGAACAACACGGCAGGCTTACCGGCTATTTGAGCCAAATCCCAATTTACCTGGTTGGTTCTGAATACCCAGCACTGATTGGTGCCATGGTTTCGTTAAACAAAGAGTACCAAACCGTCGGAATAGTTAGCCACGTATCGTCATAAATACAACCCTGAAAACTGGAAAAATTCATCCAGTTATTATTGATATAAAAGAGGCAAGTTGTGTCAAAAATTGATAAAAAATATTTTGCAGTTTTATCGCGTTCAAGCGCATTGCAGGCAGGTCGACTGGATAGTTTTACGGTAGGTGAGGGTGCTGCGAACGGTGGGCTCGATTTTTCGAGCATGACTCATGCTGATAAGATTTCGCTTTTTAATCAAATCCTAATTCAAAAAATCCATGGCATTTCGTATAGCCCTTATGTCGATGGTCAGTCTCCCGGAACACAAATCAGCGAACAACAAATTCGAGATCGACTGTCCATCATTCAGTCTAATACCAACTGGATTCGAAGTTTCTCCTGTATCGAAGGCAACCAGGAAATTCCACGCATAGGCGTCGAGAATAATTTAAAAACAATGGTAGGGATCGGACTGTCGGATGATCTTGAGGCGAATGAAATTGAAATCGCGAATGGTATCGATATCGCAAAGAGCGGATACGCCAACATACTTGCTGTCGGTAACGAAGTATTGCTGCGTGGCGATTTAACCGAAGACCAGCTGGTTACCTACATAAATAGGGTCAAAGAAAGCGTTACCGATGTGCAGGTAGGTTATGTTGATGCCTATTTTCTGTTTGAAAACCACCCGCGAATTGCACAAGCCTGTGACGTAATACTCGTGAACTGCTACCCCTTTTGGGAGAGTTGTGACGCGCAATATGCCTTGCTGCACATGAAGGAAATGTACCGACGTGCGGTCAATGTCGCCAATGGCAAGAAAGTCATAATCAGTGAAACGGGCTGGCCGTCGGTCGGCTCGCCATACGGCGCAGCAGTGCCCTCCTATGACAATGCTTTAGCCTATTTTATTGACACCTATAATTGGGCGAATGATGAAGATATTGAAATATTTTACTTCTCGTCATTTGATGAATCCTGGAAGGTTGGCGACGAGGGCGATGTCGGTGCTTACTGGGGATTATGGGATAAGGATGGTAAGTTAAAATATGTCTGATTCGAATGTGGTAAATATCATGAACAATACAAAACTAGAACTTGGTTTCGGTAATGCAATTTGTTATTCCGGATATCGAGAAGGTCAGTCACCTGTTGATCAGACCTTTCCGTCTTATGAAGAAGTCGCTGAGGATTTAAAAATTCTCGATCATAACTGGCAATTCCTCAGGTTATACGACTGCAGCAAACATGCCGATATTGTGCTTGAGGTCATTAGTAAAGAGGGGTTTAATTTTAAAGTTATGTTAGGCGTCGATATGCGAGCAGAGATTAGTAACCCTGGCTGCCCATGGGGCGCCGACCATAGCGAAGAGCAGCTCGTAGCTAATCAGAAAGCTAACAGTGCTGAAATTGACCGCATGATCGAACTTGCTAATATGTTTCCTGAAACTGTTTTTGCAGTGTCGGTTGGCAACGAAGCATCGGTTGAATGGACTGATCATATGGTATCGGTTGATAACCTCGTTGCTTACGCAAAACGGGTTAAAAAAACGATTAAACAGCCCGTCACATTTTGTGAAAACTATGTGCCCTGGACCCAAAAGCTTCAGCCCCTGGTTGATGTGATCGATTTTATTTCATTACATACCTATCCAGTGTGGGAATATCACACCATCGAAGGAGCGCTCGAATACACCAAGCAAAATTATGCCAGTGTTGCAAATCACTATCCGGATAAACCCGTCGTCATCACCGAAGCGGGCTGGACAACAAATTCAAATGGACGCGGGATAGAAGCCTGGAATGCTTCACAGGAATTTCAGGCGCATTATTACAGCCAGTTAGTTGACTGGAGCCATCAGGAAAAAATTCTAACTTTCGTATTTGAAGCCTTCGATGAACCCTGGAAAGGATCACCTGATCCACTTGAGCCTGAAAAACACTGGGGTATTTTTACGGTTGAGCGTAAACCAAAGTTGGTAATGGAAGAGCTTTACGCCCATCTCTAAGCATCAAAGTGGACAAGCTTAATTGGGTAGTTTTTTCAATTCTGATCAAAAATTAATACGCCTTATAGGACACCAATATGAACCAGGAACACTACGTCACCAAACCAGAAGACCGGGTTCCGCTAGGCCAGAAAATTGCTTTCGGCGTTGGCATGCTGGGCAATCAAATGGTGACAGCCGCCTTGTCCATTTTCATGGTGGTGCTGGTTCAGGGATTAGGCATGAGCCCGATACTTTGGGGTGTCCTGTTTTTCGTGCCGCGCATGGTCGATGCTGTAACTGATCCGGTGATGGGTTTTATTTCAGATAATACTCGCTCTCGATGGGGACGAAGAAGGCCTTACATCTTTATCGGTTCGATCATTACCGGATTGAGCTACATAGCGATGTGGCAGGTATATCCTGAAAATTCTGAGATGTACAATTTCACCTACTTTCTGTTGGTGTCTATTGTGTTTTATGTCGGCTTAACGATTTTTTCAACGCCTTTTGTGGCGATGGGTTACGAGACCAGTAACGACTACCATGAACGCACTCGTCTGATGGCGGTAGCACAGTGGATAGGGCAATGGGCCTGGGTTGTTGTACCCTGGTTCTGGGTCATTATTTATGACCAGGAAATATTCGCAACCTCAGCCGAAGGCGCTCGAGTTCTTTCCGTTTGGGTGGGTTTTCTATGTATGGCGCTAACCATGGTGCCAGCTCTTTTTTGTAAAACACAGCCAGTTAGGGAAGAAGATCTCGCAACCTTGTCACGCGAAAAATTATCAGAAAATATCGCTGCGTTACTCAAAGGCTTTAAGCAAGCGTTTCAATGTGCGCCGTTTCGTAAACTCTGCATAGCTACTTTTTTCGTTTTTAATGCATTCAATACGGTGGCTGGTTTTTCCTTCTTCATCATCGTTTATTACATGTTCCAGGGTGATGCCGCTGCCGCTGGTACCTGGCCGGCCTGGTTTGGAACGGGTAGTGCATTGGCGACCAGCTTTCTTGTCATCCCAGTGATAACCTATTTGTCGCAGAGGCTGGGAAAGAAAAATACCTTCCTCGTATCACAGTCGATATCCATTCTTGGCTACGCCTCTTTCTGGTGGTGTTTTAACCCAGATTACCCAGCCTTGATGTTTTTGCCGCTGCCGTTGTTTGCTTTCGGTATCGGTTCGCTGTTTACCATGATGATGTCGATGACTGCCGATGTTTGTGACCTGAATGAGCTCGAAACTGGCACTCGTAGCGAAGGTGTATTCGGCGCTATCTACTGGTGGATGGTGAAATTTGGTTTTGCCATAGCAGGCCTGTTGAGTGGTGTGATTTTATGGGTGGTTGGTTTTGATCAGAATGTAGCGGCTCAGCCTCAGGCAGCGCTAGATAGCCTTAAAATGGCCTACATCGTGGTGCCCGTTGTCGGTACTATGATCGCAATGGCGGTTATGTTTCGCTACGATCTTTCAGAGAAAAAGGCGCATGAAATTCGAGCAGAGCTGGAAGTACGTAGAGCTATAGCTACCTGATCGAACCTTTTTAGCCACGGATTACACGGATTACACGGAATAGCACGGATAAGAGAAAGAGAGAGGAGTGTTATTTTTTAGGTATTTATCGGGATCCGGTTGGACTTTAAAACAGACGCCCAAAATGATGCGTAGAACGCCGCATGGCTGAGTTGAACTCAAATCAAAAATCTGGGTCCTGGCAGCCACCGGGATGGTGGATTCTGGGTTAAACAGATTGCCTTGGGTCATACCGCTGGTTTAAGCCTTCTTTTTACAGATGCGGCTTGCAGTAAACAGTTGGAATATGAATCTGTCGAATACGCATCGTTAGAATATAGACGAGCAATTGATCCGGATAAGGTCATTCTCTTCATAGGACAGGATCTGACTTCAATCGCTGATTATGCCGCATCTGGCTATTTCCCAGCGTCAAGCGGGGTCACCACCTATCTTGCGTTTTATCAGCTTAGCCGGTCCTCTTTCCCTGCTTATGGTGCTTTGGGGCAAGATATGGATGGCGCCCGCTTGATATTGATATCGACTGGGGTTCAGTGCCACTGAATGCGCACAAGCTTGCGACTCAATATCCAGATTCGGCATTGTCGATTGGCTTGAATATTGCTGAAGGTAATGGGCGCAGCACCTGGGCTAAAGGTGGTTTGGCCGATATTGTAGTCGGTGCCTACGATGTCAATACTAGACGTCTGGCCGAATTTTTCAAATCAATCGACAATCCGGTTTATCTGCGTATCGGTTATGAGTTTGACGGGACCTGGAATGCCAGGTACGAAAGCAGCTCTAGTTACATCTCAGCCTATCGCCGCATTGTCGATGTGTTGCCAGGAGATGGCGTTAGCAACGTTACTTTTGTCTGGCAGGCTATCGCTTCGCCAGTGGACGAAGTCATTGAAGGACGAACAGAAAATATACAGGATTCGTACCCTGGCGATAGCTATATCGACTGGTTGAGCCTTTCCTGGTTCCTACCCCCTGATGAAGTAGCAAAGCTGGTTAAAAGCCAGGGGCAGTTATCCGACGAAGTATTAAACCTCGCTCGCGAAAAAAACAAACTCGTGATGATTGCAGAGTCAGCCCCTCAAGGATATGGCCTCAAAACTTTGACGCGAGCGAATTCAGGTGTTCTGTGGAATGAAAAAGCAGGGTCAGGGCGAATTGAAAAGGATGCTGATGTTATTTGGCAAGAATGGTTTTCGCCATTTTTCGAATACATACGTGACAATCATGATGTAATAAAGTCAGCCGCCTATATCAATACTGACTGGGATGTGTAGCCCATGTGGGCCAAACCTTATCACCAGGGTTATTGGGGGAATTCACGAATTCAGGGCAATAAGATAATCCGCCATAAGTGGCTGGACGAAGTCAGCGATGAATCATTCTGGTTGCATGGGGAAGCGATCTTGGTGGGTTTTTAGTGAGGTAAGTGTCGAAACTTAATCCTTGTCTATACTGTCCAGAAAAGATTTTTTAGCCACGGCATCCAAGGAAGGACACGGATAAAAGAAGGTAGTAGGGTGTCATTCGTTAGGCATCTATCGCACTCCAATTCGGTTATCCGACAGACCCTAGCTAAATAACCGTTTAACCTTCGCAAATAATCCCTGTTGCTCGATGGCTTGTGCATACTGCTGGTAAGTCTCATCCCAGCTTAAATGTCTTTCTTCGGTCTTGGCTCGCATGTAATAGATGGCATTCACGCCGAGTAACATCAGGCAGGCCTGCAGGCTGGCAGTATAGTTGTCGTTGACGAAAATAAACGGAATGGCAATAAGCCACCAGCTCAGGTTTTTACTGATATAAGCTGGATGCTTGCTGTATCGATAGGGGCCATTCGTGATAATGCCGCGATGTGTCAGATTGGAGAAGCGGATACCGAAGGCGATCGATGACAGGCTGTAGATGGTGATCAATATCAGTATTGCACAACCCCAAATTAGATAGCCTGTCTCGTTGCTACCTAGCCAGCTACCCCAGCTATAGTTATCCTTATTGTAGGCCAGGTAAGACGCTGAGACTGCCGCCCAGAACGGCTCGTAACAGACGATGGCTGACACCCATCCACCAACGGTTGGTTCTGTTGTGCGAATATGCGAATCGAGTATTTTGAGAGTCAATAGATAACCGATGGTGACGATGATCAGGTCGATAGCAAAGATTAATTCCCAGGCGAATTGATAAAAAAGCCGAAAATTAGAAAACACCTGAGCCGGGTCGGCGTTCACAAAATAGCGCGTCGTGTTGTACATATACACGGCCATTAACGGCAAAAAGAAGAGCTTTACGAGCCAGCCTAGAAAGTGATTTCTGATGATTGCGGTATCGTCGTTTTGTCGGGCACCAAGAATACGAAGTCCTAGTACAGAGTAACTGTCCTTCGAGTCTTCGATGAATCCATCCGCCAAATAGAAATAGGGCAGGCTGCCGATAAGCACAACTGGCAATACCACGCGCAATAGTTCCCAGTAGGGCTTGTAGAAACTGCCATGGTATTCGGGTGCTATCCAGTAAACCAGGGCAATGATCGACAGAGTGGAATAGAGAGCCAGGGTTTTGACTAAGGCTCGTCGGATGTCGAGCCGACTGCGGTCAAATTGCTTTAGCCGACGGAAATAAAAGTATTCGAGTATGATAACGGGCAGGCCCCAGCAGAGCATCAGAAAGCACATTTTTACAACAAGGAGGCGGGTGTAGCTTAGGCCGAAATTCGGACTCTGATAGATGTTTATGCAATATAGACCAATGAGTAAAAACACTAGCGCTATCAGATTGATGCGAAACGACGTGACGGATTTTGGCAGAATAGCTTTAGTTGCTTTTGCCGTTAGACCTTTTTTGGCTGGTTTCGTTTTCGATCGTTTCATTCGTAAGTGTTGTTCTACTGTTCGTTGCGGCTGTCTATGGCGGTTGTTGAAAAACGTATGGTCTGGCCCGATTTAAACGACAGCCATTTTGTCCTCGAGACGAGTACAAGTCCCGCGTACCACTAAACCAGCTGCTAAAGCGATATGTCTGTTTTCCAATGGTTTACCGACAATAAGGCATTCGAGCATATTGAATGAACGCTTAGCGATCTCGTTGATAGGCGCAGAAATAGTCGTTAGTGGCGGAATGATTTGGCTAGCAATATCGATGTCATCAAAGCCTATAATACTGATTGTGTCGGGCACTTTCAGGTTGGCGTCATGTAATTTGTTCATCGCACCGAGCGCCATGGAATCGTTAGCACACATGATTGCCGTTGGCAATTTGTCGAGTTTAAGGAAGTGGTCGGCGCCATCAATACCAGATTGAAAAGAATAGTTGCCTCGATATACCAGGTCCTTATCGATTTCAATGCCTTGTTTATTCAAGCCGCTTTTGTAACCTTCGTATCGATCTCGTCCAACATCCGAATCTTCAAGACCAGTCATGAAACCGATTCGCTGATGTCCAAAGTTGCAAAGGTATTCTACTGCTTCGATCTGAGCGCTAAAATTATCGATGATAATTGATGGGATGGTTTTATCGGCCGAGCTATTATCAATCACCACGATCGGCACGATTTCTTTAATGGTCTGAATCACCGGCTCTATTCGGCGAAAGCAACTGGCAATAACACCGTCGAGCTTCTTGAGTACGCTGGTGAGTTTGGTACCGTCGTCTTGATCACTAAAAAACACTAAGGTATAGCCATGTCGAGTAACTTCTTTCTCTAAGGCATCAAAAATCAGTGAATAGTAGGGGCTGGACAATCCAGCAATGATGCTGCTGTCAAGAAAGTAACCAATAGTTTTAGTTCTAGCTTTTCTTTTCATTAACCTCCGATCAACAACAAAAGTGCCCTTGGTTGGGACTTTATACAAAATCCCCTCGTTAACGAGGTTGTCGATGGCTTTGCGAATGGTCATGTATGAAAACCCCAGTTCCTTGGCCAGGGTTCGCTCACCGGGTAATTTATCGACTATTTTTTTTTGTTTAATAGTCAATCTAATATGGTCTTCAACCAAAATATACTTAGGTATTGCTAAATCTGTAGGCATTGTTTGATGTTTGCTTCTTATTATAAGTGTTGAAATCTATCTTCAAAGTAAATTAAAAAAAATTAATCATCCGTGTATGGCTCTTTATGAACATTCTTATATTAAGTCAATGTAACACTATAGCAGAATGGCGAGCGCTACATAGCTATAACGTAATTTCATTCAAACCAAATTGGTGGTGCTATATAGTTGTGTAGTTGAATTTAACTCGCTTTAGCGGCTTCAGGCCTATTTCTATTGGTTAATAATCACTTGACAGTTCTAATATGTAACGATTAAAGTGCTATATAGCATAAAAAAATAATAATATTGCTTTGATTGGATTTGATTTTAAATTTCCTGATTTTTTTACACCCTGGGGGTTTAGGTCAAGCATTAAATTTTGAAATTTCAACAGTCTAAATTTGGAGAGCTCGCAATGTGTACAGATAAACTGGCACTAGTATTTCGCTCAGTAGCGATAATCTTATTTTCATTTGCAGTGGCTAGCTGTGGATCAGGTAGTGGTGAAGCGCCTGTGAATGCCTCTGGTGGCAGTGGTTCTTCTGCTGCGGTGGGCTCTCAACAGCTGCGACTAGTGTTTGAAGATGACTTTGGTGGCCCGGCTGATTCGACTGTAGCGCCCAGGTCGTCAAATAGGGACGCCCTGTCAACTAGCGGCAACTGGCGAGTCGAGACAGGTTATGGCGACAATGGCTGGGGTAATGACGAGTGGCAGAATTACACTAACTCACCCGATAACCTTTATATCGAAAATGGTGCTTTGGTAATTTCTGCACAATGTAGCAACGGCGGTTCCTGTTCTGATGTGGGTGCCGACAAGCGGACTGGTGCTATAACTTCGGCTCGAATCAACACCAAAAACAAGCTCAATGTGCGTTATGGCAGTGTCTCAGCGCGAATCAAAATGCCCTCGGGCGTTGGTACCTGGCCTGCTTTTTGGATGTTGGGTGCCGACATCGACGAATTACGCTGGCCTGACGCAGGCGAGATTGACATCGTCGAAATGCACTACAAATTCTCAGATAATAAAACAACTCATTTCACAACACATTGGTCAGCACCGAATTATGCTGAAGGTACAGCACCTACCTGTTCAGGTCTGATTCCTGGCGTTAACGCGGGTGAGCAACAACACTGTTACACAGCGACCAAAAAATTTGACACCCCTTTAACCGATGATTTCCATGTGTTTGAATTGGTTTGGGACGAAAACTCAATTACGGGCAAGATCGATGATGTGACTTATTACACGCTGGGTATTGATCCAGAAACCATGGAAGAGTTTCTGAAAGATTATTTCATGATTCTGAATGTCGCTGTTGGCGGCACTTTAGGTGGTACACCAAGTACCTCTATGGACTGGAGTAATCCAGATCAAACCAACATGCTGGTTGACTGGGTTCGCGTTTACGACCGAGCTCAAGCTGATACCTCAACTCTGATTGATGAGTCGGGCAATAACCTGCCATACAACCGCATTATTAATAGTGCTGAATTTGGTGGTGCATTTGTTGATTCTGATCTCGACAGTACCGCTGTTGCGCCTTTAGTGGGCGATCAAGTGCTAGAGCTTGATTACTCTACGTCTTTATCTCAGGGCGGTGGTGCCACTGCCGATTACTCTGCTGCGTTCTTTTCATTCAATCGAATTGATCTCTCGAAATTCAACAACATTATTTTCAGTATGGATGTTTCCCAGTTCGCCGACTTTGATAATGTTTCGATTCTATTCGAAGATTCTGGTTCGGGAGCTGTCTCTGTTAAAACAAGTGATCTGACATCAATTGCGACTGTCGGAAACTGGAATACCTATAAAATTCCATTTAGTGATTACGCAGGTGTCGCAATGGACGACATCAAGTTTGTCGCTTTCACCAATCCTAATGACATCAATAATAATTTGATCGGCGGTAAATTGTATTTAGATGACATCCGATTCAGTCAAGAAGAATGTACTGCGCAAGGTGGTATAGAATTCGATTCTGTTAACTACAATTCTGATACACGAGTTGCTGCGGTTAATATTGACGATATATGTGCTGCAGGCTCGCTTGCCAGTATTGAGGTTGATAACGGTTCTGAGCAGATTACTCTGGGTGTCAAATTGGACGCAGCCGGTAAGGGTCGCGTGATTTTTGGTCTAGTCAACAATCTTTCGGTTTGCCCGGTTGATGATCAGGCATCAATTCTTCCTCTTTCAGGTCCTTTGACTGCGACATATGCCAAAACCTTGTTTGATGCAGGGGCGGCTTCAACTGTTGTAGTAACCGCACAAGCAGGTTTTGATATATCGGCTCCCGACTCCATGCTGGCGGGTGATGAGAATTTCCTTTATTCGACCGATCAAGCGTTGAGCTTCTTGCCTGATAATGACTTTGGGTATTCGGTATTTGGTTCCGAGTCTCTACTCAATGGTGCTGTAGCTGATGCAACCTTTAACCCATCGTTTGGTGTCACTAGTGGCACAGGTTATGGTGGTGGTATTCATGTGGCTCAGATCATCTGGTTAGGTGGTGAGGCCTTTCCTCAATTTGCGGGTTTTGCTGAAAGTTTGCAATCAATAGCCTTTAAAGTGAAGGGTTTACCAGGTAATAAAGTTGTGGTTGAGCTAGGTCTAGCTGGCGCGAACGTTGATGTTTTTACAATCAACAATGTAACTAGTTCACCGTACAGTACGCCGATTGAAGGGACTGATTGGTATCAAATCGAGATTCCTTCCACAGAATTTCCAGCAAGCGATAGCGCGGACTTCCTTGCGATCACGGGTGGTAATAGTGGGACGTCACAGTTCACTTACCTAATTACCGATGTTTCGGTGAAGAGGAATTTGTTTAATGTCGATGTTTCCTGTGAAGTGCTAATAACTGATCCTCCAAGCAGCAGTTCATCCGGTGGTAGCACTTCTTCAGGCGGTAGCACCTCATCCGGTGGCAGTACTTCATCAGGTGGTAGTACCTCATCTGGCGGCAGCACTTCCTCAGGTGGTAGTTCTTCAGGTGGTGTTAATCTTGTAAGCAATGGCGATTTTAATAATGGTTTAACTGGTTGGTCGGGTAACGCTGCGAATGTGGTGGATGACGGTGGCAATAACGTCAACTCTGCTACTGTAACAACTGCGGGCGACGCCTTTAACGTCAATCTAAGTTATGTGCTCTCGATAACCCCTGGCGAGACTTATGTGCTTACCTTCAAGGCAAAATCTGACGGCCTTCGTACCATGCTTGCCGGTATTGGGCTTAATGCGAGCCCATTTACCAGTGTTACTGAGACGGTGAATCTGACTGCTGACTGGCAGACATTTACACTGACTCTTACTGCTACTGGATTTGGTGATGCCAATAGTCGGGTTATTTTCGACATGGGTGCTGATACCGGTCTAGTTCTTATTGACGATGTTTCCTTGGTTGTTGCCGGTGGTAGTTCTTCTTCAGGTGGCGGTACTTCTTCTGG
>CAXMOZ010000069.1:0-31500 GCA_964195315.1 uncultured Acidimicrobiia bacterium | reverse complement strand
TCGTCATCATCCAACTGGTCTGAAACCTTAATGAAAATTTCAGGTAAGGAAGGGAGAGCATCACCCTTTTCTAGTAACTCTTTAATACTAATGGGTTGCTGTAACATTAATTTAATTTTCTATATAACATTGTTTGAGGATCGCAGGATTTTCCATAATTAGGCATTGACTTGCATTGCTGCGGTAAAGCTCTAATATTTAATACTCTACTGTTAATAACTTAGCTACCATAGGTTATTACTATTTTTAAACACGCCGATATACCTATGATTAAACTCGATCCAGATTTGCGCCTACATCACAGCACCAACCAGGCAAACTTTACGCCCTACAACAGATACGGCACACCGGTAGAAGGCATGAGCTGGTTACCCCTTAGCGGAGAGTTATTAAACGGAGTGTATGAATGTTTTATGCTTCGAATGGAACCTGGGACACGTTCGAAACCTCACGAACATATGGGACATGAGGAGTTTCTAGTACTAGAAGGACATTTAATAGATCTCGATGGCACCGAATATAAAACAGGTGACTTCGCCCATTTATTGCCAGGTTCAAAGCACTCGTCTCACACCATCGATGGCTGCTTGCTGATGGTTATATTACGCGGCAGCAATAGACCTTTGCCTGATAACGAGATCTAGCCTGGCACCATCACCCTAGGCTAAGTAGGCCGGAAAAGCGAAGCACCTTCCGGCAAGTTCATCCTGAACATAAAAGGCCACTCTGAATCGAGTAGCCTTTTATTTATGCCTTAGAGTCATTATTACTCAGGCACATCAACCCCATTGAGTCGACAAGCTTGCTGCAAGGTATTATGCAGCAGGCAAGCAATCGTCATAGGTCCAACACCACCCGGTACTGGGGTGATCGCACCTGCGACTTCACTGGCCGAGCTAAACTCAACATCGCCAACTAATTTAGTCGATCCATCAGTATTATGAATACGATTGATACCAACATCAATAACCGTAGCACCTGGCTTAATCCAGTCACCCTTGACCATCTCTGGCCTGCCAACTGCTGCAACCACTATATCTGCCTCTCGGCATTCAGCCGCTAAATCCTTAGTACGCGAATGCGCAATGGTCACCGTGCAACTCTCTTGCAATAGCAATGCAGCCATCGGTTTTCCGACGATATTAGAGCGTCCAACAACGATCGCTTTTAAACCCGACAGACTACCCAAATGATCCTTAAGCATCATAATTGAGCCCAGTGGTGTACAAGGCACAATACCTTCTGCACCCATCGATAACCGTCCAACATTGGTAAGATGGAAACCATCGACATCTTTATCTATGTTGATTGAATTAATCACAGACTCTTCATCGATATGTTTGGGTAAAGGTAACTGAACCAGAATACCGTGAATCGATGCATCATTATTGAGTTCATCAATCAGTTTAAGTACATTTTGCTGGCTAGTTTCAGCGTCTAATTTATGCTCAACAGAATTCATGCCTGCTTCAACTGTTTGCTTGCCTTTGCTTCTAACATAAACTTGACTGGCCGGGTCTTCTCCTACCAATACGACAGCAAGACCTGGCGTAATAGAATGCTCTTGTTTTAATATGCTAACTCGCCTGGCTAACTCTGCTCTTAATTTTGCAGAAAAAGCTTTTCCGTCAATTATAGTACTCACTGCTGTTTCGCTCCTAAATTCGGTTCAATAGGTCAACTTTCTTTATTCTTGTACTTTATCCCTAATAATACAAAACAAATATCAGGAGTATACCCAAAGGTATTTTCTCCTCAAAATTTTTAACTATCCCTAACAGTTCAAATTTACTGCCTTTACTACCAGAAGTGGCCGCAATAAAATTGCGGCCACTATTCGTGCAGTACAGTAAGTCTAATTACTGCGAACCCTTAATCAAGTCTGGTTAGATAGCTTAACTATCTGACCAGACATCAAGCTTATGGGTTTTTAGGGTCTTCCTGATCCACTAACTTTGCCAGTGATTCTTTTCCACCATGCTGACGTAACTCATCAGCAATTCCTGCACTTTCAATGCGTGACTGTTTTACTAAAAACCATAAAACAAAGATAACACAAGCAATGACCAAGAAAACCTCAGTTCCAACGAATGGATACGCAGGCCCTATTTCAGCAATTTCACCTGCCCAAGTTTCTATATTTCCAGTAGACATATTATGTCCTCCTAAAAGTTTATTTGCCCAAGGTCAACACCCCGGGCACTAGTTAGATCAGATACTATAACTTGTTAACAAATGCTCTTTCTGCATCGATTATCGCCTGCTCGTCATGTATATCAGTTGTAACCGCACTGATATCAAGACCCATAATTTCGATCTCTGGCGGAATTCTCAACATATCGAACTTCTTTAGTATGGATGCAATAACAAAGCCGGGAAGGAAACCAAGCACACCAAACATGATGATTGCACCGATAAAGTTACCTAATGGATTGATCATCGCATAATCAGGATTTGGAGACGATGGATAGCCCCAAAGCATGAAACCAGCAACAACCACACCAATGAAACCGGCGTAACCATGGACAGCAACCGCACCTACCGCATCGTCGATTTTGAACTTACGTTCAACCCAGTAATGCAGCTTGTAAATAACCGGTACGACTGCAGCAGCAATTAGCATAGCCTGGATCGGGTGGTAAAGGTCGTTACCCGCTGAAGCAGCGATAACACCAGCAAGTCCACCAGAGTAAGTCCAGAAAGCATCGCCTTTAGAGACAACGTAGGCAGCCATCAAACCACCAGACAGTGACATCAGGAAGTTCAGCGTGATACCAGACAAAGTCGTTGGCTGCAGGTAAATGTTAGTCGCAGAGTAAAAAACGCCATCACCCGCTTGTACATCCCACATCGGAATATTACAGGCAACGTAGAAACCCCAGAAACCAGTATAGATTAGGAACAGTCCAACTGTTACCAACCATGGATTACGAGGATTAATGTTATTTGGCGTGCCATCTGAAGAAAACTTACCGATACGCGCGCCCAATGGAATCAATACACCTAACGCAAAACCACCCGCGATAGCATGGATAACACCAGAAGCATAAGCATCATGATAACCCAGCTTTTGAACCATCCATCCATCAGGATGCCATCCCCAGGCTGCATCGATAATCCAGAAGAATGAACCTATCGCTATCGCAAGGATAAGGAAACCACTGGTTTTAATACGCTCAATGACCGCACCAGAAACAATTGACGCTGCAGTCCATGAGAACAGTAAGAACGCTGCCCAGAATACGCCGTTGATACGCTCCCAACCGTTCAGATCACCAGCACCCATGTGCACGGCCATGACTTCACTATAAGGAACTGCCCATGGCGCTTCTAATAATGGGCCAATAATCCAGGGGCCGTTGGGGAAAGCAAAATAAATCCACCAGCCAAACAAGAAAAATGTAACCGTAACCAAAGGAATGATCATGGTGTTTTTCATTAAGGTGTGCATATGGTTTTTATGACGAGTTGCACCCACCTCATACATACAGAATCCGACGTGTATCAAAAACATGAACACGACAGTGACCCAATAATAAAACTCGGTAAATATAATCCCGAGAGCTGATAACTCATTATCCATCTTAATCTTCCCCACTTTTACGGTTACTATTAATACGCTAGGATCTCTCCCTCAAGCGCCGCTATACTTAGAATTAAGTCATAATGCTATGTTTACTTAAATGAAACATTTGTGCACTTTATTAAAACCAAAATTCTTATACCTCTATTTCAACCCCTATTCAATAAAATAATTAAGAGTGTTTTATTAATCAGGACATAAACACATTTGTTTTGAAAAATACCGACATTTTAAGCAACAGATACGACACAATCAAAAAAATCTGTCATTAGAAGCCAAAAAAGAGGCGTCTTGCTTTCAAACAACACCCCCCTTATCAGGCAATTAATATTAGTACTTTACTTAGTATATTACTAATCAAACTTGGCATAAGCATTGCGCAAATCAACCATTGGATGTGCCTTTGCCATCTGAAACTTGACCAGCAATTCACGCGCAATCATATCTCTATCTTGCTGATTATCTGGCAATGTGATGCTGGTCGGAATCGTTACCCAGCCATTGATATTCCTATCAAATACAGCCGGGTTACCTTCTTCATAACCCATGTGAACATCTTCCAGCCAGTTTAGATCACGCCAACCCATCACCGCCATATACTTGCGGAGAAAAGGCGTACAACGCTCCATATCGGGCACCAGATTTACATCGTATCGATAACCGATATGCTGACCGATAGTTTTTTCACGTTCGGAATCGATTCCATCGCCTTCGAGAAACTGATCAATACCTTGTGACATTTCCTGTTTTGACATAGTGACCTTCTCCTAGAAGCGTGTCATGTCGGGGCGACCGACAGTATATTGAGAACCAGCCATCGGTACTTGAGCGCAGGCCGAGGCCTCCATAGTCAACGCCGCCAGGTCTTCAGGCTCTAATGAGTGAATGTTTGTCTTACCACAGGCACGAGCAAACAATTGCGCTTCGATAGTGAGCGTGTGAAGGAAGTTATACACTCGTTCAGCTGCCGCATCCGGGTCAAGACGTTTACGCAGTGTTGGGTCCTGTGTTGCAATACCGACCGGACAACGCCCTGTGTGGCAGTGATAGCAATAACCCGGCTCGACGCCCATTTCTTCCGGAAAGTTGGCCTCAGGAATATCTTTGTTGCAGTTCATAGCGATCAACGCTGAGTGACCAATCGCGACTGCGTCTGCACCCAATGCAATCGCCTTCGCCACATCGGCTCCGTTACGAATACCACCCGCATATATTAGTGTGATTTTTCCAGACATACCGACATCATCGAGTGCCTGACGCGCCTGACGAATCGCAGCAATTCCAGGAACACCGGTATCTTCAGTCGCAAGGTGAGGCCCCGCACCGGTACCACCTTCCATTCCATCTATATAAATAGAGTCAGGGCCAGTTTTTGCTGCCATACGAACGTCGTCGTATACACGAGCCGCACCTAATTTTAATTGAATCGGAATTTGACCATCGGTTATTTCCCGAACTTCCTGAATTTTCAGCGCCAGATCATCCGGCCCCATCCAGTCTGGATGTCGCGCAGGTGAACGCTGATCGATACCCGCTGGTAATGAGCGCATTTCAGCCACCTGATCAGTCACCTTCTGCCCCATCCAGTGACCACCCAATCCAACTTTACAACCCTGCCCAATGAAGAACTCAACTGCATCAGCGAGACGTAAGTGATTCGGGTTAAAGCCGTAACGAGACTGGATACATTGATAAAACCACTTGCTTGAATAACGCCGTTCATCAGGGATCATTCCGCCTTCACCAGAACAGGTAGCGGTACCTGCCATCGTAGCGCCACGCGCCAACGCAGTTTTAGCTTCATAACTCAACGCACCAAAACTCATACCTGTAATGTAAACAGGAATATCAAGCTCTAGTGGTTTTTTCGCGCCAGGGCCGATAATGGTCTTGGTCACACACTTTTCACGATAACCTTCAATAACGAAGCGTGTCAGTGTTCCTGGCATAAAAGTCAGGTCATCCCAGGTTGGGATTTTTTTGAACAGCGAGAAACCGCGCATTCGATAACGACCCAGCTCCGCTTTAACGTGGATATCGTCCATTACCTCTGGCGGGAACATAAAACTTTGCCCTAGCCGATTGGTATCTCTATCTAAAGGTTTTTTAGCCATAATATTTATTTCCAGTCGCTTAAAAGCGCCTACTCTGGCGCTTATCTCTTATCACTAAAGCACTAGTTTCTTTTCACTAGCTTCAAGATTATCGTAGTTCCACAATTGCTTACCCGAAGTCAACTTGATCATGTTTTCGATACCATTCGGCGCTGCCATTCCATACAGGTCGAGCTTGCCTTTAAGATATCTTCTATCCAGATCAGTCATTTCAGTTTCAACACAATCGACGCCCAGGCTAGCAATTTTACCAGCCACATAAATAGTGCCGTCATACATGGAATCACCCAGGTTATCACTCGCATCACCGAGGATTATCATACGTCCGCGCTGCATCATGAAACCTGTGAATGCCCCGACAGAGCCGCCAACGATAATGGTACCGCCTTTTTGGTCGATACCCACTCGCGCGCCAGCCTGACCCTTACAAACCAGGTCACCGCCGCGAATCGCAGCACCGAACAAAGAACCCGCATTCTTTTCGATTACAATCGTGCCAGACATCATATTTTCAGCACAGGACCAACCAACACGACCACTGATATGAATATTCGCCCCATCGGTACAACCGCCGCCAAAGTATCCAAGACTA
This sequence comes from uncultured Acidimicrobiia bacterium, assembly GCA_964195315.1. Taxonomy (GTDB): domain Bacteria; phylum Pseudomonadota; class Gammaproteobacteria. The sequence goes on along the minus strand of CAXMOZ010000069.1, from coordinate 25,211 downwards.
CCCTCGAAGTTCAGATTCAATTTATTTAAAATACCAACACCAAGAGAATGCTTCGCTCGAGGATTCTGCACCGTAATCGTGCCATGGCCCGCTTTCATCAAGTCACGAATCTTGAGATTGATATCGGTTATTTCCATATCAGCGGCATCAAACTCTGCTGATTTATTAGTATCAACTTCATAAGCCCAGGGGTAGGTAAAATTTTCTTCTTCAGAAGCAGAGAAAAAACGCTGCTGCGTACGACCACCAAGTTGTTCTTCATGCAGCCCCATATTATGGGATGCCGTGACTGCACCTGTGGATGTACTATTAGTTATGCCGCCCATACTTTCACCTCGCTTTGATAAGGATCCCACGTATCGATTTCGTGCGGAAAAATACTACGAATAGCCACTTCTTCAGACGCCAACCCGACAAACTCATCGCTCTCGTAGAGAACCATTGGCTTTGCTGACATAGCATCTTTTGCCATTCCAAGCTGGTCACTGGTTGCGACCAGATAAGTGAATACACCATCAATAACGTCAACCGAACGACGCATCGCACTTTCCAGATCTTCACCTTGGTCAATCGCGTCTGCGATATAGACCGCAATCAACTCTGAATCACAGTTAGACACGAAACGATGACCGCGACGTTCAAGGTCACGGCGCATGGTCCAATAGTTGGTTAATTGGCCATTGTGAACAACTGATACATCATTGAACGGATACGCCCAGTAAGGATGTGCAGAACGAATATCAACATCCGACTCAGTCGCCATACGGGTATGACCAATGGCATGCGTACCAACAAAGCCCGGAATACCATACTGTTCAGATACCACAGTGGCGTCACCCATATCTTTAATCAGCTCTAATGCTTTGCCAACAGACAAGATTTCAACGCCTTCCAAATCTTCCAGGAAATCGATTAACCGCTTCAGATCACCATCAAATTTAAAGTGATAACGAAATGCATATTCAGTCGCCTGCTCTTCCTGAGTCACAACCGCACCCAGCTCTTTAAGACGCGTATCAACCGCAGCACGACGCTCAACTACTTGTCGATGAATATCAAATCCCGTCTTCATTTCCTCTTGCTCGGCAACCTTGAAGCGCAGTACTTGCACGCCTTCCTCGGCCTTACCGTAGAGTGCAAAACCAGTAGAATCTGGCCCTCGATGCTTCAAAGCTTGAAGCATTTTGGTCATCTCACTACCAATATCACTGCTTGCACCACCCTTCCAGATAAGTCCAGCAATACCACACATAAGCTTTTCCTCAATTGTTATCAAAAATTTGCCACAATTGCAGCAGGTTAAAAGTTACTATTGCCCGACAAACACCTAGCCCTGTTGGTTGTAAGACCCATGAATTTTCATACCCATTAAGTTGCTAGGCAATAACAAAATAGTTATGGCAGACAGTCGAGATAAGTTTCCATGTCCCAATCAGTTACCGTTGCGTTATACCTTTCCCACTCATCACGTTTGTAATGCTCGTAAACGGTATACATTTCGCCAGGCATAGATGACTTAATTACTTCGTCGTTGCGCAATTCATCAAGCGCATCACCCAGTGACATTGGTAGCTTTTTGACTTGTTTACCCTCTTCCATTGCGGCGTAAATATTACGTTCTTCTGCCTCGCCTGGATCGGCATTATTGTCGATACCATCATCGAAGGTTTTCAATAAAGCGGTCCCCATTAGATAAGGGTTTACCATTGAATCAACCGAGCGGTATTCGAATCGACCGGGTGCTGAAACACGCAGCGCACAGGTACGGTTTTGATAACCCCAGTCAGCAAAGATAGGAGCCCAGAAACCGGTATCCCATAATCGCCTATAAGAGTTAACGGTTGACGAACCAATCGACGTTAAAGCGCCGAGATGCTTGATAACGCCACCGATACAGTTCAGGCCGATAGGACCTGGAGCACGATCATCAATGGAAGGGTCTGGCATAAAAGTATTTTCACCGCCTTCGATATAGGTAAAGGCGCCATCCATACCCGGCAATGAATCAAAGCCAAGATGATTAACAACGTCTTCGCCACCCCGCCAAAGTGACATATTGTGATGACAGCCCGAGGCTGACACACCCATAAATGGCTTCGACATAAAACAAGCGATGAGATTATCTTCGCGCGCAACCTGCGCGCAAATTTGACGATAGGTCGTCAAACGATCGGCATTTCTTAAGACATCATCGTATTGGGTATTTAATTCCAGCTGACCAGGGGCGTCTTCATGGTCACCCTGAATGATATCGAGACCCATTGCTTGTGAGTATTCGATGACCTTCATGAAAGTAGGACGCAATTCTTCAAATTGGTCAATATGATAACAATTGGGTTTAGTGACACCGCCATTTGGCTTGCCATCGTCTCCACGTTTAAGCCACATCATTTCAGGCTCAGTACCACAGCGCATGTTCAAGCCATGCTTATCCTGAAACTCATTGTGAATACGGCGCAAATTGCCTCGACAATCTGATGTTAATGCGCCACCCGGATTGACTCGCTCTTCGCGATTGCGAAACAAGGTACAAAAGACTCGGCCAATGCGCTTGTCCCAGGGTAACTGACAGAAAGTTTCTGGATCAGGAATTCCAACTAATTCTGAAGACTCTGGGCCATAGCCAATATAGTCGCCATGACGGTCGACGAATAAATTAGCGGTGGAGCCATACACTAACTGGAAACCTTTCCCTGAAAGACGCTCCCAATGTGCTGCAGGTATGCCTTTACCGACGATACGGCCAGTGACAGAGACAAACTGATAATAGATATAGTCAACACCCGTCTCCTTAATTTTTTCGCTGACCTGCTTAACAAGGTCAGCGCGGCCTGGGGCTTCAACATGTACTTGTAAATCCGTCATTCTTTTCCTCCTCCATTATTGAAATCGACTTATCACTTTTCATTGCGTTGAAAAACCACAAAGAATAGCGAATAACCCATACCAGTTCGATATTTGAAAGCCATTCAAAATGTTGACAGAGGTGTAATCATTGATCGTCTGTTAGTCCGTCATTCTATGAAACAGGCTATATTTCGATACCAATACCCGACCAATGGTATACCTGTTTACTAACTCAATTCAACAGCACAAAAATATATTCATTGAATAGACTAACGATCATCATATGAAAACAACCCAAAACAACCCCTTAATTTCAATTAAAAACTAGAAAACGGCACAAAAATTTCAATCGATATTGAATACTAATTAATCAACATATCTTCCTGTTTTTAAAGGACTTATAGATCTTAATGAATATTAATTGTTAACAGTAAAAGTGCGCTGTTCACAATTCCAAACACCTTGTTTATAGACTACTTAAAACAGCAGTAGATTAACTTTAAAATAATTGCTTTAATGTAAAAAGAACGATTGATTTGAAAAAAAACATGCGTCATTATTGTACCAAACCGTGTACCAATTTTCGATTTGGTTCAATTGATATTTTTAACGAGACGATTATGAGAAATCAAACGCCTGACGCAGCTAGCCCAACTCTGAGCAGAGAGCCAATCTCTTCACCACGGCTAGGCACAACGACAGGAAATGTCGTCAAACAATTGCGCAATATGATTTTAGAAGGCAGGTATACGCACGACGAACGCTTACCGTCTGAAAGACAGTTAGCAGAAGACCTTGAGGTTTCCCGAGGTACGATCCGATCCGTACTTCAAACATTAGAAAAGCAGCAACTCGTGACACGCCGAGTGGGTAGCGGTACTTATGTCAGTTATCAGGACACGCCGGAGCAGTATGAAATATCCAGCATCACCAGCCCTCTCGAGATGGTTGAAGTGAGAATTGCAGTCGAGCCTCAAATGGTTCGGTTAGCCATTAGAAGTGCAAGTCATCGCGACCTGGAAAGATTACTTAAAGCCTTAAAACAGTGTGAAGATTGCGATGGTAATTCAGAAAAATTTGCGCAGGCCGATACCGACTTTCATCTCGCTTTGGCACACTGCTCCAAAAACAAACTGCTGCTCTGGGTATACGAGCGAATCAGCAAAGTTCGCCAACACGCTCAGTGGCGAACGATGAAAGCCAAACTATTAACACCCGGTCGCATCAATTATTACAATCAGCAACATAAAGCACTATACGAATCGATCGTTTCCCGTGACGCCAGCGAAGCAAACAAAATCATCAAAAAACATCTTTATGGTGTGCAAGATGACTTACTCGAAACCTGACCCAAATCAACTAAACCTAGGTCCGATTAAATGAACGCTCCTTTATTCATATCCCCTACTCGAGTACTCGAGCCAGGAAGAAATGCTCTGCCGCCAGATACCGAGCGATATGTCGCAAGGGCTGGTGGCAGTGTATCTTTTATCGTTAATCCAGGTGATGAGGTAAAACTCATTAATCCAGAAGGACTTCAGGTAGCTGAGATTAGCGTATTTGACGAGAACGGCAAAAGTGACATGCAAACCATTGGAGCCAATGCGAACGGCAGGGCCGAAGGATTGAAAAACATTCTATCTGAGCAAGGCCAAAGCGCCGAAAAATTATTACGTACCTTAAGAAGACGATCAGTCAGCCTAGATGAAGCTCAAAGCACCCGAGTGTTTGGTGATGGTTCACCTGCAGGCGACTCGTTTAAGTTTATCGTCAATGAGCCTCTCACCTGCATCATTGCGGCACCCGGGGAGGCCATGCTGGCTCACCATCAAAATACCACAACTGACATTGTTGTCTTCATTTATAGGCTGCCAGGGGAAAAACCTCAGTCAATTATTCAGATACCGGACCCTCTAGCCGACGCAAGTCAAGATGTACTTATCAAAGCTAGAACCGCTTATGCCTATGAAGTCAAAGCTGGTGAGTATTTTCAGATTCTGGATATTGAGGGGCGAGAATGCTCTGATTTTCAGTGCTTCGACGCTGCCGCGCTAGATCAGGGCCTGGAACGCTGCCTGGATGCAACTAGTACCCGTCACGTCGTAGGTGCGGCTTATCCGGTTCCGGGTCTTTTAGCTAAATTCTACGACCAGGACCTAAAACCTTTGGTCGAAGTCATTCAGGACACCTGTGGTCGACACGATGGCTTTGGCACCGCCTGTACCGCAAAATATTATGATGACATGGGGTATCCTGGGCATGTCAACTGCTCAGATAACTTTAACCGAGCACTCGACCCGTATGGCGTCGATCCTCGCCCAGGGTGGATGGCAATCAACCTATTTTTTAACACTAACATTGATGAAACCAATCAAATGTATTTTGACGAACCCTGGTCCAGGCCTGGTGACTATGTCTTAATGCGTGCACTAAAAGACCTAGTATGCGTATCCTCGGCATGCCCTTGTGACATTGACGCAGCAAATGGCTGGAACCCAACAGACATCCAGCTACGAGTTTATCCTGCAAATAACTTCTTTAACAAAGCGACGGCCTATCGAATGACTACTGATGCTGAAATACAAATGACCCGTGAAACCGGGTTCCACGCGCGGACTTCCGAGCATACTCGAAACTTTACTGAATACGCCGGTTACTGGCTGGCTAATAGCTACACTAAGCACGGTGTAATCAACGAATACTGGGCATGCCGTGAAGGTGTCGCGATCATCGATTTATCACCATTACGCAAATATGAGGTAACGGGGCCTGACGCCGAGCTACTCATGCAAACCTGCGTCACACGTAATGTTCGCAGGCTATCCCCAGGGCAGGTCGTATACACCGCGATGTGCTACGAAAATGGCGGCATGATAGACGATGGAACAGTATTCAGATTAGCTCAGGACAATTTTCGTTGGATTGGCGGTAGTGAAGAGAGTGGATTATGGTTGCGAGAGCAGGCAACAAAACTTGGCTTACAAGCCTGGGTTAGAAACTCAACCGACCAATTACACAACCTGCAGGTTCAAGGTCCCAAAAGTCGCGACGTCTTAAAGCAGTTCATTTGGACCAGGCCTGACCAGGCATCGCTAGAAGAGCTCGAGTGGTTTAGATTTTCCGTCGCTCGAATTGGTGATGAGCACGGCATTCCAATTTTGGTATCACGCACAGGTTACACCGGAGAATTGGGTTATGAAATTTTCTGTCATCCGAATGACGCCCCTAGAGTTTGGGATGCCGTTTGGGAAGCCGGTCAAGCACACAACATCACTCCGATTGGCCTTGAAGCACTCGACATGTTACGTGTTGAAGCTGGGCTCATTTTTGCTGGCTACGAATTTAGCGACCAGACAGATCCATACGAAGCAGGTATTTCGTTCACCGTACCATTAAAATCTAAAGAAGATGACTTCATTGGTAGAGACGCACTGGTCAAACGCAAAGAAAATCCACAGCGCACTCTAATCGGGCTAGAACTGACTGGGGATGAAATGGCATTAAGTGGGGACAGCGTCAATATCGGTCGCAACCAAATTGGAGAAATCACCAGTTCGGTTCGATCACCAATATTGCGCAAGAATTTCGCATTGGCTCGCGTTTCCGTCGAGTACAGCGAGATTGGCACCGAAGTCGAAGTCGGAAAGCTCGACGGCAAGCAAAAACGTCTGCCTGCCAGAGTGGTGCCATTCCCATTCTATGACCCTACCAAGTCACGAGTGAAAGGCATACCAATGCCTGACTAAACCTTAGGGTATGCTGAAGATCAGCCAGAATAAAAACGGCGCTTATCAGCGCCGTTTTTATGACTAAACCCTATATATTATTATCGAACAATAATACAGTTGGCCTCGGCATTATCTGCAATCTTTCTCGATACGCTTCCCATTATCAAACCCTTCATTTTGCCTAGTCCTCGTGTGCCGACGACAATCGTATCGATATTTCGACGCTTGGCAAAACCCACCACACTCGATGCAGGGTCACCACTGCCGATGGCGGTTTGAATCTTAATAGCACCTTCTTTTTTCGCCAATGCCGATGCTTCACTTAAAATGGTATCTGCAACCTGGCGCAAAATGTCTTCTCGTGTATGATTAAACTGCTCCAGCTCAGGCGCCTTCTTCAAAACCGGCGGGAGCTGCATATCCCTAATAACGTGTAAAATGAGTAATTCGGCTTCATGCTTCGAGGCGAGGTAAGCCGCCATCACCACAGCCCGATTAGCTGCGCCAGAAGCATCAGCCGCCACTAGTATTTTTTTAATCATTTTCTTTAATCATTATTGTTAATCACTGACTGATATTATCGAAGGATTTCATCCGCCGCGCACCAGTAAACTCGGGTGAGCATACCTTTTACGCCTAGATTTCGCGCGCGATTATATTGACATTTACACAAAATATCTACGTTATTAAATTCTGCTGATTAGCGCCAATAAAACAACCGCTTATGGCCATACAAAAGCAGGCAAGAACGAGGGGGGTGCTAGCGAGTCGGATATATTAATAGCCTGCCAATTGCTTTCATTGACCATCAGTATTTTTGGTCCAGCGTGCTTCACATAATCACGGCCCTCTAAAACACGAACGGCCTGATCGATTGAAATCCGCCCCTGCATAACTGGCGCATCGGTTGGCGCGGCCAAAATACGTCCACGACGAATTCCGCGATAGACCGCTGTCGTGAAATAAGTGGAAATAATCTTAATGTCGTTTTCGAGGTTGCGGTTACGCAAAGTGCTAATAGCGGCTTCCGCCATTAAGGCATTTCCAACCATGTAGTCAACATCAGGATGAGACTCCAGTACCTCCTGTACGAGTGTTCGTTGAATTTCCTTTCCCGTATCACCCCATTTAGTCACGACAATTTTCACTGCACTATCAGCCACCCCACGCTTAAAACCCGACTCAATAAAACCTACCCAGCCAGCGCCTTTAGGCCCTGGAAACCAGGCCACTGTGACCGGCGTCGATCCCAGTGGATGTCGCTTAGCGAGATACTCACCAGCGGAATGTCCCATCGTCACCCATGACACACCTGACTTGGCGGTAATCCCGGGGTTGTCAATATCATTCACGGTGGCTAAAACTGGCATTTTTTTAGCAATCTCAGTAATCGTCTCATTGAGACCTTGAAAAGAAACTGGCCCCACAATTAAAGCGTCGGCACCATCGGCAGTACATTGCTCTATCTGTTGTCGCTGACGCTGAAGATTGGGATACCCACCGGCTTCAACCAGCGTGAACGAAATGCCGAGCCGCTTTGCGACTTGAACCATGCCATAATTGACGTTTAGCCAATAGGCATCTTTTAAATGTGGATAGGCAATACACAAATGCCATTGTCGACTTGCCACTTGAGTCTGCTGGTAATCAATAAAATGACTGTCACTCGAATAATCAAACGGAACTGACCAGGTTTCGAGCCGCCAGGTTTCGGCTTGAACCGCACTGACCATCAGAAGCATGAGCAGCAGGGGGACAATCAAAATTGGAGCGTAAGAGTGTGGATATGATAGCAGTCTATACAATTGAGTGCAGCCAGACAAATGAGGGTAATTTATTATTGTACCCTTGCATTTTACAACTGCAAGGCGCAGCATTTTATAATGCGTAAACTTGGAATTGCAGCAAAATTATATTTAGCTTTCGGCAGCATTTTTTTGCTCGCAATGGTCGCATCCTCTGTTGGTTGGCAAGGATTTATGCGTATTTCTGAGTCACAAAATTCGGTCATTGATCAAGCTATCCCAGGGTTGCGCAAGGCGCATAAGCTATCGGCAATCAACGCATCGATCAGCTCAGCCGCTAATCAACTTATCAAGGCCAGTAGTGATCAGGAGCGTAAGAGAATCAGTTTAGATCTATTCTTTCAGGTTGTTCTGGTTAAAACGTTACTCGATGATTTCCAGCAAAAAGCGTTTGCCGTCGGATCATTGCAATCACTTCGACTAACGGTCAGCGATATCGAAACTAAATTACACCAGCAAGACGAACTGGTTCGCCAAAGAATTCAGCAGCAGGCACATTTTAATCAATTAGCCAGTAGGTTAATCGCCTCCACCGAGGAATTAAATGAACTCGCCGATTCACTGGTTGCGAATGCAGCCGCGACCAGTACGGCTATTACCTCCAACCTTTACGATCTAGTTCAGAATGATGCCAGCAAACAGCAGCTTTATCGTGTTTTTGACCGCCTGGTAGAAGTCGACCTGGACGCAATGGAGCGAATGTATGAACTTCGATTGCGTAGTGCCAATTTGAATGGCCTGTTTAACCGCGTCGCGAAAGAGTCCGACTTATCAGGACTCAATAGTTTACGTCAACGAACGACAGACACACTCAATATTTTAAAACGTCGTGTTAGCGAAATTAACGACCCGCAAAGGCGTCAAAAAGCAACAGAACTACTCAGCTCAATGGCAGTTGATAGCGGTCCAGCTGATACTGACGGGATATTCGAAACTCGAGCCTCTCTAATGGGAATACAGGTAGCTCTTGCACAGGTTTCTATAGAAACAACCAAAGCCTCACAAGCATTGAATGGCATCGTGAATGAACTCAATGCGAGTGGCGGTGCACTAATCAACCAGGTTTCGACCTCAGCAAAAGAGGCGCTCGATACTAGCCGCAACTGGTTTGGGTTCATCTCCGTAATACTCCTATTAGTTGCCGCCGCCATTTTGTGGTGGTTTATCAAACGTAACGTGATCCGACGATTACTGTCACTCGAATCTGCCACTCGATCGATCACTGACGGCAACTATAACGTACACATTATCGTCGAGGGGCACGACGAGCTCACCGACATGGGAAAAGCTTTACGAGGTTTTCGTAATAATGCCATCGAAAAGCATAAGCTTGACCAGGAATTGCAAGAACACAAAGCTCACCTCGAAGAACAGGTCGAAGAACGCTCCGAACAGCTACGTGAAACCAATCAGATGTTATCCGAAGAAGCGCAAAACCATGCACTGGCTCGGGAAAAGGCAGAGCAAGCCAGTCAGGCAAAAACCGCATTCCTTGCCACTATGAGTCACGAGCTGCGCACGCCTCTAAGCGGTGCACTTGGCACATTAAGATTACTGTCTGATACACCATTGCAAACGCATCAATCTGACTATGTACATATTATTAATACGGCGAATACAACATTGCTCGATATCGTGAATGATATTTTGGGTTACTCACAATTGGAGGCAGGTAAACTCAAAATTGTAAATCGCCCCTTTGATCTATCCGAATTGCTCGACAATATTATTGGTTTAATGGGCGTATCCGTGCGAGAAAAGCAAAATAGCCTACAACTCGTGATGAATAATCCATTGTCGCACTGGCTAATGGGTGACTCTGGTAAATTACATCAAGTCTTGATTAACCTAATTGGCAATGCCAATAAATTTACCGATAACGGATCAATCACGTTACAGGTTAGCAGCCATCTAAACAAATCTAAAAATAGCCTGTCCCTTCATTTTTTGGTTGAAGATAGCGGCATTGGTATTGCTAAAAATAAGCAGGCTGAAATTTTTCAGGCCTTCACTCAGGTCGATACCAGTAGCGCAAGGCGCTATGGTGGTATTGGCCTGGGGCTGGCTATCTGCGATCGTCTGGTCGACGCAATGGGCGGCAAGATATCCCTCGACAGCGAGCTAGGTGCAGGAACGACAATTGGGTTCAATCTTGAGATCACCTTATCCGATTCAGTACCAGCCATCCAGCAATCGGCTGTTTTGCCTCTCACCATTGTCAATGGTATCGACGTATTAATGGTAGAAGATGACGCGACCAATAGCATGGTAACGAGCAATTATCTGGAACATTTAGGCTATAGAGTCACGGCCGCACAAACAGGTGAAGAGGCACTCAAATTCCTCGATGTAGTCAAACCATCACTGGTATTGCTTGATATTAGCCTCCCAGGTATTGATGGCGTAACCATCTTGAAACAGTTACGGGCCCACGCCAACAGTTCGATATCTAACATCCCAGTGATTGCCATGTCAGCCCATGTTTTCACTGAAGAGGTTGATCGCTACCTGAAGGCAGGCATGAATGGTTTTCTTGGCAAACCATTTTCAATCGAAGACCTCGAACATGCCATTGCCAAGGTTGGCACTGGCAATGACGTCATTGTTACCAACGTCAGCAATTCAAAATCCAAGTCCCAACAGGGTACCCGAACATTTGAACCATCCTTAGTCGACGGTGATATCGACCGTCTCGGACTTGAGCCAGTTGAAAAAATAGTCAGTCTATACTTTAAAACCAGCCATCAACTAAAAGATAAATTGTTAGAGGCCATTGCTCAAGTTAATTTCGCCCGGATCGAAAAGGACGCACATCAGTTAAACGGTGCTGCAGGTAATTTTGGATTCGAACATTTATGCGCGATTCTTATCGAATTTGAAACCATGGCTATAAACCACAAAGAAATTCCTCCCGAGCTCGAAAATAAATTTAAAAAAACGTTTGATGAGGCAGCGGAAGCGCTTAATCTTTATATGGCTGAACAAGTGGCGCGATTACCCAGGCGCAATCTCGCCCCCTGATTAGAAAAGCTAAATTAGAATGACCACTAGCACAGCATCAGAGAAAAGACCTTTGAAGCTAAAACACTTCACTGGCAAATAAATAACCCTCACCATGCACAGTCAGGATTGTTTGGGGAACATGACTGTCATGTTCTATTTTGTTTCGCAATCGCAGTACCAGAACATCGATTGTGCGCTCGTTTGGCGCCCAAACTCGGTGAGTCACTTTCTCCATCAGCCATTCTCGATGTAATGTTTTGCCTGGATGCTCGAGAAAAGTAAGCAGCAATTCAAACTCTCCTCGAGTCAAAGCCAAATTTTCTTGCGTGTTCGAAGACAAACACCGTCGCGACAAATCTAACGTCCAACCCGAGAATGATTTAGTGCGTTGCTTGTGGTGCTTTTTCTGATCCGAATACTTGCGCCGAATCAAGTTCTTTACCCTCGCTAACAACTCACGCGGGTTGAAGGGTTTGGTAACATAATCATCAGCTCCAATTTCTAGCCCCACGATACGATCAATTTCATCATCACGTGCCGTGACCAAAATAATGCCAACATCTGTTTTTTCACTTAACTCTCTGGCTAACTGTAATCCATCGTTACCCGGTAAATTAATATCCATCAATACGACATCGATAGTCGATTCAGCAATCATCCGATTGATACCTTCACCATCTTCCGACTGGCTAACACGGTAATTTTCTGCCTCAAAATAGGCCGCTATGCGCGCTCGTGTTACAGCGTCATCTTCAACAATGAGTATATGGTGGGTATAGTTTGTATCAGTCACAATTTCAATGCATTTGTTTTTATCATAGGGAATGCCAATAGGGCAGCTAGATGGTATCAGATAGTTTGGCAGAGCACTATTTGCCTTAATTCATGAACAGAATGTTAACAGACATTAACAGTTATCGACGTTTTGTTAATAATTCAATATCCACAGTTTTTAAACACACCATATACTTGGATTAGTTATTAAAGCAGTCGGTCAGATTTGGCCATATAGAAGAACCGCTATATAGCCAGAGTTAGTTAAAGACAGCCATCAAAGCAGGATTATTATCTCTGTTTCTATCTCTCTACTTCTATCTCTCTGCTTCAATAATCAATTCATAAACCTGAGGAGGAATCAAATGAATTTCACAAAACTTAAAAGTAATGTGATAGCAGGAACATTTGCTGTTGCATTAGCCACAACTACCATGGGATCGGCAATCGCCAAAGATTCTAGCAAACCTATCGTCATACCAACCCACAACTGGTCAAGCCAGGTAGTCATGGCCTATGTCATCGGCGGGATTTTCGAAAGCCTAGGTAACAATGTTGAATACAAGCCAGCCGATACACAAGCCGTGTATGAAGCTATTCGTTTGGGTGATGTGACTATCTCTCATGAAGTTTGGCAATCCACTTTCGGCAAGTCTTTCTACACTGCGATGGGAAAAGGTGGGTTGATTGACGCTGGAACGCATTCCGCAACTACGCTGGAAGAAATGGGCGTACCTCAGTACGTTATCGACGACAACCTTTGCCCTGGCCTACCCGATTGGGAAGCATTGAAGAACTGTAAAGCAGTATTTGCAACAGCTGATTCGGAAGGCAAGGGACGTTGGTTAGAAGGACCACAAAGCTGGCACGGTGATTTGATGCCTGTACGTCTTAATGCACTGGGATTAGGCGACGATTATGTCGTGAAATTCGCAGGTGGCGCAGATGCTATCTGGGCAGAACTGGCTTCAGCGAAGAAAGAAGGTCGTGGTATCATAACCTTTAACTGGACACCTAACTTTACTGATGCAGAGGGTTTCGTATTTATCAAATTCCCAGGATACACCGAAGGTTGTCGTGTAGTCGATGGTGGTGATGGATCTTGTGGCTCACCTGTCGGTTGGTTGAAAAAGGCAGCAAATTATAAAATGCCTAAGACTCATCCAGCAGCTTACTCAGCATTTACCAAAATATCATTCTCGACTGCTCAAATTGGTCAGATGGCAGCACTGGTTGATGTTAACAAGTTAAGCCATCAAGACGCCGCCAAGAAATGGCTGGCTGAAAATAAAGAAGTTTGGATGCCTTTCACAAAATAATAAAAAATCTAGCAGCCAATACGTCGACTTCCAGGAACAGTCTGACATTTTGGTTAGCCTTAACCCCTCCTTCATTTTCAATATCTGAGGGAGGGTTTTATAAAGCCTCCTTTCCACAATAACAAAAAACGGGAGATCAAACATTCAATTGAATTGACGCCTTCTTTGTAAAATTTGCATCCAACTAGTCTGCATTCAACTTGGAGGAATGCTAAAATAGCCCGCACAATTCAAAGGTGATTTGAGAAGATTCCGATTTGAGATGACTCCAAGGATCAAAAATATGACTACTGAAAAAAGCACCTCTCCCAATAACACCGCTCGACCTGTTATCAAGTGTGATTCTGTTTATAAGATTTTTGGCGAAAACACCGACGAGCTAATGCGGAAGTCAAAAGGCAAGGTTGACGTCGAAGCATTCAAAAAAGCGGGCTGTATTTTTGGTGTCAACAACGCTTCATTTGAAGTTCATAAAGGTGAAATGCTCATTGTCATGGGCCTATCTGGATCCGGCAAATCAACGCTGCTGCGTTGCATTTCAAAATTAACAGAAACCACTGCTGGTAACATTTTCATTGATGGTGAAGATTTACTGGCGATGAGTCAAAAAGAATTAATAGAGCTTCGTCGTAATAAAATGGGCATGGTATTTCAGAGCTTTGCTCTATTACCTCATAAAACCGTACTGGAAAACATAGCCTTCCCTCTGCAAGTAAAAGGTACAAGCACGCAAGAAAGCATGGAAAGAGCGATGAAAATGGTTGAGCTAGTAGACCTTACTGGCCGTGAAAACTACTTTCCCAGACAGCTATCCGGTGGGCAACAACAACGCGTTGGCATTGCCCGATCACTCGCAGTTGAACCTGACATCTGGTTCCTGGACGAGCCTTTCTCAGCACTTGATCCCTTGATCAGAAAAGAAATGCAAGATGAATTTTTACGCCTTCAGGAAATGCTAAACAAGACCATACTGTTTGTCACACATGACTTTGACGAAGCCCTGCGGCTGGCTGACAGAATTGCAATCATGAAAGATGGTGTCATCGAACAATGTGACACTCCCGCTAATATTGTTCTCCATCCGGCAACCGAATATGTTGCTAAATTTACCAACGAAGTGCCACGAGAAAGAGTATTAACCTGTAAGAATGTGATGGAAAAGGTTGGCGCAGAAACAGACTTTAGTGACATAAGAGTCCCGCACGATGCTATCATCGAAAAGGTTGCTGAAGCCGTACTAAACGAGCCAAAGGCGGTTGTCGTTGTTGACGATAATGACAATATGATTGGTGTCCTACACCGAAAATCGGTTATTCATTTATTGTTTGGTAAGGGCGATGCAAAACCATTGAGCGCTGATCAAGCGGCTGGTGAATAATGCTATGGACTATTTAAGCAGGCATCAAAAGCTCGCACAATTTTCAGCGTTGCTAGCTGCATTTTTCTTTTTGTATTATGCCATTGAGCCATCGGATAATAGTATTCTGTGGCGCCTACCCGCATTTTTATCAGCGGTACCTGAAGCACTGAGTAATTCGGTCGAATATATGATGTTCGAATGGGTTCCACTCCAAATCTATAACGTCGAGATTGAGGACTTTGAAGAGTCCGCTTTATTGATCGAAATCACCCGGTCGATATCTCGCGCAGTACTTTTCGGTATTGAGTTTATTCGTGAAATTCTAGTCGGTGGTCAAAAAACCATCGTTGCCTTCACCAGTTGGGATTTTATTGATGAAAATGAATGGGCTTATTGGCCCGCATTACCCTGGACTGTCGTTGCCGGTGCTTCTATTACTATCGGTTACGCTCTGGGTGGCCGATGGCTCGCCGTTTTAGCAGGCTGCGCTACCAGTTACATCGCATTTTTTGGCCAATGGCAACCCGCGATGGAAACACTCTCATTCGTGTTGATTGCAGCACCATTATCAGTAGTGCTCGGTGTTATCGGCGGCGTTTTAGCGTTTAAAAGTCGAGCGGTCGAAAATGCAATGATGCCTTTGTTGAATGTGGCCCAGACCATGCCGCACTTCTCTTACCTTGTTCCGGTCACCGTTTTTTTTGGTGTTGGTGACCATGCAGGTGCTATCGCAACCGTTATTTTCGCGACCCCACCAATGATTCGACTCACTCTGCTAGGCCTTAAAGGCGTCTCCCCTGAAGTGCTTGAAGCAGGCATGATGAATGGATGTAACAGGTTTCAACTCATGTTCAAGGTACTCATTCCAACCGCGCGGCACGATATCCTGGTCGGTGTTAACCAGGTCATCATGCAATGTCTTGCGATGGCAGTAATAGCCTCTTTCATTGGCGCAAAAGGTCTCGGTTTTAACTTATTGTTGTCACTCAACCAGCTCAGAATTGGGCAGGCTCTGGAGCTCGGTATTTGTATCGTCTTAATCGCTGTTGTTTTGGATAAGTTATCGTTAGGGTGGGCCAATAAACCGGTCGACTATTTCTCTGATCTAACTTTTGTTGAGAGACATAAGTACCCCCTGATTATGGCCACAATTTTAGTAGTTGGAATAATACTGGCGTATATCGGAAGCCTCATTTTTAAAGATGGCATCAATTATTTTTACCTGATACCCCACAACAAGGGCTTTACCACAGAGCTATTCTGGCAATCCGGTGTCGACTGGATGATTGATAATTGGTATTCAAGCCTGCAGGGCTTTAATAAAGGATTGATCGTCAATGTCCTAATACCCATGAAGAACGCTTATCTAGGCATGCCTGTCTCAGCCACCTTCCTATTGGTAATGGGTATAGCCTACATCGTAGACGGTATAAAATCGGCACTAATCGTTGGCGGGTTATTGCTATTCATCGCATCGACCGAATGGTGGGACAGGGCTCTAATTACGGCTTATATGGCAACTTTTGGTGTCGTTATTTCAGCTATTTTGGGACTAATAGTGGGTTCTTTGTGCGCCCAGCATAAATTCGCGACTAAAGGTATATTACTAGTTTGTGACACCTTCCAGACCTTCCCGTCGTTCATCTACTTGATCCCCGTCATCATGTTGTTTGGTGTTACTGATACCTCGGTATTAATCGCAGTTATTATCTATGCCACCATTCCTGCAACTCGCTATACCGTCGAGGGACTAAGCAATGTGCCACAAACATTGCAGGATGCGGGCACCATGTCAGGCGTTAATCGTTTCCAGCGATGGATTGAAATTGAATTGCCACTGGCCTTTCCTCACATCATGTTAGGCATTAACCAAACCGTCGTGTTTGCATTATTTATGGTCATAATTGGTGCGATGATAGGCACCGATGATTTAGGCCAACTCATCCTCAAATCTTTATCGGATAAAAATGGTATCGGTAATGGACTGATGCTGGGTCTTTGTGTCGCTTTTATCGGATTAGCAGTTGATCAAATATTGCGCACCTGGGCACATGAAAGGAAAAAAGCACTGGGCTTAGAATAGGCTAGAATAATCCAGCCTTTCTAGCCTGCTCTTAATAGTCAGGACTTTGAAAAGCTTACTCGTTCTAATGAATTAAACTACATCCTGGATTTCTTCCAGGGTGTAGCCTATACAGTCCTAATTTACTCTACGGCATAATCGTGCACATCATCTCCTCAAAATCACCAATCCAATTCGACAAAGCCTTACCAGCTGCTGTCGATGTTGTCATAATCGGCGCGGGCATTATCGGAATCACAACAGCCTGGTTCCTCGCCAAACAGGGCATCAAGGTTTTAGTGTGTGACAAAGGTCGAGTCGCCGGAGAACAATCAAGCCGCAATTGGGGCTGGATTCGTCAACAAGGTCGTGATGAAGCAGAACTTCCCATCATGATGGACAGTCTCAAAATTTGGCAAGACTTATCAAAAGAGATTGCCAAAGTGCAAGGCGTCGACATCGGATTCCGTCGAGAGGGCAGCCTCTATTGTTGCGAAAATGAAGCAGAGCTTGCCAATCATGATCGCTTCTTTTCGTTTTCAAAACAATATGGACTGGAATCTTTGCGGCTCAATCAAAAACAAATTCAAAAGCAGATAAATAGCGCTCAGCAGCAATGGCAATGTGGTATTTACACGCCGAGCGATGCTCGAGCCGAACCCTCGCTGGCTGTAAATGCCATTGCACAAGCCTGTTATGGACTAAACGTCGATATCATAGAAAACTGCGCTGTTCGGACTATCTCGACCGCCAATGGATCTATCGATGGCGTCTTCACTGAGCATGGTTTTGTTAAATGCTCAACTGTTTTGTGCAGCGGTGGTGCCTGGTCTTCTGCATTACTCTATCAGAATGGATTACATCTACCTCAGTTAACCGTCAAAGCAAGCGTCTATCGAACCGATAAAACACCACTAGTTTTCAACGGTAATGCAGCCGGCAGCGGCTTATCATTCAGGCGGCGAGTCGATGGCGGATATACCATTGCCATGACAGACTATCTGGAAGTATTCCCATCGGCACAAAGTATTCGAGAACTGAGGGCCTTTTTACCATTGCTACGGGTCGCACACAAAAAACTCAAATTCCGAATCGGTACTGATTGGAAAGAACGTTTTCTCAGCTCCCGGGGCTGGGCGAAGAATGACACGACACCGTTTGAAAAGAATCGAGTGCTTAACCCAATTCCCACTCATCCGTCACAGCAGAGAATGAAAAAAATTCTGAACGATCGCTTACCTGAATTGAGCAATTCAGCAATCATTCAAAGTTGGGCTGGCATGATCGACACAACACCCGATGCTGTTCCAGTAATGGATAGTAGTGACGATGTAAAAGGACTGTTTATTGCGACTGGATTTAGTGGTCATGGCTTTGGCATTGGGCCAGCAGCGGGGAAAATTATGGCTGCATTGATACAAGGCAATGACAGTGGGCACGACTTGTCACGCTTTCGGTTTTCAAGATTTAGCGACGGCAGTCCATTAAAATTAGGCCCTTCTATCTAAGCCTAACGTTTCAGTCATAAAGTCACTAACTAGCAAACGGCTCGACATACATTAAATAGTATTTCTGCGATAGCTTCCTACCCTCCTCGATTTGCTGTTGTGACATTTTCTGTTCAATTTTTTTCAGCATTAGCACCGCTCGTCTCGACTGTTGCGATGCGGCCACTTTGCACCAAGCATATGCCTTAGTGTAATTAACCGCAACCCCCAGTCCTCGTGCATACATGCCACCTAAACGATGCTGCGCTCTGCGGTAGCCTTGCTTAGCCGCTTGGGTATACCACTTCACTGCCTCCTCATAGTCCTGAACATTTATTTCCTTATGAAACATTTGTCCCAGTTCAAACTGTGTCTCACTACTGCCATTTTCTATAAATTGAACCATAATCAAGTCACTCCTT
This sequence comes from uncultured Acidimicrobiia bacterium, assembly GCA_964195315.1. Lineage (GTDB taxonomy): Bacteria > Pseudomonadota > Gammaproteobacteria. The sequence continues at coordinate 6,404 of CAXMOZ010000069.1, read as the reverse complement.
TTTCTCAACGTGGATACAGTACATGCCATATACTCACGAACACTTTAGCCCTATTATTTTCGAATTTTTGTGACCCATTCGTATTTTTGGCTAAGCATCGTATTTCAGTTTAAAACAGATTTAAATCAAGACTAAAACTTCTAACCGTCAACTCTGACCGCTTCGTTAGAAGTGAACTTCTTTTCCAAAAACCTCTTCAACCATCGGCCGAAAAAAACCTAATGACTTCGAGTGATAATTAGGGTCAAAACAATTCTGATCATAAATCTCGCAAAATTCAACGGCGTCGTCATACCAAATATGGTCTTTGTATTGATCACGCGCATTTTGCTCACCACCAATGTGATGAGCATAATAAATCATTTGAAACAGGCCATGATATTTAACGATCCAGTGAATTTTTTCACTAACATAAGGCCTTAAAATCGACGCCGCCATTTCGCTATGGCTATGCGGTGCCAATTCATCACCGATGTCATGCAATAAAGCCGCCACCACATATTCAGTAGATCGCTTATCATTGTAAGCACGGGTTGCTGACTGCAAAGAATGTTCAAGCCGAGATATTTTATACCCGGAAAATGAACTCTCTAAGCCCTCCAGTGCTTTCATTATTCTGCCTGGTAAACCTCGAATAAATAGCGTTTCCTGCTCGCCTAAAAATTGGTACTCTTCGGCTGTGCCCTCGGCCATATTGGTAAAACTGACTGTCTTCATGGAGCTACTCCAATCTCATCGTTTTTTGAAAAATTAGCGACAATGCCAATTCGCCTAGATTACAGAAATCTTCGATAAGAATCGACCTTTCTATCCGGCCTTAGCGGTGAATCATTTCTACTTTGATGAGCAAATTAGATATCTTCACCACCACCACTATCGTCGTCATCTATTTTATCGTGTTTAGCTAGCTCACTGGCAATAACCGCGGTCATACCTGCAGCACCTGCAAGGCTGGTCAACTGCTCTGCAGGTTGATTCGAAACAACCGATTCAGATGACTTTGTTAATTCACGGATTTTGTTTTCATAATCCTGCTTTTGTAACGCCTCAAGTTCATCTGGCATCCTGACCTTGATTTCACGATGAGCAAACTGTATGCCTGCTTCAGCCAAAGCGTTCCTGGTATTGGTATAGGCAGCTCTGCGAATTAACCATTGCTCACCTGGTTTTGAAGTAAATTTCATGCCGATGATCAAGGCCGATTCTTCAACTCGCTTAACACCTTGAGACTTTAATGGCCCGAGCATATTCGGCCCTGTTACTTCGTCCGCCATCATTTTCTGTCCGACCTTCTTGACAATCTTTCGAACTTTTTCAATATCAACATCATAAGGCAACCGCAGGTTAAGCTTCATCGTGACCCAGTCTCGGCTCACATTCTGGACCGTACTTATTTCTCCATACGGAATGGTCTGTACCGCACCCAAATGATGCCTTAATCGCATCGAACGCATCGAGAGCTTTTCTATGGTGCCACGCAATCCGGCTACCTCGACATATTCACCTCGACGAAAAGCATCATCGACTAAGAAAAACATGCCCGAAATTATATCCTGAACCAGTTTTTGAGACCCAAAACCAATCGCTATGCCGACCACACTTGCGCCTGCCAATAGCGGACCAATCTGTACGCCCAGAGAATAGAGCACTGAGGTCACCACAATCGCACTGAGCAATATCAGTAAAATCGTTCGGAACAGCGGTAACAGGGTTTCACTTCGACTCGCCGCTATACCACCACCCTCGCCTTCTATTTCGCCCTCCCCCTCGTCACTTTCTTCGGGTAGGTGGCGCTCCATAACCAACTGAATGGCTTCCCAGATGATAAATCCTAGAACTATCGTCACACCAATATCGACAATCGAGCTTATGATGCTCGCACCACTAGACGAACTGAGCTTGTCTAGTGGCTGAAAACCCCAGGCTTCGAGAAAGCTAATAGTTAAAATAGCCAGCATAAAAAAGCGAATCACACTGCGAATGAAGTAGGTGACGCGTTTCTTACGTTGCTGAAACCCTTTAGTTTGAAAAACATCCAACGCAACCAACTTGAACAACAGAGACGAGACGAACAAATCGACAAATGGAAACAACAAAGTGACCCACCAGGCTATTACTATTGCAGCCTGGCGTTCAAAATTGCCCATTAATGCCTGAATTTGCCAATTTAGAAAGGCCAAACTAATAACAAAGATAACCACTGCAGGCCATATCGCGGCACGGGCTGCAAAGGGATAAGGCGCGTTATTCAAACTATCTCCCTTCGCCCCAATTGAGCCGAACAGAATTCGATCAACATCGTAGCGTTGGGTCCAGAGAAACCAGTAAGCGATTGGATTGACAATAACGCCAAATAGAAACATAAAGGCGAGTACTGTGTGCTCTGTTGGCAGGCCGTAGGCTATAAATAAATTAACCAGACTAGTACCAAAGGCATAGGCAAAAGTAAAACTAGCCAAGCAGCGGTACAAAATAATGTGGCTCAGCCTGTCATCGATTAAGGCAAGACCCTGTGGCTCAGGAAATAGTAATAATTTAAACACGGAACAAAAAAAGCGGAAAACCAGAATCGAACCAAATAGCCGGTTGAGGAAAACAGACTGAACACTCTCGTCAGTGGTTAAGATTCCGACTGTTATATAGCCCACTATCAAAAATAGGAAAAGTCCACCCAGGTTTATCAAAAACTCTATGAACGCTGACCCTGATTTGGTTTTTGTCGTCGTTTTTCCGGCAACAACATTTTCATATTTTGCCGATCGTCGCAATCGACGAAGGCAGATCCATTCAACACCCCCGGCTATTGCAACTGCGATCAGCAGCATTAATAACAATAACAAAAAACCTGTAAAACCTTGCCCTGGTGACAACTGCTCAAACACTTTGCCAGCTTCTAACCAAAAACTATTGGTGGCATCGATTGTTGCGTGAATACCGCCACCTAGCGGAGTATCAGGGTCTCCCGCACCTCTAAGTAACTCGATCACAGAGATAGATTGACTTTCACTCATCTCAGCGTTGGCCTGGGCCTGCGTTTCAAGCTTAGCAATCAGTAGGTCACGAACCTGCTGCTCACTGAGCGGTGCCACAAAATCACCCACCTCACCCGGCGTTATATCGCTGGGTATGCTAATGGCTTTTTCGACACTTGCCTCACCACCGATCATCATCACCGCATTAGAGGTAAGCGGGAGTAAGGTAAAAAGAATAAACCCACATAGCGTCGATAATATTTGGTTAGACGGTTTTGAAATCATTGGGTACCTGACGATTAATGAATATTTCTTGGGATGTAGACTCTTAACTTCGGCCTGTATTATAACGAATAATGCTAGTGGCGGGAGTAATCCTTATTCGATTCTATTATCCAGAGTATGCAAGGTTATTGACTGGCTCTGCCCGCGTGCTGTCGTTTCACCCACCGTCCTGAATGTGATTTGTGGTAACAATACCGCCGTTCTATCTGATATCAGTAAACGAGTGCCATAGGTTTTATTCATCTCTTCAATGCGTGCTGCCAGGTTTACAGCATCACCGTGAACGGTATAGTTCAATCGACCTTTTGCCCCTATAGCACCTGCAACCACTGAACCGGTATTGATACCAATTCTAATATTGAGCTTCTCACCATCAAATCTGAGTGCTTCAACACTCGATAACATGTCCTGCGCGGCTCGAATGGCATTCACAGCGTGATCTCTATTAGTCATGGGTACGTTAAAGGTCGCCAAGATTGCGTCACCCTGGAACTGAGTCACCACCCCTTCATAGCGCTCAAGAATATCAACCATAGCTGAAAAATAGGCATTTAATACCGCTACAATCTTGACTGGACCCAGAGACTCTGTCAGCGCAGTAAAGGATTCGATGTCACAAAATAAAATGGTAGCGTCGGTATGCTGGACTTCTATTTCTCCGCCACCCGTCAACAATGAACTCGCAACTTTTTCTGGCACAAAACGGCCGAGCGTATCACGAATGAGTTCTCGTTCACGCAGACCTTTAATCATATTGTTAAATGCCTGGTTGGCATCATCTAACTCACGAATACGACTCGACCCCAAGGCTGCTAGCGAACCCAGTTTGCCTGCATCAACCGTATTCGCGGCCGCAACAATGGCCTTTATAGGAGAACTCACTTTTCGGCCAACAATGATAGAAGCCACTATCCCTAAACACAGTACCGCCAACCCTATCCACATAGCATTGAAGATCCGACCCAATTCATCGTCTGGCAATAAGCTGGTATTCAGATAGGCACCGACTGTCCACGATGAGGGTCCGTAATGCTCGATATCTCGATAAAGAAACATGAAGTACTTGTCGCCCATAAAAACACCTTTCGCTTCAGTGTCTTCAAGTACTTCAGCAATAAAAGTACTGTCATTGTCTGGAGACCAGATTCTTTCAAGCACCAGATCATCTAAATCATTGATTCGCGGTAAAACTTGCTTCGTCTCTAACTGACTCAATGCGGGGTGAGCCAGCACATAATCTCGGTCATATAAAACAAATGGTGTGATTCCTGTTTCGGAATAACTGATGGATAAAAAATCAGATAATGCCTCGACAGCGATGACCTGAGCAAACACACCAATAAATTCACCACTATCACTGGTTAATGGAATATCGTGCAACAATGAAGTGGTATCCACCGGATCAGACACCCAAATTGGCGCCCGCCAGGCAGGCTGGGTTTCGACTTTAACCTGGTCCAACCATTCCATGATTTCAGGCCGAGTCGACCAATCCTCCGTGATTGCCAGACGCCGCTCGCGATGCCAGCGACGACTCTTTCCATCAGCAGTCACTATCGCAATACCAGCAACCTGGGGGGTCGCGGCTAATACGCCAAACATATAATCATCGAGTGATTCTGGGTCTCCAATTGACTTTATATCACTCGCAACCCACAACGCCTGATCTCGAACGGGCCGTAAAAGCGAATCCAAACTCTGTTCCATTCTATCGATTAGAGTCTTAGATTGGTCAGCCCAAAGTTGACGAGTGCTTTCAGCTACCTGATTGAATCCCAGATACAATACAATCCCAACAGACAATGCCAACAGGCAGCTTGTGCCAAACACGGTTATGGCTGTAATCGGAATTCTAAATCGATCTCGCATAGATCTCACTTTTTAATATTGTAGATATCACCTTAATCTAAACGCTAGGGATGGTAGAGGTCAATCTAATACTTCGGCCCACAAACTACCGCCATACAAAGCTAAATGACACTCTATAACCATGTGCCTGAACTTTATAACCAGAGCTGGACTCTATCATTATTGCAATAAAAGGAAATTTTGATTTGAAACCAGGTTTTATGCTTCTAGTAATGCTCGCTTCATATTCATTTAGCGCGCTCGCTGCAACTCAGGATGAAATTGATCACCTCCTTAGTTTCGTTGGCGCTACTGACTGTCGATATGACAGAAATGGCACCATGCACAACGGCGCAGAAGCGGTAAAACACATCATAAAAAAATATCACTACTATCTAGATGACATAGAATCCACTGAGGACTTTATTCAGTATTCAGCCACCAAAAGTAACCTGTCGGGTAAATACTACCTCGTCCATTGCAGTAATCACCCACCAGTAAAAAGTCAGGACTGGCTACTGAAGGAACTCAGCGACTTTAGAGCCAGCCAAAATTAACGCATTAACAGCCCCCAACTTAAGACGTAACTCGCAGTAACAAAATTCTGTTAAACACCCCGTATAATAACGTAGGTCGGAAAAGCGAAGCGCCTTCCGGCATTTTGTTTGACCACAGATGAAAAAACAGAGCGCGTGGAACAGAGAAGCACAGTAAAACGCCAAGTCAAACAGCATCCAGTCATGCTCTTATCCGTGCCAATCCGTGTACATCCGTGGCTAAATGATCTTTATGCGATAGCAGTATAGGTCGGAAAAGCGAAGAACCGTAGAGCGCATTAGCGAAGCGTAATACGCAGCATGGCTTAGTTGACCCCGCATCACTAAAAGTAGGCGCCATGAGGCGAACCAACGTCATCCCAGGACGTAGTAAAAAAGAAAAGCCTCTCGATACCGGCATGCGCCGGCATGACGAAAAAGACAACATTTAGACATAATATCGATGCTTAATAGCCACTCGCTAGCTTAAAAGTGATAAAACTGTATTTGTTAATTTATCAAAAGGCAGGCTCAGTATCAGGTGACTCTCGCTTCCGGATAACCGACCGATTTGTTCGTTGACAAAGCTTGTCACCATAGTAGTATGATTCTCGATTCCACTCATAAAAGCTCAAATAATAATTGCTGTGGATTCCCTATATTTTTAATGTCGCTGCTGCCCAGCTGCTTGTTTTCGTTGAAAATAAGAAAGACGGCATCAATTGGTTTTCTGTACAGATACCCAATAGAATTATTGTTAAGT
>CAXMOZ010000068.1:0-120071 GCA_964195315.1 uncultured Acidimicrobiia bacterium | reverse complement strand
CCGAATGGAGAGGGAGCTTCGCATAACTCAGCTATCGTCGTTCCGAGTAGGGGAGCCTGATAAGCTAGGACATCAACAGGCGTACCCAATTAGCCTAAACAACCAAGCAGGCAATCAGAAAATAGGGCTTAAGGGGGGGGGGTTAAAAGATAGAGTTCTGGTAATGATGTTGATGGGTATTACAGCGGCTAACGCGTAACTCAACTGGGATTTTATTCAGAGTCAAGGCGACTCGTTGAATTTCTAGCAGTGGTGTGCCTACTTCTAAGTTCAGTAATTTGGCGTCTTGCTTTGAGGCGCGAATAGCGCGTAATTGTTCATCAGCACTGTGAATAGTAATACCAAACTCTTTTTCATAAAGTTCGTACAGCGTATTAGGTAATTCACGGTTACCTTCTTTATCTAGATCAAAAAACGACTCAGCTGCCAGTGTGATAGTCTCGATGATGGTTGGTTTTTCAGGAATACTACGCACTCGCTCTATTCTGAAAACATCAGTCCCCGCCGGCAACTGTAACTTCTGAGCCTCAAATTTTGAAGCTTGTTTTCTGTGGCATTTCAATACCCGGCTGACCGGTAACACTTTATGTCCTTTGTTATCGGCTATATGGAAAAAGTAAAAAAGCGCTCTATGGATATTATGATTTGAAACGAAAGTTCCTCGTCCTTGTTGGCGCGTTAAAACATTATTTTCTACGAGTTCAGTAATTGCTTTACGTACTGTGCCCTGGCTAACGCCAAGTTCTAGGGCGAGGTTGATTTCGCTAGGAATAATATCTCCTGGTAACCACTCCCCATTGCCGACCTTAGAAGTCAGAAGATCTTTAATTTGTATATAAAGCGGAATAGAGCCTTTCCCTGTGGTAAGCATTAAACGTAATTCCTCATGAATTGGAAGGCGGCAATTATACTTGCCCAGAAGTATCAGCAATCAGGAACGCTAACTACCCTCATAACAATAGTAAAGCGGATTAACCCTGACTTTGCCCCAAACTATGATATTTCTCATGTCAAAGTAGAGTAGACCATGTTACTGAATAAGCCAGGTTTCAGTAACGTACAATGCAATTCTAAAAAGAAAAACCTTTATAAGAGCCTTTAACGGCTAAAAAGCTAATTATATGTCTTATATAAGACCGTAGCAAAGATAAAATTCATACTGACTTCTCTATCGGGCTATTATTTAAATAATACGTTTTAAAACAATGACTTAATATTAATCCATTGTGGGTAATTTTTACGGTCTTATATAAGACTACTTGACTAATGAAAATATCGAATGTAGGCTTCACGTAGTAGTGTCATTCTTGGCTACGAACTAATTTTTTAATCTATAGGAAAAAGCAAATGATCGATTTTGTAGTACATGATGAAGGTGACAGCGTTGGTGTTGTCGTCGTTGAAGGCGTAAAAGCTGGGGATGAACTCACCGGTTGGATAATGGATCAGGATACTGAAATCAAATTTAAAGCTGTCAGCGATATTCCTATCGGCCACAAGCTTGCGATTAAGGTTATGAAAGACGGTGATACCGTTATAAAGTACAGCACAGATATAGGCAAAGTTGTTTCTGATATTGGCCCGGGCGAACACGCTCACGTCCATAACATTAAGACTAAGCGCTGGTAGCCAATAGCTGCACCTAACCCTTCTACCTATTATTATCGGAAAAAATATAATGTCTCTAGACCTAAGTAAAAAAACCTTTTCAGGTTATCGCCGCGAAAATGGACGCGTCGGAATTCGGAATCACGTTCTCATCCTACCAGTTGATGATCTTTCAAACTCAGCTTGTGAAGCCGTTGCCAACAACATCACTGGTGTTATGGCGGTCCCCCATCCTTATGGGCGACTTCAGTTTGGTGAAGATTTAGATTTACATTTCCGCACTCTTATTGGTACTGGTTCTAATCCGAATGTTGCTGCGGTAGTTGTTATTGGTATCGAAGGTGGTTGGACTAAAAAAATTGTTGATGGCATCGCTGCGACAGGTAAGCCGGTAGTTGGTTTTGGTATAGAGCAGCATGGTGATCATGAAACTATCATGGAAGCATCAAAAGTAGCCAAAGAATATTCTCAGTGGGCTTCAGAATTAAAACGCGAAGAAGCGCCTATTAGTGAGCTTTGGGTTTCAACTAAATGTGGAGAATCTGATACCACTTCTGGTTGTGGTGCTAACCCAACTGTGGGTAACGCTTTTGATAAGCTGTACCCACATGGTGCCACTTTACTATTTGGTGAGACTTCAGAAATTACTGGTGGTGAGCAAATAGTAGCTGCACGTTGTCGCACAGATGAAGTTCGTGAGCGTTTCATGTTCATGTTCAATCGCTATCAAGACATGATTAATCGTTTCAAGACATCTGATTTATCTGATTCGCAGCCGACTAAAGGCAACATCGAAGGTGGTTTGACCACAATCGAAGAAAAAGCGCTTGGCAACATACAAAAGATTGGTAAAGAGTGCATGGTCGACGGCGTACTTGATAAAGCAGAAGCACCAACGGGCCCTGGTCTTTGGTTTATGGATTCTTCCTCGGCAGCAGCCGAGATGTGTACGCTAGCAGCAGCTGCTGGTTATGTTGTACATTTATTCCCAACTGGACAAGGCAATATTATCGGTAATGCGATTATGCCAATTATCAAGATCTGTGCCAATCCTCGTACAGTGCGCACCATGGGTGAGCATGTCGATGTCGACGTCTCGGGTCTATTACGTAAAGAAATGACTCCAAGTGACGCTGGTGATGAAGCGCTTGACGTGATGTTCCGTACTGCCGGCGGTCGTCTAACCTGCGCCGAGGCTCTAGGCCATCGTGAATTCGTTCTTACTCGTTTGTACGAAAGCGCTTAAGTTCGAAGTGTTGTAGCAAAATTTAAGCGGGCTAAACCAGGTTTAGCCCGCTTGATGCTACATTTAATGGCGGGTGACTGTTTTGGAGGATGATTCAGTTTGTGATTTTAATGACCTGACTTACTCTCTCTCCGTAAATCTAACCCAATAATCTACAATAATGCCTCAAGCTCAAGTCTAAACCCTATTGGTTTGCCAGTCCGAGCGAGTCACGCATAATAACTTCTGTCTCTAGCTCGACGTTCTGGCAATCTGCCTTGTCATCAAGAATGTCCAGTAAGAGCCTGGCTGCCGACTCTCCCATGCGCCTATGCGGTACGTGTACTGTTGTTAGATTTGGCTGGATCACTTCTGCAAGGTCGATATCATCAAATCCAGTGACTGAAACCACATCTGGTATTTTTATGCCCATTTCGTTAGCACGTATAATGGCGCCTGTTGCCAATACATCGTTTCCGCACATAATAGCTGTGGGCCGAGGAGTGCGTTCCATTAGCTCTTTAAATGCATCACCACCACTTTTTAGCGAGTAGGTAGTTGGAATAATTTCCAGATTATCTATTGGCATGCCCGAACTTTCCATGGCATCTCGAACACCATTGAGGCGATCAAGTGCGCGGTCGTTGGTTTCGGTATGTGCGGTGATAATAGCAATACGTTTGTGACCAAAGTTTAATACCAGTTGCGCTATTTGAGTCGCTGCTTTTCGGTTATCAAAACCAACATTGAAAGAACTGGAGTTTGCATGATAGTTCCATGTCACCACATAGGGGATTTGACGACGTTGCAGAAAGTCATAGGTTTTCATAGGTCTTGCGTGACCTATTAGCAGTAATCCGTCAGCACCTTGACTAATGAGGCTTTGAATTTGCTGAAGTTCTCTTTCTGGGTCGTACCCCGAACTGGCAACAAGCAGGGTTACTTTGCTTTCCGCCAAAGTTTCTTGAAAGGTCTGAAGTCCGCGAGCGAATATTGCATTGTCCATGGTTGGAATAATCGCTCCAACCGTGTTGGAGCGATTTGACGCCAGAGCACGTCCGCCGAAATTGGGCGTGTATCCTATTTTTTCGACAATTTGTAGAACTTTATCGCGAGTGGCTTCGACTACTCTATCGGGGGAGTTGAAGCACCTAGAGACAGTAGCAGTGGATACGCCAGCCATTCTTGCGACGTCTTGAAGGGTAGGTGCTGTCCTTTTTCTGTTCATTGTTAATCATTAACCATCTAAGCATCAATACAAAGGGCTTCACCGCATAATTAGGTCGGAAGAACATAATTACATTCATCATACATGCAAGCCCTTGCAATAACTAATGTAAGCGCTTGCATTGGCTAATGTAAGCGCTTACAATCTTGCCTTTAGCACTTAAATTTAATTGGTGCACCGAAATGGGGCAATCCGAGACAGCATTAGCTTCTTTGATTGACCATTCGCAACGACTGGAGGGGCAATGAGTAAAAAAACAGGTAATTGGTGGCTAGTCAGCAGCGGGCTGTTATTTGGACTTTATTGTCTCAATGTGGCTGTCGGAAAGATTGCCTTGCTTTTCGATAACGATCCAATTTTTTCAATAGGTGATGTTGGAGAATTTATGGTGCTTTTCGCCGCCGTAATCTGTCTCGTGGTAACCATGCTGGAACGAGAGGCGGAATTAGAAACTAAGTAAAACAAACCCTAACTTAATTAGAATAATCTGAGGAGATGAGAAGATGAAAGACAATAAAGATACACCGAGCAATAATGAACGCCGCCGATTTCTAAGTATTAGCAGTAAATACGGTTTTACAGCAGCATTGGTTGCGGCTGCCAGTGGTAGTTTATTAATCAGTGAAGAAGCTGGTGCCGCAACAGCTAAAGAAGAAACGTCTCGTAAAAAAGCAGCTAAATTTACTATGACGATAGCGACCGCCTATGTACTAGGTTCTACTCGAAGCTATCCGATCATGCAGCTTGATTTTAAAGAAAATATTCAAAATATGTCTCGTGGGCAAATCTATGTAAGGCTGGCTCCTGGTGGGCAGCTTGGTGCTGGTGGTGCGTTGGTTTCAAAAGTTCAGCAAGGTACTATCCAGGCTGCACAGCATTCGCTATCTAACTTTGCACCGTTTGCATCAGCAATCGATTTGATTAACCTGCCGTATTTTTGTGGCGCTAATCAGAATTTTGTCAACCTCGTAAACTCTGATACCTGGCGTAACACAGTGCATCCATTGGTTGAAGCCAAAGGCTTTAAACCACTATGGTACGTCGTTATCGATCCTCGCGTTGTAGCACTGCGTAAAGGCCAGGAAGGTCCAATAAAGACACCAGATGATATGGCTGGACTTAAGTTCCGTGTACCAGGTTCGAAGATGTTACAACAGTATTATCGTGCAATTGGTGCTAATCCTACTCCAGTGGCCTGGGGCGAAACTCCATCAGCAATCAAGCAGGGTGTTGCCGATGCGCTTGACCCTTCAGTCGGTGCACTGAATGTATTTGGATTTAAGGACATACTGTCATGGGTAACGTTTACCCGAGCAGTGCCTGATTCACAGGTTTATTCTTGTAATCTTGAGTGGTTTAACAGCCTGCCATTGGATCTTCGTGATGCTGTCGAAGCGGCAAGCGAAATGACTTCTCACCAGAATCTGTCAAAAGTGCCGGCTGCTCGTGCCTTTGCTATGTCAGAAATGTCAGAAAGTGGTGTGCAATTCTATACGCCAACTCCTGATGAACTAGCGCAGTGGGTTGCCAAAGGTGGTCATCAAAATGCGGAGTGGGATAGTTACAAAAAAGATCTAGCTGGATCTTTGGGTGCCTTCGACAAGTTGCTTGAAGCTGCTAATACAAAAGGGAAATATTACGTAAACGACGCATAGTTGTTTCACAATTGGCGGGCTTTTTGAGAAAAAACCCGCTGTTCCTTTTGCTATTTCCAATTTAATTGATGGAGGGAGACGGGCTGGTGAAAAAGTTACTGTCATTAATAGATAAAAATTGTGAGCGGTGGTTGCTGCTTGGTTTCTATTCCATGATTGTTATGACAATCGGAACAGAAGTAGTTCGCCGTTTTGCACTTTCTTACTCCTCTACCTGGGCCGAGGAGATTGCGCGCTACGCATTCATCTACCTGGTCTGGATCGGGGTAGCTGCCGCGGTTCGCGACCGTGGTCATATTCGCATCGATGTCATCCTCGGGTTCCTAGGGAATACTGGTAAAGCAGTTATTTACCTTATCGGTGATTTTATTATGTTATTTGTCTCCGTACTGGCTCTTTACTACTCCTATGAAACGCTAGCTGTGTCGATGAAATATGGCTCGGTGACCCATGGTTTGGGTATTGAACAGGCCTGGTTTCTGGCAGCGGTACCTTTTGGCTTTTGTCTGGTTACCTTCAGGCTGGTGCAATCTATACTTCGTGATTTCAGTAATTTACGTCATGGACGCAATGTCTACGAAGGTGTGAGGTTATTTGACTAATGGAGTTCTTACAACAAGATGGTTTTGATTTAGTTCTAGGGTGGGAATTTTACGTCCCCTTGTTAATGGCGCTGGTAATGATTATATTCGCCGTGCCAGTTTGGGCTGTGCTTGGTGTAACTACCTTCGCGATGCTTTATTTTTCTGAAGTGTTACCTCTAGGATTAGTTGGCGAAGCACTGTTTGACGGTATTGATGCATTTGCCTTAATCGCTGTGCCTTTGTTTATTCTCACTGGTGACGTGCTGGTGCGGACAGGCCTGTCTAATAAATTGTTAAATGTTGCGGAAGCAATGGTAGGTGGTTTTAAATCTGGATTTGGCACCGCGACAGTTATTGTCTGTGGTTTCTTCGCCTGTATCTCTGGCTCTGATGCTGCCGGTGCAGCTGGTGTGGGTCGTATGACTATCGATCGACTTGTTTTGCAGGGTTATCCCAAACCCTACGCTTGTGCACTAGTGGCAGCGGGCGCCTGCACTGGTATTTTGATACCACCTTCGATTGCTTATATTATTATTGGTCTTATTCTGGGTATTTCTGCGTCGACTCTGTTTTTAGCAGCGGTCGTGCCGGGTCTTATGGTCATCATCACGATCATGATCACCAATGTTGTCATGAATCGTATTAAAGGTTATGAGAATGCGGGCGAGACATTCTCTTTAAGACGCTTGTGGAATGCTTGCTATGATGCCCGATTCGCATTACTGGTGCCGTTCATTATCATGGGTGGCATATACAGCGGTATTTTTACACCGACTGAGGCGGCAGCCGTCGCAGTTATAACCACTATCATTATAGGGCTCTGTATCGGCAGCATTTCGCTATCTGATTTCCCAAAGATGCTGGCAAGTTCGGCCAAGGTTAATGGTGTGATCGTGCCAATCATCGCTTTCTCACTACCACTGGCACAGACACTTGCAGCACTCGAAATCCCACAGGGATTTGTATTTGCGATGACCTCCTTAACCGATAATGAAAGTATTATTATCCTGATGATGATCGGTATATTAATTCTCGCTGGCTGCGTCATGGAGACCACACCAAACATCGTAATTCTCGCGCCAATCATGCTGCCTCTCGCACAAGAAATCGGTATGAACGAGATTCATTTCTGCATCATGATGGTTACCTCGCTGGGGGTCGGGTTTATAACGCCACCTTTGGGATTAAACCTTTTCGTGGTGTCCGGCTTAACAGGAGAACCTATTCTGAAAGTAGCATACCAAGCGATACCTTACGTGTTTGCCATGGCTGGTGTCGTGCTATTGCTAGCCTTTATTCCAGAGCTTTCACTGTGGGCACTCTAAGGTAGCTCCAAGTTACCTATTAATAATCTGTGTAACTGTCGTCCCCTATTGTCGACAGTTTAATAACACACAACCGAACTTTACAATTTCTATACTGAGGTAATTTACATGACTATTGAGTTTTTAAAAAAAGCAGACAAATCAGCAACTACTGGTGAAGATGATACGCGCAAAATTGTCTCACAGATGCTGTCGGATATTGAGGCTGGTGGTGAAGAGAAAGCCATTGAATATGCAACCAAACTCGATAATTACACGGGTAATATTGTAGTTACTTCGGATGAGATTGAAGCGGCTACTGCGAAACTCTCACAACAGGTAAAGGATGATATCCAATTTGCCTATGATCGGGTACGCGGTTTCGCCGAAAAGCAGCGTGCTGCTCTGGTTGATTTTGAAGTCGAGCTTTCTCCTGGTTTGTTTGCTGGCCAAAAACAAATACCGGTTCAAACTGCGGGTTGTTATGTACCAGGTGGGCGCTATGCTCATGTTGCTTCCGCCATTATGTCGGTAGCAACCGCCAAAGCAGCCGGTGTGGATCATGTTATTGCCTGTTCTCCTCCGAAACCTGGTGAAGGTGTTAACCCTGCGATTATCTATACAGCAGACCTTTGTGGAGCGGATACCATACTCGCCCTAGGTGGCGTACAGGGAATCGCAGCCATGGCGTTTGGTCTGTTTACTGGGCATGCGGCAGATATACTAGTTGGACCGGGCAATCGATTTGTTGCCGAAGCAAAACGTATGTTGTTTGGCCGTGTTGGTATTGATTTGTTTGCTGGACCTACTGAAATAGCCATTATTGCGGATAAAACAGCCGATCCAATGATTGTTGCCAGCGATCTGGTTGGACAAGCCGAACATGGTTTAGATTCACCTTGCTGGTTGTTCACCACGGATCGTGAACTAGGTAATAAAGTACTCGAATTGATGCCTGGGTTTATCGAAAAATTGCCTGAAACAGCTCGTATTGCGGCAGAAGGATCATGGCGCGATTACGGTGAAGTAATTCTTTGTGCCGATCGCGAAGAAATGGCACAAATCAGTGATCAGTACGCCGGTGAGCATCTTGAAGTTCAAGCTGAAGATCTCGACTGGTGGGTTAATCGTCTGCGCAATTATGGATCATTGTTTGTCGGTGAAGAGACAACAGTTGCTTTTGGTGACAAGTGTTCAGGCACCAATCATATATTGCCAACTAAAGGCGCAGGCCGATATACTGGTGGTTTGTATGCTGGTAAATTCATTAAGACTGTTACTACGCAGCGCATGAGCCGCGAAGCGAATCGGGAAGTCGCCGCAGCAGCAGCCAGGATTTCTCGTCTAGAAGGCATGGAAGCTCATGCTCGGACAGGTGATGATCGGCTTTCAAAGTACTTTCCAAGCGAGACCTTCAAGCTGCAGCCGTAGCATTTTATGATGATGCGCCATCAGGTCGAGTCTTTTTATCCTGTTGGCGCCTTCTGCGAAAAGGGTGCAGTGTTATAAATGACTGTCAGGAAATAAATATGTACAAGAAGATACTTTTAGCCTTGGCGCTCGACCAGGGACATGGTGCCAGGGCTCTTGAAGTTGCGAGAAGTCTGAGGGCCGAAGATGGGAAATTGGTTGCTGCGCATGTACTAGACAAAATCCCAAGTTTTGCTAGTTACTATATGGCGCCTGATAATCAAAAAATGCCAGCCGATGTTGAAAAGGAAATTCAAGATGCTGCTAAAAAAAGTATTGCTGAACGAATTGGGCCTGAGAAAGATGCTGAAATTGTTTTGCTTAACGGGCACGCTGGTCGAACTATTACTGACTATGCAGAGAAAATTGGTGCGGACTGTATTATCGTCGGTTCTCATCGGCCCGGATTGAAAGACTTTTTCCTTGGCTCGACAGCGGCTCGCATCATGCGTTACGCCCCCTGCTCTGTACATGTGCTCCGTTAATATCTAAGGTAGTTAATTCTTATGAAGTCGATTTTTGACCTAACTGGTAAAGTGGCGCTAATAACTGGTGGAAGTTCTGGTATCGGCCGACGTCAGGCATATGCACTTGCTATGGCTGGTGCCTCGGTAATATTGCTTGGCCGACGCGAGCAAGAACTAGCCTCGGCTGTTGCTGAGATAGAAGAAAATGGTGGTACAGCGGCCTTTCTGGCAGTCGATCTAAATGATCGAGGAAACGATCGAGTTTCGCTCGCTGAAATCGCTAAAAAAGCAGCAGAGCCATTTGGTACGATCAATATTTTAATTAATGCGGCCGGCATTAACTTACGACAACCAGCCGACGAAATTACCCTTGAAAGCTGGGATGACACACTCAACTTGAACCTGTCAGTACCCTTTTTTCTGGCGCGAGAACTGGTGCCAGGTATGCAGGCCAAAGGCTGGGGGCGGATCATCAATATTGCTTCGCTGCAATCAACCCGAGCTTTTGCCAATAGCATGCCTTACGGAGCTTCCAAAGGCGGTGTAGCCCAACTCACGAGAGCTATGGCCGAGGCCTGGTCATCAACAGGCATTAATTGCAATGCTATTGCCCCTGGATTTTTCCCAACGGGTTTAACCGCACCGGTTTATCAAAATACAGAAATGTTAGATAAGCTTGCCGCTCAGACTGCAATCGGTCGCAATGGTGAACTCCAGGACCTTGATGGAGTCACAACATTTTTATCAGCAGCCGCTTCAGATTACATCACTGGGCAAATTATAAACCTCGACGGTGGTTTTACCGCGAAATAGAGCAAAATTATGAAAGCACTCGTTTATACCGATACCCTCGAACTGCAGTATAGAGAAGAACCGACACCTGTTCCCGCTAGCGATGAAGCCCTGGTCAAAATTGAAGCGGTTGGCATATGTGGTTCTGACATGCATGCCTATCATGGTCATGATGCACGTCGGGTACCACCACTAATTCTAGGACATGAAGCGGTCGGCGTAGTACAAAATGGTCAGCAGAAAGGTAAACGAGTCGTATTGAATCCACTCATTACCTGTGGTCACTGCAACCATTGTCAGGGTGGTCGATCTAACTTGTGCGCCGAAAGAGAACTCATTGGCATGATTCGCGCTGGTGCATTTGCTGAGTACATCAATATACCCGAACGTAATCTTCTCGATATACCGCAGGATATGGATTCGGCTGTTGCTAGTCTTACCGAGCCCGCCGCTACCTCATTACATTCCGTTTATTTGGCAGAAAAAGTATTGCATCGACCCCTTTCTGAATGTCGAGCATTGATATTAGGTGGTGGTTCAATCGGCGTATTCGCCGCATTGATGTTAAAACACAAAGGCTGTAAGGCGATTTATCTAGGTGATACTAATGCCTTGAGAAGAGAAACGGCAGAAAAGCTTGGTGGCATCACTATTTATAATCCAATCGGCGGTGCTCAGCCTGAAGCTGGCAGTTTTGATCTGGTTATCGACGCTGTAGGCAGTGGTCGAACTCGAGCTGCATCTTCAGAGCTGGTTGCTAGTGGTGGTGTTATATCTCATGTAGGTCTTCAGGATAACGAGGCGGGACTGGATATACGTCGCTTAACGCTTGATGAAATTACCTTTCTGGGTAACTACACCTACAGCGTGGTTGATCTTAAAGCGGCAATTGATTTGTTATACAGTGGTGCGTTGGGTTCGCTCGATTGGGTCGATACACGCTCCTTATCTGATGGTGCTGCAGCATTTCGCGAAATTCACGAAGGTGCAGCTGCTTCTCCAAAGATTGTCCTCGTACCATAAATTGAGGGCAGTCTGAAACATTAAGAGAAGGATAAGTTCACCAAAGTCTTTTTAGAATTCGATTTGGCCTCTACCTCTCATTGACACCCAAAACCTCGATATTGAAAGATTTCGGGGTTTTTTTTATGGGCTCAATTAAAGTTTTTAAAAGTGTTGGTGAGTCACTCTTTACTTTCAAATAATAGAGTGATCAACCGCTTTAAATTTATTGGGACTATTGAGCCTACTTTTAACTTATTAATAGTAAGCGTCGTGATACTCTTAATATCTTAACCAGCCTATAAAGACTGTTAGTAGCTTTTCAAAAGCTTAATTTCTTAAATACAAGATTAAGGTAGATTTATACACAATGGGTTTACGCAGTCATAATATAGAACAACTAGAATCCGAAGAATTCGATGTTCTCATCGTAGGTGGTGGTATTAACGGTGCGGTTTGTGCTGCAGCGCTATCCGCACGTGGTGCTCGGGTCGCATTGATCGATGCGCGTGATTTTGCTGGTTTCACTAGTCAGCAATCCTCTAACCTAGTTTGGGGTGGCATCAAATATATGGAAAGTTACGAGTTTGCACTGGTTGCTGGTTTATGCAAGTCGCGCAACGAATTGCTACGTAGTTTTCCGTCGACGGTAAAAGAAATCCGTTTTTTGACTACGGTGTCTAGGGGCTTTCGATTTCACCCACTATTAATGCTCGCAGGTACCTGGCTTTACTGGTTATTTGGGCGAGGTAAAACGCGCACTCCTAAGTTGCTATCAAAAGCCCAAATAGCGAAACAAGAACCATTGATCAATAGTCAAAATAGTTTAGGGGGAATCGAGTATTCGGATGCTTACCTGCATGATAATGATGCGCGCTTTGTGTTTAATTTCATCCGCAGTGCGATGGATAAAGGTTGTGTCGCGGCTAACTACATAAAATCAATCGGTGTTGCGAGAGATGAGTCTGGACACTGGACGACCGAGGCTGAAGATCAGGTCAGTGGTAAAAAGTTTAATATCAAATCTAAGCTATTGATTAATGCGGCCGGTGCCTTTGTTGACCAACACAATCAACTCACGGGCGTCGAAACCGAATATACCCATTTGTTTTCTAAAGGCATACATTTAGTCGTGCCACGTATTTCTAGTAATGATCGTGTGCTCGCTTTTTTTGCCGATGATGGACGATTGTTTTTTGCGATTCCAATGGGTGGCAAAACTTGCATTGGTACGACAGATACAAGAGTCGCTGACCCCAATACTAAGGTGACAGACGAGGACCGAGATTTTGTGCTGTCAAATATAAATGCACAGCTAAACCTTTCGGCTCCATTAACGCGAGATGACGTCATTGCAGAACGTTGTGGTGTTCGACCGTTGGCAATTAAAAAGGGCGATGGATCAGAAACAGATTTCTTACAATTATCGCGTAAGCATGTGGTGGAAACCGATGCTGATATGGGCCATATCAGTATATTTGGTGGGAAATTAACCGACTGTCTGAATGTCGGTGACGAGGTCTGTCAGCGAGTATCAGAGCTTGGTGTGCGGTTGACAGAATTCCAATCTTCAGCTGATCAGGATAAATGGTATGGAGAACCCGGTGGAAGCATACGAGAAAGCTACTTTGATCGTGCTAAAGTACTTGGGCTTGACGAAATTAGAGCCTTAGACACCGACGAGATATTAAGCCAACGATTATGGCGACGTTATGGAACCCATGCTATTTCGATGCTCGATGCGATCGAAAAAGACCCTTCAATGAGTGATGCTCTGATTGAAAATGGCGGTATTCGCCGATGTGAAATAGAGTACCTGGCGCAAAGCGAGTTAATAACTACGCTGGAGGATTTCCTCAGACGTCGTTCCAAAATCGAATTGTTATTTTCTCAAGATGAGCTTAAGCAGTCGCTAGGTTTGTTTGAGGCTTGTGAAACGTTATTTGGCGAAGACGCAAAGGCTCGGTTTGATGAATACTTCGATAATAGTCAGTAACTCTCAATGAGATTAAAATGCAGCAATATTTACTTAGCATAGACCAGGGAACTACCAGTTCACGAGCGATGTTATTCGACGAAAGTGGCAAGGGTTGTTTTACCGCGCAAAAAGAATTCACTCAATATTTTCCAAATGATGGCTGGGTAGAACACGATCCAGAAGAAATTTGGGCAACTACGCTAGAAGTAGTGACAGAAGCTCTGTCAAAAGCGAAACAGGATAACAGGCAGGTCCTTGCCATTGGTATCACAAACCAACGAGAAACCACTGTCGTTTGGGATCGAGCCACCGGTCAAGCCGTCTACAACGCTATAGTTTGGCAAGATCGCCGAACAGCCAATTACTGTGAGTCTTTGCGAGATAAGGGCTTCGAATCTCAAGTGTCATCGAAAACAGGGTTATTGCTGGATCCTTATTTTTCAGGGACCAAAGTTAACTGGATTTTAGATAATGTCGATGGTGTGCGTGCTAGGGCAAAGCGCGGTGAGCTTGCATTTGGCACCATCGATAGCTTTTTAATCTGGCGTCTGACCGAGGGCAGGGTGCATGCCACCGACGCGACCAATGCTTCTCGTACACTGATGTTTAATATCCATAGTCAAAGTTGGGATCAGGAGTTGCTCGACATGCTCGATGTGCCAACGTCTTTATTGCCCGAGGTGCGAGATAGTTCGGCAGATTATGGTGTCACCAGCCAGGCAGTGCTAGGGGCGAAAATCCAGATTGGCGGAGTGGCGGGTGATCAGCAAGCAGCGCTGATTGGGCAAACCTGTTTCCAGCCAGGTATGATCAAAAGCACCTACGGTACGGGTTGTTTTATGATGTTGAATACTGGTAACAAGGCCATCCAATCAAACAACAGATTATTAACCACGGTAGCCTATCGTTTAAATGGAATAACAACCTACGCATTGGAAGGTTCCATATTTGTAGCTGGAGCAGCCGTGCAGTGGTTACGTGATGGCATTGGAATAATTGAATCAGCAGCACAAACTGAATCGTTGGCATCGGGACTTGATTCTAATAAAGGTGTATATCTAGTTCCCGCTTTTACTGGGTTGGGCGCACCTCATTGGGATCCGGATGCGCGCGCGGCCATCTTTGGCATGACTCGGGATACTGGTCCAGCCGAGCTGGTACGAGCCACGCTTGAATCCGTTTGTTATCAAACTGCTGATTTGCTCGGCTCCATGCGAAACGATGGTCAGGCACCTGTTAGCTTACGAGTCGATGGTGGTATGGTGCAAAACAATTGGTTATGTGGTTTTCTAGCAGATATTCTTGATATTACCGTCGAACGTCCAGTCGAAACCGAAACAACTGCACTTGGCGTAGCCTATTTAGCGGGGTTACATGTTGGGATGTATGATTCTATCGAAAGTCTAGAGGATATCTGGCAGTCAGAGCAGCGCTTCAGCTCAAATATGGATAGTACCAGTCGTGATAAATTATTAGCTGATTGGCATGTAGCAGTAGAAAAGGTTAAAACCTAGGTAAAGAAAGGGAAAGTAGTACCGTTTCTACAAAAAGAATGACAATAGATTCGAATTGAGTAATCCTTACTCAACATCGTGTGGATAATCAATGAATGACTTTCAACGCCAATTCGGTCGGAGTTAAAAATGCTAAAATTTTTTTTTCTTATGGGTCTACTTAGCTTGTCGTTTTCGGCATGGAGCAATGGCAATGAATGGTATCAATGCGAAGTTCGTGAATTGTACAGCGTGAGTGATAAAGGCGCCCTTACAATGAAAGCAGAAGGCTATCGGGGAGAAGCTTTTAAAGTTGACCGGTTGAAGAACGTTATTATTGGCAATAAAGTCAATACGATATATAACAAGGATATTGTATCGAGCAATCCAACCAACCAGGGTATCTACAGCCTAGTGAATTATAGCCGCAAAGACGATGGGCAAATACGGCGATTATCATCACTCACTATACAGGACTATGATGAGGTTAAACCTTTTGTATTTACCGAAGGCAACTACATTATAACTGGTATCTGCCACTAGCTTTTTTGAGCTACTATTTCTGATCAATTATTGTAAAATTAAAATCACCATTCAACAGACTGAATCCATCTTATATGAACCAACTCGAACAGTTACAACAACACACGACACTGGTAGCAGATACCGGTGATATAGAAGCGATTCGTCAGTACACACCTGAGGATGCGACAACCAACCCTTCTCTAATTTTGAAAGCGGTTAGCTTGCCGCATTATCAAACTCAACTAGGGCAGGCACGTGATTATGCAAAAGCTGAAGGTGGCGATTCACAAAGCCAGCTCGACAATGCCTCAGACAAGCTGTCTGTTTTAATCGGTCAGGAGATTCTGAGTATTGTGCCGGGTAGAATTTCGACTGAAGTAGATGCGCGTTTGTCTTTTGATACGCAGGCGAGTATCCAACGGGCACGTAAGATAATCGACTTATACGAACAGGATGGTATTGATCGCAAACGTATACTGATCAAGTTAGCGTCGACCTGGGAAAGCATTCAAGCTGCCGCGCAACTAGAGAAAGAAAGCATTAACTGCAATCTAACTTTGTTGTTCAGTTTCGCTCAGGCACAGGCCTGTGCTGACGCGGGTGTGTTTTTGATCTCTCCCTTTGTTGGGCGGATATTTGACTGGTATAAAAAGTCGGATGGTGTTGATAGTTATGCACCTGAGCAAGACCCAGGCGTGTTATCCGTTCAGCGTATTTTCAATTATTACAAAACCCATGGATTTGACACCGTAGTAATGGGCGCCAGTTTCAGAAATTGCGATCAAATCCGTCAGTTGGCTGGTTGTGATCGACTCACCATAAGCCCGGCTTTAATGCAGGAATTGGCAGATACTGAGTTACCGTTAACCAAAATTTTGGATGAAAAAAATACCATAACCAACGACAGTAAAAATCGTCTAGATGAGCCGGGTTTTCGTTGGGGCCACAATAGTGATCCGATGGCGACCGAAAAACTGGCTGAGGGTATTCGGCTTTTCACCGCTGACCAGTTAAAGCTCGAAGCTATTTTGGTACCCAGTTAACCAAAATCACCACTAACACTGCGCAAGCTTGTTGGCAGCGTTAAGTAACATGACCCAGTATTTTCAGCGAATCTACCATTGGCTGCGCCTAGACATAATGGCGCGCCATTGCTGTCCCCTCAGGCCAGTAGACAGACAATATGAGTTAACATTTTGCAAGCTGGCTGAAACCCCGACCAGCGCTCGAGTGAAGCGAACCAACGATCATTAGTCTTATCGTTTAAATGCCTGCATCAGAACGCCGCTTGCTGCCAAACCAATGTCAGTCCAATCTCGAATAGAGAGACGCTCACCAAGAAATAGAACTGCAAACACGGCGACTAACACCATACTAAACTTATCAATGAGTTCAACCTTCAATGTATCGCCGAGTTGCAGATAGCGAAAATAGCAGACTTACGGAGGTACCTGTAGCGAGCCCAGAAAACCCTGCAGAATGCAGCGACAATCGTTTTATGCTAGTCAGTCAATTCAAGTATGCGGAATTCTATGAATATTCTACTCAGTAATAGGCATACACGGATTGACCTATAGCAACGTAACGTTGTGAGTTCAATAGCCCAGCACCAAACGTGGGATATAATACTACTTCGCGAAACTAATCTTTGATGATTTTGCTGATACATTAAAATTGTTACTTAGATAAAGTTTGATGTGTTTTATGGCTAAAGCAATCTATTTATCGACGACTGACGTATTAAGTACCTATAATTAAAATTTTTGGATCTATGCCATGTACATGATAGTCAAGAACGCCCACCTGACCATAATTTCACTGACGTTTATCTTTTTCATCATTAATTTTGTGTTAACGATGAAAGGATCTGACAAGGTCAACAATAAATTGCTGAAGATTGGGCCACATATTTTATATACCCTGTTTATATGCACTTTTATTTACCTGGTCACGGTTAATCCACTTAATCTATATCCCTTTGTTAATGGTTGGGCATCCTCGAAACTAGGGGGGTTCGTGTTCTATGTACTCTCTATTGCTCTGGCGCTGAGATGGGCGAAATCAACGGCATGGCGATATGTGGGCTTTATAAGCGCCGTGTTTTGGTTAGTCATGAGTGCACGACTTGGCTTTGCTGATCATCTTAAAGTAAAGGGCCTGAATGAAGATACTAGTGCATATATTGAGTTTGGACAGTCAATGCTAGCGGCAATTTGCTAGGTTATTTTATTCGACTTATTAGTAGATAAATGCAGTAAGAGCCTCTATATCCGCACCTATTGCTGTTGACGAATCCGCCCTTGAAGCCTGTCTTTAAGGGTGGGCTTTTTATGCTAAGGTCACTGCGGCATGACTTTTTTAAAGCGATCAATTACCCCTTCCTACAGTTCCCCTTACTATTTTCCGGCTTATGACTGGAAAGGTCAGCGTCTGCAAAATGCCGGTTGACGAAATAGTCTGCCACTTATAAATAAACTTCATATCTGCTCTGTGAAAGTTGGGACGTCTACCAACGGAGCACAAGTAGGGTAGGACTGAACTGTCAGCTGTAGTGCGATAATTGAATGGTGACTATCGGCACATCCTGAAATATCTCAACATTTACGCTCTTTAGGCTTGAAATTGGAAAACTCTGGCATCAGATATAAGTCTTACAACAAGTATTCCGAAGTCGCTGAGCGACCTGCGTGGGCCACAAGATGGTTCATAACTCATCGCATACAAAGCAACCTTAGATTGTGTTGAATCTACTAATCTGCGAGATGCTACTATCTAAAAATTTGAAATTTAACTGAAGCTTCTATTAAAAAAGCTCGCTAACCCTGAGATTTATGTAAATGAAAAATCTGCAAAATTTTTACATCAATGGTCAATGGGTCGCTCCGATATCTGCGACCACTATGAATGTTTTAAATCCAGCCACGGAGCAACAGATTGGCACTGTCGCCATGGGTAATGGGGCGGACATAGATCAGGCCGTCGCGGCAGCAAAAGAGGCGTTTAAAACATTTTCTCAAACCAGTAAGTCCGAAAGGCTCGAACTGTTGCAGCGCTTAAAACAAGTGACAGAGTCGCGTTTTGAAGAGCTGGCTCAAGCGATGCGCATGGAGATGGGTGCACCGATCTCGATGGCGCGAGAAATACAGGCAGATGCCGCAATCGGTCATCTGCAGGGGTTTATCGATTCATTAGAAACACTCGAAGAACGCATTGATCTGGGCAATGGTGATGTTTTGGTACGTGAGCCGATTGGTGTCTGTGGTCTAATTACGCCATGGAACTGGCCAATGAACCAGATCGTATTGAAGGTCGTACCGGCGCTTGCCACTGGTTCTACCTGTGTCTTAAAACCATCTGAACATACGCCTATATCTGCGATGATCTATGCTGAAATCATCCATGAAGCTGGCTACCCGCCGGGTGTGTTTAACCTCGTGAATGGTGATGGTCCTACCGTTGGCGCTGCGATGTCGCGACATGCCGACGTGCAAATGATGTCCTTCACTGGCTCTACTCGAGCGGGCATTGCAGTGACGCATGACTCCGCAGACACTATCAAACGGGTGACGCTAGAATTAGGCGGTAAATCACCTAATTTAGTTTTTGCCGATTGCGACTTGGAAGAAAGAGTCACTGGTTCGGTACAAGAATGTATGTTCAATACGGGTCAATCCTGTGATGCGCCAACCCGCTTGCTGGTCGAACGCTCCTGTTATGATGAAGTCCTCAAAATTGCCAAACGCGCAGTAGAAGCAACAGCAGTCGGTAACCCGGAAGAAGAGGGTGACCACATAGGGCCGCTGTTTGATAAAATTCAATTCGACCGTGTTCAAGCCATGATCGAAGTCGGCATTGAAGAAGGTGCTTTGCTTTTAGCGGGTGGGCTAGGGCGACCTGATGGCATGGACAAAGGCTGGTTTGTTAAGCCAACGATCTTCGCCAATGTTACCAACAATATGCGCATCGCACGGGAAGAAATCTTTGGACCCGTGCTGGTTATCATCCCATTTGAAGATGAGGCCGAAGCTATCGCCATCGCTAATGACACGCTTTACGGTTTAGGGGCCTATTTGCAAACAGGTGATGCACAACGGGCCAGTCGTGTTGCTGGGCATTTGCGTGCTGGAGCGGTACATATCAATGGAGCAGGTATGAACTATGGCACGCCTTTCGGTGGTTACAAGCAGTCAGGTAATGGTCGAGAAGGTGGCATAATGGGCTTAGAGGATTATCTCGAAACTAAAACCCTGCATGGCCTGTTTTAAAGCGAATCAGCGATAACATGACCGTGTTGAAGCTAACAGAGATCCGATGCTTCAATTATTTTATCGTCAAACTTTAACGGCGAAGCTAAGCCCGATATGCTGGTCACAATCGGGCTTGTCTTTGAATGAATGCGAATGAAATTTGATGTCAGGTGACAAATTTCCACGGGCATTCGAAAAATACGATGTTAACGTCTGAAATATACGGATTCACTTATTAGGGGATTGTCATACTATGTCTCAATTGATCGAAATCAATAAAATCTAGGTCGATCATATGCTTGTATTGTAAAAAGCCAATTGGAAGATAGGTCAAACAATGAAACGAATAATGCTGTTTTTAATGACCAATATTGCCATTATGGTGGTACTTAGCATCACATTGAGAATACTCGGTGTTGATAGCATATTGGCAGGGAATGGATCCGATCTCAATATACAGTCATTAGTCACACTGTCAGCTGTCATCGGTTTTGGTGGCTCGCTTATATCCTTGTTGATATCAAAATGGATGGCGAAACGTATGACGGGCGCAGTCGTAATTACTGATCCCATCAGCAGCGTAGAAAAATGGTTATTGAGCACGGTTGAAAAGCAGTCTAAAATTGTTGGCATCAAAATGCCAGAAGTGGCGATTTTTCCATCACCCGCAATGAATGCTTTTGCAACGGGCGCATCTAAAAATAAAGCACTCGTTGCAGTGTCGCAAGGTTTGCTGGATAACATGTCACAAGGCGAAATTGAGGCTGTCCTGGGTCACGAAATGAGCCATGTAGCCAATGGCGACATGGTGACCTTGGCCTTGATTCAAGGAGTAGTAAATACCTTTGTAGTGTTTTTATCTCGAGTCGTAGGGCATGTTGTTGACCGCGTAATTCTAAAAAATAGTCACGGTCATGGCATCGGCTACTTTGTTACGGTCATAGTCGCGCAGGTTGTCCTGTCTGTACTGGCTTCGACCATTGTCATGTATTTCTCTAGAAAACGTGAATTTGTTGCCGATACGGGCGGTGCTGATTTGGCCGGACACCAGAATATGATTAACGCGCTTAAACGACTTGGACAAGTAGAACCGGAAGCTTTGCCAGAACAAATGGCTGCCTTTGGCATAAACGATAAAGGCGGGTTTATGGTATTATTTTCATCGCATCCGCCTATTGAAGCAAGAATAGCCGCTCTGGAAGAGCGCTCCAAAAGGCCTAAGATGCTCTAAGCTAAGCAGGCCCAGTTTTATCAGAATTTAACTGACGTCAATTATTGACGTCGTTGTTTCACTCAAGCATCCCTCGCCTGATCTGGTGGTTACCTTCTCTCAATAATCGCTTTATTTGTTAAGCCTTCCCTTTCAATCTTTCCAGAACTTGGTAAGCACCCTGAATAGTATTTTCCAGTTCAACTGACAAAGCATTGCAAACTGAGGCGAGCTTCTCCATTTTTCGGGTTCGTAGGCGCAGCATCGACACGGTTAATTCCTGTATAGGAAAGTTGGGGCTATCTATGACTGTTAATAGATCATGTTTGAGCTCATCTTCGATGGATGAAAGTGGCAGCCAGGCCATACCCAGGCCTGCCTGCGCTGAAGATACAATGGCGCTAGTTATTTCTGCGACCAGCTTTTGGGAAAAATTATGTGCTGACTTTGCAATCAATTCTCGATGGACCTGTTGGCCCAGAAAAATATTTTCCGGTTAGGTGACTATTGGTATTTGATCACTTCCTGGGGTGACATCGCTTATTTTTTTTAGCTGCGGTGGTGAACAAACAGGTACTAAAATATCGGTAGTTACCTGTGTTTTTATGACTAGATCTCTGGGTATTCCGAGTGTATTTTCTGGTGTCTCATAAGCCAGCATGAGGGAGACCTGTTCTGTCATTAATCGCCGAAAACAGGCGCTTTGGTTACTGACCTGAGCTGTATTTGGTGCCCAGATAATAGGCCTTGAATGTGGCTCAACGACGAATAATTTGACTCGTCAAAAGCAAGTGTCTTATTTGTCTACTAAGTTTATTACGGGTGCTAAAATTGCCAGTAAAAAAGGTTCTGGCATTACAGAAATTGAAGACCTGGAAGATAAAATAATTGGTATGTCGGCTGACACAACTAACGAAAAAGCAATTAAAGCTGCCATTAAAGATTTGGGTTTAAATGTTAAAATAGTGGGTGTAAAAGATCATAGCCAGGGTTGGTTAGCGCTACAAACTGATCGTGTCGATGCCTACGCTTCGGACGACGTACTGTTGTATGGTCTGATTTCTAAGTCGAAGAGCCCAGAAAAATATCAAGTGACTGGCCGTTTTCTATCATACGACCCATATGCAATCATGGTGCCACGCAATGACTCCACGTTTGAACGATTGGGTCGTGTTGTGATGTCAGGTCTGATGGCCAGTGGCGAAATGGAAACTGTTTATAATAAGTGGTTTGTGCCAGGACCAACCGGCATCGACATGAAGATGTCAGATACCTTGAGAACGGCATTTGAAATTCAAGCTTTTCCAAACTAGGTAAACGCTAGATATAAAAGCGATATAAAGGAGGCATCGGTTCACCATGCCTCCTTTTTTATGTCAAAACCTTCCATAGGGCGGGCACTATGAATTATAACTGGGACTGGGGCATACTCTTTCGAGAGCCTTATCTTAACTGGCTTCTTGATGGTCTTGGCTGGACAGTATCACTGTCATTAATGGCCTGGATTATTGCGTTTAGCCTTGGGTCAATATTGGGCATCATGCGCACATCAATCAGCCCTACTTTGCGTTTCATTGGTACAGTTTACGTAGAGATTTTCCGTAACGTGCCTTTACTCGTTCAACTTTTTTTGTAGTTTTTTGTGTTTCCAGAATTACTGCCAGATGATGCTGGTCGATGGGTAAAGCGTGAAATGCCCATGCCCGCGTTAACAACTGCAATTTTAGGCATTGGTTTATATACAGCGTCTCGTGTGTGTGAGCAGGTTCGCTCCGGTATTGAGGCCATTGGAATCGGTCAACGCAATGCCGGCAGAGCGTTGGGAATGTCAGAAACTAAAGTCTATACCAATGTACTTTTGCCCAATGCTTACCGAATCATTATCCCACCTTTGACCAGCGAATTTCTCACCATATTTAAAAACGCATCGCTAGCCCTAACCATTGGTGTAGTCGAATTGACAGCAATGACCCGACAAATTGAAGAATATACCTTTCAGGGTTTTGAGGCATTCACCGCCCCTACTGTCATTTATAGCTTGATGACTTTTATCGTTATGTTGATTATGACCTACATTGAAAAATACGTCCGAGTGCCTGGGCGTGTGAGCTTGGGGTAGCCGAGATGATTGATTTTGATTATGACATTATCTGGAATAACCTACCTTTTCTATGGGAGGGTATGAAAGTAACGTTGCTGCTGACAGGGTTGGCAATCGTTGGAGGGTTATTTTTAGGCACAATACTAGCGCTGGTTCGAGTGGCAAAAATCCAAATATTGGCTTGGGTGGCTGCTGTCTATGTTAATTTTTTCCGCTCCTTACCGCTTATACTGGTTATTTTCTGGCTCTACTTTTTAGTGCCACTTATTCTTGGGCGCTCGGTAGGAAGCTTCTATTCAGTGTTGGTTGCATTCGTCTTATTCGAAGCGGCTTATTATTCAGAAATTGTCAGAGCCGGTATTTCGAGTGTCGGCAATGGCCAAATAGCAGCCGCACGAGCCATCGGCTTAACCTACCCGCTAACGATGCGCTATGTTGTCTTGCCACAGGCGTTTCGTGCAATGGTACCGGTATTGCTGACTCAGGCGATCATTCTGTTTCAGGATACCTCATTGGTTTATGTGGTTGGCCTGAAAGATTTTTTGGTGAGTGCTGAACTCATAGCGAATCGAGATCAACGTTTGATCGAAATGTTTATTTTTGTGGCTATTGTGTATTTTGTCATTTGTTTTTCGGGCTCGCTGCTTACTCGCCATCTTCAAAAGAAGCTAAAGATATGATTGAAATTTAAAATGCAAATAAATGGTATGGGGATTTTCAGGTTTTGTCTGGTTGTTCAACATCTGTTAACAAAGGCGAAGTCGTTGTGGTTTGTGGACCTTCGGATTCTGGCAAAAGCACCCTGATTAAATGTGTCAATGGACTAGAACCGATCGACAACGGTGAAATTACCGTTGAAGGGGTCAAAGTCAATGATAAGAAAACTGATTTGAATCAGTTGCGGGCTCGAATTGGTATGGTGTTTCAGAATTTTGAATTATTTCCTCACATGAGTGCCATAGAAAACATCAAATTAGGGCAGTTAAAGGTACTGGGGCGAAACCCAGCAGAAGCCGATGAAAAAGCAACGGCACTATTAAAGCGAGTGGGCTTGGCTGAGCATGCGCAAAAGTATCCATCTTAATTATCTGGTGGGCAGCAACAACGTGTTGCTATCGCGCGGGGGCTAGCAATGGACCCGATAGCCATGCTGTTTGATGAACCCACATCGGCACTCGACCCGGAAATGATCAATGATGTGCTCGACGTTATGATCGAGTTAGCAGAGGAAGGTATGACTATGCTGGTCGTTACGCACGAAATGGGCTTTGCTCAGAAAGTGGCCAATCGAGTGGTTTTTATGGACGAGGGTAAAATAGTTGAAGATTCCCCAAAGGATGAGTTCTTTGGAAGCCCTAGAAGTGATCGGGCCCAGCTTTTCTTGTCGAAAATTCTAACTCACTAATTCCTACTAGATAACTCACAAAGAATCAGACACTAAAATATGAAACCAATTGTGTATTGCAATGGCGAATTTGTCGAGGAGCAAAGTGCCAAAGTATCTATCTTTGACCGTGGCTTTTTATTTGGCGATGGCGTCTATGAAGTTGTGCCCGTCGTCAATGGAAAGTTGATTGATAAATTTGAGTTCTTGCAACGGCTGGAGCGCAGTCTTTATGAGCTAGAACTCGAATGGCCCTGTAGTCAACTCGAATATGTAGCTATGCTCGAAACCTTAATTGCACGTAATAAATTAGTTGAAGGTAGTGTTTACACGCAAGTGACCAGAGGCGTTGCGCCGCGTGATTTTGCATTTCTAGACAATACACCAACCACCTGTGTCGCTTTTACATCAGCCAAACCCTATCTCAATAGTCCGTTAGTAGAAACGGGTGTTGAAGTCATAACAGTTGAAGATTTACGCTGGAAACGTCAAGATATTAAGTCCATTGCTCTTCTTGCTCAATGTCTTGCGAAGCAGGAATCAAGAAAACAAGGTTGTTATGAAAGCTGGATGCTGGAAGGTGGGTTTATCACAGAAGGTAGCTCGTCGACTGCTTATATTGTTAAGAATAATACGATTATCACGCGACCGAAATCGAATGATGTACTGCCTGGTATCCGGCGCCATGTATTGTTGGAATTGGCTGGTGGTAAGGGAATTAAGGTTGAACTTCAAGCATTTACCTTAGATGAAGTACTGGCTGCTGACGAGGCGTTTTTAAGCAGTGCAACGACACTGGTGTTGCCGGTCGTCAAAGTTGATGGCATTTTAATTGGTGATGGTAAGCCCGGGTCAATGACGTTGAAGCTTCGCCAACTGTATGTGGAAAGAATCAAAAAGCAGGCTGGTTTGTAAACTTTTCTGTATATTTTAACAGGCTCGATACTGAATAAACTGTGAGGACTCTGAAAGTTTAGATCTGGTTATCTGATAATATCGTTTTATATTAATTATACTTCTGCAGCTTTAATAAATGATGGTTAAAGCCTAGCCTTAATCTCTGTTTGAAATTTTATACCGGCAGGTTCTTTATTCAAAAACCTGCTTCTTTTATCTGCTAAAAGCTGCTTAAATTCGATCTTTTAATAAAGAGTCTAAAAATCCAATGTCATTCGAAACCATTGAATTAGGCCAACAGGGCCCAGTCGCTATTATCAGCCTTAACCGACCCGGCAAACTCAATGCTATCAACAAAACCATGTTGCTCGAACTCGATGCGGCGTTGGATGACATTGAAAAAAATGATAGTGTTTACACGGTGGTTATCAATGGCAATGGCCGTGCTTTTTGTGCTGGTTTTGATTTGCAAGCGGGTATCGAAGCTAATCGCAAAGGTGAAGAACAATGGCGTGTAGCTATTCAGTACGATGTCGATGTGATCATGCGCTTTTGGCATTTTTCGAAACCGACGATAGCTGTCGTACAGGGTTATGCACTTGCTGGCGGCTTTGAGCTAGCACTGGCCTGTGATATGACAGTCTGTGAGGACAATGCCGTATTTGGCGAGCCGGAAGTTCGCTTTGGCAGCAGTATCGCTGCATTATTATTGCCTTGGTACACCAACCCTAAACGGACAAAAAAAATGCTGCTCACTGGGCAGGATAGAATGCTGGCACAGGAAGCTTTGAACCTGGGTATTGTCAACGAAGTCGTTGGTGAAGGAGAGGGCCTGAGAAGCGGTCTGGCACTCGCCGAAGAAGTCGCATTAATGGACCCTGATTCGGTTCGCATGACCAAACAGGCGATCAATCAAACCTACGAGATAATGGGTTTGAGTCGATCATTGGCAATGGGTGTTGATACAGCGGTCAAGATTGAAGCTATCGAGACGCCGCTGCGCAAACAGTTCAATCAAATTATGCGCGAGCAGGGTATGAAGGCAGCACTGGCCTGGCGCGAGCAAAGGTTAAAACAATAATCATGGACCATGCGCTTGACCCCCTTTTGAAACCGGCATCGATAGCGTTAGTGGGTGCTTCTAAAAAACACGCAACGCCTGGTTTTGTATTAGCCGACATGGTGATTAATTCAGGCTTTGCTGGGGAAGTTTTCCCGGTCAATCCAGGCGCTGAAGAAATACTGGGGCTCAAGTGCTATAACGATATTGAGTCTCTACCAAAAGTAGTCGATCATGTCGTGCTAGCACTGGCCAATCAACACCTGGAATCAGCTCTGAAAGTAGCCATTACACATGGCGCCAAAGCCGTCACTATTTATTCCAGTGGCATATTACAAGACGATACCAATCCATCATTGCTAAAGCGCTTAAGCCAATTGGCCACGGAAGCAGACATCGCTATCTGTGGTTGTAATGGCATGGGTTTTTACAATGTCCGTGATGATCTTTACACCGGCATTTTTCCTAAAGCGGGCAGCATCCAAAAAGGTAGCATCAGCTATATCGCACAGTCTGGCTCTGCATTTACAGCGCTTTGCCATAATGGTAACCGACTCGGTTTTAACCTCTGCGTTTCGAGCGGTAATGAATTGATAACCACCGTAGCTGATTACATGGACTGGTCGTTAGAGCAACCCGAAACGCGAGTTATCGGACTGTTCCTCGAGGCTGTGCGCAACCCGAAGGCATTCGTTGATGCCCTGCAAAAAGCATGCGACAAGAATATCCCAGTGGTTATTTTAAAAATTGGAAAATCGCCATTGAGTGCAGAAATGGCGCTAACACATACCGGAGCGATAGCAGGAAGCCACGCTGCATTCGAAGCTTTGTATAGACGCTATGGCGTTATTTCAGTCAGTGATTTTGACGAAATGGCCGCAACTCTGATGTTGTTGCAAAACAGTCCTGAAATCGGCCCCGGCAAGATTGCCACGATTCAGGAGTCCGGTGGATTCCGCGAATTAATTGCCGACCTTGCACACGAATTAAAAATCGAATTTGCCGAGATCGAAGACAGCACCAAAGAACACATTCAAACCCATCTCGACCCTGGTCTGAAAGCTGAAAACCCACTCGATGCCTGGGGTAGTCATGACAATTTCGAAGGCCGTTTTCTTGCCTGCATTAATTTATTAATGGCAGATCCTAATGTCGCTGGTGGCGTCTTCTTCAGTAATTTTCGGGACGGTTATTATTTGTCCGAAGCCATTTATCGAGCTATGCAGGCAGCCTCAGAATTAACTAATAAACCGCTCGCACTGGGCAATTGTTATTCCGACTTAAAACACGATAACATTTGTCGGCTTGGTTATGAACAGGGTATCCCCGTTATTGATGGCGCACGGGAAACCTTGCTCGCATTCAAACATTGTTTTGCCTATCAGCAATTTAAGTCAAATAAAAAATATATCGACAATGAAATAAGAGCTAACCCAGCTATCATCGAATATTGGCGAAAGCGTTTAAAGCAACATTCGGAAAAAACCCTAAGCGAAGCCGAAGCCATGGCCTTACTGTCTGACTTCGATATTGCCACACCCAAGCAAACTGTCATCAAACACCTGTCAGGTTTGTTGGAAGCCGCTGGTTCGATTGGTTTTCCAATGGTATTAAAAACTGCGGAGCCCGGTATTTTGCATAAAAGCGATGCGGGTGGCGTAATCGTCAATATTCAAAACGAAGCCGAACTGCTGGAACACTACAATGATTTAAAGCAGCGTCTTGGCCCTACTGCACTGTTAACCCAGATGATCGACAAGGGTACTGAAGTTGGTCTTGGTATCATCAATGACCCTCAATTTGGACCGATACTGATGGTCGCCGCGGGTGGTATTTTAATCGAATTGTTATCCGACTGCGCCGTGGTACTCTGTCCCCTGAACATTGACGATGCCGATGAATTATTGTCATCTTTGAAAATAGACGTATTGATTAATGGTGTTCGCGGTGAAGCGCCTTCAGATCGGCAGGCGTTGCTTGATACTATGGTTAAGCTGTCTTCGTTGGCGTATGAATTGAAAGATGTCATTGTTGAGGTTGACATAAACCCTGTGATTGTCAGTCCAACTGGTGCGGTAGCGGTTGATGCTTTGGTTGTGCTGAGATAGTTGTGTTTAGTTAATCTGCGTCATCCCAGACTTGATCGTGGACGGATTGCAATCGAGCAGACTGACGAAAATCTGAACTGTATAGATATTTAAATAGCTGCTTTTTTGCGGACTCTTTTTTCCATCACAACAATGATGATTCCACTAGAAATGATTAGTACGCTGCCCGCCATAGAATAATAATCAGGCCAATCCCCCCAAACTAAATACCCCAATAATAACGCTATCGGCATTGAGCTATATTCAAATGGTGCCATCAGCGAAGCATGGCCTATTCGATAGGCCTGAGATATCAGGTAACCTCCAACTGCCACTATAAATCCACAAATTGATATTAAGCCTAGGTCATTGATAGTTGGTATGCTCCAGCTACGTAGCAAAAATCCTAAGGTTGGATTGTCTGGTGTGTAGAATCGCCCGTCACCAACAGACAGCCCAATGATTGAGCTAATCACTATAAAGGCAAACTGGATATAAAAGGTCATGGTTCCAGCTTTATCCTGCATGCCAAGCTTACTCGTAATCATCACCATGCAGGCATAAGCGAAGGCAGCCATGATAGGTAATAAAGCGGCCATTCTAAAAATGTCAGTACCTGGCCTGATTATAATGATGACGCCGACAAGCCCCGTTAAGATCGCAATCCATCGAAATAAGCTGACTTTTTCGGCCAATATTAGCTGGGATAACACACAAATGAACAAAGGTGCCGAGTAGAATAATGCGACTGTTTCGGCAAGTGGAAGGCTGGCTAAACCCAGGTAGAAGAACATATTGGCTAGAACTAACATGGAACCACGGATAAAGTGCAATACGGGCCTACGCGTTTTTAAGATGGCAAAGCCACCTTCTAACTGAACGATAACGATAACAACAACCATGGCAAACAAGGAGCGAATAAGCATGATTTCATGCAATGCATAGTTCGAACTGAGTAACTTGATTATAGAGTCGCTAATGGTGAGCAATGCGACTGCAAAAACCAGGCACAGTATTCCTTTCGAATTATCAGTCATGAATATTTTTTAGCATCTAAATCTTGTGTTTTCGCAAGTTAACTACGCGGCACAGGTTGCACTTATTTTGCTAGTTTTGGTAGTTATATTCACCTATAATTTTTGATCATACAATTACCTCTATTGCGATCCAGATGATTCGACTGACAAGTTTTTTGGTACTTATATAATGAGCGGTGCGTTAAGCGGTTTCCGAGTCCTCGACCTAAGCCGAATTCTAGCTGGGCCATGGGCCAGTCAAATGCTCGCCGATTTAGGGGCAGAGGTAATCAAAATAGAGCGACCGCAGCAAGGTGACGATACTCGATCATGGGCACCGCCATATATGCCCGACAGCGTGGGCAATGCCACAACGGAATCGGCCTACTTCCATGGTGCTAATCGTGGTAAACAATCCGTCTGTATCGACATATCAACAGAGCAAGGCCAGGATTTGATCCGGCAATTGGCCGTCAAAAGTGATGTGCTAATCGAAAACTTTAAAGTAGGTGGGCTTGAAAAATACGGCCTCGACTACGACAGCTTAAAAAGCCTTAACCCTAAACTGGTTTATTGCTCAATAACAGGATTTGGCCAAACAGGGCCATACGCAGAACGCGCTGGGTACGACTTTATGATTCAGGCCATGGGTGGTTTGATGAGTGTTACTGGCACACCAGAAGGCGAGCCGATGAAAGTCGGTGTCGCACTGGCCGACGTGATGACGGGTTTGTACGCGGCTAATGCTATTCAGGCGGCTTTAATCCATCAATTGAGGACAGGGGAGGGCCAGTATATCGATCTGGCCCTACTAGATGTGCAGGTGGCAACACTGGCTAATCAGGCAATGAACTTCCTCGCCAGTGGACAGAATCCCCAGCGCCTGGGTAATGCCCATCCTAATATCGTGCCTTATCAAGCGTTTCAGACTGCTGATAGTTTCATCATTCTCGCGATTGGTAACGATGCGCAATTCGAGCGCTTCTGTACCTTGGCGAATCACGCGGAATTAGCCGCCGATGAGCGTTTTCAAAAAAATGGCAATAGAGTGGAACATCGAGATACTTTAATTCCCGTGGTTATCGATATTATGCAAGCTGAAACTACCGATTGGTGGCTACAACAGCTTAACCAGAAAGGCATTCCTTGTGGACCGATCAATCAACTTGACCAAGTGTTTTCTGATCCTCAGGTACAACACCGAGGCCTGCAATTGGCACTTGATCATCCAATTGCAGGGAAAGTTGCCAGTGTTAAAAATCCGATCAACTTATCTGCAACACCACTCGCTTACGACAAGACTGCTCCAACATTGGGGCAGCATACGAATCAGGTACTGTCTCTAATATTAGGATTAGATAGCACTCGCCTTGAAAAGCTACACCAAGAAAACGTGATTGCCTGAGTATGAGTCGGTATTGGTTCCTTAATATATAAATACGTTAGTACCTGGTTTGGATGCTGTAGTGCCAGCGAATACTTCACGCCAAAAATAATTTTAATAAGGGCTGGATCAAGAACTTTTCATTCCTCTCATCTTGATCCAAAAATCTAATTTAAATTACAACGCGCTTAATTGGTTGCCGCCAACAGGATATTGGCTGGCTTAGTTTATTCATGGATGACAGTAGTTCAGAGGTTTGGTGTTGTTAAACATACTCATTGTTGATGATCATGCTTTATTCCGTGAAGGCCTCAAGCTTGTGCTTGGTCAGATGGAAAGCGATGTCACTGTCATTGAATCCTTGAACTGTGATCATGCCATGCAATATGCCAGTGAAAATAGCGTTCTTGACTTGGTACTGCTTGATCTTAATATGCCGGGTATAGATGGCTTTGATGGTCTTGATTTGTTTATCTGCCGATTTCCTGCATTGCCTGTGGTTATCCCCTCGGCTTCAAATTTGCGAACCGATGTGCAGCTGGCGCTCGACAAAGGTGCGGTAGGTTTCATTCATAAAGACATTGCCGCAACGGTTTTGTTGAATGCTTTACGCATGATTTTATCGGGTGGTATTTACGTGCCACCT
This sequence comes from uncultured Acidimicrobiia bacterium, assembly GCA_964195315.1. Taxonomy (GTDB): domain Bacteria; phylum Pseudomonadota; class Gammaproteobacteria. Next base: position 88,708 of record CAXMOZ010000068.1, on the reverse strand, counting down.
CATTTGACGCAACTGAAACAAAGTGACGATGCGGATAATACACTACAGGCCTTAATACCCAGACAACGACAGGTATTTATCCTGCTAGCCGTTGGTCAATCGAATAAATTAATCGCAGCCAATATGGGGCTTTCAGAAGCAACGGTTAAAATGCATGTCACCGCCATCTTTAAACATCTGGGTGTGAGTAATCGGACCCAGGCAGCATTAGAAGCAGAAAAGCTAGGCTTGCCCTCTGGCTGAATTCGGCCTCATTTCGTTTTAGGAAGTTGCAGGTTGCGCAAAAACGTACGCAACTTTAGCGCGTCGACAGGCTTGTGAAGCATTTGAAAACCGCTACGGGCAACATCTTGCAATCGTTCTGTGGCTATATCTCCGGTCACAACCAACGCCGGAATTTTATTGTCATATAGGTCATGAATGGCGTGAATCGCATGGATGCCGGTTTCATTATGGCGTAGTCGATAGTCGGCAATTATGCCGTCAGGCCTTTGCTTTAACTGTTTGATTTTGTCTAGTGCGTCGTATTTGCCTGACGCAGTAATGACCCGGCATCCCCAGCTTTCGAATAATGCCTGCGAGCCTTCGCGGACAGTGGCTTCGTCATCGATGATGACCAATAATGATTCGGTGGATTTATTTAATTCAGGGATAACACTCATATCGGGCGCGATATGGCAGTTGTCAATATCAACGTTTTGTCCGCTAATGGAAAATAGGGACCCTTTACCTGGTTGTGACTCTACCGCGATGCGATGTTCGAGCAATGCCGCACAATGGCCAGACCTAATCCCAACTCTTTTTGGCGATCACGCTCCTCATTACCGATCTGGCTGTACTCTTCAAATATGCTGTCGAGGTTTTCTGCTGAAATGCCAATCCCAGAGTCTTCGATTTTGATTGTCAGCTCGTTATTATCAGCGATACAGCTCACATTGATGGCACCTGTATCAGTATAACGAATGGCGTTGGCGATTAAATTTCGCAGGATCTGTACCAGTAAATCGAGATCACTATAGATGCCAAAAGAACCTGATGGCCAAACGATGGTCAATCCTTTCGCCATTGCCTGGGGATCGAAGTCATTTGATAGTTTTTTGAATACTGGCTGTAATAATAAATTAGTTTTTCAGGCTTTATGATGCCCGCATCGAACTGCGAGATATCGAGCAACGCATTGAACAGGCCATTCATCGAAGTAACCGACATTTTTATCTGTTGCACCACTTTGCGTACTTCAGGGTACTGAATCAATTCGTCCAGCTTGGAAGTAAACAGCGTTAAGGCGTATAGCGGTTGGCGTAAATCATGGCTGGCCGCAGCGAGAAATTTTGATTTCGCTCGATTGGCATTGTCGGCTTCGGCTTTTTGAAACCGTAGTTGAGCGATAAGGTCGAGATTATCGTAACGCATTTGCAATGAACCCTTAAAGCTTCGGTTCATTTTGAGATTAAACGATGTGACAGCCACAAGAAATACCAATGAAACAATTCCCAGGGTTGTATGTATAGAGTCCCCGATCAGGAAAAGATGAATGATAATTGGCAAAAGTGACAGTGGTGCGTAAGCAAAATAGGCGGGTAGATAAACACTAAGCGTAAAGGTAGAGCCAACGACCATTGCCATTAAGCTAAGCAATATAAATAACTGGTAATTAAGATGATCAGGCGGAAACAATAAAATGCCACCGATACCCCAGATGAGTCCTGATGTTGCGCTGCCGATAATGAGGAAATAACTAAACCGTTTTATTTGCTGAGAGTCAATGTTGTTTTTATAAAAGCAATAGAATATGAGCCGTACCAACAGCATTGTCAGCATGAGCCCCATCCAGATGGAGAGGGTAGTGCTTGGTGGTCCCATTATCAGGAATGAATCATGTTGACTGTAATGCTGTTACAGCGCAATCAACAAGCTTTATCCCGTCTAAAGGTCGACTCTAGGTGCGTTACAAATCGGTTCTTTTAATCGACCAATTAAACTCTTAGCGACCTGAACCAGATTCATCGGTTAGGTTGCCCGCTGATGGCTCCTCTAAGAGCGTCGCATCATTCGGGATCGCACCAAAGTCGCTAATTATTAAAGACATCCAGCATCAACACTCAGCGCGCTAGTTGGATCAGTATAATAATTAATAATTTCCTTAAAATCCGAGCATCTATCACCATCGGTATCAGACAAAAATGGGTCAGTAAAATAAACGTCAACCTCGAAACCGTCAACAATACCGTCGTTGTCTGTATCAGCACTGTTGAGATCGGTACCGACACTACGGCTGTATTGGAGATCCTCCAACAGCGTTTCAATACTGCAGCCACTGACTAACGCGCAAGCTGCTTCAAAATCTCTGTAGGAATTTCCTAGCGAGTTACCTATCCATCGTGAACAAGGTATTCCTACCTGATTTTGAACACAAGCCTGTCCACCGGGTTTATATTCATCATAATCGCCGAGGAGATCGCCATCAGTATCTCTACTGTTAGGGTTGCTGCCTAAGTAAAATTCCAATAAATCAGGTAAATAATCGCCGTCGGAATCCGCACTGTTCGGATTAGACGTTACACCTGTAATCACGGTTGGTCCTATTGGAGGGTTGATATAGGTGTCCTTGATGAGGGTACGCGGAGTCTCCTCAAATGAGTTTGACAGGCCATCATTATCATCATCTAAACCAAAACCTCCATCGTCAGGGTTATTGGGGTGAAGCCCTAACAGAAGCTCTCTGCCATCGCTCACGCCATCGCCGTCCGTGTCGGGATTAAGCGGATTTGTTGCATAACCATACCCAAATTTTAGGGCAGAAAAAGCAAAGCAGTCTTTCCATTCGGCGGGGATTGATGATAAAGATCCATTACCTGGATGATCAACCATGGGAAAATCAACATAGTCATCGGTAGGCCCCACATAAGCACCGTCCGTTGGTCCAGTATAAGCAAACATTCGATATTTTTGCTGACCTGTCAGTGGATCAATACTGTATAAAGGTATGTTTGGTCCGTAATCAGGGTTTGCCGTAGGTAGCACCATAGAGCTCTTGATAGTCTGTTAAGCCATCTCCATCGGTGTCAGCAGAGCGCGGGTCTAGGCCACAATCACGTTCCTCACTATCAGGCACGAAATCTTGATCTGAGTCCCACTCTACCGGATTTGAATACACTCGATAAGCCACGGCTGCATCGGTTGTTTTTACGGTCCAACCTAACTGAACTTCCTCCTGGTCGTCGAGAAGATCACAACCTAGCCACCAAAAGTTGCGGCCTTGCCAGTTGGTTGCATCATAATCATAATAACAACCGTCTTCATTCGCATTATTGTCTGAGCTACCATGTAAATATTTTTCACTTGCCCAGACGCCATCGGCATCCTCATCTTTCAGATAAGAAAAGTTGTATGATTCACCGGCTCGTAAAACTTTACTGTCGAAATCAACGGCCAATGACTGGACTGATTCAAAGAGATACCAGTAGCGTCGTCCAGCTGTGCTCGTTTTATAATCCCTATAACGAGTCAGCGTGCGATGAGGCCCCAAGCCGGACTTAACGATATCATCCCCCCCCGGCACTGTGGATAAAATTCCGTTCTTACCCGCATTTACTAGGATGCTTGCGTTAGAATTAACCTGTTCACCCACGCTTAATATTTGTGCATCATCGCTTGGAGAAATTGCAGTTGTCTCAACAATGCCATTACCGCCGTCAATGATGCTGTCAGTACCGGTTTTAATTTCTGTTTCATAATCGACCTCCACCCAAATGTCATCGGAACTTGGCACCGAGTCAATGACGCCATTTGGTCCCGCAGCTACAATAACTGTACTGAGTTCTACGTTACTATCTAAATTCACTAACTGCTCATCATCACCCTGCGCGAGAGTATTAACAACGCCATTGCCGCCATCACGAATCGTTTCATAACGTTGCAGTCCGGCGATACTTAAGGAGTATTCCATCGTTATCCCAAGCGGCTCACCATTGGCTGGATTATGAGCACTAGCGGTTGCGATTCGGTACGCCTCCTGGATACCATTACCAAAATCAAACGAAATGAGTACGGTTCTATCCAAAACTTCCTGAGAAGAGTAGGAGAAGTTTCGACCCAACTCATCCGCCACATCAAACTTTGCTAGCAAACCGCGTGGGGACTTCATTAAGTTCTCTACCTGTTCAGGAAACACTGATCCATCAATTGTTGCGAAAACAAAAAGACCTTTCTCTGCATCACCTATCACACCCAAATTAATAGATTCAAAAGCATTGTTTTCAGGAATCAAGGTGGCAATAGGAATCACTTTTTTCCTATTGAAAGGGCTCTGGCTTTGTAATGACAACTCCATACTGCTAATAGTAAAAGGTATGTCACTAAGGCTCTCAACAGTGACAAATGCTTTTATACTGCCACCTATCACTTGACGAGCCACGGTACTAGTGATGTTTAATTCACTATCTGTTTGCAGCGAGTCACTTTAAGCTCGCCCAGCACTGAGCGAAGACGCCTGACTTGCCGAAAAAGAGCTGCCAGTTACATCTGTTTCTTTTTTACTGATAGTCCCTGAATACCCCCCGTTAAGGCTTTTGGGGTAAAGCTAACTTCTGCTGTTAATGACTTGCTACTCTCGATTGTTTTCTGTGTAGAGCTAACATTACTTTGCTGTTTGCTTTGCGCTTCATTGGTCTGGGAAACGGTTTGTGTGCTCCCCTGTCCATCGGTAAAAGAGAATTGTGTATTGAGTTGAAGGTTCGGTGATCCCACAGTGAAGCGCACTTGCGGCAAGTCGGCGATTAGAGGATTGCGGTTCCCCGACGTGACTTCCTCCAAGTCATCAATTTGATCGCCATCAGTGTCGACTAAAATAGGAGAAGTCCGAAAAGTATAATATTCAAAGCCATCCTGTACGCCATCACCATCACTATCCTGGAGCGTGCCATCGCTGAATATTCTGTTCCACTCCTGATCGTCCGTTAAAGTATCGCCATCCGTATCGGGGTTTCGTGGGTCCAGTCCGCCGTGTTTTTCTTCATTATCGGTCACGCCGTCGCCATCGGTGTCTCTTAACGCTACATTGATTGGTGCGTCTACTGACTGATTAGGGTCGCCTGGATCGCTGGAAACGTGCCAGCTTTCTGTTGTGCCATTGCCGTAAACAATTGTAACGTCCCAACCCACCAATTCGGTATGGTCAGTTAAAGAATCACCGTCAGAATCAGCCACTGTTAGTACATTTGGGTTGGTGCCCGCAAAGGTTGTACTGCTGTGGTCAACCAAAACATCCGGATCTAATGTTGGCTCGGCAATTGGGTTGCCATCGAGGTCGCGAAGGTTGGCAACTTTGAGCTGGTAACCGACACTCGATTGTGAAAACGTCGATATCTTAACCGAAGAATTATCTGCGTTAGCAAATATTGCGTCCCAGACTGGAAGGCGTGTTGAATTTTGCTCAGTCGTAATGCTGTAGTGGGTCGGGTTTTCAGCGTCGCCCTGCATAGGTTCACTAAACTGAACTAAAATTTTGGTATTGCTAATCGAAATGGCACTGACGATACCGAGCGAGTCGCCCACGATACCAGAACCAGATTCGCCGTTACAGATGAATTCTGAAGACTCAATCTCGAATGCATCGAGCACATTACTTCCGTTGAGATCGGCTCCAGCATCTAAGCGAAACCCTCCAGAAACGCAGTTTATACCGGCCAATTCAACAATTTGATGGGTCAGGGAGTTGAGTCCGTTGGTACCGCCTGCTCCGTCAACACCGTTAGCGCCATCTACACCGTTCGTACCGCCTGCACCGTCAACACCATTCGTGCCGTCTATTGCATTCGTACCATTGGAACCATTGACGCCATGACAAAATTTCTCAGCTGTATCCACTTCCGCACTTTCCAGCAATCCGTTACCGTTTTCATGGATGCCGGTCTCTACCAGGATGCCACCATTGGGGCAATCCGTATCGGTTGTAGACAAAGGTGCTGTTCTTGCTGCGGTGGCTGAAGTACTGTTCGTAGGCTCAGGGTCTCCATCGCTAACACCACAGGCAACTACCCCAAGGCTTAAAATAGCCGGGAGTAGTAAGCGGATGATTGGTTTTAGATGGATAGAAGTTGCGACCTGATTTGTCTTGCCAGCATAAATTTTCATACAGAAATCCTCCTTAGTACCTTGATAAGATTACTGAGTATTATGAAAAATTGGGTAGGGTTTCGGTAGCAGACATTAGTCTAGACCGACTACAGACATTAGTCGGTAGTTAGTTCTATCTGACAAATGTGAATCGAAGAAAGGGTACTTGGCAGCACAGTTTTAAGGGGGGTATTAGCATGATTGGCTCAGGCAGAGACCTTTCCATCGGTCACGTCAAGGGTTCAACACCAATTCACTTTCGTTATCGTCGACCATTATCGCTGATGCATTAGTATAGCCTGAGGGCAGTGATGGGAGTATTGAGGCATCAGTGGTGCGTAATCTCTCAAGCCCATGACCTGTGGCCCGATTAATGATCTGGATCAGGTTTTTGCTGATCCTCAGGTGCAACTTCGAAACATGCAACTGGAACTCGATCATCCCACCGCAGGAAAAGTCGCAACGGTTAAAAACCCTATTAATCTGTCGGAAACACCACCAGAGTATAATCAATCGGCTCCAACTTTGGGGCAGCATACGGATCAAGTGTTGTCTCAGGTATTAGGGATAGACCCGATCTGTATTGAAAGTCTGCGGAAGCAAAAGATAGTTTCTTGATCTGAATCTGATACTGAATTGATATTGCATAGAGGAATAAATTGCTGAACTTATTCAGACAATTTCAATCTTTAGTTGGGTAACCATTTACAATGAGATTTAGAATATGTTCAACGGCTTAAAGTTTTTACAGCTTATCGTTATTTCTGTTGCCTTTATGGGTAGTGTCTCGGCAGCAGAGCCTATTAATACACTCGAACGTTCAGGTCTCTGGGGCTACGAGGATTCGGGTATTGCCGTTCGGGGCTATGATACGGTTGCCTATTATACGTTGGGCAAACCTGCTGAGGGAAATGATGCGTTTGCAACTGATTGGATGGGAGCCAAGTGGCGTTTTTCATCACAACAGCACCTGGATTTATTTGTCGCCAACCCTGAAAAATACGCACCTCAATTTGGTGGCTACTGTGCTTACGGTGTTGCTGTTGGCAATCTTGTAAAAATTGAAGCTGATTTGTGGGATATTGTTGACGATAAGCTATATCTTAATTTTAATGAAGATCTCCAAGAAAAGTGGCGTAAAGATATCCCCGGATTTATCGTGAAAGCTAATGATAAGTTTGATCGGCTTCTAGCCGAAGAGTAGCGTAGCATATGGTCTTTACTATTCGAGCAGTTTGTTTTTAATAACCTTCATTGATTATTAAGTAACGCATAGTTTAAATTTGGCATCATTGATTTAATATCAATTCGCTCGCCATCTCACCGACCATTATCGCTGGTGCGTTCGTATTGCCTGAAGGCAGTGACGGGAATATTGAAGCGTCGGCGACGCGTAAACCTTCAATTCCATGCACTTTTAAGCTTGCATCGACGACATTGCTTGTTGAATCTGGCCCCATACGACAGGTGCCTGCGGGGTGAAATACCGTGCCTCCCTGTTCGCGCGCATGACTCATTAGCCCTTCGTCATCCACTATCAGCGACCCTGGCTCTATTTCACTAGATATTATGCCCCGCATCGTGGGTGAATCAGCTAATCGGCGTAAGAACTTTATCGCTTCTAGCATTTCCCTCTGATCATGTTCCGTTGCCAGGTAATTAGGTTGAATTTCCGGTGCTTTATTCGGGTCAGTCGTTTTCAAACGAATATAGCCCAAACTAGTCGGATGGCATTGCGAAATACCCATACTGAATGCAGCATATGAGTCAGGGTTCAATAAAGGTCGGGTCCCTGGGGGCGTCTTTTGGTAGCTTAGAGGCGAAAAATAGAGTTGCATATTGGGTCGTGTTAATTCGTATCTGGTTCGAAAAAAGCCACCCGCGTGATTGATATTTCGTGCCAATGGACCACGCCGTGCGGTCAGGTATTTTAAACCGGCCCAAAGCTTTCCCATCATTGGATGCAACTGATTATTGAGTGTGGGTAACTTAGAACGGTAAATATGATCCATACCGTAATGGTCCTGTAAGTTTTTTCCGACAGCAGGGCTGTTATGAATCACCGGGATATTTAATGCAGATAATTCTTCTGCAGGACCAACACCTGATAATAACAGGAGCTGTGGTGTGTTGATGGAGCCTGCCGACAGAATGACTTCGACGCCAGAACGAACAGTTTGTGTTTTGCCATTTTTAATATAGTTAATCCCGACAGCACGCTTTCCTTCAAACAGAATTTTAGTGACTAGTGCGTTGGTTTCGATGCGTAAATTAGGGCGTTTTCGAATAGGCCATAAATACGCGCGCGATGCGGACATACGTCGACCATTTTTAACATTGATATGGTAGCTACCGGCACCTTCTTGCGTTGCGCCGTTAAAATCGTTATTGAGTGGTAATCCCGTTTCCTCACAAGCCTTCACAAAGTGTTTGTAAATAGGGTGTAAACCACGAGCAGATGCGTCGATATGCAGTGGCCCATTGGCGCCGTGAAACTCGCTTTCACCCAGACTATGGTCTTCCATTCGTTTGAACATTGGCAATACACTTTGCCAGTTCCAGCCAGGGTTTCCAGCGGCAAACCAATCCTCATAATCTTCGGCCTGACCACGGATATAAATCATTGCATTGATAGAGCTTGACCCTCCGAGTACCTTTCCACGTGGCCAGTAACTGGGCCGGTTCGCTGTATTGACAACGGGTTCAGTTTGATACATCCAGTTGACCCGACTATCGTAAAAGCACTTTCCATAACCGAGAGGCACCTGCAACCAGAAACGCCGATCATCACCACCTGCTTCTAGCAATAAAACTCGATTTCGACCATTCGTCGACAAGCGATTAGCCAGCACACTGCCCGACGAACCGGCGCCTACTATGATGTAGTCATAATCTTCAGGCACTTAATTAGATCCTTTTATGGTTTATTTGATTAATCATGCTGTTGATAGTTTTTAGCATCGGGTATCGCTTCTCACGTGCTATATTTTAAGTACCTTATCAACGTATCGGGACAAAATGTTACGCGTCAAGAACTGTTGGCTGCAGGTCCATTGCAAACAACTGAACATACCAATTTTTTTAGACGTATTTTTAGCGCTCGATCATAGTCTCTAAAACTTCGGACAGTGTCTTCACGCCATCGATGATTTCCGAAGGAGGGATGCCGCTAAAACCAAGCACAAGACCTTTTTGATCGGTGGGTGCGATGCAATAACGTTTGATCGGGGTAACCACTATGTTTTTCTCCAATGCGGCTGTTGCGATCTCAACTTCGTCGAGGTTTTGTGGAATTCGACCGATTGTATGCAGTCCAGTATCAGTTGGTACGATATCAAGTAAGCCGCTTAATCGTTCTTGAGTAGCATCACACAGTATCTGGTGGCGTTCGGCATAAATTTCTCGCATGCGTCGAATATGGGTAGCGAAATGACCTTCCTGCATGAAATCTGCAACAACCGCCTGATGGCTTGATGCCACGCCTTGTAATAGGGCTTTGGATACTCGATTGAAGACATCCACGAGTGGTGCTGGCGCCAAAAAAAATCCCAGTCGTAGCGCTGGAAACAGTGTTTTGCTAAAGGTGCCGACGTAGATGACGCGGCCTAAAGTGTCGATACTTTTAAGTGTCGGCGGTGGGTGGCCGCTGTAACGAAACTCACCATCATAATCATCCTCTATTATAAAAGCGTTGGCATTTTTGGCCGCATTAAGTAGTGCAAAGCGACGTTCAACACTCATCGAAACACCCAATGGGTGCTGATGTGACGGTGTCACAAACGCGAGTCGAAAGTTGGGTGCCCGACGAAGGCCATACTCGACCATTAAACCATCTTGATCGACAGGCACCGGTATCAGCGTTGCGCCACTAGCAATCAAACTATTGCTGGCACCAATCGCACCGGGGTTCTCGAACCAGACTAAATCCTCGGGATCGAGTAATACGGTTCCTATCATATGGAATGCTTGTTGTGCGCCACTGACAATAAAAATTTGTTCAGCTTCGCATTTAATGCCACGGTTAGATAGCAGGTGAGAAGCGATGGCCTGGCGCAGTGGGAAATGACCGCGAGGATCGGCATATCCCATATTAGCCTGATGATTCGAACGCCAACTACGAGTCACACACTTGGCCCAAAGTGCACTCGGAAAGGCATCAAAAGCCGGTAGTGCAGTAGTAAATGCTTGAGTTTTATGGGGTAATCTATCAACAAATTCGTCTAGCGCGCGTGTTATAACACCCGATAAATGTGGTTTTTGTATCGGTTGCTCTGCATCCAGTGGTTCGACCACTTCAGTTTCTGGCGGTCGAGTAGCCATCCAGACTTTGCTCACAAAAGTACCTGCACCGGTGCGCGACTCGATAAGGCCCTCTGATGTGAGTATTTCAAATACGTTGATCACGGTAGTGCGCGATATTCTTAACTCGCGCGCCAGCGTTCGGCTAGCGGGAAGCCGTTCGCCGATATGCATGCCACCCGCATGAATAATATCGCGCATGGCAGAATATAGTTGATGACTGACTGTACCTGGCGCACTGCGATCAATTTCGATAGACAGTAATAAAGCGCCTCCCGCTCGTTTTATCATAATGCAAAGTGGTCCTTATTATTTTTAGTCGTTGGCTAAGGAGGCATAGTCAAAGCCTCACAGGTCGAAAAATGGTATTAAAATAGTTTCAAAATGGACCTTACCTGTAACTCAGTTTACTTCAAGATACTTTTGATATAGCCATATGACATTCTATTCGGTGTTCGACATGGTGCTCAGTATATAGTCAAATTCAACCACACTAAGCTTAAAAATAAAATCATGAAAATAAAAGCCATCGAAACATTTAGCACTGAATTCGTCGGTTTTGTGCGGGTCACAGTCGATAGCGGTGAACAGGGGTGGGGCCAGGTTTCGACCTACAACTCGGATATTACATCGACAATATTACATCGTCAGATAGCACCCTGGGCGCTTGGCTGGGATGCGACTGACATTGATGGTCTGGTCGACATAATTACTGATCGAGAACACAAATTCCCGGGGTCTTACCTGCGTCGTGCCATTGGTGGAGTGGATACTGCTCTGTGGGACTTGCATGCCAAACGAGAGAATAAATCGGTTTGCGAACTGATTGGTGGCAAACGGACTCCGCTGCGCGCCTATGCTTCGTCAATGAAGCGTGATATCACACCGAAAAATGAAGCGATTCGATTACAACAGTTACGCGATCAATATGGATTCGATGCTTTCAAAATTCGAGTTGGTTCAGAATGCGGCCATGACGTTGACGAATGGCCGGGTCGTAGCGAAGAGATAATCCCGACTATGCGTAAAGCACTGGGAGACGATGTCACAATATTAGCCGATGGTAATAGCTGTTATTCACCAGAGCGTGCGATTGAAATTGGACGTTTATTGCAAGATAACGATTATGGCCATTTCGAGGAACCTTGCCCTTACTGGGAGATGGAGCAAACAAAAGAGGTTACCGATGCACTTGATATTGATGTGTCTGGTGGTGAGCAAGATTGTGATATTGCCACCTGGCGGCATATGATTGAAATGGGGGCGGTTGACGTTATCCAGCCAGATGTTTGTTATCTCGGTGGTTTAACACGGACATTACGAGTCGCAAAAATGGGTGAATTGGCAGGCTTGCCCTGTACCCCGCACTGCGCTAATTTATCGATGGTTACCTTATTTACTATGCATTTATTGGCTGCAATTCCAAACGCTGGTAAATACCTAGAATTTTCCATTGAAGGTGAGGACTATTATCCTTGGCAAGATGGACTGTTTGTTAAATCACCCTATGATATTGTTGATGGTAAAGCATTAATCCCCGATGCAGCTGGTTGGGGCGTGGAGATAAACCCTGATTGGCTCGATAAAGCCATTTATCAAAAGAGTGAGTTGTCAGTCTGACGGTTTTTCACGATCAGAACCTACTATGAAAAACTCTCTATTTTCTGACGACTTTAAAACCTCGCCTTATTGGTGGGACAAAACACCACCACCCGAATCATCACTATTGGGTGGGCCAACGCTTGAGTTGCCTGAAAGAGCCGATGTTGTTGTCATTGGTGCTGGTTATACTGGCCTTAGCGCCGCATTGCAGACCGCTCGCACTGGTCGTCAAACAGTTGTAGTTGACGCTGAAAATGCTGGTGCAGGCTGCAGTACTCGAAATGGCGGGCAAATTAGCACCAGTATCAAACCAACTTTCAAAGCATTGGCTGCTCAGTATGGGGCAGAACGTGCCTTCAATATTTTAAAGGAAGGTCATAACGCCCTTCGCTGGCTGGAAGATTTTGTTGCGACTGAAAATATCGATTGTCACTTTAAAGTCGTCGGTAAATTCCTCGGCGCTCACAATTCGGCCCAATATGAAAAGCTAGGTAAAAAAATAAGTGCTTCAATCAAGGGGCTTGAAACCAATGCGTACCTGCTACCGCGTTCTGAGCAACACCAGGAGCTCGGGAGTGATCGATATTTTGGTGGGATAGTCTATCCCAACGTTGCATCTGTAGATCCGGCTCGTCTGCATCGTGGATTGCTAGAGCGTGTACTCGCAGCTGGCGCCAGTGTCATTGCCTATAATCCGGCCCTCGACATTACTAAGGAGGGCGAAGGCTTTCGGGTCACTACGAGTAAAGGATCAATCTGGTCAATGGATGTGATCGTCGCGAGTAACGGTTATACCGGCTCAGCGACGCCCTGGTTAAAACGTCGCATCATTCCGATTGGCAGTTACATCATTGCTACCGAGCCATTAGCTGCAGAGCAAATGGATCGATTAATCCCAACCAACAGAATGCTTGGCGACACCAGAAAAATGGTTTTTTATTATCGTTCGTCGCCCGACAGGCAACGAATACTGTTTGGTGGACGAGTGTCTCATGCGGAAACCAATCCACTCGTTAGTGGACCAAAGCTTCACGCCAAAATGGTGGATATATTTCCTGAACTGGCTAACACACGCATTAGCCATTCCTGGGTAGGTTTTGTCGGTTATACCTTCGACTCGCTGGCGCATCTTGGTAAGAACGATGGAGTGCACTATGCGATGGGGTACTGTGGGTCGGGTGTTTCGATGTCTTGTTATCTAGGTATGCGTATTGGTCAGCAGTTACTGGGACAGAAAGAAGGGCAAACAGGTTTCGATGGATTGAATTTTCAAACACGTCCGTTTTATACCGGCACCCCCTGGTTCTTGTCTGCATCGATTCAATACTACCGCTGGTTAGATGGCCTCAATCGATAAGAAAAGTTCCAAAATATTTTTTATGGTTCCAAATAGATCTGCTGCGTCTATACTTAGAAGCCCTTAATCTTTTTCCGATTGTTGTCATATACTCGACCGTTCGTGTCCTGATTTCTTGCAGTTTCGACAAAGTCACTATTTATGGGACCAGGAAAATTGGTATCTTCGTTTGTTTATAATGGACCTTCGGCTATACCGCTCTGATGACTTAAGTTGTTGGCTCTAATAAATATCATAAATAAAAGAGGGTAGGATGAAAAGTAACACCAAAGGTATCACTCTAGGGGCATTTATTGCGGCCTCGATTTTTAATATAGCGCCAATACAGGCTGGAGATCCGATCACTGTTGTTTCCTGGGGCGGTAGTTATGGCAAAGCACAGGATGCGGCACTATTTACGGATGCATCAAAAAACACCGGTATTGAAATAAATCGCGAATCGGGTGCTAGCATGTCAAAAACCTGTCTGCAAGTTGAGTCAGGATCAGTCAGTTGGGATCTGGTTATCACCGGCTCGGGTGGCTCAGCGTCTGCTGCTGCAAAAGGGTGTTTGGAAAAAATTGACTACAGCGTTGTTGATGTTTCAAATTTCATTCCTGGTACCTATACCGATTACTGTGTCGGAACAGACGTGTTTGCCACGGTTATGGCCTGGAATACAACTAAGTATGGTGAGCCAGGTAGCGCAGGCGCGCCCAAAACATGGGCCGATTTCTGGGATGTGGAAAAATTCCCAGGTACTCGCGCCTATCGTGCTAACAATGTCGATGGTGCGCTAGAGCCAGCGTTGATGGCTGACGGTGTTCCAGCGGATAAAGTCTATGAGGTGCTAGCAACCAAAGCAGGCAAGCAAAGAGCCATCGACAAGATTCGTGAGCTAAAACCACATATCGCGGTTTTTTGGGGTTCAGGTGCGCAACAAGCTCAGCTAATGAAGGACGGCGAGGTGGATATGATCACTGGTTGGAACGGTCGATTCGATAATGCCAAGAAAGACGGTGCAGAAGTTGGTTATACCTTTAATCAAGCGTTGTATGACTTTGACTGCATGGCGATGCCAAAAGGTGCGCCAAACAAGGACACTGCTATGAAATTCTTAGCAGAAATTTCCAAAGCAGAATACCAAGCTAACCTGCCGTTTCATATCACTTATGGCCCAACTAATAAGGGCGCTTATGAATTAACCACGGCATCGAAAGAGCTGGTTGAATCTTTGCCTTCGCACCCGAAGAACGTACCAATGATGCTACCTGTGAGCCTGGATTATTATGCGGTGCATAGAACTGAAGCGCTTGAAATGTATATGGAATTAATGAGCGAATAAATAACAAAAACATCTCCTTTGCCGGGCGATTTTTTCGCCCGGCCCCTTTATTAATAGAGGCGCCTTCCTTGTCTAACCAACCGAACAATCCACAGGCCGAATCAGCAACGGCACTGCCCATTCATGTTCAGGACCTAACTAAAAAATACGGTGAGATGTACGCACTGGATTCGGTTAGTCTTGACGTTAAGAGTGGTGAATTTCTGACTTTACTCGGCCCTTCAGGATCAGGAAAGACGACACTGCTAATGGCTATAGCTGGATTTAGCCGGCCCGATTCAGGCAGCATTCGATTTGGTGATGAAGAAGTCATCTTGAAACCACCGCATCAACGCAATGTCGGTATGGTATTCCAAAGTTATGCCTTGTTCCCGCATATGAGCGTTGCCGAAAATATAGCCTTCCCGCTCAAGCTTCGCGGTGTTAGTGCTGCAGAAACTTTGGAGCGAGTCGACACTGCACTAAAGACGGTTCAACTCGATGGCCTAGGTAATCGTGGCATAGAGCAGTTATCCGGTGGTCAAAGACAACGTGTCGCATTGGCACGTGCTTTCGTGTTTCGCCCGCGCATTTTGTTAATGGACGAACCACTTTCCGCTCTTGATAAAAAACTACGAGAGCAAATGCAGATTGAATTAAAGCATCTACATGTACAACTCGGTGTTACCACTGTTTATGTTACTCACGATCAACGGGAAGCCTTAACCATGTCGGATCGAATCGTGGTCATTAATCATGGAAAACTGACTCAAATAGACACGCCGAGTAATATCTATAATAATCCGGCCAATGCCTTTGTGGCAGATTTTATCGGTGAATCAACCATGTTGCCATTAACCCACGACAGTTCTGGCAGCCTTTATTTCGAAGACCACTTAATCAAAACTAATTATAAAACAAACGACTCTAAAGAATGGTCATTAGTGATACGCCCTGAACGTCTCACTGTCGTCAAAGATGAACAGTGCGATCCGGAAAAAACCATTGTCTTTTCGGGTGTGGTTCGCGAGTTCGTATTTCAGGGTGATACAGCGTTTGCCTTGGTGTCGATTAATGATAAGTACAATCTGTCGTTCCGCTTCGGTACCGATGCTTCGTCGTGGCAAAACGCATTGCAACCGGGAGACTCGGTTTCAGTCGGCTTAAACCGAAGTGATGTCATTGTTATCCCTGGCGGTCGCGAGTTATGAGTACCCCGGATATCGCGAGTTCAGGTGCTGAGGGATGCGAGGGTGAGGGCTTAAACGAGACCTTACTCAAGAAGCAGGGTGTTCAGGAACAACGCATGTTGCTCAGCCTGGCAACACCCGCTGTGCTTGCCGTCATAGCAATCGTCGTAATTCCTGTCGGCTGGCTATTTTATCTGTCATTCACCGGCAACGATGGAGAGTTCTCGTTAGCCAACTATCAGCGAATGATCGAGTACAAGTCCTACGCACGCACTTTTGTTACCACCTTTCAGGTCAGCATGTTAACGACCTTAATCTGTATCATGATTGGCTACCCGCTGGCCTATTTTCTGGCTATGTTACCTGAGCGTCTAGCCGGTTTTTTCATGCTCGCAGTACTGCTACCATTTTGGACTTCCTTGCTGGTTCGTACTTATGCTTGGTTAGTGCTATTACAAAAAAATGGCATTCTAAATGACTTTGCGATGTCTATAGGCCTATGGGATTCACCGCTAAAACTGGTGCATAACTTAACCGGCACGCTCATCGGTATGGCGCACATCATGTTGCCTTTTCTGGTGTTGCCACTTTACGGCTCGATGAGAAAGATCCAACGTGACTTAATGCACGCAGCATCTAATCTTGGTGCATCACCCATACAGGCTTTCTGGAAAATTTATTTTCCGATGTCGATTTCGGGTCTGGTTGCAGGATCACTCATTGTTTTTGTACTTTGCCTTGGCTTTTATGTCACTCCAGCAGTGCTCGGTGGCGGACGCGTGGTTATGGTCGCGACGCAAATTACTGCAATTCTCGAGAACCAGTTTGATTGGGGCGCGGCAAGTGCGCTTGGTGTCGTCCTGCTGGTCGCGACTTTGGTCATTTTAACCGTAGCGACCAAGCTGTTTAAATTGGATGTCGCACTATTCGGGAAGCAGTGATATGAATTGGCTCAAAAAACCGGCTTCGGATACCCAGCTGACCCATGGTGATCGGCTATGGCTGTATATTGTCGCGACGATTATCATGCTTCTATTGGTGATTCCGACGTTGATAGTGATGCCTATGTCATTCTCCGACTCCCAGTATCTAGAGTTTCCCCCCGAAAACTGGTCGATACGTTGGTATATCGAATATTTCGAATCATCAAAATGGATGAAGGCGACCGTCACATCGTTTCAGGTCGGTATACTCACAATGCTGCTAGCAACCCCGATGGGTGTAATGGCAGCCTATGCACTGTTTGTCTCTGGACACCGCGCATCCAAAGCCATGTTTGCCTTCCTCATCACGCCGATGATTGTGCCAGTCATACTCATTGCGATTGGTGTCTTCTATGCTTATGGACGGGTAGGGCTCAATAACACAATATTCGGGTTGGTTCTGGCACACTCTGTTTTGGCGTCACCGCTGGTGATGATCGTTATTACCTCGGCACTACGAAACTATGACCTGAATCAGGAGCGTGTGGCGAGAAGCTTGGGTGCGACGCGAATTAAGGCATTTTTTGTGATTACCTTGCCGCAGATTAAGTTCTCTGTTGTGACATGTGCATTGCTGGCTTTTCTCACATCGTTCGACGAAGTCATTATTGCGATATTTGTTTCGGGCGGGTCAAATGCAACGCTGACCAAACATATGTTTGCTGCACTGCGCGATTTTATCGATCCGACCATTGCCGCCATCTCTACCATTATGATTTTGATATCTACGACTTTATTATTGGCGACACAGTTTTTTTCTTCTCGCGAAAAGAAATAGCCCTGTGGTGACTTTGTTTATTCCAATTCGATTTAACCAACGATAGTGTCTTGAAGGTCTTGTCAGATCAAGACTAGAGATGCACTTTAGATTTTCACCGGCCAGGTGTCACTGAGTCGATATCCTGCGGGCCAGGGATCGTCGGGATCGAGCATGATTTGGTGAGTACCGGTGATCCAGCCTCGTCCACGGATTGATGGGATGATGGCCTTCTTGCTACCTACTTTAGTTTCTTCAACAATTGCAGTTTGAAATTCTGAACCGATAATTGATCGACCTATCATTTTATCACCGACCTCAATTTCATCCTTGGCATGGAGTGCCGCAAGTCTAGCCGAGCAGCCTGTGCCCGTGGGAGACCTATCGACTTTACCTGGGTCGATAACAACCGTGTTACGACTAATTGCGACCCCATTTTCATATTCAAGTGGGCGAGCGAACTGGCAAAACGAAATATGATGCCAGTCAGGGTTTGTCGGGTGAGTAAATCCAAGTTGTTCATTTGCAGCGGCAGTGATTTTTACGCCCAGGCTAGCCAGCTCTTTAGCTTCATCTGGCTTAATCTCGAAGCCTAATTTTTCAGCATCAACAATAACGAAACTATCGCCACCATAAGCCGTATCGACACGGAGAGTGCCAAGACCTGGAACCTCCAAATTGACGTCAAGTTGATCAGCAAAAGATGGAACATTGTTGACCTGGATACTTTGTGCTTTTCCATTTTTGCAGTAAGCCTTTACCTTTATCAGACCACCGGGTGCTTCCAGATTAAACTCGGTGACTGGTTCCTGCATTGGGATGATTCCAGTGTCGAGCAACACGGTTGAAACACAGATGGAGTTAGAGCCAGACATGGGTGGTGTGTGCTCAGGCTCCATGATGATGAAACCTTGAGCAGCGTCAGGATTTTTGGCAGGCACGAGTAAATTGATATGTTTGAATACACCGCCTCGAGGTTCATTCAAAACAAACTGGCGTAGTGTCTGATCTGCTTCAATCCAGCGTGCTTGTTGCCATAGAGATTCACCAGGAGGTGTTGACACACCACCAACGATAACGTTACCTACCTCACCCTCGGCATGACAGGATACTATGTGTATAACTTTGCTAGTTCTCATTAGATATGCCTCAAATGTATGGCTACTTATTTTAGATTAAAACAAAATTTCGTATGATTGATGATTGATGATTGATGATTGGTTAATATGAGGCCTGAATTTTGTGTTTTTCTTATGGATTACTGATATTCGAAAGACTTGCTTTCGATCACTGAACGATCGGTGTCGAGTACATTAACGGTCCAGGTACCAGACCATTCTGGTAGGAAGATTTTGCTTGTCCATATTCTCCAGCGGCCACCATTAACTTCAAATGATTTCTCAAACATGACTTTATCGTTGTAAGTCCATTGGTGGGTAATGGTGTGACCCTGTAAGTCGGATAACTCGGTAAAAAAAGAAATCTCGGTATTCGAATTTGAACTGAGGGTATCGACTTCAGTGACGGGTTCTCGGTTGTCGATTCCAATGGTGAAAATAGCTCGACTAACCTCTCCAGCTTTTGCGTTAAAGCTAAATGTGAAGGCTACGGTAATAATCAAAGTATTCAGAATTTGACGCATGTTGGACTCCCTTGATTGTTCGTGATTGAAACTATAGCAAGAAATACTGGGGTTTGCAGTATGGTCAGGCAGCTCTGACTTAGCCAAGTTTTATAGTGATATTGTCAGAGCTTTTCTTAGCCATTTGCAGCATCAAAATAAACGCCTGCGAGCTAACAGACAGCGTGCGATTTTGGCGTGTTACGATACCCAGTATACGCCTTACTTCGGTCCCATTTATGGCGGGGCTGTGAAATGGTTTTCCGATTACCGTGCTATCTAACATGCTCGCCGGTAGCATGCTCCAACCTAAATTAGCCGATACCATGACTTTGATTGTTTCGAGATAATTTGTTTCTAAAATTATCTTCATTCTATCTTTACTGGTAGAAAAGTAGTTATTAATGATTCTGCGCGTGAATGTGCCCATCGATGGCAAGATGGCCGGGTAGTCGAGCAGCTTTAGCTTATCTATATGGTCATCATTTGCTAGTGGGTGATCTGGTGCCAGAACAATTTGCAAAGTATCAATCCAGATAGGCTCTAAATTTAGTTTGGCGTCGGCATTTTCAGGTAAAGTGACGATAGCAAGTTCGATTTCATTGTTGGCCACGGCTACACAGGCATCTTCCGAATCCATAAAGTGTAAATCTAGATCGACCTGTGGGTATTTGATTTTAAAATCTCGTAAGATTTGAGGTAAACGATGCAGGCCAATGTGATGGCTAGTAGCGAGGGTTAGAGTGCCAGATGGTTTGTTACTTTGCCCGCTTAAGCTTGATTTGTATGTTTTGACCTCATGTAAAATACGTTCGGCATGCGGCAGAAAGGCCTGCCCGTCAGGTGTCAGGATGCTGCGTTTGCCTATTCGATCGAATAATATGGTATTCATGCTTTGCTCTAGTTGCCGGATCCGTTTGCTGACGGCGGGTTGTGTGATATGCAATCGCTCAGCAGCGAGTGAAAAAGACTCTAGCTCGGCGATGGTGAGAAAGGCTGATAACTGAGATATTTGCATAAGATATTCCAAAAGGTTATTAAATTAATGAAAATTATGAATTAGAGTTATTGGTTAAACAAGCGTAATATTGTCATAAGTTTAAATTTAAGACCCAAAACGCCATTGTAACTGGCGGAATAACTGAGAATCTTGCTTATGTCTGCGCAAACTTTGTACGACAAAATATGGACGATGCACGAAGTGCGTCCTGATAATGAAGGCAATGGCCTTATCTATATTGACCGTCACCTGGTGCATGAGGTTACCTCGCCACAAGCCTTCGAGGGCTTACAATTAGCTGGCCGTAAACTTTGGCGTAAGCAATCTATAGTAGCCGTACCTGATCACAACACACCCACTATAAACCTCGATTTTGGCATTACTGATCCGGTTGCTCGACTTCAAGTTGAAACATTAGATAAAAATTGTGACGAGCACCAATTAACGGAATTCAAAATTGGCGATGAACGTCGCGGCATCGTGCATGTTATTGGGCCGGAGCAAGGCGCAACTTTACCGGGGATGACGGTAGTTTGTGGCGATTCACACACCTCAACTCATGGTGCCTTTGCTGCACTAGCTTTTGGGATAGGCACATCAGAAGTCGAGCATGTGATGGCGACTCAATGCCTGATCCAGAATAAGTCAAAAAACATGCGGATTACTGTCGAAGGTGTTGTCGCTGATGGCATTACAGCGAAAGACATCGTATTACGAATCATCGGTGAAATCGGAACCGCGGGTGGCAATGGTTACACTATCGAATTCGCCGGTGAAGCAATTACTAATTTGTCGATGGAAGGCAGAATGACAGTGTGTAATATGACTATCGAAGGTGGTGCGCGCGCCGGTTTGATCGCCTGTGATCAAACTACTATCGATTATGTCAAAGGTCGGCCGTTTTCTCCAACAGGCGAGAACTGGAATAAGGCTGTTGAATATTGGCAGACCTTGCATTCAGATGACGATGCAGTGTTTGACCAAGAAGTTCATATTGATGCTGCATCGATTGAACCGCAAGTGACCTGGGGAACATCCCCCGAAATGGTGGTAGGGGTGAGTCAATTAGTACCCGATCCTGCCTCTGAGCCAGATTCAGTGAAGTCAGGTGGTATGCAAAAAGCGCTGGAGTACATGGGCCTGAATGCGAATATGGCATTTAGTGATGTCATGCTTGATAAAGTATTCATTGGCTCTTGCACCAACTCGCGTATCGAAGATATGCGAGCTGCTGCTGTTGTAGCCAAAGGCCGCAAGGTTGCCGATAGCATCAAGTTGGCGATGGTGGTGCCGGGTTCTGGTTTGGTAAAAAAACAAGCTGAGGAAGAAGGGCTAGATAAAATATTTATTGATGCTGGTTTTGAATGGCGGGAACCGGGTTGCTCTATGTGCCTGGCGATGAATGCCGACAGACTTGAGCCTGGTGAACGATGTGCGTCAACTTCTAACCGAAACTTTGAAGGTCGACAAGGGCAGGGTGGACGAACGCATTTAGTGTCACCGGCAATGGCGGCCGCTGCTGCGGTGACAGGCCATTTTATTGATGTGCGAAAGCTGACTTAAACCTGACTTAGCCTTGCTTAATTTTCTTGGCGTGGAGATATTATCATGGATAAATTTGAAAAATTGACCGGAATCGTTGCAGGTATTGATCGCCCAAATATCGATACAGATGCAATTATTCCCAAGCAGTATTTAAAATCAATTAAACGATCTGGCTTTGGCCCTACCTTGTTTGACGATTGGCGTTATCTTGATCCAGGCGAGCCGGGTGGTGATCATGGGAGCCGTCGGGTAAACCCTGAATTCGTATTAAACCAGAAGCCGTTTGATCAGGCGAAAATTCTAATAGCGAGAGAGAATTTTGGTTGTGGTTCTTCGCGCGAGCACGCGGTTTGGGCACTGATGGATTTTGGTTTGAAGGTCGTTATTGCACCAAGTTTTGCCGATATATTTCATAGCAATAGTTTCAAGACGGGCTTGTTACCGATCACACTAACCGCTGATCAGGTTGACCAGCTGTTTTTGGAGCTGGATCAACAATCTGACTCAAAGTTAGGCTATGAGCTAACGATAGACTTGGCGGAACAGAAAGTTATTACCCCTGTCGGTATTGAAATGTCGTTTGATATTAACGAATTTCGCAAACATTGTTTACTTCAAGGTCTGGATGATATCGGATTAACGATGCAGAATGCAGAGCAAATAAAGGCATTCGAATCGCAATATTACACAAAAGCGCCCTGGCTTCTTTAAATTAGTATTGTTGACAAAAACTTTAGATATGAGGTTTTTGATTTTGGATTTACATTTAGATTGAGTTAAGAGATCAAGAGAAATGACTAGTAAAATAGCAATCTTACCGGGTGATGGAATAGGCCCCGAGATTATCGCCGAAGCAGTAAAAACACTAGAGTGTTTGAAACGGAATTTCGGCTTTGATGTTGAACTTGAATCTGCGGCCTTCGGTGGCGCAGGTTATGATGAGGCTGGACACCCGCTACCTGATTTGACTCTAGCCCTTTGCAGGGCGTCAGATGCAATCTTACTCGGTTCAGTGGGTGGCCCAAGATATGACATGCTCGAACGTGAATTAAGGCCTGAGCGTGGTCTGCTGGGATTACGATCAAAACTCGAGTTATTTTCGAACCTACGACCGGCTATTTTATATCCACAGCTGGCAAGCGCTTCAAGTCTCAAAGCAGAGATTGTATCTGGCCTCGATATAATGATTGTGCGTGAGCTAACCGGTGGTATTTACTTTGGCCAACCACGAGGCATTCGAGTGCTGGATGATGGGCAGCGTCAAGGTTTCAATACGTTGGTTTACACCGAGCATGAAATCGAACGAATAGCGCGCTCAGCCTTTGATATCGCCATGGTACGTAATAAAAAATTGTGTTCAATCGATAAAGCCAACGTACTTGAAGTGTCAGAGTTATGGCGAGAAGTGGTAATTCAAGTCGGACAAGATTATCCCGAGGTCGAGTTATCTCACATGTATGTGGATAATGCCTCGATGCAATTGGTGCGAGACCCTAAGCAATTTGACGTCATGGTGACGACTAACTTGTTCGGTGACATTCTGTCAGACACGGCGGCGATGTTAACCGGGTCTATCGGCATGCTACCTTCGGCATCGCTCGATAAAAATGGCAAAGGAATGTATGAACCTATTCATGGTTCCGCACCAGATATTGCAGGTAAGGGTATTGCGAATCCATTGGCAACTATTTTGTCAGTCGCGATGTTGTTGCGTTATAGCCTGAACCAACCGGAACTAGCCAATCATATTGAAACTGCCGTTGGTAATGTATTGAATCAGGGCTTTAGAACAGCTGATATTGCGGATGGTGGCAATACCGTCAGTACGGTTGAAATGGGTGATGCCGTCGTGGCAGCTTTACGCGCTCTAAGTGCCGCATAAAGCATTTCTTAGTCATAATTATTACTTAATAAACAAGATAGAGAACAGAAGAAAATGAAAAGAGTAGGGTTCGTAGGCTGGCGTGGCATGGTTGGGTCAGTATTAATGCAGCGCATGATGGAAGAAAATGACTTTGCTAATATCGTAGAGCCAGTGTTTTTCACTACCTCTCAAGTTGGGCAGTCTGGCCCTGCTATTGGAAAAGACATCCCAGCACTAAAAGATGCCAATGATATTGAAAGCCTGAAGGCTATGGATGTAATTGTTACCTGTCAAGGTGGAGGTTACACCAGTAAAGTTTATTCTGACTTGAGAGCCAGCGGCTGGAATGGTTACTGGATTGATGCTGCGTCGACGCTTCGTATGCATGACTATACTGTCATCGTTCTTGACCCAGTTAACCGTTCAGTGATCGATGATGCGTTAGCTGCTGGCAAGAAAGATTTTATTGGCGGCAACTGTACTGTTAGTTTAATGATGTTGGCTATGGGCGGTCTACTAGAGCATGACTTAATCGACTGGATCAGCGTGATGACTTATCAGGCTGCTTCTGGTGGTGGTGCCAAGCATATGCGTGAACTTATTTCTCAAATGGGTAGCACACACGCTTGCGTTAAAGGCCTTCTCGATGATCCGAAATCAGCCATTTTAGAAATAGACAGAAAAGTAACGGAGCACTTGCTCTCAGAGCAATACCCGACCGATCAGTTCGGTGTGCCATTGGCTGGTAGTCTAATTCCGTGGATTGATGCGCAATTAGAAAATGGCCAAAGCAAAGAAGAATGGAAAGGTGGTGTGGAGGCGAACAAAATACTAGGCCGCACTGACAATGTCATTCCTATCGATGGACTTTGTGTTCGTATCGGCGCGATGCGTTCGCATTCGCAAGCATTGACAGTAAAGCTGAAAAAAGATGTGCCATTGGATGAGATTCAGCAAATGCTCTCTGAATCCAATGAATGGGTAAAAGTAGTCGCGAACGACAAGCAGTTAACGATGGCGCAGTTATCTCCTGCGGCAGTGACGGGTTCGCTCGACATCCCTGTGGGTCGATTACGCAAAATGAACATGGGTAATGAATATCTTTCGGCGTTTACGGTCGGTGATCAGTTACTATGGGGTGCAGCCGAGCCTTTACGTCGTATGCTAAATATAATTCTTGAGCGTTAACACTATGGAACAAGGTAGGATTGCAATTACGCACGCCAACGAAAGTCTGGCGGAAGCAATACTCGAAAAATTGACTGAATCTGGCCTTACGCCAGATTCAGTTGTTTTACTCGGCGATGAATCTAAAGTTGGCGTCAAGCTCGGTTTTGGTGGTAGCTATCTCGCTATTGAAGATCAGCACGAGTTTGACTACTCGGGTTGTTCGTTAGTTTTATTGACTCAACGAGACGATAAAATAGCTTCAAAGCTCGAATCTCAGAGTGCTCTAGTATTGAGTCATGTACACGGAGATGGGCAAGGTTTAATTTATGCTGCTAGCAATAATACAGAGCTCGATATTTCGTATACTCAGAAAAATATACAGTTGGTATCAGCTGAAATGGCATGCTTGTTAGGTGTTTTACCTGCGTTGCATGCGCATAGCGCTATCTCAACTATCAATACAACCTTTCTCCGTAGCGTCGAATCTAAAGGTAAAGCTGGTGTCGATGAATTGGCCGGCCAAACAGTTGAATTGCTTAATGGCCGAGATATCACCCCAGCAGTATACCCACTGCAAATAGCGTTCAACATTATCCCTGTTAAGCCGATCCCTTGCTTTAATGATGATTTAGCGAGGCTGCTTGGTGACGATAATATCGAATGTGCTCATCAAATTATCGATGTGCCGGTATTTCATGGACTAGGCGTGTCGGTTCAGCTTAGTTTTCGATCGGAAGTCGATTTGCCACAGTGTGAAAAAATACTCAAAGAATTAGATAACGTGGTTTATAAATCAACCACCTCCAGCCCAATTACTGATTGTAATCAATCATTTAATTGTACTATTAGTGGTTTAGAGCAAGCAGAGAATCAACCACACAGGGTGCAGTTTTGGCTGGTCGTCGACCCATTAAGATATGGGTTGACGACTAATTACGTGAATGTTGTCGATGTTTTGCTAAAATCTTTTTTGTAATCTATAGTTACAAGTACTTGTGAAAGTGCTTTCTTTAAAGTAGATTCTCTAACTATATCCATAGGTGCATGGTTTATCTGCATTTTTCATATAAATTATAGTAGGGAGCGTGGAGACAAAACGTGCGTAATCTGAGACTAATTATTACACTTTGGTTGGCAAGCTTTGCAATGCCAGGAATCAGTTTCGCTTTAGGTTTAGGCGAGATTGATATCAGTTCATTTCTCAATCAACCGCTCAAAGCCGAAATTGAGGTTATCTCCGCTCGACCGGGTGAAATCGATGATTTATTGGTCAGCTTAGCTTCAAGGGATTCGTTTGCCCGAGCGGGCTTGTCTCGTCCCGATCATTTATCTGACCTGCGTTTCGCGGTTAAGAAAAATGAAAGTGGTGACCAGGCAACCATATTAGTTACCAGCAGGGACGCCATTAAAGAGCCGTTCTTAAATTTTCTAGTCGAGGCTGATTGGTCTAAAGGCCGAGTACTGAGAGAGTTCACCGTATTACTTGATCCACCCTTTTTCGCTGAAAGTGCTGCACCGGCTTTGTCTGCTAGCGCTAACCAGCAGTCGACAGCTGACTCAGTCATCGAACCTGAGGCTAATGTAACCGTTGATGACGAGTCTTCAGGCAATGTCATTGCCACAGTCAGTGAAGAAATTGCGGAACCAATCGCTAGATCTAGTGAGGCGAATGCAACAGGATCGGCTGCAACTGAAGAAATTACAAACAGCACTAGCAGTCCTGCCCCGGGTAATATTGTTGTAGGCAAAGGCGATGCTTTATGGACTATCGCCAGTCAGTTTAAAGACGTTGAACATAGTATGGGGCAAGTAATGCTAGCGATTCAGCGAGCAAATCCAGATGCCTTTTCTAATAATAATATCAATAATCTAAAAATCGGAGCTGTCTTTCGTGCACCAACAGTTGATGAGCTAGACCAGTTAAATAAGCAAGAAGCTTATGCCCAAGTATTAGAGCAAAACGGCCTTTGGGACGACTATGTTGCCAGAGTCACTGGAACATCAGTATCAATCGCAAGTGGAGACGGTGGCAGTGATGGCGCTGATGAAGATCAAAATGCTAGCGGTAACCTCAGTTTATTGACGCCAGGTGACTCTGAATCAGCGGGTCAGGGTGAAGGTGGTAACGCGAACGATTTGAAAAACCAATTAGCTTTAGCTGAAGAACAGCTAGACGCTTCTCGGATAGAGAACCAACAGATGCAGTCTCGTATTGCAGATCTTGAGGCACGACTCAGTAAGTTCGATGAATTACAAAAAATGGTCGAAATTGAAGATGATAGCCTTGCACAGTTACAGGCGGATCAATCTGAAAATATAACTGAAGACGTGATACAACCCGATTTAGCGTCAAGCGATGGATTAACAGGGCAAGAGACAGAGCCCCCATCGTCTGATTCACTCGTTGACGAGATGCAGCTGGCAGACGAAGAGGCGCTGTTAAATGAAATATTATCGGAAGGGGCAGAAGGCAGTAATAGCGAACAAATTGAAACTGCAATAGTTGAGGAAGAAGCAGTCGTAGCGCCTCCTGCACCAGTAATAGTGACTGAATCAAAGCAGAGTGAACCTTCAATATTTGATGGTATTTTACCACCAGGTGTCATTAACCTGATTCCGTCTATGAGCGGATTACTTAACAACCCTATTGCACTTGGTGGGCTAGGTGGTGTCGTCATCCTTTTGTTAGGTCTTGTTCTATACCAACGCCGTAAGGATAGTGAAGACGAGGATGAAGATGAAGCAGGGACCAACCTAGGCGATGTCGATTTACAAGAGTCATCTAATCTGGATGATGATCCGACGCCTGTTCATCTGGCTGAAAGATCGACAGATGCTGATACCAATATAAATGTCGATCTTGTTGCACAAGATAGTTTAGACGACGAAGACGATGAGTTTTCTAGGACCGCGGTAATACCGCAGGTCGATATGGCTGAGCTTGAGCCTGAAGCTGTCGATAGTGAGGCACCTGCAGAGCAGGATGATGTACTAAACGAAGTTGATGTTTATCTGGCTTATGGCCTTTATGATAATGCGGAAGAACTATTGAAGCAAAGCCTCGATGCTAATCCAGGTCGTGCTGATTACCGTTCAAAATTGCTAGATACCTACTTCGCCACGAAGAATGTTGGTGACTTTTCCAATGAAGCTGAGTTGCTAAAATCCATGGGTAGCGCAGGGGCAAGGTATTGGGACAAAGTTCAGGTAATGGGTTATGAATTAGCACCTGATAACGCATTATTTTCAGCTGGTAAAGATAGCGCTATCAGTGCTGCCGATTTGGAAGTTGCGAAGCCAGAAATGGCCGATTTCGATTTAGGTGCTAGTGAAGATGATACAAATTTCTCTACCACTGACTTTAATCTAGGCGAAGACAGTGATGACTTCTCTAAAACTCAAGTTGTTAAAGCTGATGAAGATGCAGATACTCAGGAGCTTCCTGATATATCTTCATTAGATGACCTGCCTAGCTTAGAAGAAGACCTACCTAGTCTAGAAGAAGAATTGCCGAGCGAGTTAGGTGAGCTTGAATTCACGCTTGATGATGCAGTGGAAGGTGATATTGATGATATAAGTGAAATTAATTTCGACATATCTGATGATCAGGACCTGAGTGCAGATAGTGATGAGCTGGAAGATGTGTCGTTAGATTTTGATATAAACGAAGCTGAGGATCTATCTTCTGAGATTGATTTGGACTTAGGTGACGTCGAAAATAATTTTGAAGCGACTGCTATTATTGCTCCTATCGATCAGAGTGTAATAGAGTCAGAATCAGAATCAGAATTAGAATTAGAATCAGAATCAGACACTAATTTTAACCTGGGCATGAATGACACCTCGCTAATCAGTGCTATAAATGCCGATGAAGATAACGAGGATATTCGGTTTGATTTAGATGTTCCTGTCCAAGAAACAGATTTGGATTCACTTGACCTTGATCTAGACGGTCTTGACAATGAAGTTGCATCTGTTGATAGTGAGTTAGATTTGGCTCTAGATGATTCGATAGAAATTGACGAAGAGTCACTTTCCTTTGATATGGATCTCAGTAGCGAATATGAAGAAGGCAAAACAGGCACTTTTGCACCTGGTGACTTCGATGATCCAGACGAAAGCTTCATTCCAGACGAAGCGGACATTGACGACATAGGTGACTTAATGTTGCCAGATGATGTTGATGAGGTATCCACCAAGTTAGACTTAGCCCGAGCTTTTATTGATATGGGTGATGCTGAAGGGGCCCGTGGTAGCCTGGAGGAAGTTTTAGCCGAAGGTACTGATGAGCAAAAAGCGGAAGCGTCTGACCTAATAGAAAAAATATAGATTAATGAATACTTAGAAACTTTCCTCTAAGCGCAGTAACTTAAACCTGGTGTATTCTGTATACCAGGTTTTTTTATGTTCAGGATGAACGGGTCGTTAGTGTGCTCCTGCACAAACGACACTTCCGCCATCCATGGCGGTCGTATGTCACGGGCGCATGGATGCGTAGGAGTAAGAATTCAATATAAATTTATAGGTTTAATTGGTGATAAAATACGCACTTGGTATTGAATACTCTGGCACTGGATTTAGTGGCTGGCAACGTCAAAAGCATAGTAAAACAATTCAAGAGCAAGTTGAAAATGCGCTTGGATACGTCGCTAATCACCCCGTTAATTTAGTCTGTGCAGGCCGCACTGATACAGGTGTTCATGCTGTTGAGCAGGTCGCGCACTTTGAGACTGATGTCATTCGGGATGATCGGGCCTGGGTTCTAGGTGCCAATTGTAAGCTGGATAGAGGCATACGTCTCAAGTGGGTTGTTGCCGTGGACGGTGATTTTCATGCCCGATTTAGTGCCATAGCTCGGTCCTACCGTTACATTATATTAAATACTCAAGTTACTAGCGCTCTGTTTTACGATAAAGTAAGTTGGGAGCGCCATCCACTCGACCAGGATAAAATGCTTCAGGCGGCGCAAAGCTTGATTGGTGAGCATGATTTTAGTGCCTTTAGAGCCTCGGGTTGCCAGTCGAACAGCGCTTGTCGGAATGTCCACGATATAAGTGTAAAACGACAGGGTGATGTGATACTTATAGATATCAAGGCGAATGCTTTCCTTTATCATATGGTGCGTAATATTGCAGGTAGTCTGATAGAGGTAGGGAAGCAACAAAGACCTGATCAGTGGTTTACTGAAGTATTTGAAGGGAAGGACCGATCGAAAGCTGCTAATACTGCACCAGCAGCAGGTTTATACTTCGTTAGGGCTCATTACCCTGAACAATTTAATTTGCCGTTCGCGGGTAAGAAGCCCGTATTATTTTAACTTTTGAACTCAGTAATTTATGGAACCTAATACTCTTATAGCCAGTGCTAATCAGCCTAGAACTCGAGTTAAAGTTTGTGGTGTCACGCAACTCAATGAGGCACTGTTGATTGCTCAACAAGGTGTGGATTCGATAGGGTTAGTTTTTCATTCTAAAAGCCCGCGATTTGTTGAGTTGGATGTAGCTCGAAAAATCCGTGATGCGATGCCGCCATTTGTTACGATCACTGCCTTGTTCATGGATGAAACAGAGCAGTGGATCAGTGAGGTTTTGTCCGCTGTTAACCCTGATTGCCTGCAGTTCCACGGTGAAGAGCCGGAGACTGATTGTGTTCGTTGGAATCAACCTTATATAAAATCGATATCCATGGGTAGTGCAGTCGATGTCGAGACTTATGCCCAGCACTACTTTTCTGCCCAGGGATTCTTGTTTGACAGTAACGCTGCTGGACGCCAGGGCGGTTCTGGTGATACATTTGACTGGTCTAAAATTCCCGCATCGTTTGACCGTCCGTTGGTACTCGCTGGTGGGCTTAGTCCAATAAATGTTGCCGAAGCTGTATCTCAGGTAAGACCTTGGGGTGTCGACGTTAGCAGCGGTGTCGAAATCTCTAAAGGCGTGAAGGACTTAAACTTAGTCAACCAATTTTTTCTAGAGGTTAAACGTGGCGATGCAAATGCGTGACGCCGACTTTCTCTCTGAATATGAATACCAAATACTGAATTAAATGAGAATGACGAAGGATGCTAAAAATCGGAGCGCCGCATGAATTGGTTTGAAAAATTATTGCCGTCAAAAATACGCACATCTGGTATTAGCGATAAGAAAGGTGTACCCGAGGGTTTGTGGGCTAAGTGTGGTAGTTGTGATGCCATTATTTACCGGGCTGAGTTAGATCGAAGTCAGGAAGTCTGCACCAAATGCGATCACCACATGCGTGTCCCGGCCAGACGCCGGCTAGATTACTTTTTTGACCCCGAAGGAAAAGTTGAAATTGCAGCCAATTTGGAAGCCAATGATGTACTCAAGTTTAAAGATGATAAAAAATATCGAGACAGGCTGTCCCAGGCTCAAAAGCAAACTGGCGAAAAAGATGCGCTGATTGTTATACAAGGCTCAGTCATGGGTGTTGAAATGGTTGCTGCTGCATTTGAGTTTAAGTTTATGGGTGGTTCGATGGGTGGTGTTGTCGGCGAAAAATTCGTTCGTGCAGTGAATGCCAGTATCGAAAACAATATTCCATTAGTTTGTTTTACCGCTAGCGGTGGTGCCCGTATGCAGGAAGCATTGTTTTCCTTGCTGCAAATGGCTAAAACAAGCGCCGCGCTAACGCGACTTTCAAAGCGCAGACTACCCTATATATGTGTTTTAACTGATCCAACTATGGGTGGTGTATCCGCTAGTTTAGCAATGTTAGGTGATATCCATATTGCCGAACCTAATGCCTTGATCGGTTTTGCAGGCCCTCGTGTCATCGAGCAAACCGTTCGAGAAACTTTACCAGAAGGGTTTCAACGCAGTGAATTTCTGCTCGAACATGGTGCTGTTGACATGATTGTCGACAGGCGAGAGTTGCGTCAAAAAATAAGTTCGCTATGTACCATGATGATGGGGCAAGCAACACCTTAGAAGCCTTTCGGACTTAGCTAATCCTAGTGAAGGAAAGTTATTTTACTTAGTTTTTTTAATCGAATAAGGCGAGTAGTTATTCTATTTAATTAATTGGATCAAAAAAATCGGGTGAAGTAACTTCTTCGCTGGAGATTCATGCTATGTGCAACGGGCTGCTTGTATTAAATACAGCTTCATCGAATTTCACCCATTGATCAGATTTTCTGACATTCAGCCACTTAGACTCAAATAACTAACATGCGCTTTAACACTTTAGACGAGTGGCTTGATTGGCAACTCCTATTACATTTTAAATCAATAGACCTCGGCCTTGAGCGTGTTTCCGCTGTCGCGAACCTGCTTGGCATTAACAAAATTGCGAATCAGGTCATTACAGTGGCAGGCACGAATGGCAAAGGCTCTACCGTAACCAGCTATGAAACCTGGTTACATAATGCGGGCTATTCGGTCGCTAGTTTCACATCGCCTCATTTACTTCAATATAATGAACGAATCAAATTCAACCTAAAAATGGCAACTGATGAGATGCTTTGCTCTGCATTCGACGCAATAGATCAGGCCAGAGGCGATATTCCACTCACTTATTTCGAGTTTGGAACCTTGGCCGCCTTATGGTTAATGCAGCAGGAAAAACTCGATTTTGCCATTTTGGAAGTGGGTCTCGGTGGGCGCTTAGATGCGGTTAATATTATTGATGCTGATCTGGTTCACTTAACTAGTATAGGGCTCGATCATCAAAGCTGGTTGGGAGACACTCGTGAAAAAATTGGTTTCGAGAAAGCGGGTGTATTACGCGAAGGTATTCCTGTTGTTTGCAACGATAGTGAGCCCCCGCAATCGGTGCTCGATGAAATTAGCCGGTTGCACTGTAATAGTTTGCAATACCAACGTGACTTCAAAATGCAGGTAACGGATTCAAAAGGTTGTTATGTTTGGGAAGGCTTGGGTCTTGAATTTAATATAAACCCAGTATTGCCTGGCATGCATCAAGTGCAAAATTTAGCGGGCGTTGTTGCAGGCTTGCATTTATTGTTGGATAACAGTCAGATTGGGCCCACTAATATCGACAGGAATTTTGAAGGTACTGAGCTTATTGGCCGGTTTCAAAAACTGGAAACGCCATTGTCAGCCAGTGTCTATGCCGATGTTGGGCACAATCATGATGCGGCTAAAGCGCTGGCTAAAAACTTGTCGATGATTAAGCCTGAAACGGGGCGTCTTATCATGCTACTAGGCATGCTAGATGATAAAGATAGCCTGAACTTCGTTGCTGAACTAAGTTCGGTAGTCGATGACTGGTGGCTATTGACACTGGATTGCGATCGAGGTTTGCGAGCAGATCAGCTTAAGCAGCGAATATCGACTCAAGTATCAGTGGATGAATGTTTCGAAAACGTCGGAGATTCTTTGGAACATGCACTGTCTTCTTTAGGTAATCAGGATATAATGCTCGTCACCGGATCATTTGTAACAGTCGAACTTTTTCTTCGAGCTACCTCGAGAACTCACATTAGCTAAGTCTAACCATGGATCAAAACACCAAACAAAGACTCGTGGGTATCACTGTTATATTCGCACTAGCGGTAATATTCTTGCCGATGATTCTCGATGGTTCGGGTGTGCGAAGGGAAACCTTAACCGTCAATATCCCGATTCCGTCTAAACTTGATGCAAATCCAGAATTCAAACAAAAAATTGTTGAATTGCATGCCAACGTAGATGACTTGCCTACCACCCAGTCTGGCTTTATTGATGAGCAATCTATTGTTATTGATAATAGTGCTGTTGATGAGCCTGCTGAAACGATTGTTGAGGTAAACAAAAACCAATCTGAACAAGCTGAAAATAAATCGAAAGTTGAAGCTAAAAATTCTGAGCCTGTTGTTTCGAAGGCAGTAGTGGTCATTAAACCAGAAAAAAATACAATCAAGCAGATGGCTGGTGGCGAAAGCTACGTGTTACAGGTTGGCAGCTTTAAAGACAAGTCTAAGGCTATTTTACAACGAGATAAACTTCGAAAGTCTAAAATAGCGGCCGTATTTATAGAGAAATTCGACACCAATACTAAACCCAGCTATCGAGTCAGACTGGGTCCTTTTACGAATAGAAATTTATCAAAAATTGCGCAAAATAAGATCAAAGCCAAGCATAATATCGACGGTTTGATTATGAAGTATGAGCAGTGAAGCTACAATTTCTGGCTCAACCACTTTAGGGTATTACTATAAATGCATTTTTTGCGCGATTGCGACGTTAGCAACGGACTCGAATCTTCATGTGTTTAATATACAGGTTGGTTCTCCGTGAGGTGTTTGCAGGACGCAGGGGCGTTTGTGCTCACGAAAAAGCTATTTTTAGAGAAGCCCTTTACTGTTATTCAAAGTTAGAGATATGTTCATGAGTTGGCTTGATTTTATTATTATCGGCATTGTTGCTTTATCGGCATTGATCAGCCTGGTGCGGGGTTTTGTAAAAGAATCCATTTCGCTAACTAGTTGGGTTTTAGCGGGTTTTATTGCGCTACGCTACTTCGAACCCTTATCCCAGTTACTTGAACCGTATATTTCTTCGCCTACGATCCGGACTGGTAGCGGATTTGCGATACTTTTTGTCAGCACTTTAATTGTGGGCGCCATTGTTAATTATATGGCAAGCCAAATGGTATCTAAGACAGGGTTAAGCGGCACCGATAAAAGTCTGGGTGTTGTTTTTGGCGCTGCGCGAGGTGTGCTAATTGTTACCATGGTCGTACTATTGGCTGGGTTAACGCCTATGCCAACAGAGTCATGGTGGCAAGAGTCCTTGATAATCGAATATTTTGTTAATTTGGCTGGTTGGATAAAAGAAATTTTGCCAGAAGATATTGCCAGTCGATTTTCGTTGTAGAAAAGCCCATTATAGCGATTCTGAAATACCAGTCTCGACTATACTGTTTCAATCACGAGTTAACTATTTTGCTATTTATTTAGCGAGTTAATGAATTGACCCATTAATCATACTTAAGAGCTTAAAACCATGTGTGGACTCATTGGAATTGTTAGTCGTCAACCGGTGGCACAGATTATCTATGACGGATTGTTAGTGCTTCAACACCGGGGGCAGGACTCAGCAGGTATCGTAGTCTCGGACGGTAAAAAGCTCTGTCTGCGTAAGGATAACGGTCAGGTTAGCGATGTTTTTCTTACCAAACATATGTTGCAACTTGTTGGCAATATGGGCATTGGGCATGTTCGATATCCAACTGCTGGCTGTTCGTCATCGGCAGAAGCTCAACCCTTTTATGTCAACTCGCCCTACGGTATCACTCTGGCGCATAACGGCAATTTGACCAATGTTGATAAGTTAAAACAAGAGCTTTATCAGTCAGATTTACGCCATATCAATACCGAATCTGATTCCGAAGTATTGTTGAATGTTCTAGCGCATGAATTGCACAAGTCAGGCTCTTTAAGTTTATCAGTTGATGATATTTTCACTGCGGTCAGTGAAACGCACAAACGTATCGAAGGTGCCTATGCTGTGATAGCCATGCTCACTGGCAAAGGCATCATCGGTTTTCGCGACCCACATGGCATACGCCCTGTTGTTTATGGTAAACGTGATACAAACGAAGGCGTTGAATACATGATCGC
The DNA here is from genome assembly GCA_964195315.1 of uncultured Acidimicrobiia bacterium. Taxonomy (GTDB): domain Bacteria; phylum Pseudomonadota; class Gammaproteobacteria. The sequence continues at coordinate 53,318 of CAXMOZ010000068.1, read as the reverse complement.
ATCTGAAAGTGTTGCCCTACAGGCGTCGGGATTCGAGTTGATTTCTGACCTGAAACCAGGTGAAGCGATTTATATCGATACCGATAATAACGTACACTTAAAGCAATGTAGCGAAAATCATGCGCTCAATCCCTGTATTTTTGAATACGTCTACCTCGCTCGGCCCGATTCAATCATTGACGACATCTACGTCTATAAAGCCCGTTTACGCATGGGTGTGAAGTTGTCCCAAAAAATTCTCAGAGAAATGCCTAATCATGACATCGACGTTGTCATTCCGATACCCGACACAAGCCGCCCTGCTGCGATAGAGCTGGCCTACCATCTGGGCGTGAAATATCGAGAAGGCTTTATCAAGAATCGTTATATCGGACGAACCTTCATCATGCCAGGACAAAAGTTGCGAGAGCAATCCGTGAGGCGTAAATTGAATGCTATCGATATTGAATTCAAAGGCAAAACAGTCTTGTTGGTAGACGATTCAATTGTTCGAGGTACAACATCAAAACAAATCATACAAATGGCTCGTGATGCAGGCGCCAAGAAAGTGTATATCGCATCAGCCGCCCCAGCGGTTCGATATCCGAATGTATATGGCATCGACATGCCTGCAGTTGAAGAGCTAGTGGCACATAATCGTAATGATGAAGAAATAGCTGAACGTATAGGCGCCGACTGGTTAATCTACCAGGACCTGGAGGATCTAATCGATGCAGTTCAGAAAGGCAATCGTGACATCAAGGAATTTGATTGCTCTTGCTTCAATGGCAAATACATCACTAAAACTATCGATGGCGACTACCTTGAAAAAATTAAAAATATCAGAAACGATTCCGCAAAAGATGGCAGTGAAGACAACGTGAGTGCTGCCGGCTTGCATAATAATGCCAGATGAAAGATTGAGTGCGCATCTATGTTATGGCAAGACACGAGTAATCAAATAGCCACCAAATATGGCGCTAATATGGCATTGGTAGGTGAGCGTCCGTTTATCTATATCGATACGGCTCGTCAATGTTTACATCATATTGATATCGAGCCGGAACGAACCCAGTGTTATACGATATCGACTGCCGACGCAGGCGTGGGTAATCGACTCGATAGTTATAAAACACCGTTTGGTGTCCATCGAATTAAACAGAAAGTAGGCGGTGGCGAGCCAATCGGAATGGTTTTTAACGCTCGTCAACCGACTGGCCGAATTAGTAGTCAAATCGACAATCAATATGAAGACGAGATCACTACGCGCATTCTGTGGTTGGATGGTATGGAGAAAGGCATCAATCTTGGAGGTGTCAACGATACTTTTTCACGCTACATCTATATTCACGGCACCTCGGATGAAAAGCGAATAGGGCAGGCTGTTTCGCATGGTTGTATTCGGATGAAGAACCAGGATGTCATCGAATTGTTTGATGGGGTTCTGGTCAACGACCTGGTTATTATAAAGTAGATCGTTATTTTTAGGTTGTCATCTAAATACTGCTAATTGATAACCAATAAATAGACGCTGCAAGCATTGCGTTTGAGTGTGCAGAATTTTTGTTCATCCTAACATCTTGACATGGCATAGCCTTCATCGTAATGTTCCGGCTAAGCGCTGATTTGTTTCTCGGCTTGCAGGCGCTAGCAGAATCAACAATCTATGATGATTCTGTATTATAAATTTGCTAAAGAGGGCGGGTGCTGAAAGTCATGGCATTCTTATTCCCCCTTCCGAGTTATTATTTTTGGAGTTAACTCGTGACAAACCTAACTAAATCAACTGATAAGGCTCAATCCTACGGTTTTGAGACGCTTGCGATTCGCACCGGACACCGTCGTACTCAGGAACGTGAGCATGGTGAACCCATATTTACCACGTCTAGTTTTGTGTTCGATAGCGCGGCCCAGGCAGCGGCTAGATTCTCGGGTGACGAGCCAGGCAATATCTATGCTCGATTCACTAATCCCACTACCCAAAATTTTGAACAACGACTGGCTGCGATGGAGGGCGGTGAAAGCTGTATCGCTACCGCTTCGGGCATGTCGGCTATCATGGCGATTTGCGTCGGCCTGCTAAAATCGGGTGATCACATCGTTTCATCGAGATCGGTGTTTGGTACGACGACCGTTTTATTCGAGCGCTATCTGGCGAAGTTTGATATCGAGACAACGTTTGTGAACCTGACCGATATCGAGGACTGGAAAGCGGCAGCTCAATCGAATACAAAGCTATTTTTTCTAGAAACGCCATCAAACCCACTAACTGAAGTCTCTGACATCCAGTTATTGGCTGATCTTGCTCACAACAACAACAGTTTGTTAGTGGTAGATAATTGCTTTTGCACGCCAGCATTACAAAAACCACTGGCTTTCGGCGCTGATCTAATTGTGCACTCGGCGACTAAATATCTTGATGGACAAGGTCGAACAGTTGGTGGAGCAGTGGTTGGGAGCCAGCAACTAGTCGGTGAAGAACTGTTTGGTGTGGTTCGAACCACAGGTCCCACCATGAGTCCGTTTAATGCTTGGAACGCGTTAAAAGGGTTAGAAACATTATCGTTACGCATGAAGGCACACTCTGAGCAAGCCATGATTTTGGCGCAATATCTTTCCGATCATCCAAATATCGAGCGTGTATTTTATACTGGCCTGCCTTCGCATCCGCAGCATGAATTAGCCAAGCAACAGCAGAGTGGCTTTGGTGGCATTGTTTCTTTTGTTGTTAAAGGTGGCCGTGAAAAAGCCTGGCAGGTAGTCGATCAGACCCATATGCTGTCCATTACCGCCAATTTGGGTGATGTCAAAACGACGATCACTCATCCAGCAAGCACAACACATGGCCGATTAAGCGCTGAGCAAAAGCAATTAACCGGCATAAAGGATGGTTTGATACGAGTAGCAGTAGGACTTGAGTCGATAGAAGATATTATTGCCGATTTGAGCCGAGGACTGGATTGATTTTTTCGGTAGAGATTGATTTATATCGGCAGACTGAAGCCGCTTTATTGGAGTCGAATCCAGGACGTAAATGTGAGCTCACTTTTAAGCTGGCGGCTCAATGGCAACAATCTGGCTTGTCACGTAAAGATAACGCTGACAGCCCTGCATCCAAAATCCTGGCGCTTGATAGCCCTGGACAACCGGCTTTACCCAAGCTCGTAAAGCCGAAAAACCTAAAGCGTAGAGGCATGTCTAGTGAGGCAGGGCGGATTGGTTTTTTGCACGCTTTTGCTCATATTGAATTTAATGCTATCAACATAGCACTTGATGCAGTCTATCGCTTTCGACAAATGCCAGATCAATATGTCAGTGATTGGTTACTGGTCGCGAGTGAAGAGGCGAAGCACTTCCTGTTACTTGACGACAGTCTCAACGAGAGAGGGGCATTTTATGGTGCACTCGATGCCCACCGCGGATTATGGGATATGGTGTGTCAAACTCGCCACGATGTTTTACATCGCATGGCACTCGTGCCACGTGTTATGGAGGCGAGGGGGCTGGATGTCACGCCATCGATGATTAAGAAATTTACTCAGGCTGGAGATTTACAAGCTGTCGAGATCTTAGAAGTTATATACAAAGATGAAATTGGTCATGTTCGAATTGGCAACTTCTGGTATCGGGCCTTGTGTGATGAGCGAAAACTTAATCCTACTCAGACGTTTAGCGACTTAGTTGATTTGTATATGGATGGAAAACTGCGAGGGCCATTTAACTGGCCTGCTAGACTAGAAGCAGGGTTTGAGGCCAGCGAGTTGGAATCACTGGAACAAAAAGAACTCAACTTAACCAAAGTATAAAAGGACATTCGTCAGGGCAGAGTTTTAGAGATAACCTTAAAATAAGTAGGAGATATGATGAGAGGCTGGATAAATCAGGCGGTAAACAGAATAAAGTCAGACTACCAGCGCTCGGCTGATACGCATTTGGTAAAACTCGATATACCTACCTTTCGGGATATAGATATTTATCTAAAAGACGAAAGCACGCATCCAACCTGAAGTTTGAAGCATCGTTTGGTGCGTCACTATTTCTGTATGCCCTGTGTAATGGGTGGCAAATGCCATTTCGTCGACAAGGCATCGCAGGTACGATCCGAATCTGCCCTATTAGCCGGTAAAGTAGGTGGCTATTTCATGGATCAATTTACCTATGCCGAACGCGCGACCGATTGGCGTGGAAATAACAATATCGCTGAGAGCATTTTTCAGCAAATGGAAAAAGAGCCACACCCTATTCCGCATACCGTGGTCATGAGTGCTGGCACTGGAGGCACCTCTGCTACGCTCGGGCGATATTTTCGCTATCAGGCCTACCCCACTCAATTGGTGGTAGTAGACCCCTAAAATCCAGTGTTTTATGATTATTACCATAGCCGTGATAAAAGTCTCTGTGCTGACGTTGGCAGTCGGATTGAAGGTATCGGTCGCCCTCAGGTAGAGCCCTCATTTCAGGCCGATGTGGTTGATCAAATGTTACGAGTTCCGGATGCTGCCAGTATCGCTGCCATGCTTTGGCTTGAGAAACTGATCGGACGTAAACCCGGCGCATCTAGCGGAACCAATCTATGGGGTGTCTTTCAAGTTGCCCAGACAATGCTCAAAAACAAGCAAAGCGGATCTATTGTGAGTTTGATGTGTGATAGTGGAGAACGCTATCTAGATATTTATTACGACTGCGGTTGGGTAGCTAACAATATTGGCGATCTAAGGCTGTATGTTGACCAGTTACCTTGTCAGGACTAGTATCTATCCATTAACTCTGGGGTCGACCAATTTAAAGCCCTGTGCGATATCCCAGCTTAGGTAGCTCGGACTTGGATTCCAGTCACCGAGCACAAAGCGTTTCTGGTTGTTGGCATACTGATGAATTGCTGGTCGATGAGTGTGACCGTGAATAATCAAATCGACGTCCAGTTTAGTAAAGCAATTGGATACTGCGTCAGCATTCACATCCATAATTTCAAGCGTCTTTTCTGCCATCGCTTCGGAGCTCTTAGCGCGTAATGCAACTGCAATTGCCTGACGTTCAGCTAATGGCTTGAGTAAAAATTGAATCTGCCAGTCGGGGTCACGTACCATGCGTCGAAATGCCTGGTAGTCGTTATCATCGGTACACAAGGTATCGCCATGCAGCAACGCGACCCGATGATCACCGAGTTGTATGGTGGTTGGATCTTTGATGCGCGTTAAACCAATATAGTCGGCAGCCTCATCCCCGAGTAAAAAATCTCGGTTACCTGCAAGGAAGAAAACCTCGGTATTTTTTGACAGTGTTTGCAGGCAATTGATTATAGATTCATAAACGGGGTTATGGCTGTCATCCCCAATCCAGACTTCAAAAAAATCGCCGAGAATATACAAAAACCGAGCATTTTTTGCCCGGTTTTGTAGGAAATCGAGCAGGTTGCTCGTTATTTCTGGCTTGCTTGCGTCGACATGGCAGTCTGAAATGAAAAGTGTTTCATCGTTCACGTAAATGCTCTTCTTATTTTACAGAAGGTAATTTATGGACTGACTACTAAAGGCGACTCGCGCCCGTGATAGTAATCGTTTCTAAAGGCACATCACCATGGCCACCATTGTTGCCAGTGGAAACCGCAGCCATCGCGTCGACAATGTCCATACCATCAGTCACCTTGCCAAATACCGCATAACCCCAGCCTTGAGCTGTTTCACTTGAATGGTTCAAAAAACCATTGTCAGCATGGTTGATGAAAAACTGTGATGTTGCCGAATGTGGGTCACCCGTGCGTGCCATGGCTAAAGTGCCGCGTTCATTTTTCAGGCCATTGTTGGCTTCGTTCTTTATTGGCGCACGCTTACTTGGCTTATCGGCCATGTCTGCTGTAATGCCGCCACCCTGAACCATGAAGTTAGGAATGACGCGGTGGAATGTAGTATCTACAAAATAACCATCGTCGACATAACCTAGAAAGTTTTCACCGCTATTCGGTGCATTAGCCATATCGATTTCTATGGTGATGTTACCCATAGATGTTTCTAACATTACGGATACGTTCTCTGTTGCTGTCTCAGTCATGTCGTTGTTGCCTTTAGTCGCTGATTTAATGGTAGAGAAAAAAACGAGAGACGCGATCGCAGCTAACACTACTAGCAGTGGGAGAAGCTTTTTAGTCATCATAATTTCCGCTGGGTTGAATGATAGTCGGATTCTACTGATTTGTTATGCTGTAGGGAAGGATGAGATTGATTGAATAGCGCTCAATTGTCAGTAATTTCGTGAAAGGCATTATTTATCCTTGCTTTCTAGAACGATTAGTTTGAATGCCTACATTATTGGTTTCCCTATAACTCGCGATATCTTAAACTCTGCTACCTCAACCACCAACCGGCACATCTGGCCCAACTGACATTCAATGCTGACAATATACAATAGCCTAACCAATCAAAAGGAAGTGTTTAAACCCATCGTACCAGGCCAGGTGCGCATGTATGTTTGCGGCATGACAGTCTACGACTATTGCCATATTGGTCATGCTCGAGTTTTGGTCGTGTTTGACGTGGTTTATCGTTATTTGCAGCACCTCGGTTATGAGGTGAATTACGTGCGAAATATTACCGATATTGACGACAAAATCATTAGCAGAGCGAATGAGCGTAATGAAGACTTCTATCAGCTAACCCAGCGCTTCATAGATGCCATGCACGAGGATGCTGATGCTCTGGGCGTACTACGACCAACCAAGGAGCCGAGAGCAACCGATACTATCGCTATGATGTTGACGATGATTGCTGAGTTAGTGACGAAAGGTTATGCCTATCAGGCACCCAATGGTGACGTTTACTTTGCGGTGGCAAAGTTTAAAGGCTATGGCAAGTTGTCTGGTAAAAAGATAGGCGAATTGCGTTCAGGTGAAAGGGTTGAGATTGATTCTCAGAAAAATGATCCACTCGACTTTGCTTTGTGGAAATCAGCAAAGCCAGGCGAGCCTAGTTGGCCTTCTGATTATGGTGATGGTCGACCCGGCTGGCATATCGAATGTTCTGCGATGGCGACACAAATGCTCGGCAATCACTTCGATATCCATGGTGGTGGGCAAGATTTACAGTTCCCGCATCATGAAAATGAAATCGCGCAGAGCGAATGTTGCACGGGTGAAACTTTTGTTAATTATTGGATGCATAACGGCTTCGTGCGGGTCAACGAAGAAAAAATGTCTAAATCGTTAGGTAATTTCTTTACCCTGCGAGACGTATCGAAAGATTACAAGGCAGAAGAAATCCGTTATTTCATACTCAGTAGCCATTATCGAAGCCAATTGAACTACTCTGAAGATCAATTGAATAATGCGAGAAGTGCCCTCAAGCGCTTTTATGGCGGATTGTTGGGTGCCGAACTAGGTGAGGCGCCAACCAATACAGATTATCAAAAAAGCTTCGAAGCGGCTTTAAACGACGACTTTAATACGGCCAATGCCGTCGCCGTGTTATTCGATTTAGTCCGAGATATTAATCGAGCGAAAACGGAAGATCCGACAACAGTCAACGCATTAGCCAGTCTGCTGAAGTATCTAGGTAGTATTATCGGTTTACTGCAAAGTGATGCTGAGCCCTACCTAAAGGGGCAGGTGGGTAGCGACACTGGATTATCCGACGACAAGGTCGACGAACTGATACAGCAAAGACTAGATGCCAGAAAAAGCAAAGACTGGGCATCGGCTGATCGTATTCGAGATGAATTAACAGCAGCAGGTGTCGTATTAGAAGACGGTGCCGATGGGACTCGATGGCGTCGAGATTAAACCGGGTTAGCCAATTAAAAAACAATTCACAATGACGTCGCCAATTACATTCTTAAGCAGGTTGAAAAAAAAGTTGTTAAAAACTGTAATGTTCAATTGACGGCGATTTTTGTTCAGCGTATTATCCTGCGCCTTGCTGATAGGCAGATTTCGGGGTGTAGCGCAGCCTGGTAGCGCAACTGCTTTGGGAGCAGTGGGTCGGGAGTTCGAATCTCTCCACCCCGACCAGTTTATTAGAGTTTGTTAAGTTTAGAGATGAAGATCATTTACCAGGTGATCTGATCGGACTGACAATTTCTAAATATCAACCTGACGGTTGATGGCAGAACGCCGGATATCGGCTTAACTGAGTAGCTTATTAAAATTAGCTTCACAAGTTGTAGGTTAGTCGATTCAGGATAAGGGTTACTGCGCCCGTAGCTCATTTGGATAGAGCATCGGCCTTCTAAGCCGAGGGTAGCAGGTTCGAATCCTGCCGGGCGTGCCATTTTTTATGGTGGGCGTAGCTCAGTTGGTAGAGTGCAAGATTGTGATTCTTGTTGTCGTGGGTTCGATCCCCATCGTCCACCCCATATTGAACTGGTGATGGCTTGTTGATTTAAGTAGTCAATGTAAGAAAGCCGGCACCAGAAAATCGGAAAGATATACGATGACTCGTGATCGATTCATCGAATATCAATATATCACCCGATACAAGCGAGTAATGTGCGAGAGTGGCGGAATTGGTAGACGCGCCAGATTTAGGTTCTGGTATCTCAGGATGTGAGAGTTCGAGTCTCTCCTTTCGCACCATTTTTTTATTCAGCTAAATTGATTAGTGAAACGGATAAAAATTCAAATTCAGGTTAATGTAAGCTAGTACATTCACTGGCAATAATATCCCTCTTATAGAAAATCACGAGACTTTATCATGCAAGTATCTATAGAAACGCTCGAAGGCCTCGAACGCCAAATGACTGTTCAGATTCCTTCTGACACGGTAACAGTGGCAGTCGAAAAGAAGCTCAAAGAGCTGTCTAAGACTGTCAAAATTGATGGTTTTCGTACAGGTAAGGTTCCCTTAAAAGTCGTTAAACAAAAATTTGGCGGGCATGTTCGTCAGGAAGTTGTGGGTGACGTGCTTGAATCTTCATACCAAAAAGCGCTAATACAAGAAAATGTCCGTCCAGCAGGTATGCCAAATATTAAGTCAGTGACAGCTGAAGAAAAAGAAGATATGACTTATGTGGCTATCTTTGAAGTCTTTCCTGAAGTAGAAAAGCTAAATCTTGACTCTATCGAAATTGAAAATCCAACGGCTGAAATCGTTGAGCAAGACTTTGATGACATGATCGCTAAATTACGCGAACAGCGTAAAGACTGGGCTGAAGTAGAGCGCGCAGCAACTAGAGGCGATAAAGTGACAGTCGATTTCGAAGGTCGTATTGACGGCGAGCTGTTCGAAGGCGGCGCTGGTAAAGATATGGAAGTTGAAATTGGCGCTGGCCAAATGTTAAAAGAATTCGAAGAAGGATTAAATGGTATTTCTGTTGGGGAAGAGAAAGTTGCTGAAGTCAATTTCCCCGAAGATTATCATGGCAAAGATGTTGCGGGTAAGAAAGCCGAATTTACATTGAAGGCTACAAAAATATCTGAACCTGTTCTACCAGAAGTTGATGCTGAATTCGCCAAGGCATTTGGTGTCGAAGATGGTGACATCGAAAAGATGAATGCTGACATTCGCGCCAATATGGCAAAAGAACTAAAGCAACGTTTAAAGTCAGAGCTCAAAAACTTGGTTATGGCTGGCCTTCTAGAGGCAAATGAAATTCTTGCGCCTACGGCACTGATCGCCGAAGAAGTAAAAGCATTAAAAGAACAGGCTGCACAGCGTATGGGTCAGGGCATGGAGTCGTTTGATACATCCAGTTTGCCTGATGAAATTTTTGCTGAAGAAGGGGCAAAACGGGTAAAGCTTGGGTTATTGGTAAGTGAAGTGATTAAAACGGCAGAAATAAAGCCTGATGAAAGTATTATTGAGTCTACCTTAGAGGAAATGGCCGCATCGTATGAAGATCCTGCTCAAGTAGTGGAATACTATCGCCAAAATAAGCAGGCTCGCTCAAATCTTGAAGCGATGGTACTTGAAGATCAAGTTGTTGAACATATATTAAGTAAAGCGAAAGTAACTGATAAGGCGTCAAGCTTTAAAGAATTGATGAACGGTGAAGCTTAATTAGTGAGAGTCAGATCTTAAGTTTGGTAAGTACACGGCCACAGCATGGGCCTAAAAACAATGAGAGTTGTAAAATATGAGCGAATTCAATATCACCAGTGGTATCACTTCCATGCTTGCAAAGATGGATAATACGCAGGCAAACTTGGTGCCAATGGTAGTAGAGCAGTCTGCTCGAGGCGAACGAGCCTATGACATTTACTCTCGGCTACTAAAAGAGCGTGTTATATTTATTGTAGGTCCTATTGAAGACCACATGGCGAATTTGATTGTCGCGCAATTACTATTTCTGGAGTCTGAAAATCCGGATAAAGATATCTCTCTCTATATTAATAGTCCAGGTGGCTCTGTAACAGCCGGTCTCGCGATTTACGACACGATGCAATTTATTAAGCCCGATGTCAGCACTTTGTGCACTGGTCAGGCGGCGAGTATGGGCGCTATATTGTTAGCCGGTGGTTGTGCTGGAAAGCGTTATGGGTTGCCACATTCCCGAGTTATGATTCATCAGCCACTCGGTGGTTTTCAAGGTCAGGCGAGTGATTTTGAAATTCATGCCAAAGAAATACTAGCTGTTCGAGGACGTCTAAATAAATTACTCTCTGAGCATACTGGTCAGTCAGAGGAAGTTATAGGAAAGGATACTGATCGTGATAACTTCATGAGTGCAGAGCAATCTGTCGAATATGGATTAATGGATAAAGTTTTAACATCACGTGCCGATCCTGAGGAATAAGTCGAAAAAGTATTTTTTCAGTTGTGCTGGCCAGAATGGTCGAATATCATCGAATAAATAGTAATCGAACGGACATTAGGATTTCGTTTAGCATCAGATATCGGTTGTAATTATGAGTGATGAGAAAAAAAATAGTAAAGATGAAAAGCTACTGTATTGCTCCTTTTGTGGCAAGAGTCAGCATGAAGTAAGAAAACTGATTGCAGGGCCTTCTGTTTTCATCTGCGATGAATGTGTCGATCTTTGTAATGACATCATTCGTGAAGAAATTCAGGAAAAAAGTGATGATGCTGAAAGCAAGTTGCCGATTCCGCATGAGATATTCAATGTTCTAGATGAATATGTCATTGGCCAAAGCCGTGCCAAGAAAGTTCTTGCCGTTGCGGTTTACAACCATTATAAGCGACTTGAAGTGGGTCACATCAAAGATGAGATCGAGCTTTCTAAAAGCAATATTTTGTTGATTGGGCCGACAGGCTCTGGCAAAACACTATTAGCTGAAACTTTGGCTCGTTTACTGAACGTGCCCTTCGCGATCGCGGATGCCACCACTCTAACAGAAGCTGGCTATGTAGGTGAAGATGTCGAGAACATCATCCAAAAATTATTACAGAAATGTGATTATGATGTCGAGAAGGCGCAGACAGGTATCGTCTATATTGACGAAATAGATAAAATTTCAAGGAAATCTGACAATCCATCGATTACACGCGATGTTTCCGGCGAAGGTGTTCAACAGGCACTACTAAAACTTATCGAAGGCACGGTTGCCTCGGTACCACCACAAGGTGGAAGAAAACATCCCCAGCAGGAGTTTTTGCAGGTAGACACCAGTAAAATTCTATTTATTTGTGGTGGTGCGTTTTCAGGTCTTGACAAAGTAATACTAAATAGATCTGAAAAAGGTGGCATTGGTTTTGGTGCTAGTCTCAAGAATAAAGATAAAGAAAGCCTTTTTGGCGAAGTCATTAGTAAAGTAGAGCCAGAAGATTTAATCAAATACGGATTAATTCCAGAGTTTGTGGGTAGATTACCCGTGGTTGCTACGCTAGAAGAGCTTGATGAAGATGCATTAATTAAAATTCTTACCGAACCCAAAAATGCCATCACCAAGCAATATCAAAAAATGTTTGAAATTGAAGGCTGTGAGATCGAGTTTCGTATCGACTCATTAAGTGCGGTAGCGAAAAAAGCAATGGAAAGGAAAACGGGTGCTCGAGGCCTGCGGACTATCCTTGAAAACACTCTACTGGAGATCATGTACGATCTTCCGGCCATGGAAAATGTAAGCAAAGTTGTTGTAGATGCCGCTGTAATAGAGGGTAATGCGCAACCTTATGTTATTTATGAGGGTGGTGAAATGAAACGAGTTGCTTCCGACGACTAGACAGTCTATTTAACTGATAAAACGTCTCTAGTGTCGGGGTTGAAAAGGGTGTTGTCAGACCCATATTAACCTGACACTTAAGTTTAGAGGCGTTTATGTCAGACATCGAAAATACCCAGCTTGCAGAGCCAGAAAGTAACCAGCTAATTCCTGTTTTGCCGCTTCGCGATGTTGTTGTTTATCCACACATGGTGATTCCTTTATTTGTAGGGCGCGAAAAATCTATTTTCGCACTCGAAGCGGCTATGTCTGACAATAAAAAAATATTGTTACTGGCTCAAAAGAACGCAGAAGTTGATGATCCATCAGCTAAGGACCTATATCAAATAGGTACACTCTCAACTATTTTACAAATGCTTAAATTGCCAGATGGCACGATTAAAGTATTGGTTGAGGGTGGTAATAGAGTTTCAGTTAAAAGCATTTTAGAAACGAATGAATATTTTTCAGCGTCGACTCAAGTTTTAGAGAAAGCAATCCTTGTGGAAGATCGTGAAGCAGAAGTACTTTTGCGTTCAGTTCTCAACTTATTTGATCAGTACGTTAAGCTCAATAAAAAAGTGCCTCCTGAAATTCTAACGTCACTATCAGGTATCGATGACCCTAGTCGTTTGGCGGATACAATCGCTGCTCACATGTCATTAAAGCTTGACGAAAAACAGGAAATTCTGGAAATTCAGCATCCTCGCGAACGAATCGAACACATCATGAGTAAGATCGAGGGCGAAATCGATTTAATGCAAATTGAAAAACGTATTCGTGGTCGAGTGAAGCAGCAGATGGAAAAGAGCCAGCGCGAATATTATTTGAATGAGCAAATGAAAGCCATTCAAAAAGAGTTGGGTGAAATGGAAGATGCGCCAAATGAAGTCGAAGATCTCCAAAATAAAATTGAAAAATCTGGCATGTCCAAAGATGCTAGAGAAAAAGCAGATTCTGAGCTTAATAAATTAAAAATGATGTCACCCATGTCTGCTGAAGCTAGCGTGGTGAGAAATTATATTGACTGGTTAGTGTCGGTACCATGGAAAAAGAAGTCAAAAATTCGTCGTGATTTAGCTCAGGCAGAAAAGGTACTGGAAGAAGACCACTACGGTCTGGAAAAAGTAAAAGAAAGGATTCTTGAATATCTCGCAGTTCAGCAGCGGGTAAAAAAACTAAAAGGGCCCATTCTATGTTTGGTTGGACCACCAGGTGTTGGTAAGACTTCGATTGGACGATCTATCGCAAGAGCCACGAACCGAAAGTTCTCACGCATGTCTCTTGGTGGTGTTCGAGATGAATCCGAAATAAGAGGGCATCGCAGAACTTATATCGGTTCAATGCCAGGTAAAATCATACAAAATTTATCCAAGGTTAAAGTTAGAAACCCGCTGTTCTTACTCGATGAAATTGACAAAATGGCAATGGATTTCCGTGGTGATCCTGCTTCAGCTTTATTGGAAGTATTAGATCCTGAACAAAACAATACATTTGCAGATCATTATCTCGAGGTAGATTTTGATTTATCGGATGTTATGTTTGTTGCGACGTCAAACAGTATGAATATTCCGGGTCCATTATTAGATCGAATGGAGGTTATACGAATCCCTGGTTACACTGAAGACGAAAAGCTTAATATTGCGATGAAATATCTGCTGCCAAAACAGATAAAAGAAAATGGATTAAAGCAAGACGAAATTGTTATTCAAGAGAAGGCTGTTTTGGAAATAATTCAACGCTATACGCGAGAAGCCGGTGTTCGAAGTCTCGAGCGAGAAATATCAAAAATTTGTCGAAAAGTAGTGAAAAATTTGTTGCTCGAGCCAACAAACAAAAAGGTAATTGTTGATGCTGGGAATGTTGAAAAATATTTAGGCGTTAAACGATTCCGTTTTGGTTCGGCTGAAGAAAAGGATCAGGTTGGTCAAGTGACAGGGTTAGCCTGGACGGAAGTAGGTGGAGAGTTACTCACTATTGAATCAGCTGTAGTGGATGGAAAAGGTAAGTTTATTCACACAGGGCAACTGGGTGATGTCATGAAAGAATCAATTCAGGCAGCGCTGACGGTGGTGCGCAGTCGTGCTCGCGTGCTTGGTATTAATCCGGAATTTAACGAAAAAAAGGATATTCATATACATGTACCAGAAGGAGCGACACCCAAAGATGGGCCGAGTGCCGGCGTTGGTATGTGTACTGCACTGGTATCCGCTCTGACTGGCATTCCAGTAAAGGCCGATGTTGCTATGACAGGTGAAATTACGCTGCGTGGTGAGGTATTACCCATCGGTGGTTTAAAGGAAAAACTTTTGGCTGCTCACCGTGGTGGAATTACAACTGTTTTAATTCCTGAAGAAAACGAAAAAGATCTGGCTGATATCCCGAAGAATATTATTGCTAATATAAAAATCATTCCGGTAAGATGGATTGATCAGGTGCTTGAGGTTGCATTGGAACATCAACCTACTCCAATTGAAGAGCCATTAGTTTCGACTAGTGAGCCTTCAAAAGCTAAGACTAAAGAGAAAAAGTCTTCGGGTGCCCGGGCGCATTAAGTCAGTAAGGGAAAATATCAGTAATTTTTTTGTTATTTGAATAATTTATGTTGACCCTAAAGCCCTCTATTGGTTTAATCCAAACCACGGGGAGAGTTGGTCGGGGAGACCAACTCGTTACACCAGATATAAAGAAAAATAAATAAAATCTTGACTTTTTATTAGTTGCCCGGGTACGTGGCAGAGTCATTTAATTTAAACCAAATGGAAAAAAGTAATGAATAAATCAGAACTAATAGAAGCAGTAGCCGGTGCCGCAGATTTAAGCAAAGCAGATTCAGCTCGTGCAGTTGATGGTGTCATTGCAGCCTTAACTGAAGCGCTTAAGTCTGGCGACCAGGTAACTGTTGTAGGCTTCGGAACCTTCCTAGTTCGTCAGCGTGAAGCTCGTGCAGGCCGTAATCCACGTACTGGTGAGACCATTCAAATTAAAGCTTCGAAAGTTCCTGCATTTAAGGCTGGTAAAGCTTTAAAAGACGCAGTAAACTAGCGCTCCTTTCGACAGGGGTGCTTAGCTCAGCTGGGAGAGCATCGCCCTTACAAGGCGAGGGTCGGGGGTTCGATCCCCTCAGCACCCACCAAAAAAGGAGTGGTAGTTCAGTTGGTTAGAATACCGGCCTGTCACGCCGGGGGTCGCGGGTTCGAGTCCCGTCCACTCCGCCAACCTTTAAAACGCCCTTAATAGGGCGTTTTTTTTTACAAAAATTTTCCCAGCCGACGAAGCGAAAAAAATTATGTTGCAAGCGATTAGAGATAAAACCACTGGCTGGATCACTTACGTTATTATTGGTCTGATTACGGTTCCATTTGCGTTATTTGGCGTTAATTCATACCTTGGCGGTGGAGAAGGAACACCTCCTGCTGTTGTGAATGGTCAAACCATTACGCTACAAAGTTTTGATACAGCCTATGCTAATTATCGTCGTCAATTAGCGCAGGCTTTTGGTGGCGCGATTCCTGAATATATAGGTAGTGACGACATCCTTAAGGCTCAAGTACTGACCCAAATGATCGAGCAGTCTGCTCTTAGCCAATATGCCGATAAGAAACATTATAGGGTCAGCGATGCTGATCTCAGTAAATTAATTCGATCTATCGAATCCTTCCAGACTGATGGCAAGTTTAATCCTGAAATCTATCAAGCACAGGTTGCTTCTACAGGTTATTCGACAGCTGGATTTGAACAGGAGTTTAGACGTAGTCAAGCCATAGAGCAGCTACAAACTGGTATTAGTGCAACAGCCTTTACTGTCGATTCAATTAAAAATCAACTAACTAGTCTAGCCAATCAAACTCGTAAGGTTCGTGTTCTAACAAGGCCAACTCAGAGTGGATTCATAGATATTAGTGAACAGGAAATTGAGCAATATTTTGATGAAAATACTTCACGATTTATGACTAGAGAGCAAGTCCGAATTGATTATCTCGAATTGGGTCTTGATGCCATAAAGGCTTCAATTGAAATTACAAACGAACAATTGTTAAATCGATATGAGTTAACTAAGGATGTTTATAGTAGCCCTGAATATCGTTCTGCCAGTCATATATTATTGACTATGGATGAGGATATATCAAGCGAGGATAGTGATGTTCTTCGTCAGGAGCTATCCGAACTTAGAAATCAGATTGAGGAAGGAGCAAATTTTTCTGAGCTTGCAAAAACGTATTCACAGGATCCTGGCTCCGCTTCTAGTGGGGGTAGCCTTGGTGAGGTTGAGCGAGGCATGATGGTTAAACCTTTCGAAGACACTTTGTTTGAATTGAAAGTTGGTGATTTGAGTGAACCGGTAAAGTCTTCTTTTGGGTGGCATTTAATCCGGTTGGATGAGGTGAGCGGTGGTGAAACAAAATCTTTTGATGAGGTTAAGTCGGACTTGGTCGATGAAATGCGCAATGAGCTAGCAGAAGGGCAGATTTATGATTTGTCCGAGAGTCTCGCTAACCTGGCTTATGAGCAATCAGATTCGTTAGAGCCCGCTGCTGAAGAGCTTGGTTTAAAATTGCAAACCTCTGACTGGTTCGATGCTAGTTCAGGAGAGGGTATTACATCCAACTCACAAATTCGGAATGCTGCATTTTCAAATGAAGTTTTGGCACAAGGACTTAATAGTGAGGCTATTGAACTGTCTGACAATCGCGTTATTTTTCTTCGAGTGAGGGAGCAGAAACCTGAATCTCAAAAAATGCTTGCTGAAGTTTCAAATCAAATTGATATGATAATTCGTCAAACAAAAAGTCGCGATGAAGGTGCCGAAGTGGGTAAAAAAGCATTAGCTTCTTTGTCAGTGGGTAAGTCTCTGGATGATATAGCAAGCGATTGGAAGGTGACCGCTGTTGATCCAGGCTTCATTTCAAGAAATTCGCCAGACATCGATGGAAACCTGGTTCGACTAGTTTTTTCAATGAATAAGCCAGATGGCGAACAATTTTTTGAAGGTTTTTCACATCCAGATGGTAGTTACTCGTTAATAGAATTGTCGGCCGTACTTTCGAATGACTCTGAGGATGATGCCACTAAGGTTAATGCACTGACTGTCGCCAAATCGTCAGCAGAGTATCAAGCCGTGTTGAAATTATTGACTGCCAGAGCAGAGGTTGTTAAAGCATCACCTGTTAATTAAATTAGGTGATTAGCAAGATGGTTCAGTAGGAAGTTATAAGAACCTACTAATTGGTTAAACGATATCAACTATTGAGGTCAAACTAATATCTTGACACTCATAAACAGGTTTATTTGCTAACTTAAACTCAGTTTTTCTTAACTGAGCGATCTTGCTAATCGATTAAAATTGTTAATTTCAGGTTCAGCAGTTATTGGTTACTGACTAGCACATCAATGCTTTCAATATTATATCATTGATGTGGAGCGTATATTTTTTCCTCCAATACGTGCTACAAGATGTGAGTATAACAATTGTTCGATATATCGATTTAGCATCTCAATAGCCATTATTAAGGCTTTTAGTGCGAATGCATCATTGTTTTCAAAGATACCCAACGAATTACTGATCGATTGAATAGACAGGCTTTTTTTCATCGAAATATACCCCGCAAGGGTAACAGTATTCTGTCCAATTTTTTCTGTGCCCCCCATTCCTGATTGTATTTTTTTATGGCATAACTGATTGTGATTACGGGGCCTTCCTTTTCCGATTAATTGACAGCAATTAGTTCTTTTTCCGTTAGAAAACTCATAACTAAGTCGTTTCCATAAAGTTAATACAATCATCATACAGTGTCTTTGTTTACGATACCTTTGCCAGAATTGGTCAATTAATATGGCCTATTAAATAATTTTCCTTAATCTACTTTTATATTTCGGATATGAATATAGTATCTAGAAATATCGTTTATTCGTCTATTTTGACTGGGCTATAGTAGCACCAGTTATATTTTGGAGCATAGACAGAAAATGTACGCATACAGCCAAATAGATCAGCAATTGGTAGATGAACGTGTCGATCAGTTTCGTGATCAAACGGCTCGCTTTCTTGCTGGGAAGTTAGACGAAGAAGTTTTTAAGCAACTGCGCTTACGAAACGGTCTATATGTTCAGCGTCACGCACCTATGTTACGCGTGGCAGTACCCTATGGTGTTTTAAATTCGATTCAAATGCGTACTTTGGCTGATATTGCCCGTACCTACGATAAAGGCTATGCACATGTAACAACAAGACAGAATTTTCAGTTTAACTGGCCGACAATCGAGAGCGTACCGGATATTCTAGCGGAATTAGCGAAGGTGCAAATGCATGCTATTCAAACCAGTGGCAACTGTATTCGGAATGTGACATCTGATCCATTGGCAGGTGCATCGGCAGATGAAGTAGAAGATCCAAGAGTCTGGTGTGAAATTATTCGACAATGGTCTACTTTACACCCTGAGTTTTCTTATCTACCCCGAAAATTTAAGTTTGCCGTTACTGGTGCAACCGAGGACAGAGTTGCTGTTCAGGTGCATGATATAGGGCTACAGGTATTGCGTAATGATGTTGGTGAGGTTGGATTCAAAGTATATGTTGGTGGCGGTATGGGGCGCACACCTGTTATCGGTAAAGTGATTAAAGAGTTTTTGCCACGCACAGATTTCCTAAGTTATCTAGATGCTATTTTGCGTGTTTATAATCTTTACGGCAGACGAGATAATATATATAAAGCTCGTATTAAGATTTTGGTAAATGCCATCGGTATTGATAAGTTTCGAAATATGGTTGAAGAAGAGTGGGCGCAGGTTCGTGATTCAGAATTAAAGCTTAGTGATTCTCGAATTGAGGCAGTGACAGATGCTTTTAATTTTCTTCAATATAAGACTTTACCCGCCACTGATAAAGAACACGAGCAGCAGTTATTAAGTAATCCAATATTTTCCTCCTGGTATCGGCAAAATACCAGGGCACATAAAAAGAATGGTTATCGAATCGTATATGTTTCACTTAAGGGGCATGGACAGGCCCCAGGGGATGTGACTGATTTACAAATGGATGGCATAGCTGACCTTGCCGATCAATATAGTATGGGTGAAATCCGTACTACTTATTCCCAAAATATGGTGTTAGCTCATGTCGAACAAACCCAGTTATATGGTCTGTGGCGTGCACTCAATAAGCTGAAATTAGCGGTGCCCAATATTGATACCGTCACTGACTTGATTTGCTGCCCCGGTTTCGACTTTTGTGGATTGGCGAATGCGACCTCCATTGATGTGTCAGAAGACATCATGGCTCGATTCGAAAAACTAGATCGGCTGTATGATGTTGGGGAACTGAATATAAAAATTTCGGGCTGTATGAATGCCTGTGGCCACCATCATGTTGGGCATATTGGTTTGCTAGGTGTCGATAAAAAAGGTGAGGACTGGTACCAAATAACACTCGGTGGTTCTGCCACAAATCACACCGCGCTGGGAAAAGTACTTGGGCCATCAATAGTAAAAAGTAAGATAGGTGATGCTGTTGAGACAATCATAGAAACCTATCTCCAATTACGTGATCCAAACGAACATTTTCTAAAAACACTCGCACGTGTTGGACGTGCACCATTTAAGGCACAAGTTTATGCCGATAATTAATAATCATCATCAGGTCATTGACGATGACTGGGTGGATTTTAGCCTCGAAAGCAATAGCCTCGACAGCAGTTCGAAAGCTATTGTTAGTTTAGATCAACTTAAAAATGAGTTTGAAGAGCTTAAAAACACATCGCAAGCACTAGCTGTGAAGCTGAGTGAGACTGATTCAGTTGATGATATTTTACCGTTTCTAAATGATTTACAGATGGTTATTTTGCAGTTTAAGGTGTTTGCTGATGGCCGCGCCTTTAGTCAATCAAAACTACTCAGAGATCGTTATAGCTATCAGGGGCAGATACGTGCCGTGGGTGATGTGATTCGGGATCAGTTATCTTTCATGCAACGTTGTGGGTTTAGTCAATTTCAGTTATCAGAGACTGAGGACGTTAATCAGGCTATTCACGCGTTCAGTGATATCTCAAATACTTATCAGTCTGAGTTAGTAAAGGCTAATAACTATTAGAAATTTCCATTAATTATCGAATAGCTGTGATAACACATCAAGTTTAAACGGGCGGCTTCGTTCATTGAGCGAGGTGCCTATGATTTTAGCCTTTAACATCTGTTTAGAGTCAGTTATTCGATAGATATCCTGCAAGAACTCGAAACGCACTTTCGATATTTGCTGTATGTTGCTACAAACTTCAAATCGGTCCCCACTTTTTAGAGAACCCTGATAGTCTAGTTCGGCTCTAATCACGACTAGATTAATTTTATTGGCTGCCATTTCAGCAAAATTAATTCCCTTCGATAATAAAAATTCGTGCCGAGCGTGCTCTAGATAATTTTGATATACGCCGTTGTTGACTACGCCTTGAATATCGCATTCGTAATCCCTGACTTCAAATTTGAGGCGGTGTGTGTAGTTCATATTGTTTAATTCATTTTGAGTTATTTTAATTGGGCCGGATAGTTTGATTTGATAGCAGATACTTCGTTTGGTTAGTGGGTATTAATCAAGATGACAACTAAAGCTGTGCGACGAGGTTTCAACACGAAGTTTAGGCTTGTCGACTTTGCAGCGTGGCATTACCTTAGGGCATCGTGTATGGAAATGACACCCAGTAGGTGGGTTAATTGCGGAAGGCATGTCACCCTGTAATATATGCCGTTTAGCTTTATGATGGGGGTCAGGAACGGGTATCGAGTCTATCAATGAATTTGTATAAGGGTGCTTTTGGTTTTTATAAATTGTTTCGCTATCAGCTGTCTCGACTATTTCCCCCAGGTACATGACAGCAACTCGATCAGAAAAGTGTTTTACGACTGCTAAGTCATGAGAGATAAACAAATAGGCTATATTGAGTTCAGCCTGTAAATCGAGTAGCAAGTTGATGATTTGACTTTGTATTGAAACGTCTAATGCCGATACAGCCTCATCACAGACTATCAGCTCGGGGCCTAGGGCAATGGCGCGAGCGATACCAATTCGTTGGCGTTGACCGCCTGAAAATTCAAATGGGTAACGTGAACCCGAATTCGAAGGTAGGCCGACTAGTTCAAGTAGTGTCTGTATCTTTTTCAATCGCCATTTTCGGTCACCGGTATTGTGAATTGCAAAAGGCTCGATTAGGATTTCTTCAATGGTATGTCGTGAATTGAGTGATTCCAGAGGGTCCTGGAAGATCATTTGTACAGATTGACGATACTGTTTTCTTTCAGTTCTACTCAAGCTATTGATATCCATGCCCTTAAATAGTACCTGTCCGTGGTCAGGTTGGTAGAGTTGAACAAGGCAACGTCCGAGTGTTGACTTACCACATCCTGATTCACCCACTAACCCGAGTGTCTCACCTGGGTTAATAAAAAAACTGACATCATTAACAGCCTGATTGAAGTGCTTTGCTCGCATCAGTAGTCCTTCTTTAACGGGGAAGGATTTTGTCAGGTTACGAACTTCCAGTAGCGGAAAGGCCATTAAATGTTTCTCTCCTTTTGAATGCCTTGCCAACCGAAACAACTTACTTGGTGGCTTTCACTTACTTTCTCTAATTCGGGTGTTAATTTGCTGCATTTAGCTTGCCGATGTGGACATCTGTTGTCGAAACGACAAGTAGTGGGGTAGTCTCTAATATTTGGAACTTGTCCTTTAATGACTGGTAATCTACTCTTTGAAGGTGTCACCAACCGTGGGATTGAGTTGAGTAAACCCTGGGTATAGGGGTGAGCAGGGCTGTCGAATATATCAGTAACAGACCCAGATTCAATAATTCGACCTGCATACATAACTAGTATTCGGTCGCATGTTTCGGCGATGATCCCAAGATCATGGGTGATTAGTAAAACAGCCATTTTCATATCGTTCTGTAAGTCGCGAATTAGATTGAGAATTTGAGCCTGAATAGTGACATCGAGCGCCGTCGTTGGTTCGTCCGCAATGAGCAGTGAAGGTTTGCAAGCCAGTGCGATAGCGATAACGACTCGTTGAAGCATGCCGCCAGATAATTGATGAGGATATTCACTCACCCTTAGCTCAGGCGATGGAACACCAACTCTTTTAAGAATATCTATCGAGGCTTGAAGTGCCTCTGGTATAGATAGATTAAGATGGAGGATGAGAGACTCCGAAATTTGCTTACCAATAGTTTGAACGGGGTTGAGCGCTGTCATTGGTTCCTGGAAGACCATGCCAATGTCTGAGCCTCGAATGTTCTCCATGTCCGGCAGTGCCAAAGTGCGTAGGTTGATTCCATTAAATCTGACGGATCCGTGAGAGATTCGTCCCATGGGTTGAGGCAATACTCGCATTATAGAGTGCGCTGTGACGCTTTTCCCACAACCTGATTCACCGACCAATCCAACAGTTTCTCCTGCTTGAATTGAGAAGCTTATGTTATTAATGGCATCTAAAGTGCCCTCGTCTGTATCAAAACTGATAGACAGATCATCGACTTCGAGCAAAGCGCTTGTCACTGGTGATTGACCAAAATCATGATCCGTCATTGCCGTCTTCGCGATATTGATCGAAGACCCTAATTTCAGGTTCGAATTTTAAACCTGATCGACGAGCCTCCAGAGTTTTTTTCTTCGCTTCCTGGTCGATCCAGTAAGTGAAAAGCTCAGCTGAACCAGAGCGATATTTTTGGCTGAAGCCATCAGGGTGTTTTATCCATCGCCAGTAACCAGTGCGAAAGTAAGATTGTTTGAAACCCGGTGAAAATGATGCGTAATCAAAAAGAGCTTCATCTAGCTTATGCGCTAGACTGATCATTTCTTGTTTGCCTGAAGAGTTTCTATATTGATCGATCATGGAATCTATCTGTGGGTCTGCGACTAGTTCTAGATTATTCGATTGGGTTTTTACCTTGCGGTCAGGGTTAGTCGAGCCATCAGCGAGAAATGCCTGGTCATAAGCATTTACCGAATGATAGGTTTCCCAATAACGCGGATACATCTCCAGCCCAACACCAAAGGCAGAGAAGAGAATGTCATGTTTTTTTTCCTGAGCCTTTTTCCAGGCGGCTGTGGCATCAAGAACTTCAATACGTAATTCGAGGCCTGCTTTGGCTGCTTCTTGTTTCAATATGGTAAGCACATCTTTTAAGGCTTCATATCCAGTGGTCAGAGTAAACGCGAGCTTTTGTTGCTCGCCATTGACGAGGATTCCATCTTTGTTCCGAGTATTGAATCCGGCCATCGCAAAGTGTTTCAATGCCAGTTCAATATCAAATACTCGTGGCGTTAAAGTCGGGTGTGTAAAATCGCCATAGCCATCGGCGGTTGATCGTAATCTCTCATAATCCCCCCTGAAATATTTATCGATAACCAAGCCCCAGTTGGCTGCGTGGTTGATTCCAATTCGAATATTATTTTGGTTTAATATTGGCTTCGAGCTATTAATCCAAAGTCCATAAGTAGGGCGGGGGTGTTGATTATAAAATGTTGTCTTATGGATATATCCGTTCGTCACACTATCATGGTTATCTGCCAGTTTATCGTACCAATATTCGGCCAGATTGAGCCCGAACTGATCGAGATCACCTCGTTGAAAAGACTCGAATACTTTTGCGTTATCTCGAATAATATTGAATTGAATCTTATCGGCATTAAACCGATAACGCCAAAATTTAAGATCTTTTGCCCACCAATTGTCGACCATGCTCAGCGTTATCGAGCGGCCCTTCTTAATATTACTGGGCTTAATTTGATAAGCACCTGTAGTCGGTACGAATCGCCATTGGTAACGTTCAACAAAGTCGCCGCCTAGTTCTTTATAAAAGTGCTGTGGTGTCGGCGATAAGGAAAGTGTTCTAGCGTGCATGTCGGGTTTGACATTGGGAATTGAAATTGAAATCGTATAGTCATCATATCTGGTTATATTGGTGTACATTGTGCTAAACCAATTGTTGTACCAGGGTGCGACGATATCGGTCGAGCGGTAAAAAAAGAAGCTGAATAAATAGTCATCAGCAGTTACCTTTTCGCCATCGGACCAACGAGCCAATGGGTTGAGTTTTATATAGGTCGTTTTACGTTTAGATGACACCGCCCATTGTGTTGCGAGGCCGGGAAAAAATTTATCATTGTGATTGGGGTGAGTTTGTGCAACTGACATAGAGACATCATCAAGAATCCAACGACGAAATGATCCATTTGAATCTGGCCCTACATGTCGAAGAGTGCGTGGGAAGTCCTGTAACGAGCTATATCTGGTGCCACCTTTGATCGCGCGGGGAGACCCAAATTCCGGTAGCTCTGATCCGTTTTCCCACACGAGGTCATCTGGTAAGTCAGACTGGCTTTTAAAAGAGAAAAATTCTGAGTTGGCTAAATAATAGGCTTTAACTGCAGCCGTGTTATCAGGTGCTTTTATTGTCTCTAATTTTTTCTCGGTATCATTACTGTTGCTGCAGGCGCCGAGTAGAAAAACGAGCATTAAGCTTATGCTGCTTGAGTATCTGAGTTTCGATATGCCCTTAAGCATGGATCACCTAATAGTAGTTAGTTAGCGGTAAGCGGTAAATTTTTTTGGATCAAACGCTTCTCGCAATGCTTCACCGATAAATGTAATCAGTGTTAATAGCAGGATGAGAGTGCTGAAAGCGGCGAGAATAATCCAGGGGGCGGTGCGTAGGTTAGCAGTTCCCTGTTTTAATAGCTCCCCCAAACTCGGTGTTGGTGGTGGTAAGCCAAAGCCCAGGAAATCGAGAGCCGTAATAGCGGTGATAGCGCCAACAATGGTAAAGGGAATCAGCGTAATTAAGGTCGAGAGAATGTTTGGTAGAATGTGGTGGAAAATAATACGGCTGTGGCTGGCGCCCAAAATTCTGGCTGCCGCAACATAATCTCTAGACTTTTGTTTGTATGTTTCGGTACGCATAAAGTAAGTCATTGAAGTCCAGGAAAACAATACCATGACAAGTAGCAATATGCCGATTCGACGAGTGGTGTCAAAATTGCCAGGCACTACTGAAAATACGATGATGACCATGTATAGAAAAGGGATGTTTGACCAAATCTCGATTAGTCTTTGAAATATCAAATCGTATATACCGCCGAAATAACCCATCATGCAGCCGATGCTGACACCAATTAGATAGACACAAAGGGTAAACATCAGGGAAAAGAATAGCGCGATTCGTGTGCCATACAGCAGGCGAGCAAGTATGTCTCGACTGGTTGTATCGGTTCCTAGATAGTGTTTCTGCTCAAAAGACGGTGCATTTGCCTTAAATTCACTCCCACTGGCTGAGTTTTCATTAGGGCTGAAAGGGACCAGCGGCATCACAACCCAGTTGTCATTTTGTTGCTGTGAGAATTTTAGTTGTAGTTCGCGGTAGTTGGTTTCATAGCTATAATCCAGCCCAAAATCAGTGCCAGGATGGAACGCGGTGTAGGTGGGTAAAAAGTAATCCCCTTCATATTTCACGATGAGTGCCCGATTATTGACGATTAGTTCAGCCAGCAAGCAAACAACCAAGATGATGGTTAAAACTATGAGGGAGCCATAGCCGAGCTTGATTTGACGGAAGCGATTTATTTTTTTTTGAGTTCGAGGATTAAACATGCCCATTATTGGAACCGAATTCTCGGATCAACCAATGCGACTAGAATATCTGAAATGATATTGCCGATCAGAAGCAACAAGCTGCTCAGCAGCACAATGCCCATTACCACCGGGTAGTCACGATCAATAATGGCATTGAAGCCGAGTAAACCAAATCCATCGATATCAAAAATAGTTTCGATTAAGAATGAGCCAGATACCAGCAATGTAATATTTTGGCCGAAGGTAGTTGCTATTGGGATCATCGAGTTTCTCATAGCATGGGTTATAACCGAGCGACGATATGATACGCCTTTTGCTATTGCTGTTCGCATATAGTCAGCGGCAAGGTTGTCGAGTAAATGGTTCTTCAATAACAGGGTTATTAATGCAAAACTCCCGACCATATAGCAAATGAGAGGGAGAATTGAATGCCAGATAATGTCACTGACCTTTTCTGATGAACTCATTTCATCATAACTGAAACTGACAAAACCACCCATTGGGAACCATTCTAACTGAACTGAAAAATAGAGTAACAGGAGTGAGCCGAGCGCATAACCAGGAATAGCATAACCGGTAAATATAAGAATAGATGTTAGGCTATCGACCAGCGTGCGGTGCTTGATGGCCTTAAGGACGCCCAGTGGTATGCACACCAGATAAGTGATAATGAGAGTGACCAACCCATAATAAATCGAAATAGGGAGGCGCTGTTGAATGACATTCCATACCGGTTCGTTATAACGATAGGATGATCCAAGATCACCTTGTAATACCTGCCAAGACCAGTCCGCAAAGCTCTCTAGAAGTGGTTTGTTGAAACCATAGTATTGACGAAGTTGATCGAGTTGCTTTTCCGAGATAGCCATATCCTGGCCTGCGATCGATGTCGACATGCCGGTTGAAACATCGAGCTGTTGAAGCTCCATGATGGCACGTTCAAGTGGGCCACCTGGTACTAGTCGAGTGATGGCAAATACGATGACCATAATACCGAGTAGCGTAGGAGGGATGAGTATTAATCGGCGCAGTAAATAGGCGCGCATATCGAAGTATTTGATTTTGAATGGATAGTTTTCACAGGTCTCATGTTGCCACAATGCGGGTTAGTGTCAAACTCAACTTTGGGCCTGATGACCTATCCTAACTAATATTTGTCACTCCAAATAGGCGCTTATACGTTATGCTAATCCTGTAAATAAAATTGAAGCGAACATTATGAACTTTTCAGATTTTGGAAAACGATTTTCTGACTACTCAGGCATAACCCATTTGATGGATGACCTCAATGAAGGGTTACTGCAAGATGATGTCGTAATGATGGGCGGTGGCAATCCCGCTGCCATTCCCGAGGTATTGGCGCTTTTTGAAGCCACACTGCAAAAATTGCAAGCCTCAAATGAATTAGTCAAAACCTTAACTAACTATGATGGACCCCGAGGTAAGACTGCATTTATAGAATCTCTCACATTGTTTTTTCGAGAGCAATGCGGTTGGAATATCAGTGAAAAAAATATAGCGCTCACTCATGGCAGTCAGAGCTCATTTTTTGTGCTGTTCAATTCTTTTGCGGGTCGGTCAAACGGTCGATTTAAAAAAGTGCTTATTCCACTAGTTCCAGAATATATTGGTTATACCGATGTCGGTATTGAAAAATCGATGATAACCAGCCAGCAGGCCAAAATAAATCACCTGGACAATGGCATGTTTAAGTATCAGGTCGATTTTGACAACCTTGATATTACGAATGATACTGGCTTAATCTGTGCGTCGCGCCCTACTAATCCAAGTGGCAATGTCATTACTGATGATGAGTGCATGCAATTGTCGCAATTGGCCAAAAAGAATGACGTCCCTTTATTAATTGATAGTGCTTATGGCACGCCTTTTCCTAGTATTATTTTTACCGAAGCGACACCTTTTTGGGATGAAAATACAATTGTATGCATGAGTCTGTCAAAGCTTGGATTGCCCGGAGCCAGGACTGGTATTGTGGTCGCGAATGAAGAGGTCATAAAACAGTTTAGTAATATGACTGCAATTACCAGTCTCGCACCCGGTGGTGCTGGGCCTGCTATCGTTAATCAACTGTTGAGAGACAAATCATTACTACCACTTTGTCATGATTTAATTCTGCCGTTTTATCGTCAGCGTGCTCAGTCTACGATCGACTTGCTGCAGGCAGAAATAAACGATTCTAGGCTTCATATACACCAACCCGAAGGCGCATTGTTTCTATGGTTATGGTTTGAAGGTTTAAAAATAACAACCAGTGAGCTGTATCAACGTTTAAAACAAAAAGGGTTATTGGTAGTCCCGGGTAAGTATTTTTTTCCAGGGCAGGAGGAAGCCACACAACATGCACAAAGTTGCATTCGTATCAACTATGTGCAAGGTGAGGACGATATGAAAAAAGGGATTAAAATTTTGGCGAACGAACTTCGTGCTAATTGGTAAAAATTAATCTAATCGTTACTACTTCGAGGTGTGGGTAAATACGCCATCCCATTCTTCACCTGGAGGATTATTTCTATAGTAGGTCACGCGATCTAAATAAACCTGATATAAAAAACGGTCTGGATGTGATCGATTTAAGTTAAAGAAATCTATCTCTGCTTTATCCCAGTTTTGCGCGCGGAAGCTCTTAAGTGCTTGCTTATAGCCGGATAATTCTGATTTGGTTTCCTTGTCGATGTCGTTTTTATGACCAATCGGTTCGAATATTGCTACGGGTTCGTTTTTACCCTTAACTCTTACCAAATCTAAATCACGGAAAGTAAATTCTGGGATACTGTTTTTGGTTGACTCACTGACGATAATGTTAACGCCATATTCCTTCGTTAATCCCTCTAGCCTTGAACCTAGGTTAACTGAGTCACCCAATACGGTGTAGGCCATTCGAAATTCAGAGCCCATGTTGCCGACATTCATGTTGCCCGTATTAAGACCAATGCCAATATTGACCGGTGGCCATCCACGAGCCTCAAAATCCTTCTGCATCACCTTCAGCTCAACCATCATATCCATTGCGGCATACAATGCATGGCGAGCATGCTCTGGTTCGTGTAAGGGAGCGCCCCAAAAAGACATAATGGCATCACCCATATATTTATCAATGGTGCCACGGTTTTTGTGAATGACTCGAGTCATGGGTGTCAAAAGCGCATTCATCAGCTGGGTTAATTGCTTCGGGTCCATACCTTCAGATATGGTGGTGAAGCCACGCACGTCAGAAAATAAAACCGTCATCTCCCTGTTTTCTCCATCCAGTGAATACTCCGCTGGTGATTCACTCATTTCATCGACTAGTTCTGGTGGTATATATTGACCAAATAAGTGGGCTAGCTGTCGCTTACCGCGAGATTCGATGAAAAACCCATAAGTCATGTGCAAAATGAAGCTGAGTGCAATTAGCAATAACGGGCTGGCGAGGGGTAAAATAATATGATTGTTCCAGGCAATAAGAGTGCCGCCGACGGTTAAAATTAAGACTGTTGCGGTTGCCACTGTCGCCATCAGGGGAGACGCGATTGGTAGTAACAGAGCCATACTCACGGCGATTAGAATGAGAGCTACAAACTCATATCCGATGGTCCAGGCAGGTCGATGATTAATGCGCTGATCTAAAATGCCAGAAATAATATTGGCATGTACTTCTACCCCCGGATAAACGCTTTGAACCGGCGTTGATCGTAAGTCGAGCAGTCCGGGAGCCGTTGTTCCAACCAGAATTATCTTATCCTTAAGCAAATCTGGGTCGGCCGTGCCATTTAATATTTTGTGAGCTGAGACATAAGGAAAGCTATACGCTAATCCACGAAACGGCACATACACCGCGCCATTGTTGTCTACCGGGATGCGGAATTCATTGAGCTGAATCGTCTCTAGAGCGTAATATTTGTCGCTTTTTTCGCCATCGGTAACGACATTCAATTCAATATTGGATTTACCCAGATAAGCTTGTGTGGTTGATAACGCTAGCGAAGGAAATAAATAGTCCTGATAGATTTGAACAAGCGGGACGCGCCGGAAAACACCATCTGAGTCTACAAAAGGGTTGTCAAAAAAACCGCCAGAACGAGCAGATGACTGCAACACTTCCAGGTTACCACCATAACCAACCGCCTTATTAATCGGTAAGCGAGAGCTCCACTGCGTATTCATTTTTGTGATAGCAGGGGGCAATAGGCCTGTTTGAGCGATTTCATTCTCTAGGACATTGGGTTTGAAGTAATAGCCCAAGACAATATTTCGATCCTTAAGGGCTCGAGCAAAAATTTGGTCGTATTCCAGGCTAGGGCGAAGATTTTCCAGTGCTTTTTGAAATAGAGGGGCATCTTTTAACTCACCGGAAGCTAAGTTCTCAAATTCTTTGAGCCCCGAACTTTCATCTTTTTCTGCAAATACAATATCAAAACTGACAACACTTACTTGATATTTATCGAACAGGTTGTTCACGATGGTGGCTAGCTTATCTCGGCCCCAAGGCCAGCGACCCTCTAAAGCTAGTGAGTTTTCATCGATATCTACAATAACAATCCGCTCATCAATTGTGTCAAGCCGATTGAAATTTAACCGGGCATCGTAAGTCCAGTTTTCAAGTTGTTTTAAAAACGGGTATTTGACGACACCAGAAGTGTCGACCAGGAGGACAAGCAGTATCACTGCGCTAAGCGCTAATCTTAAAATGCGCTGAAACTGCATTGCTTACCCCTTAGAGGAAATTCATATTGTTTTTAGATGTGTGAAAAGTGCTGACTATAATAAAAAGCAGGTTTATTTTAGGTAAAACTCCATTTTAACGCCAGCAACTTCAATAATGTCATGACTTCTTAGCTCGTGAGCACTTGAACCTATGGGCGTACCTGCTACTTTAGGAACGGAGTTATTTGGCCCACCATCTACATGTATCAGGAAAAATCCCTGTGGTCTGCGAGTGATTGCAGCGACCTGAACTCCAGGCTGACCAATGGTGGTTAGCGCTTTTGTTAAAACGAGTTCTTTGCCAGCATTAGCACCACTTAATAGTTGCAGACAAGCCTCCTTATTGGCAATGGGTGACGGCGCTGCACTAGCCACTTCGGATGCAATGGCAGCTGAAATTTTCTGCATCGACTTGTCTAGTTCCTTTCCGCCTGCCTCTTCAGGCATACCTGCTTCACCAGGGCGGATTATCATTGTTTGTTCGAAGTCCTGTTCAGACCCACCAGAGCTACTTTGGTAGGTTATTTGATACTTCCCAAGGGTAATGTTGTCACCATGGTCAAGAGCATGCTTTTTGACTAGTTTTCCATTAACGTAGGTTCCATTCGTGCTGCCAAGGTCTTCTAGAAATGAGTCTTCCAGTATAGTGATGACTTGGGCATGCTTACCACTAACGGATAAGTTATCGATATGAATATCGTTATTTGGTTTGCGTCCAATCGTTGTGGTTTCATTGGTTAACAGGAATTCTTCCTGTTCACCAGAACTTGATGTTGTGATCAGTTTTGCAACCATTTTTATATCCAGCCTCTAAATGTATTTCTACTGGTGAAATCCGTTAATCGAACCATGCGACCATCTTAGTAAACCAGCCTTTTCGAATAGAAAAGTCTTCATCAACACGACATAACATTGCTGAAATATTATCCTTCCCACCTTTCTGGTTTGCCTTTGTAATCAATTGCTTGGCAGCTTCTTCTAGATTATCACTAAATTTGGTAATAGTTAAGCATATATCTTCATCTTCAACTAAATCAGTGAGGCCATCAGAGCAAAGTAAATAGATGTCTTTTCTTAAGACAATATCTTCCAAAAGGTCAACTGCAACAACAGAATCTATACCTAGAGCGCGAGTAACAAGATTTCGATTCATCGATTTTCGCGCTTCTTCCGGGGTGTAGAATCCTCTATCAATTAGCTCTTGGAGCAGGGAGTGATCTTTTGTTATTTGCTCTAGTTTATTACCTCGAAGGCGATAACATCGAGAGTCACCAATATGCGCCAAAGACAGGGTGCTATTATGAAATAGCAATGCGACAACAGTGGTACCCATACCCTTGTGTTTGGGGTTGGCTTCAGCCTTTTCGAAGACTTGTTTATTGGCAGACTCGACTGCAGCTCGAAGACAAAGAGACTCCATAGCGTACCCACTCTCGGAGTCAATTTTTCCTGACGTGATTTCAGGCAATTGTTGCTGAATGCTGTCGATTATGACATCCACTGTGATACTACTAGCGACTTCTCCACCGCGGTGACCGCCCATACCATCAGCCAGAACAACCAGGCCAAGTGCACTGTCATAGCCAATGGTATCTTCATTCTTTTGCCTAACTTTGCCTGTATCAGTCATTCCCAATATGGCTATTTTTTCTTGCAAATTCATCTATCAGTTAAACCATTGAGGCCAGAAATGCCTTTAAGTCAGTTGAAAGTTCTGTACCAGTTTGATACCGCTCATTCGCATTCTTTGCGAGTGTCTTATTGATTATAGACGATAATTCGGAAGGTATATCGGGACGTATAATTATTATGTCCGGTGCTTCTTCGTTTGTTATCTTAAACATTAAGCTAGCCATCGATTCTGCTTTAAAGGGGAGTGACCCTGACAGCATTTGATAGAGCATAACGCCAAGCGAAAATAAGTCAGAGCGACCATCGACTTTTTTACCTGCCAGTTGCTCTGGAGACATGTACGATGGTGTACCCAGTACCATGCCCGTTTTAGTTTTACTTGAATCGGTAATCCGAGCGATGCCAAAATCTGTAATTTTGAGGGTGTCTGATTCGGGGTCAAACATGATGTTAGCGGGTTTGATGTCGCGATGGACAACATTCAGTTGGTGTGCGTAGGCCAGGCCTTCTGCCGATCTTTGTACGATACCAATGACCACTTTCATATCTAGCAGGTTAGCTGGTTTTACATATCGAGCCAGATCATGCCCTTTCAGAAACTCCATTGCGATATAGGCCAGGTCATGCTCTTCACCAGCATCGAATATGGTGACAATATTGGGGTGACTTAATCGACCAGCGGTTTCGGCTTCTCGGAAGAAACGTTCTTTAACTTCTACAAGTTCGTCCTCTTCAAACTCTTGAGCCAGAGCCATAGTTTTAATAGCAACGACTCGACTTATTTTGGGATCTTTACCCAGATAGACAACACCCATGGCACCCTTACCAAGCTCTTTTTCGACTTCGTAGCGACCCAACATTGGTTTTTCTATATCACCACCGTCCAGCAGTAACGTGCCACCAGCATGACCACTGCCACCACCAAGCATAACGGTTTCTTCCATTGCTTTTGCACGTATCATGCGCGTTTCGATGTCTCGGAAGCTTTTGTCATGCGTTGACATATAAAGGTAAACAGCGTTTGCTTTATTGAACTGGCGTTTACGCTCGAAGTCGAGCGCCAGGTTATAGGTCGCTTCCATTACCTGTTCATCTAGTGGGCATTTTCGAAATTTCTCGAAGGCCATATCCAACTGCCCCTGGCTCTGAAAGGCGATACCAAGCATACGATTGCTTTCCGATGATTCTTCATCTGATTTAGCTTTACCGCGTTCGGTAACCAGGAAACGTTTTGTAGTAATGAGCAAATGACCGAACACTAGCAGTGCGGCTGGCGTCATTAGTTGAATCCATAGAGTGCTGGTTGTCATGAATAAATAATGAGTTGCGATCAGGGTCATCAAAATAGCCAATGTCACTACTGCAGCGACACCTGCTTTCATACGAGGCATGGCCAGCATCAAATAGAGAGCGACTATTAATAGCGCGCCAAGCCGAGCCCAGATACCCCAGTCAGGCACAATAAAAAAGTCTTCATTGAGGATGCTGGATACTGAGTGAGCGAGGCTTAATACAGGTGCCATCGTTGGGTCTATAGGCGTTACTTGCGAACTACCGACACCTAATGCATCTGAACCAATGAGGACAATTTTATCCTTGTATTTTTTAACATCTATCTTTCCAGTATAGACATCATAAAAGGAATCCACTTGAAACGCTGGCTTGCCATCTGGTCCAGAGTAAAAAAATGTATTCATTTGCAATAAAGTATCAGTTTTGATTTCCAAGGATCCAAGTTCGACACTTTCAGCAAGATTGACTCGAATATCAGCTACATCAAGATTTAAACTTTTTGCTGCAATTTGTAACGAGATAGAAGGGTAGAATCGATCGAAATGTTGCACTACCAATGGTTCTGAACGAACACTGCCATCTACTAAGTCTGGAAAAGCATTTAGATAGCCGATAGCAGAGGCTTGCAAACCTATGATTGGAATAGGAGGGAGAGGGTCAAGCATAGTGACCGGGAACAAGCCTTGGTTTTGTGCAGAGACTCTATCTCGAATTTGGGTCAGCGAGTTTTTAAGTACGTAGTTCGGTAGTTCCTGGTCAGGATTCCCGTGGGAAGAGCCTTGCCTTAGAAAAATCATAGCAGTCACAACATTTTTAGCATATTCAAAGCTGGCAGCTAATTTTGCATCAGTATTGAGCGCTTGCTCTGCTTCAAAAAGGTTGGTTTTTAGGGTCTCGATATCCTGACTTAATCGGGAGGACATGCTTGATTGTAAATAAAAGGCTCGAATTTCAGACAGCGTTTTATTATTACCCTGTTTTTCTATCAATGACGTTAGCGTGTCTATATCCGCTGGCGTGTCGTTAAAGCTGGCATTGGAGAAAAACGTGATTAACTCACGGATGTACAATTCGCCGGGGTCAAGCTGGGGTTCAAGGAAAAATATTGTCTGCCCAATGACTTTTGCGCCGCCATCAGTTAGTTTTTTGATTAGTTCTGCATGTAGATCCCGAGGCCAGGGCCAACGACCTAAATTGGCGATACTTTCATCATCAATCGCAATAATTGCAATTTTATCAGAGGGTGTTCGTTGAGTGGACTGCACACCCCAGTCGTAAGCGGTGCGCTCGAGACTTTGAAAGCTGGCCGAGCCAGAGAAGGCAATCACGATTAATGTGATCATCAAACCAGCAAACCAGTCACTTTTCCAAAAACGGGTTTTCATACCGTATCCTGAGTTGTTATTTATAGGAAATTAACAAAGTACTTCCGTGAATCCTTAGCACTACCAGAGAATATCGACAGACAGTACTTTGAGTTAAAAAATGGTTAAATATTTAGGTATTTAGAGCAACTTTTTTTATAAACTGTATTTGCCTAATGCCTTAAACTAACCCG
Source organism: uncultured Acidimicrobiia bacterium (assembly GCA_964195315.1). Classification (GTDB taxonomy): domain Bacteria; phylum Pseudomonadota; class Gammaproteobacteria. Next base: position 18,452 of record CAXMOZ010000068.1, on the reverse strand, counting down.
CTAGCTAATCTTTTGGCTCATTTGATGTAAATACAGTGAATTAATCAAACGATAAAAAAAGGCCTTGTTCTAATTAGATTGAGCCTCAAGTAGAGTAGTCTAGTTTTTACCAGTATTAAAGTTAATTTGGTTTTCAGTTGAACTGTTAAGCAATAGAGCACTAATATCTTGAATATCAGTAGTATCAAGCCCATTATCCATACATCTTTGAGATAGAAGCAATACTCACATGTCTGACTTGCTGCAACAAATTGACCAGCTCAATAAAATAGGCATCGCGCTTTCCTCTGAAAGCGACACTCAAAAGCTACTAGAAATCATCATGATGGGAGCCAAGCAGTTAACTCATGCGGATGGCGGGTCACTCTACTTTTTAAAAGAGGGACTATTAACGTTTGAGATCATCTCTAATGACTCTCTCGAAAAGCATATGGGGGGTACATCGGGCTGCGACATTACGTTTCCAGCGATCCCAATCCAGGTAGACGGACAAGATAACCATGGCAATGTTGTGTCCCATTGTGTCCTGACTGAAAAAACCATCAATATAACTGACGCATACCATGAAGATGGCTTCGATTTCACCGGAACGCGCAATTTTGACAGAAATACAGGTTATCGCACAATGTCGATTCTGACTATTCCATTAAAGGATCACGAGAAGGAAATTATCGGTGTTTTGCAGCTAATCAACGCCCGAAGTCGCAGTGGCGATAACGTCATACCTTTTAGCGCAGTAAATCAGCAGTTGGCCGAATCATTGGCGTCACAAGCAGCCGTGGCATTAACGCAGCGACGGCTGATAACGGAACTACAAGTTCTATTTGAGTCATTTATTAAAATGATTGCGAGTGCGATTGATGAAAAATCTCCCTATACCGGTGGTCATTGCCGAAGGATTCCTGTTTTAACCATGATGCTGGCCGAAGCTGTGCACGATTCGGATCTTGGGGTTTTACAAGATTTTGTTATTACCGACAAAGATCGCTATGAATTAGAGACGGCTGCTTGGCTGCATGACTGTGGAAAAGTTGTGACACCTGAGTATGTTATGGACAAGTCGACTAAGTTGGAAACGATTAACGATCGAGTTCATCTCGTAGCATCGCGCATAGAAATACTGATTCGAGATGCGGAAATCACTTATCTGCGGGATAAAATTGATCTGATGAGTGACTCGCAGAGTTTCGACTTGATCGAACGACGATACCAGAGACAATCCAAGCAATATCGCAACGATCTGGATTTTATCAGCAAGATTAATATCGGCGGTGAGTTTATGGCTGATGAAGATATTGTTCGAGTCTCTCAAATAGCGAAATTGACCTGGATCGACCAGTTTGGAAATTTTCAGCCACTGATTACCAAAGATGAGTTGACGAATTTGTGTATCCGCAAAGGTACTCTAAATGACGATGAGCGTGAGGTGATTAATAATCATATTGTGGTCACTATTAAAATGCTTGAGTCTTTGCCTTTCCCAAAGAATTTGCAGAACGTACCAGAATACGCTGGTGGCCATCACGAAAAGATGGATGGTACAGGATATCCAAAAAGGCTCCGAAAAGAAGAGATGTCGATTCAGGCTAGAATTATGGCTGTAGCTGATATTTTTGAGGCATTAACTGCCAGTGATCGACCTTATAAAGTAGGAAAAAAGCTATCGGAGTGCTTGAAAATCATGGGGTTTATGAAAAAAGAAAATCATATAGACCCCGATATATTTGATGTCTTCATCAAACATAAAGTGTACCTAGATTATGCCGAAGAGTTCCTTGATCCAGAGCAAATTGATGCGATTGATGAGTCAATTATTCCTGGTTATCAGAATTAACTTGTTGATCTAGAGGGCTAACTAATTTGACAGCGCGTCTGGCGGGGTCGAATCGATACCATCAGTGAGAACATAAGACTCGATATCTTTTTCGTTTAATAAAAATGATGCCGCCGAACTTCGTCGTCCAGTATCACAATAAATCACATATTTTTTATTAATATCAAGCGAATTAGCCTTCATTCTTAAGAAAATCAAAGGAATGTTAATGCTATCTGTAATATGCTTCGATTTGTATTCGGTGGGTAAACGAACATCTAACCAAACACCCCCTTCATCGACCAGTTTTTGGCCTTCATCGAACGCAACCCAGTTGAGTAATGGTTCATTGAGCAATGAATTGAAATCTTCTTTTTTCAGCCGCATTAAATGCCCTTCAGTTAGCATTGTGACCGTTGCATTTCGTTTTGAATCTGATATTAACGCCTCTTCGCCAAAACTATCGCCGACTACCAGAGTGGCTAATTTGACACCACTTAAGTTGGCAGGAGTCGATCGAGTGACTAGGCATCGGCCTTCTTTAATGATGTAGAAAAAATCGCCATCTTGATCTTGCTCGATTATTTTTTCACCGGACTCAAAAGAAACTGACTCCATACGCATAAACATCGCCTGAATGTTCGCTGGTGGGATTCGGTGAAAAGCGCGTGTTTGTAAAATCCGTGTCATCCAGTCGGTTTCATCGTCACCTTCATCAAGCGCCTCAACGGAATAACTACCTGTTTGATCCCAGGTCAGCATGATGTCAAGTATATTGCTATTGACTTTAATAACAGTGGCGGCTGTTTTTGCGCGAAGCGAAGCGGATCGTGGAAAGTTTTGGGCGATGGGTTGCAATGCTTCAACTGAACCAGCTTTAATGGCCCTGAGCACTTTTTTGTCTTCAACTAGTTCAACTGCGCCTTTTAGCACATAGACGTGAAATTTATCAGAGTCACCTTTTTTGAAAATATAGTGACCGGGGTGTATTTTTTCAGGCGTAATTTTTTTGATTAAGTCCTGAATGTTTTCAATATTCAGTGAATTAATCGGTGATAGTAACTTAATTTGGTTGGAGTCGATTTCTTGTTGCATGGTTTATCTAATATAGTCCTTTTAAACATCTCGCCAATTAGCCGTATTCTGCTGTGTGATTCCATATAAAGCAATCAATGTCTTAGCATAAACTATTTATAAATCGACGCCGAGATATCCATCACCAACTCGCTAAGAGCGTGCTTGATTTAAGATGAATCTACACGACAAAAGTTCCTGCGCTGCTCGACCTGCGTCAAGCTCTTCTCCTCATCCGAGCAGAAGAACTGACTCAAAATGACTTTTCCTCGCTACGATTACTTAACCCCGACAATCTGTTAGACAGTATTAACCTGATTGCTGAGTAATATCGACATATAATTTTAATTTTTGTCCTGGCTGGAGATATTTACCAATCTTGTTCCAGCGCTTTATGTCCGAGACGCGGATATTAAATCGATTTGCAATGCGTGATAGCGAGTCACCTTTTCTGATGGTATATCTCAATGCATGAACAGCCTTAGCAGGGCCACCTGAAGTAGACAGGCTGGCTTGTTGGGCTTTGGGTGCTCTATTGGTCCAAACGACAAGCTTCTGTCCAATGCGCAGTGTGTCTATTGGTGCCATGCCATTCCATTTCGCTAGTGCCGCTGTAGTGACGCCATAATTTCTGGAAATGGTCCAGAGGCTTTGTCCCGACCGCACGAAGTGGGCTAGTTTTGTGCCTGATCGATTCTTGTTTTGTATTTTGCTTAAACGCGCATTTTTGCTCATGGTGTAAGTCTTTAGCGACTTGGTGGCTGTTGGCACCATCAAATATTTGCCGGCACGTATTTGAGTGCCTTTAATATTGTTAACGCTTTTTATGAGCGCTGTCGTGGATTGGTAGCGACGGGATATTGTACCCAGATTTTCTCCTGGCTTAATTTTATGTCGAACCCAATTAATGCGTTTTTCAGGGGGCACTGCTTGCAAGGCCACTTTAAAAGCTTCGGCTTTATCGAGCGGCAATAAAAGACGATGAGGGCCTTTAGGTGCAGTAGCCCAGCGATTAAAAGCAGGATTTAATTGATATAATTCATTGATCGTGATGTCTGCTAGATCGGCTGCTAGCGCAAGATCGAGTTGTTCATCCAGTTCTACCAAGGCATAACTATGTGTATTATCCGCTGGAAATAATTCGAGGTCATATTTTTCGGGGTTCCCGAACAACTCTTTTAGTGCCATAAGCTTCGGCACATAATCTGTCGTTTCTCTATGTATTTTTGTCAGATGCCAAAAATCTGTGGGTAGATTCCTTTTTTTATTGTGCCGAATCGCTGATCGTATTCTGCCAGGGCCTGCATTATAGGACGCTAATGCCAGCTGCCAATCACCATCAAACTGGCCTGATAGGCTAACCAGGTAACGGATGGCGGCGCGAGTTGATTCAATAATGTCGCGACGACCGTCATACCACCAATTTTGTTTTAGACCAAGGTACCGACCTGTCGACGGTATTATTTGCCACAGCCCTGATGCTCTGCCAGGAGAGTATGCAAATGCCTGGTATGCACTTTCAACGATCGGCAGTAACGCTAGTTCTGTAGGTAGATTTTGTTTTTCGAGCTCGTTTAAAACAAATGGTAAAATAGGGGCCGCACGCTCCATAACACGAGTCAGGTAAGCTCTGTGTTCTAGGTACCATTTTAATTGCGCTTGAACTCGGCTATTGTCAACCGAATCGAGCTGCATACCTTGTCGTAAGCGATACCAGGCGCTGGCATGCTTTTTAAGTTCGGCCTGCTTTAACACTGATTTTTCAAGTGCTTGGGCTATGGCGAGTCTATCGGCTTCGGCCTGGGCAATGGCGAGTCTATTTTCCTCAGCTTTAGCCAGGTCCATTGCCATTTGATGCATGGCAATTTCTTCTTGTTTTTCAAGGCTAGGCGAAAGTGGCGCTGGGTTAACGTCATCCAATACTGAGGGCTCAGTATCCAGTATAACGGTAATCGCTTCCGTCGTTGTGTCTGAACCATCGGCTACCGCCGCAGCCAATGCGGGTTCAGGCTGAGGTTGATCCGCCTGGGACGGCTGTAAAGTCTGACAACCGGGCAATAGCAAAAGGCAAGAAAGAGTGGCGTACAAGCCGATGTTAGAACCTAGTTTCATTTATAACCATCTAAATTGTTAGAATTGTTTAGTATAGGGCGTGTGTAGACGCTAAAATAGAAGTCATTGTACTGGTCATGAAATAAGATTCAAATGCGATTTAAGCGGAATAAACCCATAAGGGTAAAGCAGCAAAAGTTCGCGAGCATTAGCGAATGGTATCAGACTCCATTGGGCGCGATTTTACTTGATGAATTGAAGTCTCGCCTTGATCCTGTATTGGCAACGACTTTTGGCTACTACTCAATTCAAATTGGTTGTGCACTGCAATCTGAACTTTTGCTTGAACCTTGTCGAGTGAAATACCACTTTAATCTAGAAGCCACTAGTAATGGTCTCGATGTAAAGGCTCATCCAGCTTTGTTACCGATCGCGACCGATAGCGTTGATATGGTCGTATTAATGCATCATTTATCTAACACTAAAGAACCGCATGCCATTCTGCGAGAGGCTTATCGAGTCCTGATACCAGAGGGTAAGTTGGTTATCATCGACTTTAATCCAATATCGTTTTGGGGCTTAAGGCACTTTTTTCAATCTTGGTTAGAACAAATTCCCTGGAAAGGACATTTTTATACGGCCCGGAGAATGACTGACTGGATGAAATTGCTGGGGTTTGATAAACAAAATCATTTGCAGGTTGGATATATGCTGCCTATTCATCAAATAGGGTTGATTCGAAAACTGTCGTGTCTAGAGAAAGGAATGAAAAGCTGGCTACCTTTTTCGTCTGCACTCAATGTTCTGGTCTATAACAAAAATATTTCTGCGATGACGCCAATCCGCCATCGTTGGGTTGCAAGAAAACTCCTGCCAGGTAAAGTAGCCCGTCCCTCTGTTGGTCGTGGTATGAAATATGACAAATAAAGTAGTGATTTATACCGATGGTGCCTGTCGAGGCAACCCCGGCCCTGGTGGTTGGGGCGCTCTCCTGAAATATAAAGACAGTCAGAAAACATTGAAAGGGTTCGACTCCGAGACCACTAATAATCGGATGGAGTTGATGGCCGTAATTGAGAGTCTGCGGTCACTAAATCGTGGCTGTTCCATTGAGCTCAATACCGACTCAAAGTATGTATTACAGGGTATTAACGACTGGATTGTGAACTGGAAGAAAAACGGTTGGAAAACGGCGGCTAAAAAGCCGGTTAAAAACGTTGACCTTTGGCAGCAGCTCGACGAACAAGCGAGCCGTCACGAAATAAACTGGCATTGGGTGAAAGGTCATTCAGGTGTTGCTGGAAACGAAGCCGCCGATCAATTGGCAAATGACGCTATTGATGAGGAGAACGCTAAATCATGAGGCAGGTCGTACTCGATACAGAAACCACTGGCCTCGAAACCAGTAAGGGCCATCGCATTATCGAAATTGGTTGTGTTGAATTAATCGATAGGCGTATCACTGATAAGCATTGGCATTTTTATATTAATCCCGAGCGCGAGATAGATGCGGGTGCTTTCGCTGTGCACGGTATTAGTACCGAGTCTCTTCAAGATAAACCACTATTTGCTGATGTCGCACAAGATTTTGTTGACTACATCAAAGGCGCTGAGCTGGTTATTCATAATGCTACTTTTGATGTTGGCTTTTTGGATCACGAATTAGCCAAACTGGATGGTGAAAGTACTCGTATAAATTCGATTTGTAGCGTGCTCGACACGTTAGTCATGGCCCGCCAAAAGCACCCTGGCCAGAAAAATAACCTGGATGCCCTGTGTCGGCGTTACTTTATTGATAATAGTCAGCGTAGCTTGCATGGTGCGCTGCTCGATGCGCGCATATTGGCTGATGTTTATCTGGCAATGACAGGGGGGCAAACGGCGCTCAGCCTGGATGATGATAGTGGTCAGGAAGAAGGCCCCCGAGACGTTAATGCTCATGCGATCGAAAGAACAGGCCCATTGCCGATCTGGACAGGCACTGTCGAGTCTGGCCAGGCGAATTTGGACTATACCGCTTTCCTAGCGTCAAAATGTGATGATCCAGCCTGGAAGTAATTAGCAATTGAGTCGATTCTCACTAAGCCTAAGCCCGACAGGCACCTAGGCGTGTTTCATGATTCTAGATTTGTCGCGTTGCCAGTCTCTGTCTTTCTCGGTAGCGCGCTTGTCATGCGATTTTTTACCCTTCGCCATGCCTAGCTTTATCTTAGCGCGTCCTCGTATCCAATAGGCCGATAGCGCAACAATGGTATAGCCCTTGCGGTCTACCATAGCCATTAAACGGTCGATTTCTCTTTGATGCGCGAGTAACTTTCGAGTTCGTGTGGCAACCGGATTGATATGCGTAGACGCCGTATTAAGCGCACTAATATGAGCGCCGATGAGCCATAACTCACCATCTTTAGCCATCACATAACTTTCTTTCAGCTGCAGGTTATTGTTGCGCAAGCTTTTAACTTCCCAGCCTTCGAGCACAATACCTACCTCAAGATCATCCTCAATCGAATAATCATGGCGAACCACACGATTCGTCGCAATCGTATTGTCAGACGTTTTTGATTTCTTTTTTCCAGCCATAACCTGATAACAGAGCCAACAATAAGCGGGCGTCTATTCTCGGTTCAAACCATCAGGTTGACAAGTAAAACCTTTTAAATAGCCTAAAAGTGATGAGTAATGAATCTATAGAAACTCAAGGCTCAAGAATGCGCGCAAAAAAACAACTTAAAGATGGTTTGCTGCCTTTCATTTTATAACTACAAGCTATATTATCTCGCACTTGCAATGGTGACCTGTTTCGGTCCCTTCGTGACGACTAACTGTAAACTCCGCCAGGCCTGGAAGGGAGCAACGGTAGCAGGGACGTCGGGTGCGAAGGTGCGCTGATTCAGGTCGCCTCCCAATTCCTCTCGTGATAATTATCAATCAACATATATATGCGCCTATTTATGCTTAAGTTTTACATCGATGCATAGGTTCGGTGTATAGGCCAAATGGTTAGGTTATAGTCATGAGTTATCAAGTACTAGCGCGTAAATGGCGTCCCGCCAACTTTAAACAAATGGTAGGGCAAGAGCATGTGCTTCAGGCGCTGGTCAATGCCATTGATAGCGACCGCTTACATCACGCCTATATGTTCACTGGTACCCGCGGTGTTGGTAAAACCACCATTGCGCGAATATTTGCCAAATCACTTAATTGTGATACTGGGGTTAGTTCTGAACCCTGTGGTCACTGCCCATCCTGTCTCGAAGTTGACGAAGGTCGAAGTGTTGATTTAATCGAAATCGATGCCGCATCACGAACTGGTGTCGACGATATGCGAGAATTGTTAGATAATGTTCAATATGCACCCACTCGAGGTCGCTTCAAGGTCTATCTGATAGACGAAGTCCATATGCTATCCAAGCATAGTTTCAATGCATTATTGAAAACGCTCGAAGAACCACCCCCACACGTCAAATTTTTGTTAGCGACAACAGATCCACAAAAGGTACCAGTGACTGTATTGTCACGTTGTTTGCAATTTAATTTAAAACGTATGTCTAAGCAGCAAATTCAGTCTCATTTGCAGTTCTTGTTGGGTGAGGAAAAAATTGATACCGAGGCTGGTGCTTTGGCGCTGATCTCTAGCGCTGCCGACGGTAGTATGCGAGATGGCTTAAGCCTGCTTGACCAGGCAATCGCCTATGGTGCCGGCTCGGTACTTCAAGCATCTGTTGAATCGATGTTAGGTGCGATTTCAAAAGACTACATCCTTAATCTACTCAATGCTTTGGTCGAACAAAACGCCAGTGCTTTAATTGGCGAAGCAAGAAGCATCATCGAGAGAAACCCTGATTATCAAAGGGTTTGCGCCGAAATGATCGCGCTATTGCAGCAAATTGCGTTATTTCAAAGCGCGGCAGGCATTGCCCCTGAAGATGATTCTCTGGCGGAGCGCATTGCTGTATTGTCGGAAAAACTCTCTGCCGAAGAAATTCAACTGTATTATCAAATCATGTTGCAGGGTCGACAGGATTTAAATATTAGCCCTGATGAAGCTGGCGGCTTTGAAATGTTAATGCTGCGCTTGTTGGCTTTTTCGCCCGATAATGAAAGCGCTAGTGCGCAACCCCCGGAAAAAAAAAGCCTGTAATTCGGCCGTATAGTCCAACAAGTCTTGATACGACTGAAATCGCAGTTACAGCGTCTTTAATAGAGAGTGATAAGGTTGATAGCGATCTAGTCGATGATTTAAATTTGCTTGATCCTAATCTGGAACCACCTTTGCCGGCGGTAACCGCCCATGTCGAAACTTCACCAATAAAGCCGCCATCTGTAGGGTCTATATCAAAAGAACTAGCACCTCCAATTGTCAACCAGAACGACACAAAAACACAGAGCCAATATGACGAGCGACAGCCGCCACCACCTTTAGAATACGAGCCTACGATAGAGCCAGCCCCATTCAATCAGCTGTCCAACGGTACCGCACGCAACCCAATTATTTCGAAAAGCCCTGTGCCTAAAGAGTCAACGGCTAAGGGATCAATGCCTAAGGCAACAGAGGCGATGCAGTCAAAGCCGGTCGCGACGGATGCTATTCACTGGACAGAATTATCATACGACTTGGGCCTGCAAGGCTTCGCGCAGGCTATTGCAACCAATAGCGTTGTCGGCAACTATGAGCCGAATCATTTACAGTTGTTTTTGACGTCTGATTTCATGAAATTTGTAAATCCTGAGAATCAAGACGAAATTTGTCAGGCGATAGCCTCGAAACTTGGGTTATCATTAATCCTTGATTTGCAAATTCAAGAGAAACACGATGCCGAAACACCGAGTGAAACTCGATTGCGTAAACAGCAAGAACATCGACAGGCGGCTATCGAGTCGATAAAGCAGGAGCAGACTGTAAAAAAATTGCAACGCGCATTCGGTGCCGAATTAATTGAGTCTAGTGTGCAATTAATTGATGAAAAGTGAGGCTAATGATTGATCATTAGTACAATCATTAATCGAAATAAAATTCAGAGCAAATCTAATTAGAGGTAGTAGGATGAAAGGTGGACTGGGCGATATGATGAAAAAAGCGCAAGAAATGCAGGAAAGCATGCAAAAAGCGCAACAAGAATTAGCCGCAAAAGAAATCACAGGTGAGTCTGGCGGCGGTCTTGTTCAAGTGACTATGCGTGGCACTCATGAAGTCAATGCCGTGAGTATCGATTCCAGCTTAATGGGAGATGATAAGGAAATGCTCGAAGACTTGATCGCAGCAGCGATGAACGATGCGGTTCATAAAGTGGCGAAAACTAATCAAGATGCGATGCAAGGTTTAACCGCAGGCCTCAATCTTCCGCCCGGCTTTAAGCTACCTTTTTAGGCGTCACATGTCTTCTTCTCCATCATTAGACGCTTTGATTAATGGCCTTAAATGCTTGCCTGGTGTCGGTCAAAAATCGGCCCAACGAATGGCTTTGCATTTAATAGAGCGTGATCCCGAAGGTGCCAGGCGATTGGCTGATGCCACTCTGAATGCGCTCGATAAAGTGGGGCATTGTCAGCGTTGCCGTAACTTTGCCGATGCCGATTTATGTGATATTTGCACTCGGCCTAGTCGAAATGCGAGCATCGTATGCATTGTTGAAACGCCCGCTGATGTGCTAGCTATTGAGGCTTCTGGGGCTTATCAGGGTGGTTATTTTGTATTGCTGGGTCGGTTGTCTCCATTGGATGGATTTGGTCCAGATCAATTAGGCATCGAACAACTAGAGCAACGATTGCAGGAAGACGGTGTTAGCGAAGTGATACTGGCGACTAGTGCAACAATAGAAGGCGATATTACCGCACAGTTTATAGCTGATGTGGCACGCAAATATAACATCGAAACCAGCCGATTAGCGCGCGGTATTCCTTTGGGTGGTGAGCTTGAGTTTGTCGATAGTGGCACCTTGTCACGAGCATTATCAGGCCGCCAGCAGTACGACTAAATGGCACCTTAAAAATGTAATTTTTCCGTGATTGCTGCCGTGGCCTCATGGTGCCTATTTTTTGCTGCTCCTTACTGGTGTGCCAGCCCAGTGGTTCGCCACCTGGTTGGTCCTCATGTACTAACGTACACTTCGGTTCTCCGCTGGGTCCCGGATCGCTTGTATCCACGAGAATTTACTATTTTTAGACTCGCTCTCATCATTTGAGACCAAGAAATCCAATCGTCATTCAGGAAACGAACAATGACCGAAACTATATTCAGTAAAATCATCAAGCGAGATTTACCTGCCGATATCGTCTACGAAGATGAAGATATTCTCGCCTTTCGCGATATTTGCCCCCAGGCACCCGTCCATATTTTGGTTATTCCTAAGATCGAAATTGCAACCGCCAATGACATTCAGCCGGCGCAAGCCGAATTGATTGGAAATATGGTGCTGGTAGCACAAAAAATCGCACATCAGGAAGGCATTGCCAAAGATGGGTACCGACTAGTGATGAACTGTAATCAACACGGTGGTCAGGTGGTTTATCATATTCACCTTCACCTGATGGGTGGGCATCAGCTGGGTGCGCTCTCTTAAATCAAGCTGCGTGTTGCTATTATAAAGTGTTACAGCTTTTCAACCAGCCGAAGATAATGTTGATATCGGCTATCGGTTATTTCATGGCGAGATACCGCTTCAACAACCGCACATTTGGGTTCATTTATATGTCGGCAATTGCTAAATCGACAGCCATCTGAAATCCGGTTGATTTCTCTGAACCCTGCACTGACCGGAATCTTGTTGTCCAATACGGGGTTAAATCCGCGCACACCGGGTGTGTCAATTAAATGACCATTGTTCGGCAGGTGATATAGGCGACTAGTTCGGGTGGTATGTCGGCCTTCTTCATTCGCCTCTGAGATTTCACTTATCTTTACGTCAATTTCAGGCAGCAGCGCCTTCGTAATGGATGATTTACCCACGCCCGAAACGCCACTTAAAACCGAAGTGTTATCATCGAGCAGTGAGCGTAGCGGCTCCATACCATCGGTAGTCTTCACACTAGCGAGTAATACTTTGTAACCGAGAGGTTCGTATATCGCTTTGAGACCAAATGGGTCGGCCAAACCTTCAGCCAGCATATCGGCTTTATTTAACACGATAACAACATCAATATTTTGTTGTTCAGCTGATAACAGGTATTGATCGAGCAAAAATAAGTTCGGCGCTGGCTTGACCGCAAGGCAAATCAATAACTGACTGAGGTTAGCTGCGACTGACTTTAAGTGACCGAATCCGTCAATTCGTTGCAGTAGATTATGCCGGGGCTGAATAGCCAGAACGCGAAACTCTTTTTCCTTAATTCGTTCGTAGACTGCTATATCACCACAAACTATGATGCCAATATTGGATTTTACGGCACAAATATGCAGGCTGCCATCGGGCGATTCAACGACTATTTTTCCACCGTGGTGTGAAATCACCAGCCCTTTAATATGGTTTTGGCTATCAGAATTTATCGCATCCTGGGTTCCCTGAATGCGTTTTTTTTGATGATGACTGAGCTTGCGCTTAGCCATGGACGTGTCCAGAAAGTTTACGATTTAAGGTTAAGTCAGTCAGGGTCAAATCAACCAGTTTCATGTTAATAAAGCATCGGTTTTGGCTGCACAAATAAAGTCGTTGATTGATAAACCGCCAACAGAATGGGTGGTGAAGCACAGGTGGCAATGTCGGTAAGTCACGGTCATATCTGGATGATGGTCATTTTTATGCGCTATCCAAGCACATGAATTGGCGAAAGCCATGGTCTGATAATAATTTTTGAACTCAAATTTTCGGCTGATGGTCTGGTTGATGCTGTCTAGAACCCAATCGTCATTAATATACGATAGTAACTTAAAGGCTTTATCTTCCGTCAGTTTTGGTGCCAGCTCGGGATTATTGCTGCACTCTTCATCGATGAGGTGGCTCAATTAAAGGCTCGGTTGCTGCTGTGCGGATTTGATAGGGCATACTGATTTCTTAGACCATCCAAAATTAAAATATTTCAACCAAAATAAATGCATGCTTAAACCAATCGAGTTAAATTTTGCTATAGTTTACCTTAAAATTTTAAAGCTAAAAACACATTATGGAATCAGTATGACAATTGATGTAAATAACTTGATATGGATCGACCTGGAAATGACGGGTCTCGAGCCTCAAACCGATCAAATCATAGAAATTGCTACCGTAGTCACCAATAGAAATTTGGAGATTTTGGCTCAAGGGCCTGTGATCGCAATAAAACAACCGAGCTCAATTATGAATGCGATGGATGAATGGAATACGACACATCATGGTGATTCAGGATTGACGCAGCGTGTATTGGAAAGTAAAGACTCGATGCGTGTCGCTGAAGAAGAAACGTTAGATTTTTTGGCGAAATATGTGGTGCCAGGGAAGTCGCCAATGTGTGGCAATAGCATCTGTCAGGACAGGCGCTTCATGGCTCGTTTAATGCCCGAGTTAGAAGCATTTTTCCATTATAGAAATCTCGACGTGAGTACACTGAAAGAACTGGCCAGATTATGGAAGCCTGAAATCGTCCCTGGCTTTACTAAGAAAGGCGCTCATCTCGCTTTAGATGATATTTTAGAGTCAATAGATGAGCTAAAATATTATCGAGAGTATTTTATCCAAATTTAGTAGGTTCGTTCACTAAAATTGTTTTATTGCTCAGGCTGATCCGAGCCCGCTTTTAAAGTTTACTTGAATAATCAGGTCTAACTGCCTGAGCTAGTCTAAAATAAGTGAATAACTAGCTTAAAGAAAGTCACTAAACCGCCGATGATGGATTTGACTATCTAACATTAATTATCGAAAATTGGCTCTCAGGTAGAAATATGGATTTAGCTTCGCTCATAGGGATCATTTCTGGTATCGGTTTGATCGTGTCTGCCATTATCGTTGGCGGTGATGTGCACAACTTTTTGAATTTGCCCGGCCTTATGATTGTGGTTGGTGGCACAATGGCTGCGACATTGCTGACTTTTCAATTTAACGATGTGTTAACAGCCTTTAAAAGCGCTTACTTCGTTTTCACCTCGCCAAAACAAGATTCCCAGGACTTGATTAATACGATGATTAAGCTAGGAACAATCAGCCGCCGTAAAGGTTTGCTCAGTTTGATGGATGTCAAAACTAACTCTCCATTCTTGAAGCGTGTTTGTACCCTAATCGCTGATGCCGCTGATGAAGAAACCCTGCGATCCGCGATGCGTACCGAAATTGATTCAATGCAAATGCGTCACTTTATCGTGCAAGACGTATTTAAAAAAATGGCCATGTATGCGCCTTCTTTTGGTATGCTAGGAACGTTGATTGGACTGATACAAATGTTATCTCTATTGGCGAATCCTGAGACTTTAGGCCCTGCGATGGCAGTTGCACTGCTCACGACTTTTTACGGCAGTCTATTGGCAACGGTCATATTTTTGCCAGTCGCAGGCAAGCTGCGATCGAGAACCATGCTAGAAGTCATGAATTTCGAAATAATATTTCAAGGTGCCGTGAGTATCCTCCAAGATAATAATCCATTGTCTGTTTATGAAAAACTATCGTCATTTGTGCCTGCTAAAAAACGCAAGCCCATGCAGCAATTAAAGGACCGAAGCTAATATATGTCCTCTAAATCGCTCGTTGGAATGTTCGAAACCGAAGAGAGTGGTGGTGGATGGATCGTTACCTTTGCAGACATGATGACATTGATATTAGTTTTTTTTATTCTTTTATACACCTTGGCAACCTATGAGGACGAAGCCTATAAAAACCTGGTTGCCACTGTTCAGGTGTTGGATGGGGATGGAAATCAAATTAGTGTCATTGATTATGCGACTCAAAATGGCCGAAGTCCGGAACCGCTTAGGCCGGTAGAAGATATGCTTGGATTAAACCCAACGGAGCAGGTGATAGAAAACCTAAGGCCAGCGATCGTCGAAGAGCTAGAGAGCATGATCGGTAATACGGATTTATCTGATAGTGTCGACCTGGCCTTTAATGCGGATAAAATCACATTGCAAATTGACGGCCGCTTCCTATTTCAATCGGGTAAGGCCGAGTTGAAAGATAGTGCTAGAGTTATCTTCGATAATTTAGGCCAACTGTTTAGGCAGTATGCGGATTATAAAATCGCGATTCGCGGGCACACCGATAATCGTGATATCGAAACGACGCAGTTCCCCTCTAATTGGGAGCTTTCTGCTATACGGGCAACTACCGTGTTGCGCTTTTTCATCGGCCTGGGGCTTGACCCAGAAAGAATGACGGCAACTGGGTATGCCGATTTTTTTCCACTAGTTGATAACGATACTGCGGAGAATCGTGCTAGAAATAGGAGAGTTGAGTTTGTTCTGGAAAAAGAAAAAAACGGCTAACCTTGGTTTCGACGGCAAAGCCGAAGATCATCGCCAGGCCTTTCGAATGGCACCTGATGCGGCAAAGCCGATTCTGGTCACCATAAAAGGTCATGCCTTTAAAGTAGTTAATATTAGTGGGACAGGTGTTTGTATCAGAACCCAGCACTTGTCTGTGGGTAACGTAGTGGCCGCAACAGTGCGCCTGCCGAGTGAAGATATTATTTTTCCGGTGACGTTAGAGGTAATGATTAAGCAAGACGACTTTTGCCGTTGCCGATTTAATCAGATTCATCGGGAAGCAGAAGATTTGTTACATGGTTATATACTTGATTTGCAAAAAGTGAAAATCCGCCAAAATCATCCGCACTAGCAGGGAACTAAAAGTGTATTATTTAAGTGAAGTTTTAAGTTAAAACGAAGTCCTTGAATTATGCACATAATGCCGCTAGGGCCTGATTTAGATTGATTTTTTAGAGCTATTCGGTCATTATCATCAGATAACAGGCAGGGTGGATTAAACCTGCTGGAAAAAATTAATTAACCGCCTATCAATTTGGGACTCGCCTTGATCAAACAACGTACCTTAAAGAATGTTATTCGCGCGATGGGTGTCGGATTACATACAGGGAAAAAAGTATATTTAACGCTTCGTCCCGCTGCTATTGATTCAGGCATTAGATTTCGACGCGTCGATCTTGACGAGCCAGTCGAAATTTTAGCCCGCCCTGAAAAAGTAGGCGATACCAACTTATCAACAACTCTTGTCGAAAATGGTGTTCGAATTTCTACGGTCGAGCATCTTTTGTCTGCGATTGCCGGTCTCGGAATCGATAACGCCTATATCGACTTAAGTGCTGATGAAGTGCCCATAATGGATGGAAGTGCAGGGCCATTTGTGTTTCTGATCCAATCGGCTGGTATTGTCGAGCAAAATACAGCCAAACGCTTCATCCGCATTAAGAAAACGGTTCGAGTCGAAGATGGAGATAAATGGGTTGAGTTCAATCCGTTTAATGGATTTAAGGTCAGTTTTGAAATTGACTTCGACCATCCATTGTTTACCCACCAAAAGCAAACCTGTAGCATTAACTTCTCAACCACGTCTTTTGTTAAAGAGGTTAGCAGAGCTCGTACGTTTGGATTCCAGAAGGATATCGAGTATTTGCGTTCCAATAATTTAGCACTTGGCGGCAGCCAGGATAATGCGATTGTTTTGGATGACTACCGCGTCCTCAACGAAGATGGCTTAAGATATGATAACGAATTTGTAAAGCATAAGATTCTCGATTCAATCGGCGATCTTTATTTGCTGGGTCATAGCTTAATTGGGGCTTTTTCAGGATACAAGTCAGGACATGCACTCAATAATAAGTTATTGCTCACTTTGTTGGAGGATAAAGACGCCTGGGAAGAAGTCACGTTTGATGATGCCTCCACCGCACCCATTTCATATGCACAGCCTGTCGAAGCCATCTAGGATTCGTTGTGAATATTCTTTTTCTGTCATCTAAAAGGGGTACGATGTTTAGCCTTAACTTGGCTAAACCATTCCATCTATTGTTGTCAGTATTTGTTGTTTTAGGCATGTTATCGGGCAGCGTATATTGGGGGTATAGCCTAAACCCGCCTCAGAATAATCAGGCTTTGATTGATGATTGGAAGAAGAGCATACATCAACACAAGGTAGAGCTTAATAATTTAGCCCAAGAGTCAGAAGCCAACGTAGATGCAATGTCGTCCAGACTAGGTCTTTTACAAGCGCACGTAATGCGACTCGATGCACTTGGTCGAAAGCTGACAAATATGGCTAGTATTGATGATGACGAATTTGATTTTGACAGTACCCCAGCAGTTGGTGGACCTGAAGATTCCATCGACCAAAACTCATTGCAAACGTCGGAGTTATCTCTCGCGATTAGACAGTTAGGTCTTGATCTTGATAATCAAGAGAGTCAACTCGAAGTGCTCGAAGATATCGTCATGAACAAAAACTTACAACGAGATGTTCAACCCAGTGGTCGGCCGATTTTAAAAGGATGGCTTTCTTCTTATTATGGTATGAGAACGCACCCTATTAGTGGTCGAAAAGAAATGCATAAGGGCATTGATTTCGCTGGAAAAATGGGAGGAGAGGTTATTGCAGTAGCGAAAGGTGTTATTACCTATGCCGGTAAACGTTATGGCTATGGCCATGTTATCGATATCGCGCACGGCAATGGTTTTACTACTCGATATGCACATAATTCAAAAATTTTGGTGTCGGTTGGCGACACCGTTGAGAAAGGTTTTAGAATCGCTGAAATAGGTTCTTCTGGTCGCTCGACAGGGCCACATGTTCATTTCGAAGTGTTAAAGAATGGCAAGCAAGTTAATCCCGTGAAGTTTATAAAAGCATCGAATTAATATTGCACGCAAAGTGATACAACACAACCAAGCTTGCTATTTTTAAAATAGCCTCTACCTAAGTTAACCCCGAACATAGAATCTGCCCGTCTGATGCTGTCTAAATTATCAAGAAAAGTTTTCGGTAGTCGCAATGACCGAACCATTAAAAATCTGAATCAACGTGTTAATAAGATAAATCAGTTAGAAGCTGATATAAAGGCGTTAGATGATGAACAATTAACCCAAAAAACAGTCGAGTTCAGGCACAGAATTGAAGCCGGCGAAACCCTTGATCAATTGCTCGAAGAAGCTTTTGCAGTTTGTCGAGAGGCTTCCTCACGCGTTCTAGGCATGCGCCATTACGATGTTCAATGTGTTGGTGCGATGATTTTGAACCAAAATCAGATTACCGAAATGCGCACTGGTGAAGGTAAAACACTGGTTGCAACACTCGCTGCCTACTTGAATGCACTGAGTGGTAAGGGTGTCCATATTGTTACCGTGAATGATTATCTTGCAGAACGTGATTCAGCCTGGATGGGACGGTTGTACGGTTTCCTCGGGCTCAGTGTTGGCGTAGTTTTGAGCGAAATGGATTACGATGCTAAACGTTTAGCCTATCAATCAGATATCACCTATGGCACCAATAATCAGTTCGGTTTTGATTATATGCACGACAATCTGAGCTTTACGTTGGAAGACCGAGTTCAACGTGATCTCAATTTCGCAATAGTGGATGAAGTTGATTCAATATTAATTGATGAG
>CAXMOZ010000067.1:0-1986 GCA_964195315.1 uncultured Acidimicrobiia bacterium | reverse complement strand
ACAGAAACTGGTGTAATATAAACGTTGCATTTTACCATCCAACTCGCTGGTTGAGCGATAGATCAGATGTTCACCAGCAGGACAAACATAAACATCCTTGTCGGTATTATAAGCAAAGTCTGCCCTATCAAATCGGCCCCTTGCTGCTGCGCCGGAGGTCAAAGGTTTGGCAACGGTGGCAGCAATGCCAGCAACTTCGCAAGCCAATATCTCTTCGCCCTTATAGTAGCCCTTATCGGCAATGGCTTCGATTTCATCCGTTTCCATGGCATCGCGTGCTGCTACTGCCATCATAGATAAAGCATCACGGTCATGGCCCAGGGTGGTCACTTCGTGGGCGACAATGAGATGATGTTTTGCCTCAACTGCTGTTTGAACATTATACCCTACAATACGTGGCATTCGGGCCGTCGTGGCCATGGCCCTTGCGTCTGGATCGCTCAATGATACCTGAGTTTCGCCTGTGGCATCCATGCGTTCTTCGACTGATCTATAACGCTCAGATTCCATTTGCAGATGTGCCAACTTTCTACTCGTACGGACAATCTGCGAATTGGGAACGGTTGAACCGGTTTTGGTCATAGCTTCATCGGCTCTGTCTAGTTCCACTAAATAGCGCTCAATAGCCTTATCTATCTCGCCAAGTTTCTGCTTAAGTTTTCCAAGCGTGAAGCTCTTCGCCTTCGAATTCATCGCCTTGAACCGGCTCCCATCAATGGCGACGATATTACTATCCAGTAGTTTGATATCACGACATAGGGCTACAAACTGCTGACAGACGTTACGAATGGCCGGGCCGTTATCTTTCCGAAAGTCGGCAATCGTTTTGAAGTCAGGCTTCAAACGACCTGTCAGCCAGATCAGTTCAAGATTGCGACCACATTCACGTTCCAACCGACGCGACGACTGGATTTGGTTCAAATATCCATAGAGATAAATTCGTAGCATCAGCCTTGGGTGATAACCTGGCCGCCCAGTAACAGCAGGTTCTGAATTGAAACCAAGTACTGCAAGATCAAGCATTTCCAAAAATGCATCAATCGCCCTAACTGGATTGTTCACGTCGACATAATCATCCAGACTTTCTGGCAACAAATTCACCTGATGTCGATCCAAACCTTCGATAAATTGACCCATAAAAACCTCCGCATCGAATAGGAAGATCATACCATAAATTGGGCGAATATTGTAAAGTTTTCACACACCCTCCGGACAAAGCACCATTACTGCAACTGTAAAAATACGTTCGAAAGCGGACATGCGAATGAAATCAATTATATTCTAAGTTTGGCCCATTCCTGACAATCACGCGAAAAATTGCGACCATTTAAAATCGAACCTTTGCAATGAGCTTAAAGAAAGATCGCGGTGGTGCAGATTGCGCACTGGTACGAGGGGGAATGTAACGTTGCTTATCGAGCAATAACAACGCAACCAGTCATGGAGCAGGTTGGTGCAAGGTTAGTGTAAATTGATACTAACCCAAAGCCGAATAAGTATGAATAAAACATCGATTAGATTGAACGATATCCCTAGCAAGTAACCTCTGGTTATTAGATTGATTTAGTTAAACTTTTAATGAGTTAGCCAATATCACTCGATATTAGTTGCATATATGCCACAACGATCCATTAACTTACTGTTAATCTTTCAGATTCACATAAACCCCCTCCAAAGACTCGACATACCCATATTTTAATGTTCGTTATACCCAGCTTAGTGGCTCCTGCACGGCAAACTGTCAGGAATTTTCTGACTAAGCTTTCTTGGCTGTATGTACAAAATGGAATTGTGCAAAGCAAGGATTGGAGCTGGTCCCCAACCAAGCGCAAGCCGCAGACCATTGAGATAATAATAACAATATACTCGTACGCCTGAATTGACCTGATTTTTCTGTTTTCAGATGAGTTTGTATTGATCCAGTGATATGATGCGAAAGTTGTCGGTTACTGTGTTGCGGAATTCGCGCCATTTTTCTGGCAATGT
>CAXMOZ010000066.1:0-18538 GCA_964195315.1 uncultured Acidimicrobiia bacterium | reverse complement strand
CGACTTTGACAACAACATCGCTTTTCAGGCCGCGCTCGATTTAGTTTTCAAAGGCAGAGCTGTGGCTAACGGTTACACCGAAGGGGTACTGCACGCTCGGCGCCGCGAAGCAAAGGCGAAAATGAAACACTGAGAGCAGAGGTATGTAAATCTAATATTACCTTTTCCGAAAAATCATTCCCTCCATAGAAAAATTCCAAATAAAAAAATTGCGATTACTTGGTAAGTTTAAAAATGGGGCGTTTCCAATCTAGTTTTAGCTTCGAACATCTAAATTAGGTTGCGCCCCAGCGCCTTCTAAGTGAAGGCTTCGACAACCCAGCGAACAGGTAAAGCAGATATTTGAATCCTGAATCATGGCAATATAACCGGCACATGTAAATCACGGATTAACTTTTACAAAACTCGTTTCTTTCATGATAAATCTAACTTAAAGACCAAAAAATCCTAGTTTGGATCGCGCGCCTCTGGCTTGGATATAGCTTACGATTAAGCATAAACTATTATATTTCTACACAATATTAACAGTAAAGACCTGAAACATAACCTGATGACCAGGCCCACTGAAAGTTATATCCACCTAAGTGCCCTGTTACATCCAGAACTTCACCAACAAAAAATAACCCCGGTTGTGTTTTACATTCCATGGTTTTAGATGAAACGGATTTCGTATTGACCCCACCAATAGTAACCTCTGCCGTCCTGTACCCTTCAGTCCCTGATGGCTTGACAGTAAACTGGTTTAACTTTTCTGCAATCATTGATATCTTTATGTCTGATATTCCCTCCAAAGACTGTGTTGATTCTGTAGGCCAAAATTTCTCGCCAATCATATTGACTAATTTATTCGGTAACTCGTTTGCCAAAATTTTTTTCAATGTCTGTTTTACATGGCGTTGTTTCATATCGAGAAGCCAGAGATTAGCGTCTTGATTAGGCAACAGATTAATAGATAGTGTTTCTCCTTGGCGCCAGTAATTTGATATCTGCAGTATTGCAGGCCCACTTAAACCTCTATGAGTAAAAAGAATATTTTCGCTAAAACTTCGATTTTCAGCGGTAACAAGAGCGTCTATTGCTATACCAGACATAGATTCTGTGAAGCTTTTAAACCAATCACTAAAGGCTAGGGGCACAAGGCCAGCACGGACAGGAGTCACGTCGAGATCGAAATGGCGAGCAACATCATATCCGAAACCTGAGGCTCCCAAGGATGGAATAGAAAGTCCACCCGTAGCAACTACTAAAGACGTTGATTTGAACTTCCCTATATTAGTATTAATATAATACTTTTCGTTAAAGCTTACTGTTTCACATTCACACTTAACTCGAATATCAACGTTTGCTTTTTCGGACATTGATTTCAGCATATTCAAAATTTCTTTAGCTGAGTTATCACAGAACAATTGACCATGATCACGTTCATGATAAGGTATTTTATATTGCTCCACTAAAGAAATGAAATCCCACTGGGTAAACTGGTGAATTGCAGATTTCACAAAATGCTGATTACTACAGATGAAATTATCTGGGTCAATATTATAGTTAGTGAAATTACAGCGCCCACCACCAGACATTAATATTTTTTTCCCAATTTTATTGCTTCTATCAAGAACCAATACTTTTCTACCGAGCTGCCCCGCTGTTATTGCACTCATCAGACCTGCTGCACCAGCACCAAGCACAATTACATCAAATTCTTCCAACCCTACTAACCTCGCTATATATCTATAGAATGTAAAACTAAGTAAATTATATCCACACCCAACTAAAAAAATTACTTAGCACACTTGTGAGAAATAATAGAAACAGCTTACGGAGCTCGCTTTTTTAAAAAATAGTAGCTCTTGTACAACTTAGAGAATTGCCTATATATTTACACGCATACTGGGCCTTCCTCACCATATACCTAGAAACAGTAGTAAAGGCCATATGATATAGCTATTTCTAGAGCTACACTTTATATTTACGGTTAATAAGGTTATTAACAACTATCGGCATGGGTTTGAAATTCAGCCGAATTAACACTCTGTGGCCTTGATACCAATCAACCATCATCGAAAACAATGATAAGCAACAATGTGGAAGATTTGTAATTCATCGACGAAGTAGTCGACGTCACCGGTCACCTCATTGTTCAATTTTCAGTGGAACCGGTCATCAGGTTATGCTGCTAGATTTGCTATGCAGTAAGTCGTTTAGTTAACACCTGAATATACAATTCCGATCCACTTATCTCCGGTAAAAATGCCCTTACCCCACTTCGCTTCTAGATCAGCGAGTGGTTTTTTAGACACTGCGTCCTCGGCCGAAACACCCTGATTCTTTAGTGTCACTAGCCGAATATAAGCGGTCTGCAACATATCCCGATAGGCTTGTAATTGCGACTTGTCCGCCAGAGGGCCATGGCCAGGTATAATTTTGCTGTTGGCATCGGTGATGGCTAGAATCACATCGGCAGCCTTAATCGTTCCTTTTAAACTCCCACCATGAGCGACATCAATAAAAGGGTAAATTCCGTTAAAGAACACATCCCCTGCGTGCACAACATTGGCCTCTCTAAAATGGATAATGCTGTCACCATCGGTATGCGCATTCGGGACATGGATTGCCTTGACAGACTCTCCATTGATATGAAAATACATAGTCTCGGAAAACGTCATGACAGGCAGTGCAGCCTTATTGGCCGGAGGTGATTTCATACCAAAGGCTTTGATAAACGAACCATCGACAAGGCGTTGTCGCACGTTATCATGTGAGACGATCAAGGTACCCTTGTTTCCAAGGTTTTCGTTGCCACCGGTATGATCACCATGAAAGTGAGTATTAATTAAATACTTAGGTGTATCACCACCAACAGCCTTGATAGCTTCGAGTATTTTTTCAGTCAACGGTGCAAATTGATCGTCAATCATAAAACTACCATCATCACCAACAAATAATCCAATATTGCCGCCCTTGCCATTTAACATATAAATATTATCGGCCACTGAAGTTGTGGTGATATTGACAGTTTCCTGTGCATAAATTGAATGTGAGCCAGCTAAAAATCCAATAGCTGCAATTGTGACGAATAGTTTGTTTTTCATAGATCTAACCTTCCCCTTAACTAGTAGCGAATATTTGAATAAAAACTCGAAACAAAGTTCCACAGTATCTCGACACTACTTTCCTATGTTTTAGCCATACTAGACTATAATTGCACCACTCTGATTAATTGCCACAGTTTTGTGATCGAATTATTGATTAACACTGGTTAAATAAAATGAATAACATCGGGCCCTCTCTTTCAACCATTTCAAACGCGACTCTGATCGTGAATCCGATTGCTAAACAGGCAACCGGCCTGGAAGATACTGATACCAAACAAGATATTTTCAGCGCTGTTGAAGAAACTTCGGAGACTAGCGCTAACAAGGCCAGTCCTGATAGCAAAGCCCCGGAAAACAATGTTAGCGCTAGCTCAAATCAGAACCAACCCGAACAGGATCAGCAAAGCCAGGAAAAATCACAACAAGAACAAGCAATCATACGAGAGTTGTCTGCGAGAGACCGTGAAGTTCGCGCTCACGAACAAGCACATGCGTCTGTCGGTGGGCAATATACCGGTGCTGTCAGCCTTACCTACCAACGTGGACCCAACGGCGTTAGCTATGCAGTCAGTGGAGAGGTTCCAATTTCAGCACTATCCAGTGGTGATGCCCAATCCAGACTTCAGGCAGCAGAGCAAATTAAGCGTGCGGCGCTAGCACCCGCTAACCCATCAGCGCAAGATAGACAGGTCGCTGCACAGGCAACACAAACGGCCACACAGGCTAGAGCCGAAATAGCGACTGAAAGCGCGGAAACGCCTGGTGCAGTGAGCAGTGATGAAGAGGCGATATCTGAAACTGAAGCTTCGACTAAAACCCAAACAAAGAACGAGACTGAAATACCTGAAAGCGAAAAAAACTCAACTACGCAAGCGTTTAATAACGTTACCAATGCTAACGATGTGGGCTCTATACTCAATCAACTAGCTTAATCAACTTCTTTGATCAGTTTTTTGACCAGCTAGCTTCATTTATCCAGTCACGCAGTACATCAATTAACTGATTCTCAGAGCTTTCACCAAATCCATCATCAACCAATACCTGGGAAAACTCTGCTGCCAGATTTCCAAATGGTGCGTTCTGAACCTGCTCCTTAACTAGCGCTAAGCCATACAAACTATTTTTAAATCGCAGCGATGCATTAAACAGAATATTTTATTGTTGTTTTCCTTCTACGGTTGCTGCCATTTGAACGTTACCCACCCAGTTCACCATCAATGTATAAGCGGTTCCAGAACCGACCTCGCCAAAGTGAATTTGTCCATTTGAAATTGGTGTAAAGAAGGGTTGAGCTCGTTCACCCATCGCACTGACAATGTTGAACATTCAATCACTAACGCCTTTTGAGACAGATTTGCATTCAGCGCACCTTCGTCGCCAGCCCATATAGCTCGTAATGCTAGATCATCACTCACCATTGCAAAAATAGCATCGACATTGTTCGCCGCCGGTTTAGGTGTTTCGGCAAATACAGGTCACTTGTTGATTAATGGCTCTGCCTTTTCGCGGGTTCGGTTATAAACCGTTAGATGATGACCTGCATTCAGCAATCAGCCGGCCATACCATGGCCATATTACTGGGGCCAAGAAATGCAGTTTTAGCTATTAAAGGGAGACCTGCCCATCGATGAGGATATGCGTATCGCCACCAATCAAGACCTGATTTCCATCGGGTTTGATTAACACTCGTCCATGACGATTGATGTTAGTACCCTGACCAACAGTAATGGGCCTTTCTAACTGCCCATTCGTTTGCATCCAGTGCGCGAGTGCAGCATTAAGTGATCCGGTGATCGGGTCTTCGCTCATACCACTAGATGGCGCGAACATACGTACTTCGAAATCACATTCATGCTCGGTGGAATGAGCACCGATCAACCCGACCGGTGTGAACTTAGGCCATTTGACCTGAGAAGAATCTAGCGCCAGCACCTGTTCTGCTGTTTTTAATTGTATTACTTGCCAGACCGGCCCGTTATCAAGCTGAGCGCTGTTCAATATGGCACTGGCTGAAATTGAGAGTGCGTCGGTGATGGCCAACAACCGCTGTTCCGGCAACCGCTCAATCTTTGTCGGTGGTGCAACAAAAGCAAAAGGCCTGGCACTGATATCAATATCAACGATGCCAACCCCACATTCCTGCCTAACCAAACCCGCTTGCTTTGGCACACCACCACAATGCAACCAGGCCGCGCAACTACCAAGTGTCGGATGCCCCGCGAATAACATTTCGCGGCCAGGGCTAAAAATGCGCAATTTATAATCGGTGTTTATATCTGTTGGCGGTAACAGGAAGGTTGTTTCCGCAAGATTGGTCCAGGCGGCAAAGGTTTGCAGCTGACTATCCGACAGGCCTTCGGCTTCAACGATAACCGCTAGCCCGTTACCCTGAGTGGGTATCGGGCTAAAAACATCACACTGGATGAATCGGCGGCTTTTAATAGGCATACTTTATAGACAAGCCTTACAGTACCCCATGAAAGGCATTGCTGACTATTTTGGTGTATGTCTGTGCATCGAACAAAATTGGGTTAGTACCCGCAGCACCATCGAGTACTGCCATTTCACCTATTTCTGACAAACGAGAATCGTCGGCAATAATGGCTGATAATTGATGATGAATTCCGACCTCTTTGCGCAGCCCCAAAATCCAGTTCATGAACGCATCAAAACTAGGGTCGAGATCAAGATAACGCGCTAGACGTGAAATCCGTTCGTCTATGACACTTTGATTTGCCTTCAACACATAAGGCATCAAGATTGCGTTAAGCATGCCGTGATGCGCATCATAAGTAGCACCCAGTGGATGAGCCAATGCATGCATTGCACCCAGCCCACGTTGGAAAGCCGTAGCACCCATCGCCGAGGCAACGATCATTTGAGTACGAGCCTCGATGTTAGAACCATCAGCAACTGCTGTCGGTAGAAATTCCTTAATTAATCGAATGCCTTCAATTGCGATACCTTCAGCCATTGGGTGATAACCTGGAGAACAGAATGCCTCGAGATTATGCGACAGTGCGTCCATACCAGTCGCAGCGGTCAATCCGGCAGGTAAGCCAATGGTCAGTTCGGGGTCAAGAATAACCAGGCCTGGCAACATTTTGGGGTGGAAAATAATCGCTTTCTTATGTTCTGTTTCGTTAATAATAACCGATGCGCGACCTACTTCTGAACCAGTACCTGATGTGGTTGGTACACCAATGATAGGCGGAATTTTGTCTGGGTCAGCATTCAGCCAGTTATCACCAACATCTTCCAGGTCCCACAATGAGCAGGTTTGATTCGCTGCCACAGCAACTGCTTTAGCTGCGTCGAGGCCACTACCACCACCGAATGCGATCACTCCATCGTGATTACCGGCTCGGTAAGCCGCAATGCCATTCTCGACATTTGTGCCCGTTGGGTTAGGTTTGATATCGCTGAATACGGCAATCGCTAAACCGGCTTGCTGGCAGTCGGTAACAATATCACTCACCATAGGCAAACCAGCAAGACCAGGGTCGGTAATTAGTAAAGGTGCTTTCATGCCCATTTCGGTACAGGCGGCAGCGAGTTCTTTTATTCGGCCAGCGCCAGTGCGCATAGCCGTAGGGTAGTTCCAGTTTGCGTTCATATTCATTTCGTCTCTAATATTTTGGTAACTTTAGACCACTAAACCCGCTTCAAATGAAACGACTTAGGTCGAGTTAAACTCTCAAAACCAATCGACGACAGCGTACAGCCTCGTCCAGAATTTTTGACACCAGTCCAGGCCAACGCCGGATCGAGATAATCACATCGGTTCATAAACCAGGTGCCGGTTTCGATCTGCTCTCCAATCTTGATTGCGGCCTCTTGATCTTGAGTAAATACCGCTGCGGTCAATCCAAACTCGCTATCGTTCATTAAACGTATCGCTTCATCATCGCTGCTCACTGACATAATGCCAATCACTGGCCCAAAGCTTTCTTCGGTCATTACGCGCATAGTATGATCTACATCAACCAATACCTGTGGTGCCAAATAAGGCGTGCCCTTTGCATCCGCTTCGAACAATGTTGGATCAACTAATGCTTTCGCACCAGCAGCAACGGCTTCGTCAATTTGGCCTCGGACAAAGTCAGCTGCACTGGCTTTAACCATCGGCCCCAGATTCGATGTAGTATCATCCGACCGACCGAGTTTATAGCCATTGCAAATTGCCACAACGCCTGCGACAAACTCATCGTAGATGGCTTCATCGACATACACGCGTTCAATACCACAACAAGACTGGCCCGAGTTAAATATTGCACCATCGGTCACTGTTTCAATCGCATATTGCAAGTTAGCATCTTTACGTACATAGGCAGGATCTTTACCCCCTAACTCCAACCCAGCACCGACGAACCGACCAACACTAGCACGTTCCACCATCTCGCCACCAGGTACTGAACCGGTGAAAGCGATGAAATTAACCTCAGGTGCTTGTATGACTTTTTCGGTATCACTGTGGGTCAAATGTAAATACTGGAATACGCCTTCAGGCAGCCCTGCTTCAGTAAAAGCCTGATGCATTCGTTCTGCACATAAAGGGGTTTGAGCCGAGTGCTTGAGTACCACCGCGTTACCCGCGAGGAGTGCTGGCATGATAGCGTTGACCGCAGTCATGTAGGGAAAATTCCAGGGCGCGATTACAAACACTACACCGAGGGCTTCTCGTTTGATATATCGCTTAAAGCCTTCTTTATCACCGGGGTTGATATCTGCCAATGCAGTATCCGCAATTGAGATCATATAACGCGCGCGTTCTTCGAATCCGCCCACTTCACCTGGTGCTTGCGATATGGGACGACCCATTTGCCAGCTTAGCTCTTCGCCAATTTCGTTTTTTCGCGCGACAAATGCATCGACTGCTTTAGTACACAAAGCTTGACGTTCCGCGACTGATTGTTTCTTCCAGTGCTTTTGCGCTGTTACGGCAGCAGTTAAAACGGTCTGGATTTCGGTTGCAGATGCAGTTTCGCGCTCGACATAAACACGGCCATCAACCGGAGAGATACATTGAATAATTGCCATTTTTAATACTCTTTAAAATTATATTCTTAAATTAAATGTTTTTTTAAAATAAATTTCGCTTCGGTTATGACCGTTCAAAACCGCGTGCGACTTCCCAATCCGTCACACGACGATCATATTCAAACTGTTCATACTTTGCAGCATGCACATAATGATCAATCACATCATCACCCATTGCCTGACGTAAAAATACCGATTCATCCAGAGCAACAGTAGCCGCCCTTAGCGTAGTAGGAATCTCGCGAAGATCGTCACCATCGTAGGCATTGCCTTTAAATTCAGGTTCAAGCTCCATTTTATTTTCGATGCCGTCTATGCCTGCGGCGAGTAATGCAGCGAAAGCTAAATAGGGGTTTAAATCGCCACCACCAACACGGCATTCAACCCGAATCCCCTTGCTATTATCACCACATAAGCGATAACCAGCAGTACGATTATCCAGACTCCAAATAGCTTTAGTCGGCGCAAAAGTGCCTTCGGCAAAACGTTTATATGAATTAATATAAGGTGCCAGAAAATAAGTAATCTCACTGGCATGGGCGAGTAATCCAGCCATGTACTGACACATCAGATCCGACATGCCATATTGTTTATCCGGGTCAAAAAACAACGACTCCTGGCCGTCCATACTCCACAAGGATTGATGTACATGGGACGAATTACCGGCATGATCATAAGACCACTTAGCCATAAATGTGAGTGACCGCTCCTTGCTAAAGGCAATTTCTTTACAAGCGTTTTTGGTAATCGAATGTCGATCTGCCATCTTCAATGCTTCATCATATTTAATATTGATTTCGCCTTGCCCAGCTGAAGCCTCACCCTTTGAACATTCAACCGGAATACCAGCACCATATAGACCATTGCGAATAGCTCGCGTTACGTCTTCTTCTTTCGTGGTCTGCAATATATGGTAATCCTCATTATAAGCACTCGCAGTACTCAGGTCGCGATAGCTTTTCTGCTGCGCCGCTTCGAAGCTTTCATTAAACAAGTAATATTCTAATTCACTCGCCATTAGCGGCTTCATTCCGAGTGTTTCTAGACGCGCAATTTGCTTTTGTAAAATCGCCCGTGGAGAATGAGGGACGGGTTGATGCGTTTTATGATCTAGCATGTCGCACAATACCAAAGCGGTACCCTCTAGCCAGGGCGTGAGACGTAAGGTCGTCAAATCAGGTTTCATGACGTAATCACCGTAACCTGCTTCCCAACTAGTCGATTTATAGCCTTCGACTGTTTCCATCTCCATATCGGTTGCTAGTAAGTAGTTACAACAATGGGTCTCCTCCCAGGCACTGTCGACAAAGAACTGCGCATGAAAACGTTTACCCATCAATCGTCCTTGCATATCAACCTGGCATGCAAGGACCGTATCGATGTTGCCTAACGAGACCTCTTGTTTTAATTCATCTAACGTGAGCATGCCTATCATTGAAATACCTTTTATAAGTCTTTAATAAAGTTTTTTACTGAATATTTGTTATCTAACTTTTTAATAAACCTCGATACCTGAAAGGTATCGAGGTCATCACCTTTAGCCGTACCGGTAAGGACGACCCGCTTTTTGCATATCAGAATTATACTTTTTGAATATCTCAACTACCTGAGCCTTTACTGGAGATTCCGCAGCAATCTCGTCCCAAAATTTAACACCTGCCGCTTCGACAGTTGCCCATTCTTCATCAGGAATAGTGGTTAACTTCATCTTGGTACCGTTCACTCGTAATGCAGCTTCGCCACCCCAGTACCACCACTGACGATAATAATGCGAACTATCCATTGCTAACGTGAGCAGTTCTTTTAGGCGATCCGGTAATTTATTGTATTGATCCATGTTTGCAAAAAATGATCCTGCCCAGGCACCCGAAATATTATTGGTGAGAAAGTAATCAGTTACATCAGCCCAACCAACAGTATAGTCTTCTGTAATACCTGACCAGGCAACACCATCGAGCTCGCCAGTTTGTAGCGCAACTTCGATATCTTCCCAGGGCAGCGTTACTGGAACAACGCCAAACTGGCTAAGGAAACGGCCAGCGGTTGGAAACGTAAATACACGCTTACCTTTCAAATCATCCAGGCTATTAATTGGCGTCTTAGTGGCGAAATGACAAGGGTCCCAGGCACCTGCAGACAAGTGTTTAACACCAACTTTTGAATATTCAGCATCCCATATTTCATTTAGTCCATATTGATTAAACAAAACAGGTACGTCGAGCGAATAGCGACTACCAAACGGAAAGTAACCACCGAAAACGGTCACTTCAGTAGGTGACGCCATTGAATCGTCATCCGACTGAACCGCATCGATAGTGCCTTTTTGCATAGCGCGGAAAAGCTCACCGGTGGGTACTAACTGGTCACCATAAAACAGTTCGATCTGCATATCACTGCCAGCCACTTTGTTAAAAGAGTCGATAGCAGGCTTGATGACATGCTCTGCCAGTGCCGCGCCAGCATAGGTTTGCATACGCCATTTAATGGTGGTTTTGCTTGCTGCATGAACCGCTGGCGCACCGAGTACGGCTGCACCTGCTAATCCTGCTCCCGCTGTTTTAAGAAAGTCTCTTCTCTTGCTCTTCTGATCTTCAGACATTGATTTCTCCGTTCATTGGTTATAGGTTGAGTACAACTTCTATTAGCCGTTTATTAACTTAACCAGCGTTAACTTAACGAGCATATATAGACTGGGGTAGCCATAATGCTATTTGCGGGAACACCATCACCAGTGCCAACGCAAATACCATTATGAGAACAAAAGGAATGATCGAGCGGTAAATATCCTTTAGTGAAATTTCGGGCGGTGCCATTGCGCGCATCAAAAACAGGTTATAACCAAAAGGTGGCGTCATATACGCAATCTGAGTGGTAATGGTATATAGAATGCCGTACCAAATCAGGTCAAAACCCAGAACACCGACCAAAGGTACATAAAGTGGTGCTACGATGACTAGCATTGCCGTATCGTCTAAAAACGTGCCCATCAAAATAAATGACAATTGCATTAATATTAGAATAGTCCATGGGCTCATTCCTAATTCATCCGTGAATAGGTGAGAAATTGCTTTTACCGCACCCAAACCATCAAATACTGCACCAAAACCGAGCGCAGCCAGAATAATCCACATGAACATACAAGAGATCGCCAGTGTTTGCCGCACCGACGTTTCGAATACTTGACGTGTCATTCGGCCTTTAACAACTGCCACCATAAATGCCGTCATCGCACCTATCGCGGAGCTTTCAACTAAACTAGTCCAACCCTTAACAAAAGGCACCATCATTGCTGCAAATATCAAAATCGGTAACAGTCCAGCACTCAGTAGACGCAATTTTTCAGCCATCGGCACATTGCGCTCTTCTTTCGGCAATATAGGCCCAAGCTCAGGTTGCAGACGACAACGGACTACAATGTAAATAACAAAAAGGGCTGCCATCAACAAGCCAGGCACAACACCCGCCAGCCATAATTGACCGACTGGCTGGCGGGCTATCATTGCGTATAACACCAATACGACTGAAGGCGGCACTAGAATACCTAATGACGAGCCAGCCTGGACGACCCCCGTTACCATACGTTTGTCGTACCCCCGGCGTAATAATTCGGGTAACGCGATAGTCGCGCCAATCGCCATACCCGCTACTGACAAACCATTCATCGCTGACACCAACACCATCAGGCCAATAGTACCTATCGCTAGTCCGCCATGGACACCGCCCATCCAGACATGAAACATTTTGTACAGATCATCCGCAATCTTCGATTCAGACAATATATAACCCATGAATATAAACATAGGTAGAGTCAACAGTGGGTACCACTTCATCAGTTTCATGGCAGATGAAAAAGGAATATCTGAGCCACCCGTTCCCCATAAAGTGATTGCGGCAATTGCAGCGACACAACCAATCGCGCCAAATACTCGCTGCCCAGTGAACATCATCAGCATCATCGAAGAGAACATTAATAATGCTATCATTTCGTAGGACATTACAGCTTTACTCCGCGGATCTTCGCGATATCTTTAATAAGTTCACAGGATGCCTGCAGTAGCATGAGTAAAATTCCGGTACACATAATGGTTTTTATCGGCCACATCAGTGGACGCCAAACGGTATTACTGCGTTCGTTGTATTGAAGCGCGTACTGAGTGCTATCGATACCGCCGTATAACAAGGTGCCCAAAAAAAACATTAAAAATAGTACCGTGACTGAATCAAAGCACGCTTTCTTTTTATCCGACCAATTCGAATAAAACAAATCCATGCGCACATTAGATCCAAGCTGCAGTGAGTAAGCACCGCCCAGCATGTAATAGGCCACCATAGAAAACTGGGCCGCTTCTAGTGTCCAGAGAGATGGCAGGAAGAAAGTTTTCGAAACCGATGACCACAGCAAGATGCCCACCATTAAAAAAATACCATACATCACAAAGCGACCGACTCTGTAATTCACGGCTTCGACGAATCGAATGTATTGGCTAAATATTCGTAGCATTAACATTTCCTGCTTCAATCTCAAGCGCGCCGGATATCAAACTGCCAAGTCGCTGCGCCCATTGCATTTGCCCTTGGGTATCACCGATCAAGTCATTACGAACTTCAAACATAACAGTGGATAAATTTCGGCGAACTCCATGCATCTCTAGTGTATGAGTAACACCGTCCCACGCTGCGTAAGGCTGGTTAAGTGCGACACTGTATTGACCTGATTGAAGAGCTAAATTCAAGGTATGATTTGCAAAACTAGCATCTGATATATCGTGAATAATGCCAAGATCAAGGCTGCGCTGTTCGCCTTTGAAAAAAGGCGTGAAACTGTGAATAGACACTATTGCAGGGCTTATCCCCTGTTTCAGGCGATCCTCAATTACTTGCTTAATCGCAAGTTCGAATGGGGTATAAACTTGATCAAAACGTGCTTTTCGCTCTGATTCTGATAATTGTTGATTACCTGAGATTTCAACACCATCACTTACTTCTACAATGGCATCTGGGGCTTCCATGACCCTATTACAGTCAAACACTAAACGTGAGTAACGCTGCATTATTAAAGGTGCATCCAGATGTTTAGACAAGGCACAGGCCAAACCAGCGGCGCCAATATCCCAGGCAACATGGCTAGACATTGCCTCAGCATCCAGCCCGAGGCTACCCAGCGACTCTGGCAACAATTGCCCAGCATGTTCACAGATCAAAACAACACCACTCTTTCCTGACGCATTTTCGACAATAGGCGCTGCTTCGGTAGAAAACAAAGTGTCTGGTAATTCGGTCATGATGTCCTATAAGCTGTTATTCTTGAAGAGCAATACTTGGTTATATAATGCGAATTGTCTTAATCCTGTAAAAATTATTACAGCTGACACTGGCATTGTCAATTTTATTACATAACAATAACGAAACTGACTAATCGTAGGGGGACGAGTGACAATAGCCGAGAAAATAAAGCAGCAATTTGATCAATTCACACCGGCAGAAAGGGAACTAGTAAATACACTAATAGCTAATTACCCAATGGCTGGACTGGTAACCATTACTGAGTTGGCAAAATCAGCTAAAGTATCAACACCAACGGTAATGCGCACCGCAAAAAAGCTCGGCTTTAAAGGGTTTTCCGATTTCCAGACGGCCCTTCGAGACGAACTCCAACAAACCTTGTCTGACCCAATGGTGAAACACGACCACTGGGCAAGCGATGTTCCAGCAGAACATATACTGGGACAGTTTGCGACTGCTGTGACTACTAATTTGCGGCAATCACTAAAACAAATTGATCACGAATCTTTCGACCAGGTAGTCAGTTTACTGAGTGAAAAACAAAGAGATGTTCACATTGTCGGTGGACGAATTACCCATGCTTTCGCTGATTATTTGCAAACTCATCTACAAGTCATTCGTAAAAATGTACAGATGCTGCCGACTTCGTCCAGCTTATGGCCGCACCATCTTTTGAATGTTAACGCAGGCGATGTGCTTATCATTTTTGATATACGTCGTTACGAGGCAGATTTGCTCGAGCTTGCTAAATTGGCGAGTGCTCGAGATGTGAAAATCGTACTATTTACCGACCAATGGCTATCACCCATTACAAGCCATGCCACCCATTATTTCACCAGTCGTATCGAAGCACCCTCAGGCTGGGACTCGGGCGTGGTGATTTTGTTTATTATAGAATCGTTAGTAGCCGCGCTAGAAAAATCGCTATGGTCAGACACCAGTTCTCGCCTAAAAGAGCTAGAAGATATATTTGATTTTACCGGACGTTTTAAGCGTTAATGCTCAGAATTACGTCATCACGCGAGTCGCTGACGCCTTACTTCTGAGTCGCCATTCTTAGTTAGTCCTGGTTAATAAGTGCCAGCGCAACACCCGATCCAATAAACGCGGTGCCGAATAATTTGCTAACTAATCGCTGCATCCAAGAGTTCCTTGTCCGCTGCATGGTTCTGACGGCTAATAGACCATACCCTAGTAAGCACGAGAACGAGAGGCTCATGAAGATGAACACTAGAATCAAAAACTGCGGTGCCAGAGGCATATTGGTATCGATGAACTGAGGAAATAATGCTGTGGTGAAACCTATCGCTTTCGGGTTACTCAACGCGATCAGTATGCCCTGGGTATAAAGACGATACCATTTTGGTTTCGCATCAGACTGCACCAATTGTTGATCGCTCAGCACCGCATTACTCGCAATCAAGAATCCATTACGCCATAACTTAACACCCAGAAAAACAAGGTAACAAGCGCCGACCAACTTCAGTGCGGTAAAAACAGCCTCGGAATACAGAATCACCGTACTCAAACCCAACACCGCTAATAACGACAGTATAAACAAGCCAGTGATGTTGCCAAGAATAGTAGCAATAGAATAACGTAGCCCATACTTAATACAGTGCGTAGACACCAACAATATCGCAGGGCCTGGCGTGATTGCTGCTATGAAGCCGATAGAAGTAAAGAGCAATAGACTTTCGATAGTCATAATAACTTTTTGCTATTGACGAGCCATTTATGGATGAGCACTAGTTAAACTGGACTAATGTGCCCAGAGTACTTTCAAAGTCCGTCAGCCTCGGATAATGATTTCCATAGCCATCAATTTTCCTAACGCAAATTAAAGATCGTACTTCTGGCTGGGCAGCTGACTGTAAGCGCAATTCGGTTTCATAGTTAACATTACTTGGTGGGTCGTAAACCCACTTTCTTAATGCAAAAGTTCGTGATAAATGATTTTCATCATTCGAGAGCTTAACTTGGGTGACAAGGAACTTACCTGGCGAAATACTCAGCTTTGGGCCATTTTGTTTTTGAAGGCTATTCATCAAAACACTGCAAAAAACGTCATTTCTATCAATGTCTGATTTGGCTATGATCTGCCCATTCTGGCTATAGATACGTGCCTTGTTCAGTGGAATGTCGGCTGTAATATTAATGTAGATATCAGTGCCGGGCTGGGCTGGCAATTGTTTTGCGTATCGGCTTTCGAAGCCCGCACAGGCGCCTAGAAAAAAGGCCATTACGATGATGACTGCGACTCTGGGTAACTGGTCTAACTTTCGCTTCATTGTAAATACTTTTCCTCACATTAAGCAAATACCTTAACGTATCAGATGGATAGACTGCAAAGGCATTAACAAGTTTCTTTTAACAATGGAAATTGACTTCAACTGTAGTCTCACTTCTAATTGAGGTATGGTTAACCATGATGGAGCCAAAATACTCAACAACCAAAGTAAGCACGGTTCCGTTTGCCAGTTGGCGGCGGAAACACTGTCTATTTAATCAACGCTCTCGAACAAATATTTCAATTTATCTGGACACTACTCGAGATGAAACTAAACACACTACGCATTGCTCAAATAACCGACATTCATCTCACTGAGAATGACGGTGACACACTGCAGGGTATTGATACGGGAGATTCTTTACGCCAGGTACTCGGCGCCATTAACGCTCTAACACCCCGTCCCTCTTTAATTATTGCTAGTGGTGATTTAGTACAAACAGCCAATGCAAAATCTTACCGTCGCTTAAAGTCTATTTTTTGTAACATCAAAATGCCAGTCTACGTATTGCCAGGCAATCATGATGACTCCGAAATAATGCAACAATATCTAGCCAATGGTTCAGTAAAATATCAATCAATACTGGAACTCAATAGCTGGTCGATACACTTTGTAGACTCAACGATCAAGCAAGAGCATCACGGGATCGTTTCTGAAAAAGAACAAGTGCTGCTTGAAATAAATGTGGGGTCAGAATTAAAAAAACCTGCATTGGTAGCCTTGCATCACCCCACTATAAACAGCTGCCCTTCTTTTGGTTGCCGACTGAATAATAAAGATAAATTTATCACCTACTTGAAAAAGCAACCTTCAATAAAGGGAGTAATCGCTGGGCATACACATTTAGCGGCTGAGGAAGTCGACGCCGACCTTGTCCAATATACTACACCATCGACTTTCGCACAGATTACTCACAGTAAATCCGCAGATCCAACGGGCACCGAAGACTTTTGGATATCGCACACCATGGACAGCTCTGCCCATGGTTTTAGAATTCTGGATTTATCTGAAGACGGCGGCATCAACAGCTTCGTAGGCTGGGTACAAAACCCTGCTAATCAGAGTATTGGGGACCTATAAAAAAGCCCTAAAGAAGAGGAAGGTCAGGCACCCACACATAACCATCGGCATCGACAATATGGACTTCCCGTAAGCCATGCTCAGGCTGATCTCGTGGGCCATCTAACACGACGAAACCCAGCTCAAGCGCTTTGGCAGCGGCTATATCCGGATCACAACCATGCAGTCGTAATTCAACGCCTGCTCCGCGCCGACTGGATAACCGAGTGTCGACCAGCATCGAATGCTTGTGATAGGTATGATCAGCATGCACCATCCAGTTGCTCGAATAGCCCCGGACAATGAGCAAGTCTGGATCTTAATGCAATAACGTAGGGACTCACCTAAAACTAGATTATGGTGGTTAAATCTAGATTTACCGGTATTCTGAATGTTATTTCTGGATTTGCCATGGATGGCTATAATTTCTAGAAAAGTTAAATCTAGATTTGCCTGCAGCCAAAGCTCAAATCAGTAATGTCATTTACCAAAAAAAAACTACGTGTTAGTGTTCGTAATCATCAAAAGCGATTATTGTCATTGAGCGGTTCGATAGGCAGCTACCCCTAAGACACTTTAGTTGAAGCAACTTTTACTAGTATTTGACAAATATAATTATTAAATTTTGAGAGTAATTAATGGCAATCCCTAATTTTGAATTCAGAGTTGATTCTAAAGATGAAGCTTATACGATAGTTAGCTTTACAGGTCGGGAAGCGATCTCTGAGCTGTTTATCTTTACTGTTACGGTTAAGTCTAATTCACCGGATCCCGATGTTTTTAGTGCTCTAATTGATAATAGCGCCACCTTTACAATGAATGATGGCCTGGACACAAAAACATTTAAAGGTTATTTGCAAACGGTGGTTTCGGGTCGTACAGAAAGTGGGTTCAGGTATTATGACTTCACACTTGTTCCGCATGTTTGGAAAGAGTCGGAATCAATAAGTAGCCAAATTTATGTCGATGAAGACGTCAAGGCGATTATTCAAGCTGAAACGGATGATATTTGGAAAAGCGGCTACGTAGACATAGGGGCTGATCACTTCGATCTTGATGTTATTGTGGATTACCCTGACAAACCGTTCACATGTCAATACCGGGAAAGCAATTGGAAGTTTCTTTCCCGGTTAATGGAGCATTACGGCATTTATTATTACTTTGATTGCCGGGGGGGTAGTACAAAAATAATCATCGCAGATCATGCCGCTTACGACGCTATAAGTGAAATGTCTTCAGAATTTACTGACGATAAAATCGAAGTTAAGGTCGCGCAAGGTAACAACGTTTATAAAACTATTAATAGCCTTCAAAAGTCGGAAAGTAGGATTGTAGATTACGTCGAAGTTGGGCAGTTTAACCCTGAACAACCTTCACTGTATATTTCAGCACGCTATCCATCTAGAAGTAAAGGACGAAATAGAATATTCCTTGATTCAGAGAATGTCGCTTCCATAGAAGAAGCCGTTCTATTAGCTCAGATACGTTACGACGAGCTCGTTGCCCACGCAAACACCTGGTCAGGAGTGAGTGGAATATGCCTGCTTTCACCTGGTTTCTCGATAGTAGCGACCGATGGGGGGCGGGATGATGCTTTGTTAATTCAATCCATAGACCACCTGGGGGAAAATTTGGACGCGCCCGGCAATGCTTCCGGTAATGCCCAATACTCGAATACATTTACCTGTGTAGATTCAGCTATTCAATATCGACCGCTGCGAAAAACACCAAAGCCTTTAGTTAGTAATATAGAAACAGGAACGATTTTCGCTG
>CAXMOZ010000065.1:0-43712 GCA_964195315.1 uncultured Acidimicrobiia bacterium | reverse complement strand
GATTCCTGCCATTTCAGCTAATAACGTCGTTAAACATTACGCCGCCAATCCCCCAATTGTCGCTCTAAATAATGTCAGTCTTGAAATTCAGGACAATGAATTCTTTACCCTACTAGGCCCTTCTGGTTGCGGAAAAACAACCTTGTTAAGGCTTATTGCGGGATTCGAACAACCGACCGATGGCGCTATCCTGTTGTATGGTGATCACCTCGAGGGGCTCGACCCAAATGATCGGCCAGTCAATACAGTATTTCAGAGTTATTCACTTTTTCCACACATGACCATTGCCGAAAATATTGGTTTTGGTCTAAAAATGAAAGGCGAAAGCAAGGATCTAATAGCCAATGTAGTGAAGGAGATGTTATCGCTCGTTAAAATGGAAGAATTCGGTGACCGTATGCCGAGCCAGCTATCGGGTGGTCAACAACAGAGAATTGCACTCGTTCGAGCATTAGCACCGAAGCCTAAAGTGTTACTTTTGGACGAACCACTGTCGGCCTTAGATTTGAAATTGCGACAGGCAATGCGGATAGAACTTAAACGACT
The DNA here is from genome assembly GCA_964195315.1 of uncultured Acidimicrobiia bacterium. Lineage (GTDB taxonomy): Bacteria > Pseudomonadota > Gammaproteobacteria. Next base: position 43,166 of record CAXMOZ010000065.1, on the reverse strand, counting down.
TCAGAGAGAAACTGGGATCACTTTTGTTTTTGTGACCCATGATCAGGAAGAAGCCATGAGTATGAGCGATCGAGTCGCCGTCATGTCCCAGGGTGAATTACAACAGCTAGATGCACCTAAGATGATCTACGAACGCCCAAGAAATCGATTCGTAGCAAACTTCATTGGTGATGTAAATTTAATCGATACAAAAGTAAGTGCCGAAAATGATGACCGGTACATTTGCGCTCATAATAATATTGAGTTTTCAGTCAATAAAACATCACAACATAATATTGGCGATCAAGTAACTCTCGCTATACGCCCGGAGAAATTTAGTCTCGTAACCAGCGGCGATGGTGCCCTTCAAGGGACAGTCACCGGGTCGACTTATATGGGTACCGATACGTATCTCACCGTAAAAATAGATGATTCAACCGAGTTGGAAGTTCGCTGTCAGAATATTGATCTAGATCAGCAATTACCAGCTGTGGGTGAATCTGTTGGCATGAGCGTGCCTAATGGTGCCGCCACATTGCTTGAAGATTAACGGCCGATAATGGAAATTAAACTGCCAAGCAACCCTATCGTGCGAAGGTGGCTTGGACTGTCACCGGCGCTCATCACCATTTTCATTTTCATGGTGCTACCCATTGTTTTATTGGGCTATTATTCATTCAAGCCGGCCGACTCTTATGGTGGTGTTGAAGCTGGTTTTAGCCTTGATGCCTGGATACAACTTTTCTTCGATAGAGATCTAGATGACACTCTAATTTTTGACCCCGTGTACCTTCAAATTATCTGGCGCTCTGTCGTCCTCGCCGCCATTGGCACCACCATATCATTTTTGGTCGGGTTTCCAGTGGCCTGGTATATCGTGCAACAACCAGCAGAGCGACGAAACATTTTACTACTACTCGTCACTATCCCATTCTGGACAAATTTATTGATTCGAGCTTACTCCTGGATTTTAATCCTCGGCAAAGACGGCATGATTGAACAACCGTTGCTGGCGTTGGGTTTGATCGATGAATCGCTGGAAATGATGTATGGCAATATGGCAATTGGGGTCGGCCTAGTTTACAGCTACATACCATTAATGATTTTACCTATTTACGCCAGCCTCGAAAAACTTGACTTCAACTTAGTAGAAGCGGCTCATGATTTATATGCTGACAGATGGACTGTCATCAGACGCATTGTAGTGCCACTTTGTGCTCCAGGTATTATAGCCGGTTGTATTTTGGTATTTGTGCTCAGTCTGGGAGACTTCATTTCCCCCTCAATATTGGGTGGCGGTAAGAAAATGATGTTAAGTAATTTGATTCAGTTTCAATTCTCTTCTGCACGAAACTGGCCTTTTGGTGGTGCGTTAACAATGTTACTGCTGATGTTAGTGGCGATTGGTTCGTACTTTTACATCAAAGCTTCGCGTAAAAGCGCCGATCTGGGGAATTAGAAATGGCGAGCAATATTGGTCGACCCAACACCAACACAAATAAAGGCAAAATCCCCTGGCTGAAATGGTGGACCTGTATATTTTTTGTGTATCTCTATGGTCCTATTGCAGTATTAATCGCATTTTCCTTTAATGACAATCGCATCGCTCAGGTGTGGACTGAATTTAGTACCAAGTGGTACGTGAAAGCTTTTTCTAACGAAGCCATTCAAAACGCAATCATCAATAGTCTAATTGTCGGCGCCTTTGCAACGGTATTTGCGACTTTGTTCGCTACCATGGCAGCGCTCATTTTATCCAAAGGAATATTTAAGGGTCAGACTTTATGTCTTGGCATCATTAGCTTACCGCTGCTAGTTCCTGAGATAGCAACAGCAGTCGCAACACTGAGTTTTTTTGCAGCAATCAAATTTCCGCTGGGCCTGACATCCATCATCGTTGCCCATATCGTATTTTGTATACCATTTGCGTTTATGCCGATTAGAGCGCGTCTCGCTGGCATGGACGCAACATTGCAGGAAGCCGGAAGAGATCTCTACGCGAATGACGCAAAAGTTTTATGGCACATTATTTTGCCACAGCTTAAACCAGGTATTTTCGCGGGTGCGATTCTCGCATTCATTATTTCTATCGATGACTTTATCATTTCGTTGATGGTCGCTGGAGCAGGCGCCACAACTTTGCCGTTGTATATATACGGCATGATCCGTTTAGGTGTTTCACCTGAAATTAATGCAGTATCGACCGTCCTGTTTCTCACATCGCTGACGCTGGTCGGAGCGTACTGGTTTATATCAAAACAAAACGAGGGTAATAATCATGTTCACTAATGTGAAAAAGAAGGCTGGCATCATTGCTGCTGTAGCCATGTTTAGTTCTGCGACGTTCGCCGCAGAAGAACTCAACTTTTACAATTGGGTCGACTACACGCCGGATGACCTGATGGCTCAGTTCCAACAGGAGACAGGTATTAAAATTAACCTAGATACCTATGATTCCAACGAAACTCTACTGGCGAAGCTAAAGTCTGGCGCTACTGGTTACGATATTGTGGTACCTAGTCAAAATTTTGTAACCATTATGATCTCTGAAGGCATGCTTGAAAAAGTCAATGTCAAAGGTATGTCTAACTATAAAAATGTCGACAAGCGTTGGCAGAGTCCTCCATGGGATCCTAAACAGGAATACTCTATTCCGTATCAAATGGGAACAACGTCGTTTTCAATTAATATGGATGGCTATGATGGACCCGGTGATTCTCTGAAAGAATTTTTCGAACCAAATGATTCCGTCGCAGGCAAGATTCAGGTTTTCAGAACACCGGATGAAGTAATCCCGTTAGCACTAATGTACCTGGGTCATGAACAGTGCAACGAAAATCCTAAGGATATGAAAGAAGTGCAGGCATTGTTGCTTAAGCAAAAGCCACATGTAAAAACTTACAATTCTGAAACAATGGTCGCTAATCTAGCCAGTGGCGAAGTTCTTGTGAGCAGTCAGTGGGATGGCTACTCAATGAAAACTCGTCTTCGAGATGGCGTGACACAGCTCAAGTATGTTCATCCGAAGGAAGGCATTATCGGTTGGTTTGATAGCCTCGTAATTCCTAAAGATGCACCTAATAAAGCCAATGCTGAAAAATTCATGAACTTCATGATGGATGCTAAAAATGGTGCCTCAATATCTAACTTTAATCGTTATGCATCACCCTTAGATGGCATGGCTATCGCCGCTTTTATTGATCCTGAATTGGGTAAAGCACCTGAGATAAATCTGGATCCTAGCATTCCGGTTCATTTTAGTGAGACCTGTAGTGGTAAGTCTATTAAGTTATATGACAGAGTTTGGACCAAACTTTTACAGTAAGCACTTTGTCTAATTTTTGTAGTTAAGTTATGAAAAATTATTGCACCCGATATTTCGGGTGCAATAATTCATTGTTATTTTCACTCGGAGAAACCGGTGTCTGAGAATGAACTTGTATACCTCAATGGTACTGACGCACTAACAGCATTTAAAAATAAATCACTATCACCCGTCGAACTTATGCAAGCGATAATTTTGCGCTCAGAAACTGTCGAACCCCATATCAATGCATATACCGATAGTTACTTCGAGCAGGCGCTAGAACAGGCTAAACAAGCTGAAAATCGTTATCAGAAAGGAACACAAAGACCACTCGAAGGTTTACCACTCGCCGTTAAAGACGAGTTCAAATTGAAAGGCACGCGACGCACCAGCTCATCACTGGTTTACCAGAACCGAGTCGACGATGACAGCGACGTCATTATTGATCGTTTGCTGGATGCAGGTACGATCTGTCATACCAAAACAACCACTCCAGAATTTTGTCTGCTTGGCTCTTGCCATTCTCGCTTATGGGGTGTGACCCGTAACCCGTGGAATCTTGATATGACCTCTGGCGGCTCATCCGGTGGTTCAGGTGCATCACTCGCGGCTGGCACGACGACGCTAGCGACTGGGACTGATATTGGAGGGTCGATCCGGATTCCGGCGGCTCAATGCGGCATCGTTGGATACAAACCACCCTACGGTCGAAATCCAGAAATACCTATATTCAATCTAGATTTTTACAGCCACTCTGGCCCGATGGCTCGCAGTGTTGCAGATACCGCAATGATGCAAAACGTTATCTCTGGCCCGCATAACAAAGATATTGCATCGTTACGAGAAACTGTAAAAATTGACCACAAGCCAGTCAACAGCCTAAAAGGATGGAAGATAGCCTATTCGATGGACCTAGGATTTTTTGAAGTCGATGACAGCGTTCGTAAAAACACACAACAGGCACTCGAGGTTTTTCGACAATTAGAAGCCACGGTCGTCGAAGTCAACATTGGCTGGGACGAATCGATTATAGATGCCGTTCACCATTACTGGGCACATGGCTGGGCTTCAACAATTGCCAGCTTACTTGAAACCAATCGTGATGATTTAACCGACTACTCCAGATGGTTTCTGGAAAACGCCCTAAGCTCAACCCAGCAGGATTTTATAGACTCTATCGAAACCACTGTGAAAATGTACGATGAATTTGGTCCATTGATGGATCAGTACGATGTATTCATCTGTCCGACACTGGCTACCACTGGTGTGCCTGCAGAGTTTTCCTGGCCTGCCAGCGACATCCGTATTAACGGTGCAATTAAGCAACTGGACGAAGAACACTGGTCAATGACTTACCCGTTTAACATGTTGAGCCGCTGCCCGGTCATATCAATGCCGAGTGGATTGACACCCAATGGTGTGCCAAGTGGCATTCAGATTGTTGCCAGAACTTTTGATGATCAACGCGTATTCACAGCTGCACTCGCCTATGAGCAAGCATTTGAAAGGCCTGATTGGCAACTGGATCCAAAAATCCATATTTAGATAAGAATATTAAAAAACAATAGTTTAAGGTGAGTTATGCTTTCAGTCTATAGCGAAAAACATCAGTTACGAAATCCGAAAACCGAACTTTATGGGGGGGAACTGGTTACCCCTTTTGAATGCCAAGCGCGAGCTGAGTATATTCTGGAACGATTGAAGTCAGAAAAAATGGGCACCATTATAGTACCAAAAGAATTTGGGCTTGATCCCATAACCCGCATTCACGATACGGCTTTCCTCACTTTTCTAGAGCGCTGTTGGGGTGACTGGGTTGCTCAAGGATATAAAGGTGAGGCAATACCGAACGTCTGGCGTTCTAGAGCACTGCCACGGAAAAAAATTCCAAACCATATTGACGGTCGAATAGGCTATTACGCATTGGCTGGTGAAACCGCGATATCTAATGGCACTTGGGAAGCAGCACGTGCCAGTGCCAATGTTGCATTGACCGCACAAGAGGCCATTAAAAATGGTGCCAAAGAAGCCTTTGCGCTGTGTCGCCCACCTGGTCACCACGCGTCTAGCGACATGTATGGAGGCTATTGCTTTATCAACAATGCGGCCGTCGCGACACAGGCATTTATCGACCAGGGAGCGAGTCGAGTCGCTATACTTGACGTTGATTTCCATCATGGCAATGGAACACAGGATATCTTCTATGACCGGTCAGATGTGATGTTTGTATCGTTGCATGGTGATCCCATAGATGCCTTTCCTCACTTTCTGGGGTATGACGATGAAAAGGGCGCTGGCGACGGAGAAGGCTTCAATTTCAATTATCCAATGGGGCCCAATACCAATTTCAAAACCTGGGGTGGAGCATTAGATCAAGCCTGTAAGAAAATCTCGAACTACTCACCAGATGCATTAGTTATCTCACTTGGCGTTGATACCTTTGAACATGATCCAATTTCTTTTTTCAAATTACAATGTGACGACTTCAAACGCTATGGTGCCACCATAGGTGCGTTGAAACTCCCGACCCTTTTCATTATGGAAGGGGGTTATGCAGTAGAAGAAATTGGTATTAATGCCGTGAATGTATTACAGGGTTACGAAGGTTTATGAATAAAGAATTTTTTCGGCAGTGAACAAACCATTATGACTTCGATTAATGTTGGTGAACGACTAAAAAAATTGAGAAAGCAAAATGGGATATCCCAACGCGAACTCAGTCGGCGTGCTGGCGTGCCGAACAGTGCTATATCCGTCATCGAAAGCAATAAAGTTAGTCCTTCAGTCGATTCGTTAACTCGAGTATTAAGTGGTTTTCCAATGACTTTAATCGATTTTTTTTCCGATAAAAAAGAAGTCGAAGAAAAGTTCTATTATAAAAAAGATGAGCTTGTCGAAATGTCGGACGGCAGCATGTCGTTCCACATGGTTGGTGCCGACAGAAATAACCGAAAAATTCGTTTTCTTCACGAACACTACCCTTCCGGTGGTGACACGGGAGAAAGCTTAATAACCCATAACGGTGAAGAAGTTGGTGTCGTCATTCGTGGTCGTATGGAACTCACTATTGGGGACAGAGTTCAACTGCTCGAAGCGGGTGATGGATTCTATTTTGACGCAAGAATTCCGCACCGGTTTCGTAACATTGACGAACAAGAATGCGAAGTAGTTACGGCCGCCACACCGCCCAATTTCTAGTTTTCAGAAAACCAGCTACAACGTTAAGACTTCAATTGAGCGACTTCACGACGAAACGGCAAGTCGTCTCCAATTTCAGGCATATCCAGTTCGCGCGCATAACGATGGCCTGCATAAGTAGCCCAAGCAATAGGCGCTGGTGCCTCGGCGTCACCAATGATTTTAATCGACTGAACACCATGGCCTGCCCATTCGCTCTCACGGGCGACTAATTCATTCCACAAATCATCATTACCCACTCGAGAGCACACCATCGCGACGGCAGATGCCTCTATGCTTTGTCGCTTTCCAGAGTAAGTACATTCCGTTATAACCTGTCCATTTGCTATTTCTGCCACAGAACGATTCAATACAATATCTACACCTAACTCAACAAGCTTGCGATGTATCGTTGCCTGCTCCAGCGTATTGTTAGTCCACTCTGACACGTAAGCAGCAGGAGTCACCAGAGTAACTGTAGCACCGTTTTTCGCCAATAATTCGGCGATCACACCACCCATGTAATAGTGATCATCGTCAAATAATACCACCTGCCCTTTTGGTAGCTTCAGCTCGCCTGACATTAAATCATCGGGTGTATAAACGGACAGTGACGAATCATTTGGCATTGGTTTGACATGCGCTCTGGCAACACCATCATTTCGCCAACTTGAACCAGTCGCGAGTACGACATGCTCGAAACCAAACTCGAGAACGTCGTCAGCACTCAGCTTGTTATCCAGATAAACATCAACATTTTCCATCTGACTGATTTGATACTCTCGATAATCGGCCACGCGTCCCCAGGCTGAAAGGCCTGGCAATAGCCTCTCCTTTGCGACTCGGCCGCCCAAGGTTGTGCTGGCTTCCGCAAGTACTACCTGATAACCGCGTAACCCGAGTGCCCGAGTGGCTTCCAATCCAGCAGGGCCGGCACCCACTACTAACACCGAGTCACTTGGACCTTTCGTCTGCATGGCTTCCGGATGCCAGCCTTTTCGCCACTCTTCCATAAAGGTTGGATTTTGCGTACAGCGTGAAAGTGACTTAGTCATATCACCGCTAACACAAATATTGCACCCAATACATTCTCGAATATCTTCAATGCGTCCTTCTTCGATTTTTTTAGGCAGGAAGGGGTCTGCTATCGATGGTCGAGCGCAGCCGATAAAATCAAGTACGCCCGAATTGATTTGCTTGACCATGACATCAGGCGAGGTAAAACGCCCGACCCCAACTATCGGCTTCGAGGTGAGAGATTTTATTCCCATGGCCAGATCTTGCTGTGCAGCTTCCTCCTTAAAACGCGAAGGCCCTGAGCATTCCTCCCAACTGCCATGTGCGAGATCCCAAAGATCGGGTAATTCGCTATGCATTTCAATGAGGTCTCGAACTTCACTATTGCTAAAACCCAAGTTGCCAACCATTGAATCAAGTGACAGGCGCAATGCTATCGCACAGGATTCTCCTATGGCGTCATGACCCTCTTCAATTAGTTCTCGCATAAATCGTGACCGGTTTTCAAGACTGCCACCATATTCATCGGTGCGGTGATTAGTCAGTGGAGAGAGGAAATGTTCGATAATCCCCATGCCATGTGCTGCATACAGGCATACGAGATCATATCCCGCGACCTTCGCCCGTTTGAACGCATTACGATGCCAACGACGCACATCACGAATGTCCTTCTTCGTCATCGCACGAGCATTAACCGGTTCATTAGTAAAGGTGCGAATGGGCATCGCAGTCGGTGCTCGTGGAACCTCTCTGGAGTATGAATTTGGGCCATCTATCCCAGAGTAAGCTAATTCAATTCCAGCCAGAGCACCGTGCTCGTGCATAGCATCTGACATTTTTGCCAACATCGGAATATCATCGTCATCCCATAGGCGTAATTCAATGAAGGGAGAAAGTTCAGAGCTAGGGTGCACTTCGGTATGTTCGGTAAATATTACACCCCAACCACCCTCAGACTTAACCCGACGCATTTCAGCGACTGCCGATGGATCACGGTAGCCACCACCATTGCAATGTGGCACCTGATAGAATCGATTCTTTGCTGTTAATGGGCCAATCTTAACGGGTTCGAATAGTACGTCATAACGCGGATCTCTACTCATACAGTTAACTCCTGATACTTCATAACGTGGCCATACCTGGAATATGATTTGAACTAATCTGTTCAATACAATATTGGTTGAAACTATCAACTGCCACCGTCTTTCTGATTTTGTTGAGTACCGCTATTCCCAAAGTAAGACTTTGATTTTCTCCTGATAAAGGCACATAAGAAAGGCCACTGCCATCGAGCGATTTTTTATTCAAAGGGCGCACATTGGCAAGACTGTAACCATAACCTTTAGCGACCAATCCTCGCTGCACATTAATATGTTTTGTTCTAGCGTGAATAATGGGCTTTAAATTATTCAAAAAGAATAATGACATGAAGTAGGCGTCACTCAACGGTAAGTCGAGCAAAATAAACTTCTCCTCTGCGAGCTGTGAAAGTGATACCACTTTCTTCTGCGAAAGCGGGTGATTCTCGGGCAACAATACATAAGGTTTCAGTTCAGCCAAGGGGGTGAAATTTATATCACTATCCAGCTGAAGGTCATAAGTCAGCGCTAGATCGATCGATCCCATTTTAAGATTACTCAACAGCTCGGCCTGATTATCTTCACTCACATTGACATCGACACCAGGAAACGACTGCATAAACCCATGACATAATTCAGGCGTTACGATCGGTGCGAGGACCGTGAAGCACCCTATATTGATCGACCCAAAAATTTGATCCGATAATTTTCCGGCAAAACTCTTTAGTTCATTAGCATCTTTCAGTAACCGTTTAGACTGTTCCATAATCTGCCCCCCCGCTGTCGTCAAACTCATCCCCTGTGCATGACGCCGAATAAACAACTGAAGTTTGAATACGTTTTCCAGGTGTGCTATTGCATTTGAGATTGAAGGTTGCGAAACATGAATCTTTTCAGCTGCCTTCAGAATGCTACCTGCCTCGCCAGCAGCAACAAAATAAGTCAATTGTTTCAGTGTAAATTGCACAATAAACAATTAGTCTGGTATAACAGCAATAACGTCAATTTCCATCAACCATTCTGGTTGACCCAGACCAGCGACAACAATACCAGTGGAAATAGGAAAAACACCCTTCAGCCATTTCCCAACCACTTGATAAACCGGCTCTCTATATCTTGGATCAGTAATATAAGTCGTTGTCTTAACAATATGACTGAGGTCACTGCCCGCTTCTTCGAGTAATTGTTGAACGTTTTTCATGGCCTGTTCAGCCTGCGCACCAGCATCACCCAGTCCGATCAAATTGCCATCAAAGTCAGAGCCGATTTGCCCTCTGACATACACCGTGTTGCCGGCCACTACCGCCTGACACAAATCGTTATCGAGGGATTGATTGGGGTAAGTATCCTTGGTGTTAAACATACGAATACGTTTATGGGTCACTGCTTTCGGTATAGTGTTAGTCGTCATGGTTTAAACCTTCCTGTTTGCTAGTCGCGCTGAGGCTCAAAAATTCAAAGTAAATAGTCTGCCCCGATCATTGGAACATGTAAACTAGTATTTTTTTCCTAACTGGATCAGTTTTTATAAACCAGTTGAGGCTTAAAAAAACCATTTCCAAAGGCAAAACAGGCACGTGTTACAATACTTTTATTATCTAACTGGTTTTTTTGAAAAGGCCTGCAGGCAGATATATTCAAGTGCCAACTGTGCTGCTAACAATGCTGTAATTTCACTGTGGTCGTAATCTGGTGCGACTTCCACAATATCCATACCAATAAATTCAATTCCCGTTAATCCCCGCATGATTTCGAGCGCCTGATTTGAAGTTAAACCACCTGGAACAGGCGTTCCCGTACCGGGTGCAAATGCGGGGTCGAGTGCATCGATATCAAAGGTCAAATATGCTTTGTGGTTTTTTACCACCTGCTTGATTTTTGCCACAGTAGCCTCATTTCCAATTCGATGAACCTCTGAGGAGTCGACGACTGAAAACCGATCGTTTTCTTTGTCGTAATCAGTTCTTATTCCAATTTGAACCGATCTATTTGGATCGATTAAACCTTCTTCAACCGCACGATAAAACATACAACCATGGTCGTATGGGTTGTCGTTTCTTTCAGTGTCAGTGTGTGCGTCAAAATGGACCAGAGACACAGGGCCGTAAACCTTAGCAATTTCTCGCAATATGGGTAACGCAACAAAGTGATCACCGCCAAGGCTTAACGTTTGTGCACCCTGACGAAGAATGTCTGCAACGCAAGCCTGAGTTTGCTCGACCATTTCTCCTGCGTTTCCATATCGATAAATGACATCCCCATAGTCTACAGCACGGATATAATCAAAAGGGTTAAAACCCCAAGGATACTGCTTACTCCAACTTGATATGTCGCGACTAGCCTGTCTAATGGCTCGTGGGCCAAATCTTGTACCCGGACGATTGCAAACTGCCAAATCAAATGGCACGCCCAGAATTGCAATATCAATGCCTGTTAGATCCCTTTGATACGGCCGCCGCATAAACGTACTCGCACCATAAAAGGGTGCTTCAGAGGTAGGGGAGCCAGGCTTTGAGGCACCATATATTGAATCTGAAACATTAATATTGAAATCAGTCATAGCGATTACTCAGAATTATCAATTTGCGGACTCACATTAGTTTTTCAGCAGCCGATCAAGGCATAGTATGAGTATCACTTTGTTGGTTCAAATAGTTATTTTTGGTTTAGTCATTTATTTTTATTGATTATCGCTTTCACCATCGACCAACATTCCACATTAAGATAGGTTGACTGAAAAATGGCGACGCTTCAATTTCTAGTCTAAACAACCTATTATTTTTAAAACATTCAGAAATGATCATTTAAACTTCACACCATCATTAACCTCCCAATCCTCAGCTTTTAAATTACTTTTATTGATGCAATTATTCAGTTAATAATATTTTACCAATACAATATTTCCTCGTAAGGTGGAAGGTTATTGGATTTAACGCCCGACCCAACGTTAATCAAGCATTTGATCTGACTGTCGCTGTCTTAGACATTGTCCAACTTAAATAGGATACAGAAATGACAACTGAAAAAATTGACACCCTTGTAGTTGGTGCTGGTCAAGCAGGCGTCGCCATGAGTGAACACCTGACCAAACTTGGGGTTCCTCACCTAGTCCTAGAGCGTTATCGTATCGCCGAAAAATGGCGTACCGGACGATGGGATTCGCTCGTTGCCAATGGCCCAGCCTGGCATGACCGATTCCCTAATATGGAATATGGTGATGTTGACCCCGATGCCTTCCCCACAAAAGAACGCGTTGCGGACTATTTCAATGACTATGCCAAAAAGTTTAATGCACCCATCCGAACTGGCGTAGAGGTAACAAAGGTGACCGCTAATATTAACAGCCCAGGATTCACCGTTGAAACCTCCAGAGGAGTGATTGAAGCGAACCGTGTGGTAGCGGCGACAGGTCCTTTTCAAGTGCCTGTTATTCCACCAATTGCGCCGAATGACGACAGAATAAAACAAATACATTCTGCTGATTATCGTAATCCAGAGCAATTACCAGAAGGCGCTGTACTGGTGGTTGGCGCAGGGTCGTCTGGCGTGCAAATTGCCGATGAGTTACAACGGGCAGGCAAACAAGTTTACTTATCAGTAGGGTCACACGGGCGACCACCACGAGTATATCGCGGCCGTGATTTTGTCTGGTGGCTGGGCGTGCTGGGTGAATGGGATACAGACGCTATAAAACCAGGTATGGAGCATGTCACCATTGCCGTCAGTGGCGCTTATGGTGGACAGGCGATTGACTTTCGGCGTCTTGCTAACCAGGGCATCACACTTGTTGGCCTGACAAAATCATTCAACAATGCTGAAGTGGCTTTCCACTCGGATCTTAAAGACAATATCAAACGCGGTGATGAACATTATCTGGAGTCTCTAGATTTGGCTGACGCCTACGTAACCCGTAACGGTCTCGACTTTCCAGAAGATCCTGAAGCACGCAATATTCTTCCCGACCCTGATTGTGTTACCAACCCTATTAAAGAGCTAGACCTGATCAAGGCTGGCGTGAGCGCAATCATTTGGGCCACAGGATATAAGACTGACTATAGCTGGTTGAAGGTCGACGCTTTCAACGATAAAGGTCAGCCACAGCATCAGCGCGGTGTATCGACGACAGAGCCGGGTATCTATTTCCTCGGACTACCCTGGCTATCGCGGCGCGCCTCGTCTTTTATCTGGGGTGTCTGGCACGATGCCAAACACATTGCTGGACATATTGCGACGCAGCGAGCCTATCTTGCCTATCGAGATGCATCGAAACGCTAATGATAGTGACATGATCGATCCTGATTTCCGCATCCTCGGGTCGAACACCATCAGCTCGAATCACAGCAGTCTTTTTAAGGCGCTTCAGTCATTCGAAACAAACTGATTTAGTAAGATTCACTAGACTAGCCAAGTTCTAAAGTCAATTACCAGCTATTCACTTTCTGCTTGTCCAGGACCCCAAACCCTTCTTATTGACCCTTTCTTCCTTGTTATACCTTTAAATCCAGCATTTATTTGCGTTTAATACTAATTAAATTTCCTATTCTTAGTCCTTATGATTAATAATGTATTTATCAAGGCACGTAATCAACACCTAGAATTGATCATCAGGTTCGGACTTAAAACTGTCTGATCGGCCTTGACTGATATTAATTCAATAAAAGGACTATAAAAAAAGGGGAGTTTAAAATGACTGAAACATTAATTATTGGCATGGACGGACATGCATCGGGGGAGCGCGCTTTAGCTTACGGGGAGCATATGGCCAGTTTGATTAAAGACTGTCAGCTATCGCTTGTATACGTTATCGAGTGGTCACCCTACTCGTTCCAGACAGCGGAAGAAAATGAAGTACGACACAAGCGACGTGAGGAAGAAATTTCCGTCGTTATGGAACGCGTCATCAATCCCGCTTTAGAAGGTTTGAAGGCGACCGGCATAAAAGCAACGGGTGTAGTAAGACACGGTGACGTGGCAGATACACTAAAAACAGTGTCGACAGAAGAAGGCGCCAGCCACATTATCGTGGGGCGATCATCTGACGGCGGTTTTACCAAACGTATATTTGGAAGCTCTACCAGCAACCTGGTGATGAGTGCAGATGTACCTGTCACTGTTGTCAAATAACCCGAGGAATAAATAATGAAATTTTTGCATAAAATACTCATCACCCTTAGTGGTTATTTGATAATGATCAACCCGGCCATTGCTGAAGAAAGCATGACCATAGATCAAAAAGTTAATTCTGCATTTGCAGCATTTACAGGGCCATTTGTGAGCTTGATATTCGCACCACTACCGGGCACCAGCTTTCCCTGGATCGTAATGTGGCTGGTAGTTGCAGCAACCATTTTCACGTTTTATTTTGGTTTCGTGCAGTTCAGATACTTCAGGCATGCTATCTCGTTAGTAAAGGGTGACTATTCAAACCCTAAAGATGCAGGAGAGGTTAGCCATTTTCAGGCACTTGCGACAGCTCTTTCAGGTACAGTCGGTCTCGGTAACATTGCGGGTGTCGCAGTTGCTGTTGGTATTGGTGGGCCAGGTGCAACTTTCTGGATGATACTGGCCGGTTTATTGGGCATGGCATCGAAATTTACAGAATGTACTCTTGGCGTAAAATACAGAAACGAGTATGACGATGGCACTGTTTCTGGTGGCCCCATGTACTACCTTTCTAAAGGCTTCAAGGAGCTTGGATTACCGGGTGGCAAGATTCTGGCATTTCTGTTTTCAGTCTTTTGTATTCTTGGTGCACTGGGTGGCGGCAATATGTTTCAAGCCAATCAGGCTCATGCTCAACTGGCAGGAATCTTTGGCGATTACCCTGGCTGGATTACTGGCATCATCTTCGCCGGTGTTGTATTCGCAGTAATCGTCGGTGGCGTTAAGTCGATTGCTCGAGTCACTGAGAAAGTCGTACCGTTCATGGGTATTTTGTATGTGACCGCAGCAATGATCATCATATTAATGAACTATGACAAAATCGGCTGGGCTTTTGGCCAAATCTTTAATGGTGCTTTTACTGGTTTGGGCGTCGCGGGTGGTTTTGTTGGCGCGTTGATTCAAGGCTTTAAGCGTGCAGCATTCTCTAACGAGGCTGGTGTTGGTTCTGCTGCTATCGCTCACTCCGCAGTTAAAACAAAAGAGCCAATTACCGAAGGATTTGTATCTCTGCTAGAGCCGCTCATCGATACGGTTGTTATCTGTACTATGACAGCACTTGTCATCACCATTTCAGGTCAGCTCATTATTGATCCAGCAACAAGCCTCTATATGATTGATGGCGGTAGTATTGCCACTGTTGGTGGAAATACGGGTGTATCACTCACTTCAGCCGCGTTTGGATCAGCTATTAGTTGGTTTCCTTATGTACTGGCTGTTGCAGTAGTGCTGTTTGCTTTTTCAACCATGATCTCCTGGTCTTACTACGGTTTAAAAAGCTGGACCTATCTGTTTGGTGAAAGCAAGAGAGCAGAGCTGGCGTTTAAGGTTATATTCTGCATATTCATTGTCATTGGTGCTGCGGCCAGTCTTGGTCCCGTCATCGATTTCTCGGATGCTGCGATATTTGCAATGGCCGTCGTCAATATCACTGGCCTATACTTCCTCATGAAAGTCGTGAAAAAGGAACTCAAGTCCTACACTACACGTCTTGCATCTGGTGAGATTAAAAAGTTTAAAAACTAAGCTAAGCAAACCCTGGTAGCAGGCTGATTGGTTATAAGCAATTAGCCTGCTATCACATTCGTGCTGAGTTAGTATCAATCACTCTCCAGAAAGTGCAGTTAAACTCATCACCTAACAACAGCATGGGGCAAATATTGGTAAAAAATTGAAGTCCCCCAAAAACAGATAACGAAACCAACATTAATTTTCCTAAGTGTCCGTACTCTTCCGGGGTATGAGTCCAACCTCTACTGCTAACAAAATTAAACGACTCGCTAAACCCGTTTTATTAAATTTTCATCCACTATTACCCCCATAAAATTCACCCCAAACTCAGTACACCTCTTTTTAAGATCAAACTAGCTTAACGATGAATCGCATCTATCCACGATGACATTATTGGACTCCATGTTATTCTTCAGAACCTTACAACATGTTCAGACTAGAAAATAGAACCGGAAACTAAGTATGACTTTATCAATTGCCGCCTGGGATCAACAAACCGGCCAGTTTGGAGCTACCATAGCTTCGTCCAGCATTAGCGTGAGTAGTCGCTGCCTTCACTGGCGTCCGAACGTTGGCATTGCACTGAGTCAGAATATTACTGACCCTCGTCTAGGTCAGCGTATGCTTAGCTTATTAGCAGATGGTGTGACAACTGCCGATGCTGTAAATGCTGCAGTTACAAGCACGCCTTATGCTCAATATCGTCAGCTAGCTCTAATTAACAATCTGGGTAAAACCGAACAATTTACGGGTGACCAAGTGCTGGGCTGTTTTTCTTCTGCACAGGGCAAGCACTGCGTTGCAGTAGGTAACTTACTCGCCAGTGAAGGCGTTCCGGCTGCAATGGTTGCCAGTTTTGAACAATCCAGCGGTTCATTCGGCCAGCGTATTTTAGAGGCACTTCGAGCAGGTGTGAATGCGGGTGGCGAAGCCGGGCCTTTGCATTCGGCTGGATTGCTGATAGGTGCCGATGTGTCCTGGCCTATTGCAGAATTACGCATCGACTGGGACGAGGACCCGATTGGAAAAATGTTTGCTGGTTGGGCCGTATATGAACCCCAAATTGAAGACTATATTACACGGGCATTTAACCCTGGGGTAGCACCCTCCTACGGTGTACCAGGAGACCTTTGATGAGATCATCTTCCCAGCCAGTCAATAGTGAACAGTTGTTATCAAAGTTAATTGGTTTTGACACCACTAGCACGACATCCAATCTTGCACTCATCGACTATATTCGCAATTATCTTGACGACTATTCAATTAAATCACTCCTGATACCGAATGAAGATAATACCTGCGCCAATCTATACGCGACAATTGGCCCTGATGATGTCGGTGGTGTGATGTTATCAGGACACACCGATGTTGTACCGACCCGGGGACAGAACTGGAATAGCGACCCTTATCAGATTAAATCAGACGATCATGCTTTTTATGGGCGTGGCGCCTGTGATATGAAAGGATTCATTGCCTGCACGTTAGCGGGTGTGCCACAAATGGCAGCGATGAACTTAAAGACACCCATCCATCTAGCATTTTCGTACGATGAAGAAATAGGCTGTGTCGGTGTTAAGAAACTAATCAATGCGATGGAAAGTTTCGAAGTCAAACCTCGCATAGGGTTAATCGGTGAGCCCACTGATATGAAAATGATAGTCGGTCACAAAGGTAAAGCGGCTTTTAAGGTTAAATTGACGGGTTCATCCTGCCACTCAGCTTACATCACAAACGGTGTTAATGCCGTTGAATACGCAGCGGAGCTTGTGTCATTCATTCGTAAAATGAACCTGAAAGTACAGCAGCAGCCATTGGATAATAGCTATAGTGTGCCGCACTCAACTTTTCATGTCGGCAATATCAATGGTGGCACTGCACTCAATATCGTACCTAAAAGCTGCCAATTTGAATTTGAAATTCGAAACCTGCCACAACAAAAGCTAGACGATTTGATACATCAGGTTAAACATTATGCAAAGGACGTTTTACTGGCTGATATGCTAGCCAAGTATGAACATTGTGATATACAGTTCGAACCCATGGCAAACTATCCTGGATTACACACTGACACTAAATCCTCAGTGATCGGCTACACACGCTTGATCAACCCAATAGATGAAATTGGTGACAATGTCAGCTTTGGCACCGAGGCCGGATTATTTGATCAGCATTTGGGCATCAACAGCGTTGTCTGTGGACCTGGCAGTATTGATCAGGCACATAAACCCGATGAATTTGTATCAAGGTCTCAGATGCAAATTTGCGATCAGATGATCAGCAACCTTGTTGCCCGATGCACAGATTCATTTCCTTATACTTAGATAGTTGTGTCTTTAGGAAATTAGTGAGTACACATCGCTGTTCAGGCGTAGAACCCGTGCCACTCTAGAATAGTGCAGGCACAAGTCTATTAATCACAGGTTGTTGGTAAAATCTGATTAATTTTTCCCGTTAAAAAGTATGCCAGCAAGCCTACCCATTCTCGACTTGCACCGTTTAAGCTACCAGTGTGGTCTGCCAAATTCAAATCGACATTGAATAGGGTTTCCGGATTAGAGGCATGATCAACAGGGTAAGGAATGACTGACCACTTTTGTTGGCAAAATAGGCCAACGGATCGTGGCATATGAAAAGCAGTTGTAATGACTACCCAATTCTCACCTGGCTGAAGATTTAATAGCTTTTTACTGTATTGAATATTTTCAGCCGTATTACGTGCCCGGTCTTCAATGATTAATCGAGAGCCCGATATACCGCTATCTATAAAATATTGACGAACAAACTCAGCCTCGGTTGGCTGGTTATCTTTAATGGAAGCACTACCACCTGAAAATAATAACTTTGCTTCTGGGTAGTTTTTTGCGAGTTGAATAAATGTCGTTAGGCGTTCGTGATGCCGGTTTGTTTCCAGTTGTTGCCAATAGTGACTCTTCGATGGTGATATCGATCCACCCAATACAATGATACCGTCCAACGTTTTCGGTAATTTTGGGTTATGCTGAAACCTTGTTTCAAGCGGATAATACAACCAGGATCCAACTGGAAACAAAGCAACTACCCACATAAAAAGAAGCATCACACACAAAATTTTTCGAGCATTCTGTCGATAACGTGTAAATAGCAATAAGATACAAATACTCAGTAGGTATAGGTACAAATGAATGGGGGAAATCAAAAACCAGATAATTTTTGAGCTATAAAAAAACAAATCATTCATATAATCTGGTTCCTACAATCTGTGTTTAGGTAAAGGTTTGCAGGTTCAAAATCTAAATCACCTTGGAGAAAACGTTGACCTGTAATTATGTCGCTAACTTTCTAATTAAATACCAATTATAAAGTCTAATAAATTTACATCTACAAGGAAACTCGCTACTAAAGCCTCCCCATGGGTGCCTTGACTTTGAGAATATATCTTCACGAAATCAATCATTAATCGATTACTTTCTTACGGCAAAATTCAGAGAACAAAATGCGTTCAAGTGAAATACTAAAACAAAGCTGCATCAACGACTGGAATGCTGCAACCCAACACCTTTTTTGCGCTGAACTGGCTTCTGGAATGTTACCAATAGACAAAATGCGGCTTTACCTTGCGCAAGATTATACGTTTATTGATAATTTCGTGCGACTGGCAGGCAGCGCAATTCATCATGCCCCCGGTCTTCAAGACCGCTTGCCTCTTGCTCAATTTCTCGGCGTTATATCCGGACCAGAAAACTCTTATTTCCAACGATCTTTCGGTGTACTTAACTTGTCAGAGAAGGATCGTGTAAAACCTGACCTTCTGCCCCCAACACTGGCATTTCAATCGCTCATGCTAGAGGCGGCAAACAGTGGTTTTTATGGTGCGATGATAGCAGTTTTGTGTGTTGCCGAATGGTCTTACCTCGCCTGGGCTACTCCTTTTGCACCAGTAAAAGCAGCACTACCATTTTATTTTGGAGAATGGATTACACTACATTCAGGTGACTATTTTGAAGGTGTCGTCAAGCATCTTCGTATTCAGTTAGATAGCGCTTATGACCTGGCCAACGGTCAGGAAAGAGAATGTATATCAGACTATTTTAGAAAGGCAGTTTCACTGGAAAAGGCATTCTTTGATGCAGCATATCGCTAGCAACATCAACATTTGAGTTTCTGTTCGTCAGTTTCAATTGACCACAAGCTTGGTAAGTATAAAAGTTCAATTACAGCTATACGTATTCATCATATACACCATGGAAGCCTGAGCAGTAAGAATCCAGGGTTGGATTCTGTGTAACTAAATGTTTTATACTTTTAATAAGTTCTTTAATAAGCACAAGTGAGATAGCACCTGATAGCACAATGATCTATCTCTTTTTCGACTCATTCCGTGTTAACTAACCCCAGGTTAAATAATTGCTGGCAAGGCCAGATCAAAAAACGAGTTAATATCAGCCAATTTTAACTCAGACCAAACTTATATCTCATCAAACAAATAAAACTGGACAGTTTGGTGCTAACACTATCAGCAAATTCACCCGTCATCTTCTTAACCTTCAAGCAAAACATTAAACACAATGCAGCTCGTCCCTGAGCTGATTGTTAGCAAGAGGTGTTTTTAGCGTTTATCTAGCAATAGCAACTAGTCAGCCTGACGACGTAAAAAAGCCGGTATTTCCAGATACTCCATGCTTTCCTTGTCCTGCGGAATTTCGATTGAGTCGCCTACTATTTGCTTACGAATAGCAGTCGGCTTTTCTAGTTTCTTGTAATCAATCTCGCCATTAATTTCAGGTTGAATAGCTGTAATTGAAGGCACTTCGGCTATTATGGCTTCTTTACCAAGACCAGTCGCAACCATTGTGACGCGTATTTCGCCTTCTGGCATATTGGCATCGAGCGAGGTTCCAACGACAACGTTCGCATCTTCTGAAGCGAGTTCGGTAATGGTTCGGCTGACATCGTCAAACTCACCGATTGACATATCCAAACCTGCGGTGACGTTGACAAGAATGCCTTGAGCACCCGCAATGTTAACGTCTTCCAGCAAAGGCGAAGAAATAGCCATTGTGGCTGCCTTAATTGCTCGATCTTCACCGGTGGCTGATCCTGTGCCCATCATTGCCATACCCATTTCAGACATGACTGTTCGGACGTCAGCGAAGTCGACGTTGATCAGGCCAGGCAGCGTCATTAATTCGGCTATACCCTGAACTGCACCCCGTAAGACATCATTTGCCTTCATAAACACTTCCATTACTGTCGTATCTTTTCCGAGCACAACCTTCAACTTATCGTTTGGAATCGTGATCAAGGAATCAACAACACTGGATAGTTCCCGAATACCAGCTTCAGCCTGCTCCATTCGCTTCTTTCGCTCAAAACCAAATGGTTTGGTGACCACCGCGACCGTTAAAATGCCCATCTCCTTTGCTATTTGTGCGATGACAGGTGCTGCACCGGTACCTGTTCCACCACCCATACCAGCGGTAATGAATAACATATTGGTTCCTTCAATTGCTTCTTGAATGCGTTCACGATCTTCTAGTGCTGCCTGACGTCCAATACCTGGATCAGCACCTGCGCCCAAACCCTTGGTGATACTCGAACCAATTTGCATGGTCGCCTTATTGTCCATCTTATTGAGTGCCTGCACATCGGTATTCAGGCACATATATTCGACGCCTTCGATACCCGCAGTGACCATGTGCTGGACAGCGTTACCGCCACCACCACCGACACCAATTACTTTAATGACCGGATCTTTTGAGTGTGTATCCATTAATTCAAACATTGTTATTTTCCTCTTGCTATTGCTATGCTAAAAATTGCCCTGAAACCAGCTCTTGATTTTCAACCAAATGCTGTCTTCAGAATTATCGTCTAGTTGATAACTAGACAAGCCGGATTGCTGTCTGTTTCCAAACAGAAGCAGTCCAACACCTGTGGCATGTATTGGGTTTCTCACGACATCAACTAACCCGGATACATGTTGCGGATAACCTAACCGAACAGGCATGTGGAAAATTTCCTCTGCCAGCTCGATAACGCCTTCCATCTTGGAACTACCGCCAGTCAATACCAGACCTGCGGCACATATTTCTTCAAAACCACTACGCCTAAGTTCGGCATGAACCAAGCTTAATAACTCTTCATAACGTGGCTCAACAACTTCTGCCAACGTTTGGCGCGCAAGCCTACGAGGCTCTCGGTCACCGACGCTTGGCACTTCTATTGTTTCGTCTTTTGTTGCCAGTTGACGTAACGCACAAGCATATTTTATTTTAATATCGTTGGCATACTGAGTGGGTGTTCGTAATGCTACTGCGATATCATTAGTGACTTGATCACCCGCTATTGGTATCACGGCGGTATGGCGAATTGCACCATCTGAGAACACCGCAATATCAGTGGTACCACCGCCAATATCAACCAGACAAACTCCCAGCTCTTTTTCATCATCGGTAAGCACCGAGGCGCTCGATGCGAGTTGTTCGAGGATGATGTCATCCACTTCGAGTCCGCAACGTCGCACACATTTTATAATGTTCTGGGCCGCACTCATAGCGCCTGTCACCAAATGAACCTTGGCTTCAAGCCGCACACCTGACATGCTAATCGGGTCACGTATGCCTTCTGAACTATCGATTATAAATTCCTGTGGTAGTACGTGCAGAATGCGTTGGTCAGCAGGAATAGCTACTGCTTTGGCTGCGTCGATAACACGAGCCACGTCAGCAGCAGTCACTTCTTTATCTTTTATAGCAACAATACCGTGTGAATTAATACTCCGTACATGGCTGCCTGCAATACCAGCATAAACCGAACGAATCTGACAACCAGCCATCAGCTCAGCTTCTTCTACCGCTCGCTGAATCGATTGCACTGTCGATTCTATATTAACTACGACCCCTTTTTTTAACCCTCGAGAAGGTTGTGTACCAATACCGATAATATCGATACCACCTTCAGCGGTAATTTCACCAACTATGGCGACAACCTTTGAGGTACCAATATCGAGTCCAACGATTAGGTTATTGGTGCTCTTTTTAGACATTATCATTTCTCCACAGAGACGCTTCGTCTCTGTCAATCAGTGCATTCTTTTTCCAGGCAACTGCAAAGCCATTGCTATAACGTAAATCAAGTTGCTGGATCTCTGTACGTCTGGGTCTTATTTGTTTAGCATAAATAGACACCAGTCTTTCTATTTTGCTATCCACGTTATCTCTACCCAGCTTAATTTTAAAACCATTGACCAATTGGATGTCGACCGCGCCACGGCTATCAATATTAATTTGGCTAATAGTTTCATCTAGTGACCGAAACAGCTCAGTAAAATCGTAATACTGTTGTAATACTTGTCCAGGCTCAATATTCGAACCATAGACCTCTGGCAAATGCTCAAATGCATTTGCGTTCGCTTTAAATATTTTGGCCTTATCACTTAACAAATGATCATCGTCCCAGCGTGCTAATGGTTTTTTCTCAACGATTTTAATCATTACCCGATCAGGCCAAACTCGCCTGATGGAAACTGATTCTGCCCAGGATTTATCACTCAAACTATTTCTTACCTTTTGAATATTAAGTGAGAAAAAACCTTCACCCACAAAAGGTCGTAAAGCTATCTCAACTTCCTGCTGGTTGATATGCTGAAAAGTGCCTGATAACTGTATGGTCTTAATCGGCAGAAATGTATGGTTTTGCACCAGGTATGAAATACCACCAAACAAAGGAACGATGACTAAAATCCAGGTATAGATGCCACGCCATTTAAACCCTAAACTCCTATCTATTGCTTTCTTCTTCTTTTTTGCCTGTCCGCTGCTGTTACGAAAACTAAACATGCCTGTCTCCTACTGACGTTAATTTGTCTCCTTTAAATGTTAACTGAAGAATTTTTAATACCAGTTCCGACATGCTGAGCCCAGCCTGTTTAGCTGCCATTGGTACCAGGCTATGATCGGTCATGCCGGGCACCGTATTGACTTCAATAATATATGGCTGACTATTCTCATCGAGCATGATGTCAACACGACCCCAGTGCTGAACACCCGTCACTTTAATTGTTTCGGCGACCAGGTCATTAATAACTGACGTGGTTTTTTCGTCTAATCCACAGGGGCAGGTATAGATAGTATCGTCAGAAAAGTACTTGGCTTCGTAGTCGTAAAATTCTCGTGGTGTTTCTAACTTGATCAAAGGTAATATATGTTGGCCCAAAAATCCCGCTGTATACTCTTCTCCCATGATCCATTTTTCAGCAAACACTTCTCCAAACTGACTCGCTTTCTTCCAGGCCGGAATAAGTCCTTCTGCTTGAGTAACGGCAGTCATTCCGATACTCGAGCCTTCCAGGTTTGGTTTCACAAATACTGGGAGACCTAATTCATCTAATAATCGTCTGCAGTCCTGCTCACTATTAAGCACCTGAAACTCAGGCGTTGGTAAACCACTGCCAAGTAGTACTCGTTTTGTTAGCAATTTATTCATGGCGAGAGCTGATGCACAAACATCACTGCCCGTGTAAGTAATTCCAAGCGAGTCCATTATGGCCTGCAATTGTCCATCTTCACCGCCGCGACCATGTAAAATATTAAAGACTCTATCAGCCTTCAATTTTTGCAATTGGTTGATCGCATTGTCCTGAAGATCCAATTTGAATGCATCCACGCCGGCATTAATCAATGCCTGATAAACAGCGTTGCCACTCATTAATGAGATGTCACGTTCAGCAGAAGTGCCGCCCATCAAAACGGCAACTCGTCCACTCTGACTGGCTGTATCGATAGAGGGTTTCAAGCTCTCAAAATTCATAACTCTTCCCCCAATATTCGAACTTCAGTCTCAAGCGTGACATCAAATTTTTGTTTAACCGTTTGTTGAATTATTGCGATTAACTCTTCGATGTCCTTGGCTAATGTTTGATCATTACTAATAACAAAATTGGCATGCTTTTCTGATACCCAGGCTTGCCCATGGTAATAACCCTTTAACCCAGCCGCTTCAATTAACTTAGCGGCGTGTTGCCCTTTTGGATTTTTAAACACGGAACCACAAGAAGGCAACCCTATTGGCTGACTATCGTTACGCTGCTGTAATAATTGTTTTATGTTCGACTCTTTTGTCTCTACCTGAGCACTGAATTGAAACTTTGCCGCAGCAAACCATTCGTTATCAAACTGACTGACTCGACGATAGCTAATATCAAACTCTTCTGGTGTGCGATTGATTAAGTCACCTTGTCGATTAATCATTTCAAGCTGCGCTACAAATGACCAGGTCTCGCTTCCAAATGCACCGGCATTCATCGCTAACGCTCCACCCACCGTACCGGGAATTCCAGCCAGAAAGTCAGCACCAGCCAAACCCTGCTTAACACAAAATTTTGCGATCTTGGCACAGGTAACACCTGCTTGAGCATAGACAAGACCATCGTCTCCCAGTGTGATTTCTTTAAGAGCATTTAAGGTCCCTATAACATACCCTCGAATACCACCATCTCTCACCAGCAAATTGCTACCAAGACCAACCCAACTAATATCAGCGTTACTGGGGATAAGCTGTAGGTAATGTTGCAAATCATTTAAGTCAGCAGGAATGTAGTAGTTGTCTGCCTTTCCACCCACGCGCCAGCTAGTGTGCTTTGACATTAATTCGTCGTGCAACCATTGACCGTTGTATAAGAAAGTAGACGCCACTTTCACTTCTCGTCACTGCCATGTTCTTGATCATCAAGATCCTGGTCACGACGTTTTGACAGAAAGTTAGCTGACCAGGCGCCGATACTACCCGCACCTAATGTCAGAAAAATATCACCATCTTGTAAAACGGTCTCTACCACTTCATCAAGATTTTCTAGCTCTTCAACAAATACTGGGTCAACTTTTCCTCGTCCACGAATCGAACGCGCTAACGAACGGCCATCGGCATCCTTAATATGTTTTTCACCAGCAGGATAAACATCGAGCAAAATAAGTTGATCTACCTCAGACAAAACTTGACTAAAGTCTTCAAACAAATCTCGCGTACGCGAGTAACGATGTGGCTGAAATGCTACTGCCAAACGTTTTTCAGGCCAGGCCGCTCGAATACCCTCAACCGTTGCTTTAATTTCATTGGGATGATGTCCATAATCATCAACATGCATCACTTTTCCAGCCTCGACTTCGACATCTTCACTAATCTGAAAGCGCCGACCAATGCCGGCAAATTCAGCTAATGCGGTAGCGATCGAATCATTATCGACTGCTAGCTCATATGCAACCGAAATAGCTGCGGTTGCATTTAATACGTTATGCCTACCGGTTAGGTTCAACACAATATCTAAAGTGGCTTCAGCGTTTGGCAGCATCACTGAGAATTCTGTCTTTGCGCCCCTGGCGACAATTTTGGTAATGCGAACATCAGCATCTTCCGATTCACCATAGGTCAGTATTGGGCGTGCTATATCGTCCATCACTTCTCGAACCACTGGGTCATCGATACAAAGAATGGCCAACCCATAAAAAGGTAGATGATGTAAAAATGCGATGAAAGTTTGCTTCAGTCGCTCGAAGTCTCCTTCATAGGTCGACAAATGATCTTGATCAATATTGGTGACTATCGACATCATCGGCTGTAGGTATAAAAACGACGCGTCACTTTCATCTGCTTCGGCTACTAAATAATCACTTAAGCCTAGTTTTGCATGACTAGCAGAGCTATTTAATTTACCGCCTATCACATAAGTAGGGTCGATGCTGCCTTGAGACAACACACTCGCGACCAAACTGGTAGTTGTTGTTTTACCGTGAGTTCCAGCGACAGCAATGCCTCGTCGAAAACGCATTAGCTCGGCCAGCATTTCGGCACGACGAACAATCGGAATACGTTTCGCTTTCGCTGCAATAATTTCTTCGTTTTCTTCATCGATTGCAGTCGATATTACAACCACATGTACGTTATCAATATTTTCCTGTTGGTGTCCAATATGAATCTTGATGCCAAGACCACGTAAATGTTTAACCATAGCGCTTTCAGCTATATCAGAACCGCTGATGACATAATCCAGGTTATGGAATACTTCAGCAATACCACTCATTCCAACACCACCAATACCGATGAAATGAATTTTTTTTATACGCCTCATAAAGTGTTTGGCACTAACCGTCATAGTGTTGCTCCAGCGAGTATGCCTTTAGCCAGATTTTCAGTTGCATCGGCTGACGCCTGCGCACGTGCATTGACAGACATCGCTATAAGTTCATCTCGGTTATTTTGGAAATGGCTCAAGAGCGATGCTAAAGACTCACTGTCGAGGTCGTTTTCGTTAATCAAACGGGCGGCATTTTCTGACTCTAAAAAACAGGCATTGTGAAATTGATGATTGTCCGCAGCATAAGGATAAGGGATTAAGATAGACGCAATACCGACCGCTGCTAGCTCTGCAATTGTTAAAGCGCCCGATCGACAAACAACTAGGTCAGCCCATTCATAGGCAGCTCGCATATCATCAATGAAGGGTAATATTTCAACATCAACCGAGTGATCGTGATAGTTTTTCTGACATGTGACACTATGCTTTCTACCACATTGATGTTTCACCTGTGGGCGATCTGACTTGCTCAATAATGCAATCGCTTCGGGTAACTTCCGATTTAAACTGGCGGCACCCAAACTGCCTCCAATAACCAGTAGGTTTAAGTTTTTATTCTGTCTTGTATTCAATCGAATTTCAGGAGGTTCAAGCCCAATGAGATCGGCTCGAACTGGATTACCGATGACTTCACTGCGAGGAATGTTGCTCGCTGCTTTGGCGAAACCAAAATAATTTCGGGTTGCAAGACGATAGAGCAAACGATTAGTCAACCCCATGACTGAATTCTGTTCGTGTAAAAATAACGGCATATTGAGAACCCAGGCCATCAAACCACCAGGACCCGATGCAAAGCCGCCCATGCCAAGCACTGCTTTTGGACGGTGCTGTCTGAGTATTTTTTGTGCTTGCCAGCAGGCACGTGTAATTCTAAAGGGTGCCAATATCAAGCTTGCGATACCGCTACCTCGTAAGCCCTGCACGCTTATCCATTCGATAGTAAAATTCGCAGCGGGTATGACAGTTGCTTCGATACCCGCGCGCGTGCCTAACCAGACGATGGTTTCACCCTCATTACGCAAATGCTCGGCAACCGCCAACGCAGGGAAGACATGGCCACCAGTGCCACCGGCCATCACTAGAATTGGCTTTTGATCAGGTATGGTCATGCCACCACCCGTTTGTTTTTGCCATTTTTACCTTTGGCTCGAATACTCTTATTGCCGCTTCGCGCAGCTTTAGATTCAGGGCTTCCAGCTTGTTTAAATTCTTTATAAACCCGCAACACCAGACCCACCGCGAATGACATACTCAAAATACTATTGCCGCCATAGCTAATAAATGGCAGGGTTAATCCTTTAGTTGGCAATGCACCCATATTAACGCCAATATTGATAATAGCCTGTAATGTAATCAGCAATCCAACCCCATAAGCAAGATAGGCACCAAAAGCTTGTTGGCCAAGCAACGCCATTCTTCCAATTGCAAAACAACGCAAGGTAAACACGGCATAGAGCGAGATCAAAATCACAGTCCCCACTAGCCCAAACTCTTCGGCGTATATGGCAAATAGAAAGTCCGTATGAGCCTCGGGTAAATAGAACAGCTTTTGAATACTGCCACCCAAACCACTACCGAACCAGCCACCGCTACCAATCGCTATGAGTGATTGAGTTAATTGGAAACCACTGTTGAATGGATCCGCCCATGGATCGAGAAAGGAAGTAATACGCGCCATTCTGTAAGGAGACGATACCGCAAGCATTACCATTATTACCAAGGTACCAGAGACGAATAAAATGAACTGTCTGAATCGGACACCACCTAGAAACATCATACCTAACCCAGTTAGCAGTAATACTGTAGCTGCGCCAAAATCAGGTTCAAGTATTAATAAGGCACTCGCGATCGCCATGATAAACATTGGCTTTAAAAAGCCCATTGTATTGGTTTGCACTTCTTCGGCTCGTCTTATCAAATAACCACTGAGATAAATAATCAGAAATAGTTTTGACACCTCAGATACCTGAAAAGTAAATAGGCCAAAATTCAACCAGCGCGTACTGCCATTGACTGTGTGGCCAACACCTGGAATTAAGACAACACCAAGCAATACAATCGAACCAAGCATCAGGGCCATGCCATTTTTCTTCCAGAATTCAAGTGGGATTCTCCACGCGATCCAGATTAAAACCAGGCTCATTAAAATGCGTATGAATTGCCTTTTAGCGTAATAGAATGGGTCCTGAAGCTGCTGATCAGCAATTCCGATAGAGGCCGAAGCCACCATCACCAATCCTAGTAATACAAGCGTCAGATAAAGAAATAGAATGACACGATCAAGGTCCACACCGAAGTCGAAACTCGGCTTATCCATCAATCGCATTTTTCTGGTTGCCTGGCTAGTCATTCTGCAACTCCTCATGCCGTAACTGCCTGACATTTCTGGAGAAATCATCACCACGCGCTTCAAATTTTGGGTACATATCAAAACTGGCACAGGCCGGTGCTAGTAATACACAATCGCCAAAAACCGCCTGCTGATTGGCCCGAGTAACCGCAGTTGCCATATTGTCCACACGTTCAATAGGGGCTGCACCCTGCCATGCCTGTTCGATTCGGTCTGCGTCGACACCCATTAGCAATACCAATTTTACCTGTTGCTTGATGGCTTTATAGAGAACGCTCATGTCGGCATTTTTTGATTGTCCGCCGGCAATCAGAATAATAGGTCGATCCCGACCTTCTATTGATGCCAACGCCGCACCGACATTAGTTGCCTTGGTATCATTGACCCATTCAACGCCATCAATTTCGGCGATCCATTCACTGCGGTGCGGAATGCCTTTGAATTCGATCATCGAATGGATGATGGTTTGCCGAGAGATATCCAATGTGCTAGCCAGTGCCATAGCAGCCAGGCAGTTAGCCCAGTTATGACGACCCGATATTTTCAATTGATTGACATTAACCCAGGCTTCACCCTTGCGTGCTAGCCAGGTGCCAGAATCATTTATAATTAATCCAAATTCAGCCGTTCCGTTAGCCGTCAAACCAAACAGGATGTCGTTCGAATCATGGCGTGTCGTTTCATCATCTTGATTGCTGATGCAGGTTTTGGCATTTTCATAGATATGTAATTTGGCTTGAATATAATCGGCATAACTATCGTAACGATCGAGGTGATCTTCTGAGAAATTCAACACCGTTGCTGCCACAGGTTGTAATGATTTCGTTGTTTCTAATTGATAGCTAGATAATTCGAGCACAAAGTAGTCAACAGGTTGTTGTAACAGGTCCAGTGCAGGAATACCCAGGTTACCACCGACGCCAACTGACCTACCATCAGCGGCAATCATTTCACCGACCAATGTAGTTACTGTACTCTTGCCATTTGAACCGGTGATCGCAACTACCGGCTTATGAGTGGTCGCTTGCGCAAACAATTCAATATCACCAATGACTGATTTCCCAAGATCAATCGCCTGAGCAATTTCAGGTTGTGATATTGGTAGTCCTGGACTCACCACTAGTACGTCAGCCCAATCAATCAGTTCGGCATTCAACGGTTGTTTAAAAATATCCGCAGATGGGTATTCTGTGTGTAACGCTTGATAATAAGGCGGTATATCTCTTGTATCTTGAACACGACAGCGATAGTCCTGTGATATCAAATATCGTGCAACAGAAAACCCAGTTAAACCCAGCCCTACTACTAGGTAATTTGCATCAGCATGTATTTTAGATTGTGTGTTCATAGTTGGCATTAACGAACCTTTAGGCTCGCTAATCCAATTAGCACAAGGACAACTGTGATAATCCAGAAACGAACAATAATTCGAGGTTCTGGCCAGCCTTTTAATTCAAAGTGATGATGTAGTGGCGCCATCCGAAAAATACGTCGGCCCGTCAGTTTGAATGAAGCCACCTGCAACACGACTGACATTGTTTCAACAACAAAAATGCCGCCCATGATAAATAACACGAGTTCCTGACGAACTATGACCGCAACAACACCCAATGCAGCACCCAATGCGAGGGCTCCGACATCGCCCATGAACACTTGAGCAGGATAAGTGTTGAACCATAAAAAACCAAAACCAGCACCGACTATTGCACCGCAGAATACAACCATTTCTCCCACACCGGGCACATAAGGAATACCTAGATATACCGAGAAATTGAAGTTACCAGTAAGATAAGCAAAGACACCCAATGCACCACCAACTAAAACAGTGGGCAAAATAGCTAGCCCATCAAGGCCGTCGGTTAAGTTAACCGCATTACTGCAACCGACGATAACAAAGTAAGTTAAAACAACATACATCCAACCAAGATCGATCAAAATATCTTTCACGAAAGGCACGATAAGTTGGGTTTCAATCGGGAATTGAGCCGTGTTGAACAAAACTAACGCAGCACCCAGGCCAAACACCGATTGCCAAAAATATTTCCATCGTCCAGCCAAGCCTTTCGAATTGCGGTGTACTATTTTTTTATAATCATCAACCCAGCCAATGGCGCCAAAACCGATAGTCACACACAACACCACCCATACAAATCGTGATGACAGGTCGCTCCACAATAACGTGCTAACAACAATCGCGACTAAAATTAGTGCGCCACCCATAGTCGGGGTGCCTGCTTTTGAAAAATGACTTTTAGGACCATCGTCCCGCACGCTTTGACCGATATTATAACTACTTAAAAAGCGGATCATCGATGGCCCAATCACCAGCGAAATAAGTAAAGCAGTTAAGACACCGAGTATGCCGCGCATAGTCAGGTACTGGAATACGTTGAATCCACTATTAAATTGAGACAGGTAGTCGGCCAGGCTATACAGCATGATTCGCACCTCGCCTATCTTTATCAATTATCGCTTTATCAGCCTGTAGGACTTTTACCAGCTGATCCATTCCTGCACTGCGTGACCCCTTGATTAACAAGTTGACGTCCTGATGTATTAACGCTCGAATAACATTGGCGCTATCTTTAATATCATCGAAGCAATAACCAGAGTCACCAAACAGTTCGCTGGCAGCACAACTCATTGGCCCAATACCAAATAGTTTTACAACACCCTGCTTTTTAGCAACTTCGGCTGCCTTTTTGTGTAAATCCTCAGCTTCGCTACCGAGCTCACCCATATCACCCAAGGCTAACCAGGGCTCACCTTTCAATGAACACAATACTTTAATACCTGCCAACAAAGAGTCTGGGTTGGCGTTATAACTGTCGTCAATTAGACGGCTATTGTTTGGTCCTGGCGTCATTTGCAAACGACCTTTGACTGGCTCGAATCCGCTCAAATTTTGCACCGCGGCTTCAAACTCGACTCTAGCGATCACTGCGATCGAAATAGCGGCTAGCGCGTTGCGTGCATTATGTTCACCAAATACATTGATCGATATTTTTTTAGTCTGTCCTTTATACCCAACTTCGAGCATCAACCCGGTGTCAGTCGGGGTCCACTGACCCTGTAAATCTGCGTCAGTATTAAATCCACAACTGAGCGTTTGCTCAGCGGCACAAATTGACTGCCATTGTTGACTAGCGGCTTCATCTATATTAAAAAGTGCACGATGTTGTGACTGACAATAAGCATAGAGCTCACCTTTGGCGTCAACCACGCCTTGAATGCTTCCAAAACCACTTAAATGCGCTGCACCGACATTGTTCACATACACAATATCTGGCTCCGCTATATCAGCCAAATTAGCTATCTCACCACCATGATTGGCGCCCATTTCGATGATCGCAAATCTGTCTTTTTTTGATAAATCAAATAGTGTGAGTGGCACCCCAATATCGTTATTGAAATTGCCTCTGGTAGCGTGTGTAAAGTTTTCTCTTTGTAATATTTGATGCAGCATTTCTTTAACTGTTGTCTTGCCATTGCTACCGGTCAAAGCAATCACGGTTGCGCCACAACTATGCCGCCAAAAATTAGCCAGTATCGCCATTGCTTGTTTGCAGTCTGGCACTACTACTTGTGGAATATCACAGTCGTGCTTTGATTCAACCAATGCGACAACAGCACCATTGTTGAATGCTGTTGTGACATAGTCGTGTCCATCGAAGCGGTCACCTTTAATGGCGACAAATAACTGCCCACTACAGTCTTTGCGACTATCGATAGTGACACCATTAAATTGCAAGGCAGGCTGCCCTTCTCCGATAGCAAAAGAATCGATACTTGATTCAATATTAAAGAGGCTCGCTAGCTGCTGCAGGCTAAGGGATATCATTTCGCTATCCTCAAAATTCGCTTTACGACATGACGATCACTAAAAGGGTAACGCTCAAGACCAATTATTTGCTCTAATTCATGGCCTTTTCCGGCAATCACGACCAGATCATCTGCGCCAGCTTCAGACAGTGCGAACTCAATAGCAGCCAGACGGCTGTAAACCACAGACACTTTTTCAGGATGAGAAAGGCCTGATAGAATCTCCTGTGCAATTTGCTCAGGCGATTCAGTTCGGGGGTTGTCATTAGTGATAATCACTCGGTCAGCCAATTGTTCTGCTGCCTGCCCCATGCCTCCGCGCTTACCTTGATCACGATCACCGCCACAGCCGAAGACACACCAAATTTTACCTGCCGTATATTCTCGTGAAGTTGTCAGACTGGCTCGAAGCGCCTGCTCAGTATGAGCAAAATCCACTACCACAACAGGTTGATCAGATTCGCCTTTAAATTTTTCCATTCGACCAGGAATAGGTTGCAATTCAGTAACCGCAAGCTGGATCTGTGCTCGATCAAAACCAAGTGCAATTAACGTCGAAATACAAGCCAAAGTATTTTCGATATTAAAACGCCCCATTAAGGCCGTATCAGCTATGATTTCCCCTATCGGAGAAGCCACTTGCATGCATAGTCCTCGATCGGTAATGTCACATTTGATCAAGCGAACTTCCGCGCCTGTAGTTGGGTCGCTTTGCACATCATTTGAGCCGGAAGATAAAGGCTGCGCAGAGAACCGAATCAGCGCTGATGTTTCAGGTTGCTCGCACAAACTACGCCCAAATTCGTCATCTGCATTGACCACTTTTCCAGATAATTCAAACTCTCGAAATAGCCGCTCTTTTGCTGCTGCATAGGCTTCTCGAGTGCCGTGATAGTCGAGGTGGTCGCGCCCTAGATTAGTCAGCACCGCAATGTCAAAATCGCAACCATTCACTCGGTATTGATCGAGTGCATGGGATGACACTTCCATCACAACATATTCACATTGCTGCTCTCGAAATTCATGCAAGTAGGATTGTAGGGTAATAGCATCGGGTGTTGTGTGAGTAGTGGGCTGGCGTTTATCACCAATCCCATATCCAATGGTTCCAATACTGGCTGTTACTTTATTCAGTCGCGTCAATGCCTGAGTTACCAGGTGAGTGACACTGGTTTTACCATCGGTGCCAGTCACACCAATTATGGTTAGCGCTTTACTTGGCTCGCCATAGAATCGACTAACAATCTCACCATTGACTCGATCAAGATTATCAACACCAATCCACTGTGTGTTTATTTGCTTGCTCAGTAACCCAATGCGCTTTTGGCTGTATTCATCTTGAGCACTGTACATCACGGCAACGGCACCCGCTTTTACAGCGTCGATGGCAAAATCGATACCGTGTGTTGTACCACCTTGCAGTGCAACGAACAAAGCGCCGGGGACAACCTGGCGACTACTGCTCGCGACGTCTAATATATTGATGTCGAGTATGGGCTCTACTGCGTTAAATCCTTCCAGCAACTCCGATAGCGCCTTGCCGGCCGATTTTGGGTTAGTCGTCATCACACACCTGTCTCCTTATCGGCTATCTGCGCCTGCAACGAGGGAATATCGTCCGGTGCAACATCCAAAATTCGCAAAGCATTGCTCATCACTTCCTGAAATACTGGCGCCGCTACTTTGCCGCCGTAATAACCATTTTGAGTCGGTTCATCGACTATCACAGCCATCACTAAACGGGGATCACTAATAGGTGCCACACCGGCAAAAACCGAAAAATAGTTGTCTTTATCGTAACCACCGGCTGCACTTTTTTTCGCGGTTCCGGTTTTCCCACCCACTCGATAGCCAGGCACTGCAGCTAATTGTGCGGTGCCTGTTGGGCCGACAACCTGCTCCATCATTTCGAGCACCATTTTGGCTGTTTTAGATGACATGACATGTCTCTGAACCCGATTTTCAATTTCTGCTTCTGGCTCTTTACGGATTAAGCTGACATCGACATGGCGCCCCTGATTGGCGATCATCGCGTAGGCTCTGGCCAACTGCGTAATCGATACTGACAAGCCATAACCAAAACCCATAATGGCGTGATCGAGTTTTTGCCAGTCAGCGAAATGTCGAAAGTAACCAGAGGACTCGCCCGGGAATGTGACGCCTGGTGCCTGACCAAATCCGTAATCACTAAATGACTGCCAGAGCTCTTCTTCCGTCATCGACAAAGCAATGCGTGAGGCACCAACATTGCTCGACTTACGAAGAATACTGGCGAGATCCAACACACCATAATTCCTGAAGTCTTTAATCGGATGACCGCTCACCATGTACCAACCGGGTGAAGTATCAATATTGCTTTTTTGGCTGTAAAGACCTCGATCAATTGCCGCCGCAAAAGTAAACGGTTTAATTGCCGAGCCTGGCTCAAAAACGTCGGTTAATGCACGATTTCGGCGCTGATCTGAAGACTGTTTTTTTCCCTGATTTGGGTTATAGGATGGCTGATTTACCATTGCCAACACTTCACCTGTTCGGGCATCGAGCAACACTGCACTGCCTGATTTGGCAGCATGGTATTTAATCGCCCGAGCCAAACTTCGATAGGCGATGTACTGCAACCGCATATCAATACTTGAATAGACATCCTTACCCGACTGAGCGGCGCTCACCTGGTTGATCTCTTCTATCACGGCGCCCTTTCGATTACGAATAACACGACGCGCGCCAGGCTCAGCTTTTAGCCAGTCGTCATAAACCAGCTCTAAGCCTTCCTGACCCTTGTCATCAATATCAGTAAACCCGACAAGATGCCCGACCACTTCACCGGCTGGATAATAACGGTGATATTCACGCTGCGTGTAGATGCCATCGATACCCTCTGATACCTGACTTGCTAGCTCAGGCTCAATTTGTCGCTTAAGGTAGACAAACTCTTTGTTGGCTTTGCGCTTTAAATTATCGACTGTACTGATGTAATTGATCGACAACTGCCTAGTGGCTAATTTAAGTGCTGGCAAGTTCTGTAATATTTCAGATGGATTGACCCAGACTGAATCGACTGGCGTGCTAATCGCTAATGGGATACCAAAACGATCGAGGATTGCGCCACGATAGGCCGGAGTTTCTATAGTGCGAATTTGACGCTGACCACCCTGACTGGCAAGAAACTCTTTCTCGACGATTTGGAGGTATAACGCACGACCGACCAACCCTATCATTAGACATAACAGAACAAACAATACGAAGTAGTGTCTACCGCCAAAGAAAAGAGACTGATTATCAATGTCACTCACGGTAAACGCACCAACTGAACAGTTTCGGGCAACTTCATCTTTAACGTTTTGCGAGCACGTGATTCAACATTACTGTGAGTTGCTAGCGTACTGTTTTGTAACTGCAAGCGTCCCCATTCGATGATTTTCTGATCTTGCTTTTTTTGAACATTCCTTAGTTCCGAAAACAACACTCGACTCTCATGCTTGACATAGATCACCGTCAGCGCGCTGCCGAGAACGAAAGCCAACAGCAGCGCTACCCAGAATATCCGGCGCATCAGGCCGTTCTCTCAGCGACACGTAATACCGCGCTTCGAGCTCGCGGGTTATCCTTCAATTCACTATCGCTAGCCTTAATCGCCTTACCTATCAAAGCAAAACGGATGTTCGATGCTATTTCACTGTCTCTAACCGGTAAGCCTCGTGGAATCTGGGTCCTAGTACTATGCTTTTTAAAGAATCGCTTGACGACTCGGTCTTCTAAAGAATGGAAGCTAATAACCTGTAACCGCCCACCAACTTTCAATACGTCGAAAATTGAATCCAGCACTTTATGGATATGCTCTAGCTCTTGATTGATGTGAATACGAATGGCTTGAAAACTGCGTGTTGCAGGGTGCTTATGATTCTTCCCCTGAGGAATACAAGCACTGATAAGCGCCGCTAAAGTTGCGGTGTCATCAACACAGCCCTCTTCTCTAGCCTCAATAATACGCTTCGCTATGCGTCGCGAACCACGTTCCTCGCCATACTCCCAGAGTACACGAGCAATTTCTGTTTCTTCAGCCTTTGCCAACCAGTCACTTGCCGATTGCCCTTGTTCAGGGTTCATGCGCATATCGAGTGGGCCATTGCGCTGAAAGCTAAAACCGCGCTCAGCATCATCTAGTTGCGGAGACGACACACCCAAATCTAGCAATACGCCATCGATCTGCTGCGTGAAACCCAGACTATCAATATGATCACTCAGGTTTTCATAGTCATCATGCAATATCGTAACGCGACTATCAGCACCTAGTAATACTTTCGCTTGTTTTATTGCATCGGGGTCTTTATCCATAACGACAAGCCTGCCGCTTTCCCCCAGCTGGGCCAAAATTGAACTCGCATGTCCACCTCGACCGTAGGTACCGTCAACATAACATCCATCTGGCTTGATCTGCATATGCTGCAATACTTCAGATAGAAGTACCGGTGCATGCTCGAATTGCGACGTGGTCACAGGGTTAACTCCGCCAAAGCGGTTGGCAGTTCACCATCAGTCTTATCACCCACCCATTCGTCACGACATTTGTTCCATGTCTCTTCATCCCATAACTCGAATTTTTTGCCTTGCCCTATCATCACCACTTTCTTACCTAGCCTGGCGTATTCACGTAACGGTGTGGCAACCATCATTCGACCATTCGCATCGACTTCAACATCGGTAGCATGACCAATTAAGAGGCGCTGAATACGACGAGTTGTAGGATTAAAGCTAGGTAGCGCTTCGATTTTTTCTTCGATCAACTCCCACTCATTGAGTGGGTAGATCAATAAGCAGGGCTGCTCAGTATCTATTGTAATGATGAGCTGGCTTTGACAAATTTCAGACAGAGGCTCACGATAGCGTGCAGGCAATACTATCCTGCCTTTTGCATCTAACGATAAATTGGAAAGTCCTCTGAATTTGCGCACGTTTAGCCCAGCTGTGTGACACGATATGACACAATTAACCACATCTAGACACAATATGGCTTATTTGGGGCTTAAGTCAAGTGAATTCAAGCCAGTTAAACAGGGCTTTTCCTAACAACGTCAATCACTTAGCAAGAAGTTGACAGCTCGAAAATGATATAGGTATATAAAACGAAAGGTTATTGAAACAACTTAATGTAAAACATTAAGAAGGTTTAGATTTTCATGTATTTTTGTTTTACAAGGTGCTCAGGTTTATTTGCTGCTCGCAAATAATCCTGAGGGGAGAGAAAAAGTAAGCTGGCATGGTTTCCGTTAGAGCTAGTGCCTTTCTGCGCTAGCGTGACTTTCGGCATAATTGTGTATCAGTTTGTGTACCAGAGCAAGGGCCAAATAAGCAACCACAGGCGGCAGCAGTGCTGTTTTAGCGAGCGTTCGAGTGAGAGACCTATTCTTGCGTTTTCGTGCCCATAGTCATCATACCCGACTGCTGGAATGGTGAGTTCAGTAAGGCTCAATGAGAATTGACAATAAGTTTTTTTGCCAGCCAACAATCGTTATCTTTCCTGTTATAGGCTTATTCAGGGGTATCAGCAGCCAGAAACCTTAATATTTTGTACGGTATCAAACAGGTGATAACGGTTTTTACCTGTTTGCTTAGCGACTTACATGGCCTGATCAGCGTGACGCATGAGTTGATCTGCGTCTACACTGTCTTGTGGGTAAAGTGTGACACCAATACTCGCTGAAACCTGCATGACGACATCACCCACGGTAACAAGGTCAGCAGCGGCCTTTAGTAACCGCACTATTAAAGGTTCACTATCTTCGATTTTTTCCAAATCAACCGTGACCGCAATAAATTCATCACCACCAATACGGGCCAGCGTATCACCTTTCCGTAAAGCCTCTTTCTTTCGTTGTGACAATGCAACGAGTAGATCATCACCCACGTTATGGCCGTGAGTGTCATTGACTACTTTGAACCCATCCAAGTCCAGAAACGCAACTGCTAATGATCGATTGTGGCGCTCACAGTGCACCATGGCCTGGCTTAAACGGTCAGCTAGTAATACACGATTAGGTAGATTGGTCAGTGCGTCATAATGAGCAATATGCCCCAGTTGCGCCTGATACTCTTTGATCTGTGTAATGTCAGTGGATAATGAAACGTAATGGTGCACAACACCCTCAGTGTTCTTAATGGCGCTGATGGTGACCTTTTCGGCATAGATCTCACCATTTTTACGGCGGTTCCATATCTCGCCACGCCAGTGGCCTTTCTCTATTATGGCACCCCACATATCGGCATAAAATTCTGGTGGGTGGCGCCCAGATTTAAGTATTCTTGGGGTTTCCCCCAACGCCTCCAAATGCTCGTAGCCAGTAATGCGACAGAAAGTATCGTTAACTTCAGTCAAGGCGCCATTGACATCGGTTATCATGATGCCCTCATCAGCGTTGGTGAACACACTGCCCGCGCGTTCTAGCTTTTCTTCGGCTTGTTTCCGCTCGCTTATGTCGTTATGAATACCAATCATTCTTAACGGCCTTTGCGACGAACTCCACTCAATCACTTCAGCAGTGGCATTGATCCAGAGCCAGGCCCCATCTTTTGTGCATCGCCGATATTCCATAGAAAATAAACTGCCTTGACTAAGGCATTTTCGATAAGCGACCATCACAGCATCGAGATCGTCCGGGTGCAGAATATCCGGCCAGTCCTGTAAGTTACTATGAAACTCGGATGGGTCATAGCCAAGTAGCTGGGGGTACTCTGCACTATGTAACATCTCTCCTGTTTGAATATTGAAGTCGAACCAGCCCTGCTTTGTTACCACCAGCGCTAAACGCAA
The DNA here is from genome assembly GCA_964195315.1 of uncultured Acidimicrobiia bacterium. Classification (GTDB taxonomy): domain Bacteria; phylum Pseudomonadota; class Gammaproteobacteria. Next base: position 3,848 of record CAXMOZ010000065.1, on the reverse strand, counting down.
ACGACTTTCGCTAGTCTCTAGTATCAAATCAGATTGTTTTTTCTCAATCGCAATACTGGCCAAACTCGCTGTTTGCTCAATCAAAGTAATATCAGTTTCTGATGGATAATTTATATTGTGGTGATAGATAGCAAAAGCGCCGAGCACTTTATCTTTTGTGGAGCGCATTGGTTCCGACCAGCATGCGCCTAATTCAGCTCTATTGGCCAACTCTTTATAGGCCGCCCAGTAAGGATGGGCCTGAATATCATCAACAATAACACGCTCGTTTAGAAAGGCTGCTGTTCCGCAGGATCCTACCCCCATGCCTATCTCAATGCCATGAATCGCTTCGTTATAAAAAGTGGAAAGACTCGATGCTGTGCCGTTCAATAGGTTTTTGCCTGCATCATCTAGCAATAAAATACTGCAGAGCATGGCTGGGTTTTCTTGCTCAACAATACGTACAATGGTTTCCAGAATCACTGGCAATGGTTCGCCACTCGAAATTAGTTCTAACACATAAGAACGGGGGTTTTCACGTAATTAGGCTTGTTTACGCTTCGTGATATCCTGAATAGTTACGAATGAATATGATGATGAGCAATCACTATCAAGCACAACCTCACTATGTTCATAGAGATGACGCGTGTCACCCGAGAGTGTGATGATCCTGTATTCGACGTTAAATCCTTTAGATAGTGCGTTACTATCATTAATAATTTTTCTATAGCGCGCCTTGTCGCCTGGGTGAATTAAACCTGTTTCTGCCTCTGTACTAATGAAAAAATCTAGTACTTCGGGTACCGTCATACCATATATTTGTGCCAACTGAGCTGAACAGGAAAGCATTTTACCCCTTTGCGATCCCAACAAAAGTGCCCATGCTGCCCATAATTTCCGCCTGACGATAGAGCGCGTGACTGCGTTGCAATGCTCCTTCCGTACGTCTTATCTCGGTGATGTCTTGGATTGTTCCAAATGACTCTGATGGCGCGCCATCATTATCAAACACAAATTCACTACGGTTATAGAGATGGCGCGTATTTCCCGATAAGGTAATGACCCTGTATTCAACTTTAAATTCTTTAAATTGCCCATTAACATCATATTCTGCTTTTTTGAAAAGCACCTTGTTATCTGGGTGAACTAAATTAAATTCTGCATCAGTACTAATGAAATAATCGAACGCTTCAGGTACGGTCATATCATATATTCGTGCAAACTGATCCGAACAAGAAATTATTTTGTCTTCCACCAGATCCCAACGCCAGTGCCCTACCTTTCCCATTGCTTCCACCTGCTGGAAGAGAGCATGACTTTGTTGCAACGCTTCTTCCACAAGTCTTATTTCGGTGATGTCTTGAATTGTTCCAATCGTCTTAATAATCGTGCCATGCCCATCTAACACAGGCTCGCCTATTTCATGTAGGTAAGCCCCTTTACCTTCTTTATCAATGCTATGATATTCAATGTTCCACCCTTGTTTACGCTCAAGTGCTAAATCAACGACCTCTTTATATCGTTCACGATCCTCCTCGCAATCAAATTCTTGGGAAATCTCATCGCTTGTTACCATCTCAATCATCTGCTCAACAGTCATGCCATGGAATTTGGCGTACTGTTCTGAGCAAGCAGTATACCGACATGCAATTTCATCCCACTCCCAATACCCCAGGTTGCCGAACTGTTCCGCCTTATTAAATAAGGCGTTCTTTTCCATCGTTGATGCCTCTCCACTGCTGGCGGTAACTATCGCAACTAGGCCATTGACTCCGGAGTGTTTTTTGTGAAGGATTGAATCGATAGCGGTAAATAATTCTTCGACCGAATAGGGCTTTTTGACATAATCTGAAGCACCCATTCGCAGCGTTTTGCGCACAGCATCAAAGGTCGTTTCTCCGCTCACTACCACTGCGGCAGTATTGATACCCTTATCAGCCATAAAGGCCATCACCGCGTAACCGTCAAAGTCACCCATATTCAAATCGAGCAGCACTAAGTCATAGTAGTTCTGCTCAAGTTTTTGACACGCAAGTTTACCACCAAGCGCAGTATCAACTTGATAGTGCTTATACTTTAGTAAGCCATAGAGGCTTGTGAGTGCTCGAGGTTCATCGTCTACCACTAACAATTATGTTAGGCGCAGACTGCCTTGCCTTCATCTAGGCTAACTCAGCATTCATAAAACCCATCCAATGATGTTATTGCCGTAGGCAATGATTAGTTTTTGACTCGCGTTTTTATTTGCTCAGTAACAATATTTAAACTGACAGTTTAGAGCCAACTTCTTCTATAGACGGTAACTTTAACTTAGGCTCTCACATCAAGTTGGTGTTAATCACCGTTATCATAATCGTTTTCACTACCCTTAGCCGTAGCAGATAAATTCAGTTTCAACCTCCTAAGTGACTGCGGCGTTTAGCAGCAATTAAGCACTGACTTCGAGCACTTTAACGGGCCAATGGATAGTGTTTATCGAAATTCTAACAGTTAGCACTAAACTAGGAAGTTAGCATAGTGTCTGTTATACGGTCACAGCTGAACAGGCTCTGCCTGCGAATAATACATTATGTACAGCTTCGAGCTGTTCTAACGAAGTGCAATGTGTCAAGAATAGTCAATTCCACATGCTGCCTCGAATGGCAACTTACTTGAACACATCAGTCATTGCCACCCTAAAAAGTGATCGGTAACTTCACGATCATAAGCCATCATTCAAATTCGCCTACTACCCTTAAAACCATCGACATTCACATTAGAGTACAACCTGAGCTTCGAAGGTGTCAAATTAAGTACAGTCTCTCACAGGCGATTTTTCCAAAGTCTTCTGCTATATCCACTATCGGACTAACTAAATCCCGTCAATGATTCGATTGAATGCGCCCTGCTCTAATTACTAAATTTTTATCAAAACCAGTTCTAGTCTTAGATGAAGTTTTTAACAATAGACCAAGTTGCCACAATGCAAAGATGCAGAACGACTTTTAAATTGAAACTTCAATGAGTGACTAATGATTTACTGCACGAGTTCGATTCCCGCCGTCCCACCATTAATCGTAGTTAACGTTATTAACAGCATCCAGCCGATTAGTTATCGGAAATTTTCGTGTATATCGGTCAGTCGCTCCGAACTTTGTTTTCTCATGCTCTAAGATTTTCTGGACATGATTAATCGAATTTTCAGCACCAGGTGAACGAGTAATAACCACTATTTCTTCTTTGTACCTGCCTTCCCCAAAGCCATAAATAACTTCGGCAGCCGTCACTATCCCTGCGTTGAATGTTTTACTCATGGATTTCCAATGCTGTAGGATATTCGCTAGATAGTCGTCAAGGGCTACCTCTGCCATCGAATATCCACGCTTTACGCATTGAACCCCACTACAGCGACGCAAGGCGATCCGGCCTGTAGATGGTCAGTAGTTCGTAATGATCGACATAATTCTGTAGCGCCAAAGATTGGAAATAGCTCAGCGGGAACCTGCCAGCGGAATTGAACAGTATTGCCTCAAAGGTGCAGGTACTTCGAACTGCTGTGTATAATTTCTTCTACCACTCCTGATTTTGGAGCGTAAAAAAGAAAAACCCGCTAAAAATCAACGGGTTTATATAACAAAAAAGTCAGCCTATAAGCCGGGTTCTGTCTAGGATAATCATTCATCTGGACTAAGAGTCACCTCTAGTCTCAAGCGACCAACCCGAAAACAGCGCGGACAGCGCCATAGTTTTCCTATTTGGTCTTGCTCCGAGTGGGGTTTACCATGCCACTTCTGTTACCAGAAGCGCGGTGCGCTCTTACCGCACCCTTTCACCCTTACCAGATGAGATCCGAAGATCAAAACTGGCGGTCTACTCTCTGTTGCACT
>CAXMOZ010000064.1:0-18437 GCA_964195315.1 uncultured Acidimicrobiia bacterium | reverse complement strand
GTCAAAATATCTTGGTGGACACGCCGATGCGCTCGGTGGTGTCATTTGTGGCAATAAGGATCTAGTCAAGCAGGTTTATCATTATCGTGAAATTAACGGTGCGACTCTGTCTCCGATGGATGCTTACAGCTTTATTCGCGGTATGAAAACTTTAAAATTACGGGTCGAAAGGCAAAACGATAATGCTATGACAATGGCTCGCTGGCTGGAGAAACATCCAATGATCGAGCAGGTCAATTATCCGGGCCTTGAATCGCATGCTAATCACGATGTTGCTAAAAGCCAAATGCGCGGATACGGTGGCATGTTGAGCTTTGCAGTCAAAGGTGGGCTCGATGCCATTAAGGTATTTTTGCCCAAACTTAAATATGCCCACATGGCAGCAAACCTGGGTTGTGTTGAAACCGTGGTTGGCCCTCCCGTAACCACTAGCCATGTTGAATGCAGTGCCGAAGAACGTGCCGCCGCCGGTATTCCTGAAGGTTTGGTCCGATATTCGGCTGGAATAGAAGATATCGAAGATCTCATTGCAGATATGGAGCAGGCGCTCGAATATTTAAGCTAAAGCTCTTTAAATTCCCCGTCTGAACATAAATGTCTTTCAATATCAATTGAAAGACATTGGAACAGGCCACTTCTTTGCAGCAAAAGTGGCCTGGCTCCAACATTGCTTGGCCGCTAAACCGATAGCCCCTTTCACCCGATTGAATTAGCAGCAATTCAGCAGTCATTTTCAATTTAGCGCATGACTTAATTTGGCAATCTAAAGGGTAAGGCGGTAAGTGTTGATATCACCGCCACTCAGGCCGACAAATAGCAACACGTAAAATTGGCTCATTGCTCAAGCACTATTTCTTCCTATACGCATCAAGTGATATGACGTTATTGCCAAAGCCGGTATCAGTATCTGGTGTCACCGAGATATTCTGCGGCTCACTTGAAGGAAACAAGTCTGGATGTTTGGCAGCGAAGTCGGCACGCTCTTTTGCTTTAAGTCTGGCAATGCTCGAATCTGCCTGGGCCATGCTATATTCGCCATAGTGTGTTAACCAGGCATGCAGGAATTCATTCTGCGGGGTGAAGTAGTCTTTTTTAGTCTTTCGTCTTCTTAACAGTTGGTTGACAAAAAAATCCTGACCAATCAAATCAACCTTTGTGGGCAAAACGCCTCTAACATCGGCCCAGTTACGAAAATGCCAAATCACATCATTAATATGCGTTTGCATACTTCGATCGCCGCGCAGGTAAAAAGCACTGCTATTGTGTTGATGACGATAGCGTTGAAGGCTGCTATCGATTGCCTCCGGACTGGCATTGATGGCGGTCATCATTTCATGCACATGAACCGTGAGGTGGTGCTCAAAACTATCCAGAAAACTGCTATCGCGGCCTTTTTTTAGCTCGCATAACGAGATGCTAAAACGACTATGGTAGTCCATCACTACCAACACGTTTTTACCTTTTACTTTTATGGCATGCACCAACCACTGCCATTGTCGCGGAGCATTGGTTGTGGCTATTGAATCAGCTATTGATTCAGCAATGGTTTTTTTAGGGGCAGCTTCAAGCGGTGATATTTTTTTGCCTTTCTGAGCTCTGCTAAAAAAATCAGCAGCAGCTTTGGTGCAGTTAAGTATGAGCATAACTCGCCTTTAATCTGTAATTTATATTCAGGTTCTGGTTGCAGTTCATCTTAAAACCAGATCGAAATTAAGGGTTCAACTGTTGAAATAATAACTCTAGTGACGTCTTAATTCTGGTATTTTCATCCATCTTTAGTTTATCAACCGCCTTACTGACCCCAGAAATATGCGCCATTACAAGCTCATCTGCAATCATTTTTTAGTCTGGCCTGACTTAGCTCACAGCATAAATAGAGCGCAGCTCATCTAGCTATATTCTCACTACCACGGTTCATTACATGGTAGTAAGCATTTTCAAAATTGATTCGAATTGGTCTTGGCACCTAGAAAGGCTACAATAGGTTAGAAATTTCATCACCGATTGACCCCTTATCCTTATCCTTACCATATGTATACATTCAGTAAATCTTCACGGCGCATTATTAGAGTTAGCCAATTGCTCACTATTTCTGTTGTCATAGCTTTTATTAGTACTGCAAATTCGAAGGGGGCCGATGGTTTAGAGATTGATGCTGCAGAGGTCGATCGCCCGAGAGTCGGTCTGGTGCTGTCAGGTGGAGGCGCTCGAGGTGCTGCACACCTTGGTGTTTTGAAAGTGCTCGAAGAACTTCTGGTGCCGATTGATCTTATCATTGGCACCAGTATGGGTGCTGTCATCGGCGGTACTTACGCGTCAGGCATGAACATTGACGAGATGGAAACTCGAATTAAACTGATCAATAGCGACAGTATTCTCAGAGATGAAACACCTCGACGAAAACAGACAGAGCGCCGCAGACAGGATGATAAATTAAATTATATCGGCCCCGAATTTGGTATTCATAATGGCGAACTGCATCTCCCAAAAGGGGCAGTATCTGGCGTCAGGCTAGAGGCGCTATTGCGCAGCCTGGTTACACAAGGCGATGACCCCAGTTTCGATGCCCTACCAATAGCATTTAGAGCAGTTACAACAAACATAGAAAATGGTGACATGTACCTGGTTTCATCAGGAAACCTGGTAGCAGCAATGCGCGCAAGCATGTCTATCCCAGGACTTTTCACACCCATTGAGCTAGATGGTCGAATGCTCATCGATGGCGGACTGTCTCGAAATATACCCATCGAGGTGGCACGAGACATGGGCGTAGATATCGTAATTGCAGTGGATGTTTCAACACGACTGATGACTCGTGACGAGGTCACTTCTCTGATCGGTGTGAGTGCTCAGGTAATCAATATTCTAACCGAAAGTAACCAGCAAAAATCTATCTCATCATTAACAGCGAAGGATATCCTGATCACTCCTGACCTTGGGGATTTTGACGCCAGCGATTTCGATCGCATGGGCAGTATTGTTAGACTTGGAGAGATTGCAGCAGGATTGAAATCAGCCCAGCTTGAAACGCTAGCAATATCTCCTTCAGCCTATGCTAAACACCGAGCAAGCCAGCAGTTGACAATAAATACTCAGCCGAAACCAATTGATGAAATACGTTTTGTTGGGCTTACCCGAGTTAATGCTGAAGTCTTGCATAGCTTGCTTAAAACAAAAATTGGCCAACCGCTTGATTCGGCCGTTATAGACAATGATCTAGAGCGTATTTATGGACGCGGTGATTTTATTCAGGTCAGGTACCACGTACTGAATGAGAATTCGCGGCGTGTCCTTGCTATTCGCGCCGAAGAGAAAACTATCGGCCCAGATTATTTGCGCTTTGGTCTCGGACTATCAAACGACTTTTCGGGCAACGCCCATTTTCAGGCATTAATAAACCATCGAAAAACCTGGATAAATTCACTGGGAGCAGAGTGGCGCAACGATTTCAAAATAGGCCGCATCAATCAGTTAACATCCTCACTCCATCTGCCATTAATCACCTCACAAACTTATTTTGTGTCACCCTATATTGATTTAGAGCAGGAGCCATTTGATGTTTATTCTGGCCCTAAGCGCACTGCCCGTTTTACCCGACAGAGCTATAATCTTGGCTTCGATATGGGCATAGAAATTTCGACTATCGGCGAGATACGAATAGGCGTATTTCGGGGATATAGAGGCTTTGATCTAGACACTGGGCCCGTTGAATTACAGGATTCGGACACTAGCGTAAAGACAGCTGGCTCTCGCATTCGTCTCGCCATTGATCAACTCGATAGCCGAAAATTACCCCGCAGTGGTTATGCTGTGTCGCTTAACATCCTAAAATCAAACTCCGAGCTGGGCGCACAAGACTCCTACACACGTTGGGACACTAGTTTTACGTCTGCCTTTAGTCTGGGTACACACACTCTACAAGTTGCACTCAGGGCTGGCGACCATTCTGCTGATAATAATTTGCCCGACTATGACCTTTTCCAACTAGGTGGTTTCTTGAAGCTGTCAGGATTACAGAATGGACAACTACTGGGGCGATCATATAAATTCGGCCGTCTAGTTTACGGCCACCAAATCACAAAATTACCACTACTACAGGGAGTTTTCGGTGGGTTTTCTCTGGAAGCAGGACAGGTTGATAACCCTCTTATAGAAAGCAATACGAGTGGGTTAATCAGGGCGGCATCTGTATTTCTTGCTACTGACACACCCATCGGACCAGTCTATCTCGGGCTCGGTCATGCGGAAGGTGGCAATACAGCGCTGTATTTATTTTTAGGTATACCTCTAGCCGATAACTAGATGCTTGTTCAACCGATTGAGCGGCAACTGTTGATGTTAAAGCGGGGAAAATATATTTTATTGATTTGCGAGCTTAAGTCGATGCTAATATTAATCAAAGGCATCAAAACAATCGTGCTTATTTGCTCGCAATCGTTTTTTGATCTTGACCAATTCAATCTTCCACAACAGACTCCTCGTTTCAAGTTATCTTCAATCGTTGCCAGGTCACATAAAATGACAATCCAGAAAGTACTAATATTGGCTTTGGCTGGGTTTATCTCGGCTTGTGCTAGCCCGACACCGTTCGAAGAGGCGAGGCTTCAGACCAATACGGTTTACAAGTTCAGCAAACAAACATCCAACCACAGCTTGTATTTGAAGTTTTTACCACCCACAGAGGATAGTCAGTCGCTTTTGTTTAAGACCGTGTTGAACTCGGGGCCGATTGGATCATTTCGAATTGGTGACCCTGGCGTTTACCATCAGAAAACCTTTGAGGTAACTGCCCGGGGAAAAGTCCGTTTTGTGGTGATTGAGGAGGGTGCATATGAAGTGTTACTGCTTAAGCACCAGTATTCTCATTATGGGTCTCAACGTGAGAGTGCGACTATTTTTCGATATCAGCTGGATATGCGTCGCGCCTGGGTCGAGCAGTAGTACTGTCTCTTTAAAACTCGTTGCTTGGTAGCACAACTACAAGTGCCCCTGATATTTCGGGGCATTTGTTAATAGCAACCATCTTTAGGTTGCTAACCATCTTTTAAGTTATTAGTTATTCTGAATGACGATATTTGGGAAAGCAGCCGAAACGTCCTTCGCCATAGTCGCTAATTTAGCCGCTGTTTTGCGCGCGATTGAACGATAGATGTTGCTGATCTGGCTATCAGCCATCGCGGCTACCGTTGGATTACCATTGTCAGCCTGTTCACGAATACGGATGTCGAGTGGTAACGACCCAAGGAAGTCGACACCATGTTCTGCAGCCATACGCCCACCGCCACCTTCACCGAAGATGTGCTCGCTGTGGCCACACTGAGTACAGATGTGAATACTCATGTTTTCGACCACACCCAATACAGGCACTTCGACCTTTTCGAACATCTTCAAGCCTTTGCGCGCATCTAGCAGCGCGATGTCTTGAGGTGTGGTAACAATCACTGCACCACTGACCGGGATTTTCTGCGCCAGTGTTAATTGAGTATCACCAGTACCTGGAGGTAGATCGATGATGAGATAATCGACATCGGACCAGCGCGTATCGTTGAGCAATTGCTCTAGTGCCTGGGTGACCATGGGTCCACGCCAGATCATTGGGGTGTCTTCTTCGACCAGGTAACCAATCGACATAGATTGAATGCCATGACCGATCATTGGCTCCAGGCTTTTGCCGTCTGCAGAATCAGGCTGTCCGCTACAACCCAACATACGAGGAACACTAGGACCGTAGATATCAGCGTCGAGTATGCCAACAGTCGCGCCTTCGGCTTGTAGTGCTAGCGCAAGGTTAACTGCAGTGGTCGACTTGCCGACACCACCCTTTCCTGAGGCAACAGCAATGATGTTTTTAATGCCCGGTAGTGGCTTCAGATTTTGCTGAACCGCGTGTGATTTAATGGCACTTGATACATTAATGTCGACCTCGCCAATACCTTCAATTATGGCTAGCTTGTCCTGCACTGCCTTTTTCAGGGTACGGAAATAGCCAGCTGCGGGGTAACCTAAAACAAGCGTTAAATTGACATTGTTGCCATCAACGATGAGCTCTTTGACTGATCCAGCTTCAATCAAATTGACTTCCATGTTTTCATCAATGATTTCGCTTAACGCGGTTTCTATCTGTGATTTACTAATAGACATAGTGACTCGATGACGGTGTTAGATAAATAAGAGTACTATTTTACCTGAGCAGCCACCTAAATATCACCTAGTTTTTATACTATTAAATTGAAGGCGATTTTAGCCTGCGTTCAGGGTTGTTTTTGACATGAGGCTAAAAACATCGAAAAAAGCTCTGCCTGAGAACAAATCCCCAGCTTGGCATAGATATTCCGCCGATAGGTTTTCACTGTTCCGGTCGCAATACTTAAATGTTGTGCAACCGAGTCTGACGAATGCCCTCGCAGCACAAGCCCGACAACTTCAAGTTCTCGCGGCGTGAGCAGGCTAGTACCAAAGCTATGAAATGCACTTTCTACCTGCGCCTTTAACAGGATTGGTAAGGGCACGCCATCCGTAGCCGTGGTAAAGAGTTCGCCGTGGACATTGCGCCAATGTCGTTCAGACAATGCACTAATAACGGGTTCCACCAACCGCAGTAGTTTCATTTCCCTTTGACTGAAAGCCGACTTGCTTTCTATTCTCATGAGCGAAATAACGACATAGGCCTGATTTGGAAGTGCGACAACAAAACCGATTTCTTCTGCCAGTTCTGTTTTTTTGTAATAAGAACGGTAATATTCACTTTGATAAAAACGATCGGGCGCCAAGTCCTTCAATCGGTAGAGGCCGGTAGCTGCGTTGTCACGGCAGGCCTGAAAAAAAGGATCTAATAAATAGGGGCCTTCCTGATATTGACCTACATAGATACTGCGGCGCTTCACGCTAAAAGTATCATGTAAATCAATTGGCTTTCGATCCCCCCGATAAACAAAGATAACAGAGTAATCGAAATCGGCGAGACGCTCTAATGCCTGGATTAGTGCGTCTTTAAATCCATCGCTGCCAATTAGTTTAATCGCCTCGGCAAGTGAATACTCCCAGCTGGGTTGTTTGCTTGTCATAAACAATCAATCCTAAAAATCATATAACCTTCTCCAAATAAAGCCAAAGCTAAATCTATACCTCAAGGGGTATATACAGCTTTTACCTCACCATGCTAACATTTCTCCAATATAGGGTATACACCCCAAATAACAATAATAAACAATTTTATCTAATATAGGTGGTAGTTTGAAGTCAGATGTAAACAACACGCCAAGTGACGCTGCTGATATTGAATTTCAGTCAGTGCGCAAAGCCTATGGAGATGTTCTCGCCATAGATAACATGAATTTAAGTATCCCACAGGGTGCCTTTATTTCTTTCCTGGGCCCATCCGGTTGTGGCAAAACCACATCATTGAGGCTCATCGGCGGTTTTGAGCAACCGACGTCTGGCAACGTATTTCTACGCGGAAAGAATGTCGTCGGTGTTCCGCCCTATCAACGCCCTATCAACATGGTATTTCAGCATTATGCTTTGTTTCCACACTTGAACGTGGCAGAAAATATTGCCTATGGCGTGAAGCAACAGCAACCCAATCTCACACCATCTGAATTATCAAGAAAGGTTGGCGAAGCACTTGAAATGGTTCAATTAGGCGGCTATGAAAAACGAAATTCATGGGAAATGTCTGGTGGGCAACAACAACGGGTTGCCCTGGCTCGCGCCCTGGTGAATCGACCCAATGTGCTCTTGCTCGACGAACCATTGGCAGCCCTGGACCGTAAATTACGCAGCGCCATGCAGATCGAATTACAAAACCTACAACGCGATGTTGGCATTACTTTTATATTGGTAACGCACGATCAGGAAGAAGCGCTATCAATGTCAGATACCGTTTGCATTATGGAAGAAGGTAAAATTGTGCAGACCGGCTCTCCATCCGATTTATACAATGAACCCTGTAACACCTATGTCGCAGATTTCGTTGGAAAATCAAATTTCTTTGAAGGCATCGCAACGACTATAACATCCAAAGAAATCGCCATCAGTCTTGATAATGGTATTCAGGCAAAAGCCAGAAAACCGATACATGCGAAAGACTTGATCGAAGGCTGCGAGGCAGTTTTTAGCATTCGACCAGAACTCACACGCATATTCTCCCCAGATTCAACTCAAATAGAACAGGTATCAGTGTCACTTGCCGGTCGTGTGACAAATAGAATTTTCCTCGGTGAACATACCGAATATGTTGTTCAAACTGAGGAACTAGGAGATGTCATGGTGCTAGCTCCTCGATTGAGTGAGTTGGGTGCAGGCAGTTTCGAAAGCGGACAGAACGTTGTAATTGGATGGTCGAACGATTCTGCCCGAATTTTAGCAAAGAGTAATTAATAGCATAAAAATATATAGGAGAGTTTTGTTATGAGTAAAAAAGATGATTCACCAATAACCAGCAAGCAATTTATGAAGGAGCTTCATCGCTACAAGAATGGCTCGGTAACTCGACGTCATTTTCTAGGCGTGACTGGACTCGGTACTGCTATGGCAGTGATGGCAGGGACAGTACCTGGACTTTTCCCATCAATCGCCAACGCGGGCAACCTCGGTACTCGACTTAACTTTGCGACCTGGCCAAATTATCAGGACAATGACAATTTAGCCAAATTTACCGAAATGACAGGTGTTCATATTAACCTCTCGGTATTTGGCTCAAACGAAGAAATGCTCGCAAAACTTCAGGCGGGTGGAACGGGTTGGGATGTATTCGTACCGACTAACTATACCATTTCGACCTATTCTGATCTTGAGCTGGTAGAACCGCTAGACCTGTCAAAACTACCCAACTTTAACCCCACAACTAATGAAGAGCGTTTCATGCAGGAAGGCAGCATTAATGGTAATACCTACGCTGTACCAAAAAACTGGGGCACCACTGGCTTTGTCAACAATACTGCCAAAACTGGCACGAATATGACGAGCTGGAAAGAGTTCTGGGAAGGCAGTATGGATAAGTACTCGGGCCGCACCATTGTTCATGATTACCAACTAACAACCATTGGTAATGCACTGGTCTATTTCGGTCATTCTTTTAACTCTGTGGATGAGGCAGAACTGGCTCAAGCAGAAAAACTACTAATCGACGTTAAACCACATTTATTTGCCATTACCAGCGACTATCAACCAGGCATGAGAAATGAAGATGCCTGGTTATCCATGTGCTGGACAGGTGATGGTAAGCAGTTAAATACTGACAAGCCGGAAATAGAGTTTGTTCTCGGCAAAGAAGGTGGCGAGATATGGTCGGACTTTTATGCCATACCTAAGGGCGCGCCTAATCTTGAGGCGGCTTATGCCTTTATCAACTTCATGCAGAGCCCTGCCGTCAACGCTAAAGAGTGTCTGGCACATGGTTATCCCCTGGTTGATAGCAGAGCAACGGATCTATTACCAAAAAGTGTCAAGAATGATCCGATTCTGTATCCGGCAGCTGAATTACTTAGCACACTAGAGTTTGGTGCGGCAGCAACCCTGACCAACCCTCTCAGAGCCGAAGTAATGGCACGCTTTAAGTCAGCTTAATTAGAAGGCTAAAACGAAAATGAGTGATACAACCAATATTGATAAGAAGCGTTCACTGGTGACATTGTTGATGTTGTTACCGTCAACAATTTGGTACCTCCTACTATTAGTTCTACCATTGATATTTGTTTTAGTTTTTTCATTTGGAGAGCGGGGCGCAGCCGGTGGCTATGTCCCCGCTTTTACATTTGATAATTATCTCAATTTGATGACTCGTTTTAAAGCGTTCACCAATACCTTGACGTTGGCGCCTATCGGCACATTAAGCTGCATGGTTATAGCTTATCCACTGGCCTATTACCTCGCCGTTGTTGCCGATAAAAAAGTACGCTTACTTTTATTGGTTTTAGTTATTGTGCCTTTTTGGACCAGTTTACTTATCCGAACCTATGCCTGGATTTATGTCCTTGGTGGCCAGGGACTGCCAAGACTACTCGACTTTATTGGTATCGAAGGCGTTCGTTTAGCGAACTCTCCTACGGCCGTACTCATAGGGATTATTTATATCTATTTACCGTTAATGGTTTTCCCCATTTATGTCAGCCTTGAAAAGCTGGATGTTCGCCTGCTGGAAGCATCTTATGACCTCGGTGTTCCACCATTTAAAACTTTTTTGAAAGTCACGCTACCCCTTTCTATTCCGGGCCTGGCAACAGGATCGATGATCGTCTTTATTTTACTCATGGGTGAATTTCTGATTCCGGCCATGCTCGGTGGAGGTAAAGTGTTCTTCATCGGAAATGCTCTGGTCGATACCTATCTGCAATCGCGAAACTGGCCTTTTGGTTCAGCAATGGCAATGTCGCTGGTGTTTATTATGCTAGTAACAGTTACGATTTATATGCGCTTCATGTTGAAGAAGGGTATAGGTCGTGATGACGTATCAATAATGTAATGGTGGCTCTTAAGATGCACTTTCCCCGCTATTGTTGTGTCAGCTCCGTACCGGTGTACCAGTCCGGTGGTACGCCACCCGGCGGAGCGTCACCCGGTGGAGCGTCACCCGAACAATCTTCATGTACTACTTTTACAATCAGGTTCTCCGCTGCGCTGCGGCTACTTGCACTGATTGCCATGGATGGCGTGTACGTCTGTTTTGCAGGAGCAAAAAACAGATTTTGAAAAAATCACTATTTTTAGAAACACCCAAAGGGCAGTCATGAGAATTTACGCATTTGTTGTTTACCTGTTCCTTTACTTGCCAATCGCGCTGATTATCTTTTTTAGCTTCAACTCTGGTCGCTATGCGATGAGCTTCGAAGGCTTTTCCACCAAGTGGTATGGCAAGGCATTGAACAATCCATTTGTGATGGATGCATTAACAGCCAGTTTCACCGTCGCGTTAACGTCTGCCATCTTAGCCTCTGTTTTTGGCACCATGGCAGCACTTGCCTTACAACGCATCAGTGGATGGAAGAAACATTTTTATGATGGTTTGATTTATGTGGCCATTATGGTGCCAGGCATTGTTATAGGCATTTCCACCCTGGTTGCATTGGTAACTATGTTCGACTTCATTAACCCCTATTTAAGTTTTCTCGCACCACTATTTGGTGGAGAAGCACCCAAACTTCAATTGGGTTTTACGTCTCTAATTGCTGCCCATACACTATTCACTATGTCTCTGGTAATTGTCATATTAAGGGCCAGAATTAATGGCATGGACCGCAGCCTAATTGATGCCTCTGAAGACTTGTATGCAACACCGCTGACGACTTTCCGATTGATTACATTGCCACAATTAATGCCAGGTATTGTTGCGGCATTCTTGCTGAGCTTTACCTTTAGTTTTGATGACTTTGTGATTGCATTTTTCGTCGCGGGACCCAATACAACCTTACCTGTTTATGTGTTTTCTTCAATTCGGCGTGGTGTTACTCCAGAGGTGAATGCCATAGGTACCATGGTGTTAGTGACATCACTAGTCTTATTGTTTTCCGCGCAATACCTAATGAATCGCAAGACCAAAAAATAGTCACCATCGACGCTTTATATGAGTCACAACAAATCGAATTATAGGTCAGGATAAAAAATGATATTAAAAGATAAAGTAGCTATTGTTACCGGGGCAGGATCTGGAATCGGTCGGTCTAGTGCTGAAATACTGGCACGACAAGGCGCTAGTGTTGTTGTTGCCGATAGAAATGAAGTAACGGGCACTGAAACAATAAGTTTAATTCGTGGTAACGGTGGCACTGCCGAGTTTATCAAAACCGATGTTTCGGTCGATGCCGACATTGAGGCCATGATTGACTTCACAGTAAAACAATTTGGCCAAATCGACATTCTTCACAACCATGCTGGCGTGCAGGTAGCGGGAGGATTAGAAACGGTTGAATTAAAAGGCATGGATGACTCTTATTTTATCAATACTCGTGCACAGTTTTATGCCGCACGGTTGGCAGTGCCGTATATGAAAAAAATAGGAAAGGGTTCAATTGTTAATACGAGCTCAAACTCAGGCTGTTTTTACGATAATGATATGATCGCCTACACAACATCAAAAGCGGCCACCATCGCGATGACGAAACAAATGGCGGTGGATTATGCGAAGTTCAACATTCGTGTCAATGCACTCTGCCCAGGCTGGGTCGACACACCTTTCAATGACCCTTACATTGAGCAAATGGGTGGTCGAGACGCTATCGAAAAACATGTTGCTGGCACTATACCTCTCGGGCGCTGGGCGACTAGTGAGGAAATGGCTGAGTCTGTGTTATACCTGGCGTCCGACCTATCTTCTATTATGACGGGTCACGCACTAGTGATAGATGGCGGTGAAAGTATTGCCTAATCGCTGTTTCAGGCAAACTTTGTTGGAATTAATCAACGCAACTGATCATTGTCGGATGTTTGCCCTATACACCTTAGCTGGCAGCCCCTAAAATACGCTGCTTTACAATTGCAGACAGTATCAATGAGCGACAAAGCCCGCCAGATAATCGTAACCAGTGCCCTACCCTATGCTAATGGCCCGATCCATATTGGCCATATGCTGGAATATGTTCAAACCGATATCTGGGTTCGCTTTCAAAAAATGCGAGGGCATGAATGCATTTATGTCTGCGCTGACGATGCCCATGGCACACCGATTATGCTTCGTGCCCAGGCTGAGGGCATTACGCCACAGGCCCTGATCGACAAGATGAATGTCGAGCATTTATCTGACTTCACCGATTTTGGTGTTGATTTCGATAATTTTCACAGCACCCATTCCCCAGAGAACAAGGTTTTTGCTGAAGAAATTTACCTGAAACTTAAGGCCGGTGGTCATATCCGAACCCAGGTTATTTCACAGGCCTATGATCCGAAGGCAGAGATGTTTCTGCCCGATCGTTTCATCAAAGGCGAATGCCCAACTTGCGGTACTGCTGATCAATATGGTGACAATTGTGAAAGCTGCGGCGCGACTTATTCGCCGACTGATCTGAAGAACCCAATTTCCGTCGTCACCGGCGAGACCCCAATCGAAAAGGACTCGGAGCAGTATTTCTTTAAGCTGGCTGATTACGAGGACATGCTTAAGACATGGACTCGTGCCGGACATATCCAGAAAGAAATCGCCAATAAAATGGATGAATGGCTCGAGGAAGGTTTACGCGACTGGGATATATCCCGCAATGCCCCTTACTGGGGCTTCGAGATTCCCGATGCACCGGGTAAATATTTTTACGTCTGGCTCGATGCACCCATTGGCTACATGGCGAGTTTCAAAAACTGGTGTGACAAAAACAACACCGACTTCGATAATTACTGGAAAGTGGATAGCGACACCGAACTGCATCATTTTATCGGCAAAGACATCGCTCGATTCCACACCCTGTTCTGGCCTGCCATGCTCGAAGGTGCCGGTTATCGCAAACCTACCGCTGTTTACTGCCATGGTTTTTTAACCGTCGACGGACAGAAAATGTCGAAGTCGCGCGGTACTTTTATTAAAGCGCGAACTTATCTAGAACATTTGAATCCGGAATACTTGCGCTATTACTTTGCCGCAAAACTTAGCTCTGGTGTTGATGACATCGATCTCAATCTGGAAGATTTCAGTGCGCGAGTAAATTCTGATTTAGTCGGTAAGGTGGTTAACATTGCGAGCCGCTGTGCTGGATTTATTAATAAGAGCTTCGACGCAAGGCTCGCAGCGAGCATCGGTGACAATAAGCTGAGCGAGCAAAGCCTAGTTGCAGCTGATTCGATAGCAACGGCCTACGAAAATCGAGAGTACTCCCGCGCTATGCGTGAAATTATGGCGTTAGCCGATAAAGCTAATCAGTACATCGACGAAAAACAACCCTGGGTCGCCATCAAAGATGTCGAGCGCCACGCTGAAGTTCACGAAACTTGCACCATCGGAATCAACCTTTTCCGTCAGTTGGTTATATTTCTAAAGCCAGTATTGCCGAAAGTTGCCGAACAAGCCGAAGCCTTTTTGAATGTCGATGCGCTGAGCTGGGCTGATCTGGGTATAGATTTGCTCGACCATCCGATCAATAAATTCAAACCATTGATGACTCGTATCGACAAGGTGCTGATTGAACGCATGGTCGAATCGAGCAAGGAAGCCGCAGTGGCAGAAAAGAAGTTAACCGCTCAACCCCATAACGACGCTGAGCTTTCATCTATAGAACCCATTGCAGACGAAATTAACTACGACGATTTTGCCAAACTCGATTTGCGTGTAGCGCATATTGTTGACGCCAAGGCCGTTGAAAAGTCAACCAAGCTGCTACAGCTAACGCTCGATATTGGCTCTGAAACACGCAACGTTTTTGCCGGTATTAGCAGCGCCTATGAGCCAGAACAGCTCATCGGCAAGCAAGTCATCATGGTTGCTAATCTAGCCCCCAGAAAAATGCGTTTCGGCGTCTCTGAAGGTATGGTGCTTTGCGCAGGATCGGACGACGATGGCCTGTTTGTTTTGCACCCAGATAATGGCGCGAAGCCAGGTATGCGTGTTAGTTAATTGCTCGCTTTAATGCACCGCCGCTCGTTCTTGTTTATTTTTCTAGCGTTTACATTGCAGTTACTGCAATCGGCCCCAGTTCAAGCGCAGCCACTTGAATCAAAAGCCATTTATCAAATGCACGAAGAAAACGTGTTTCAGATTCGAGTGTTGAACCGAGAGACAGGGAAAAAGTCGAGCATTGGCTCTGGCTTTATCGTCGGTGATGGCCGCCAGGTTGCGACTAATTTTCATGTTATTAGTCAAATTGTGAGCGAACCTGAGCGATTTTATATTTCCTACCTGAGCAAAAATGGCCGCTCTGGAGAGCTTAAGCTACTAGGCCTCGACATCGCTCATGATTTGGCTTTACTTGGCTCTGAATTGGCATTAGGACAAGCCAATGAAACCAGCGCTTTACCGCCCAAAGGTTCGCCAGTATTCGCGATGGGCAACCCTCACGATTTAGGTTTGACCATCGCCGTTGGCACTAATGGCGGTATTCTCAACCAAACCGACGATAGCCGGATTTTGTTTTCGGGTAGCCTTAATCCGGGCATGAGTGGTGGCCCTACCTTTAATGACAAGGGCGAAGTCGTTGGTATTAACGTCGCGACCTCAAGCAATGCGATCAGTTTTATTGTGCCTTCGGTTTATCTTAACCGACTAGTAGAAAGGGTAAACAAGGCTCCTTTAAATGCTAATCAGAATTTAAAGGCCGAAGTCACTCAACAGTTGATCGCGTATGAGAACGGCTATCTAAAAGGCATCCTGGATCAAGACTGGCCAAAAATACAGCTACGCCAACTATCGGTACCTGGTGCGATATCGCCCACCATACGCTGCTGGGACAATAGTCGGAAATTGCCGGACAAGGCGCTTTATAAACGTTACCAGATTAATTGTGCGAACCAGAACCAGGTTTATCTCGACAGCCAAAATAAATTTGTAGGCAGCTTAAACTATCATTATTTTTGGCTTGAATCTGACGAACTCAATTCATTGCAATTCTACAATCTGTACCAAAAGCTCAATGAGTCAAAAATAGGCGGCCGAGCATCACAGGAAGTTGTGAGTAACTTCAATTGCAAAACCTGGTTTGTCGATGTCTCTCAACAGACATTTAAAACTAGCCTATGTCGACGAGAATATGTTGAATACGAGGGCCTCAGCGATATTTTATTTACCGCGGCTTTAACAGGTCACGACAATAAAGGGTTTTTTGTTCGATTGACAATGACCGGTATCGACTATGACTCTAGCTTGCCCTTGATTCAAAAGTTCATGGAGACTATCGAATGGACTCCTTAGTGCTCGAAATTTGCACTCAGGGTTTGCATCGTTACCATGTTATCAACCAACCACGTACTCGGGTTGGTCGCGCCTTTGACAATGACATCATTTTGTCAGAGCCAACTGTCGCGCCTTACCACCTGGACATAATTCGGCACGACGATGGCAATATCGAATTGCATAATCTGGCCGACATCAATCCGGCTCGGTTTAATGGCGTCCCAGATACATCAATCACGCTAGACACATTACCGATTAACATCAAACTAGGTCGCGTCATGGCTCGTATCGTGCAGCCTGATCAACCTGTTGCAGAGACCAAAACGCTGGCTGGTAATGGACGTTCAAAGCAGCTCTTCAGTCATGCTGCTTGGGGGGTATTGTTAATTATGCTATGCCTGATTGTGAGTTCAATTGACTTTTATACCCATACCTTTAGCAGCTACAAATGGACCACAATGGCAAAGTTCGTGGCGCGCGAAACTGCATTATATCTTGCTGGACTGATATTTTTTCTGGCCACTCTCGAACGCTTAATATTCAACCGATGGGAAGTCAAACCGCTAGTAGTGGTCATTAGCCTGACTTATTTGATATTCCAATTGATCAGCCCATTGATAGGTGAGTTAAATTATATATTTACCTCGCAGCTACCTGAACTGATATTCGAGATCACCTGGTATGCCATTTTAATTCCATTCATCGCCAGCCTGTATTTAATTCACATCAACCACCAAAGACCCAATAAAGGTATTTTGTTCGCGATGCTACTTTGCAGCCCATTGATTATCCTTTCAACAATCGAAGTGACCCAAGCTTTAGGGTACCTAGACAACTTCAGCGCTTCGGCTGGCTACCATAGAGACTTGAGCGCACTCAATTGGCAAAATGCCGACAACATCTCGATCAGCTCTTTTATCGAGCAAGCGAAGACTCTATCGCCGGGTAAGATTTCTGACTGACGGTTTTTTACTGGCGGAAACAGATATCACCATTCACGTCATATCGTAGGGTGTAAGTGAAGCGTATTGACCGAGTGACAACCGAAATAGATAGAATAATTAGTAAAGCCAAACCGCCGAAGACATGACAGTGCATAACGGTTAAACAAAGAAATTAAATAGGCATTGCGTGACCTGCCAAATTTACCCTGAGAGCTGGAATGATAATATTTTTGAATCTAAAGCTTTTGAATGCTCTGGATAAATACAGCCGTTGCTGACAGCATCTGAAATTGGCTCTTCAGGGCTACCAACCAAACCCCAGATGATTGTGGCGAGCAGCTACAAGAATCGGTCTTACTCTTATATTTGTTAATGCAATTTTAGCTACAGGTGTCATCAGCTTTGGCATCAGTTTTATAGGCAGGCTCACCTCCGAGATTATATCGATAAGCGATTACACAATCGCTTTGAGTATAGCTACCTGTGCCTGGGTAGGTAAAAAAACAACGTTGCAGTATCAGAGATTGGAGGTAGTCCAGCTGTATATCGACCCCACCAGTAACTCCAACGACTATTCTGGACACAAAAGCAGTCGTTAAGGAATCCATATCGGAGGGCTAGCCTTGAGCTTCGCAACCAAAAAATGATCCACACTCTAACTTGAATTAGGCCAAAAATGTAAAACGTGGAATTTCTGCCATAATGAAGTTAGACCATCATAGCGGCAGCCCTATCGTTTGATGCTTTTCGTCACTTTAGGCTATTATTCGATAGCCTGGGATTAATAATATGCCCCATATAAGCGAGTACCATAAGTTGTGAACTTGCCAGAAAACATCACTGGGATTGAAGATAGTGAACAATTAAAGCTAGTCATTGATGCGACAGGCGTTGGCATATGGGATTGGCAAATACAAACAGGTGTTTTGACATTTAATGAGTGTTGGGCAAGAATTATTGGCTACGCAGTTGACGAACTACACCCAACTCAATTTGATAGCTGGGCCAATAGTGTTCACCCTGAAGATTTGATCCTGGCCAAAGAAAAGATTGAAAAACATTGGCGTGGTGAGCTCAAACTTTACGAAATAGAAGCCCGAATAAAACATAAAAAGGGACATTCTGTTTGGGTTTTAGCGTCTGGAAAAACAGTCGAATGGCTGGATGATGGGCAGCCAAAGCGAATGATAGGTACTCACCTTGACATTACCCAACGCAAAGAAAGCGAGCAAAACCTGCTTGTCGCAAGCCACCTTTTAAATGAGTCACAGAAAATTGCACAAGTCGGTGGTTGGGAATTAGATCTACAGACCAAGATACTGTTCTGGACTGACGAGACCTATCGCATACATGACACCTCTCCAGACGATTTCAATCCTACCGTTGACGCAGGTGTGGATTTATTCTTACCTGAATCAAGAAAAGCTATTTCAGAAGCTCTGGATCAAGCTATTACAAATGGCAAAAACTACGATCTAGAGTTAGAAACTTACACTACAAAGGGTCGTAAAATCGATGTCCGAACAACTTGTCGAATTACCCAGAAGAATGGTGAAACGGTAAAATTGACTGAGATTTTTCAGGATATTACCAAATCAAAACGAGTCGAAGAGGTGTTGATATTGAATACAGAGTCCCACCCACCTAGGAAATATGCGTCACCTTTATGCGCGTAGAAAGATTTCGTTCGA
>CAXMOZ010000063.1:0-26433 GCA_964195315.1 uncultured Acidimicrobiia bacterium | reverse complement strand
GTGGTATGCGCCGTTAGCTTGCCTGCGTTAACATTCATGTCGCCCGAGGTCATATTAATCTCGGCTGATAACAGATTGGTTTTGGCGGTGGACAGGAGGTTAACATCGCTGCCGGCAATCATGTCTATCTGACCATCAGCTGCTGTCATTTTCACGTTGGCGGGGAAATTCAACGCCATGTCTTGTGTGGCCTCTCTTTCGAGTACGGCGAGTACAAAGTAATCAGTGCCTGTCTGACTCACCAGTACATTGTCACCCACCATGGGCGCTACCAGACAACTAAACGCTTTCCGTGCATTAACGATTCCGATTCCCATCTCAATCATCAGACTTTGTTTCGACACGCCTTTTACGCTGGCCCTTACAAGCTGACAGTCGTCTTGATTGGTGTGTATTGGTATTACATTAGGATTCATAAACCCTCCGTTATCAATGTTTGTTTTCACACGATTAGCTATGCCGCAAATTTTTCTGCTTTTGCCTTTTTTTCATCTGTTGGTAGCGCGGCCAACTTATTTGAGCCATCCCATATGGCATTTTCCTGTTTTATTTCATGTAGGTTGGCTCGATATAGCTCGGCCTTGTCGATCAATGCATTTTCAAGATTGGCATGCGAAAAATCGACATAGGTTAGATCTGCCTTTGTAAATAAAGAACCTTCACAATTGGCTTTGGTAAACTGCGCCTGCTCCATTTTTGCCTGAGTAAAATCACATAAAGATACATCCGCTTCATTAAACATTGCCTGTTTAAGTTCGGCCTTGATAAATTTAGTGCCTTTGGTAATGGCTTTAATAAATAGACAATTATTGGCAATCGCACCGCTGAAATCCGCACCACTTAAATCGGCACCATTGAAACTGCCTTGCGTAATATCCATGCCGACAAATTTTGCCTGCGCCAAATTGACCTCCATAAACTGGCACATGGTCAAGGTGACATTTGCAAAATCATAGCCACTGAAATCCGTTTTTTGAAAAAGCACCAGATTCAGCACAGCACTGGTGAGCTTAATACCACGCAATTCAGGCTCTATAAAGTTCGAGCGATACTGTTCCGATTGACTAAAATCTGCATTATCCAGCTTTGCATTAAGGAAATTCACGTTTTCCGTTTTAATAGCCACCATACATGCATCCTTCATATTCGGGTTTATGAAATTGGCCAGTTGCATCCCAGCACCTGTAAAATTGGCCCCTACAAACGAACTATCTATAAAATTAGAATAACGGCATTTCACATTGAGCAGTTGCGCCTTGTAGAACACAGAATTAACAAACGATGTCAAAGTAAAATCAGCGTTATTAAAAATCGCCCCGGTAAAATCACAATCAACAAAATTACTTTCTTTTAAATTCGTTCCGGATAAATCTGTATTGCTAAAATTAACTTTATGAAATATTCCACCAGAAAGGTCTGCCCCCTGGTAATTTTTTCCCGACAGATCAAGCTCAGCAATTGCTGGTGTCTCACCACCGCCCTTCACCGTTTTTACGAGTAACTCTTTATCCATTATGGTCGCCAGTCTTTAAATATGGTTTTGTCAAGATCGGCTCCCGTGAAGTCTGTTTCACCAACCGTACAGCCCATAAAACTGACGCCGTATAAATTTGCATTATTAAACTTCGCTGCAGAAAGTATCGCTTTGTACAATGAACCTTCCATTAAGTTAATTTTTTGCATATTGGCATGCGTCAGGTCAGATTTACTAAACTGAGCTTCAATCGCGTGAGCCTTTTCGAAACAGGCGTTTTTAAGGATAGCCCCGCCAAAATCTGATTTATGCAGATTAGCCTCAGTAAAGTTTGCTTCCTGTAAATCGCAGTCGCGTAAGTTGGCCTCATTGACTTCAGCAAACTTAAAGCTCGCCTTAAATAATGAGGACTCGCCCAAAAAACGTACGTTTTTCATTATTGCGCTATCAAATATTGATGAATCGCCCTGTGCCTTAACAAAATTAACGCCCGTTAAATTTGCACCCGCAAAATTAACCGACTTCATAACAGGGTTAATCATTTGAGATTCAGTTAAATCTGCGCCAGAAAAATCACAGCCACTAATATTCGCATCAATGAAGGTGTTTTTACGCATATCCGAGCCAGTAAAACTGGCTTTGTCAAATGTGGTTTCGATAAACATATCAATTTTTTCAATCAGCTTGCAACGTTCAAACTGCGTATTCGAAAGGTTTGATTTACTTAGTATGGCCCCGGTTAAATCCGCATCACGAAAAACAGCGCCCTCAAAGTTAATTGAGCCTAGATTAGCCTCAGTTAAATTAGTATTAGTTAAGTTGGTGCCATTAAAAATAGCATGCGACAAAATCGCTTTACTCAAGTTAGCATTACTTAGGTTGGTATTGGTCAAATTGGCATACTCTAAATAAGCGCCACTTAAATCGATGCCGGTTAAATCCTGATCCGATAAATCCACAAAAGCATAATCGCCTTGCGCAGTTTTCCCGCCGGATTTAAATGCACCAAGCAGCGCCGCTCTAATATCTACTTCCTGCCCCTCATGCGGTGAACGACCTTGTTCCAAACTGTGTGCGCCTATGCGATACCCTTCATTCGCTTTATCCACGCCTTCACGCATACGTTTTTCGCTTTCTGCAGGATCTACCATCAGCTTTATTTTGGCCAACTGCTCTTCAGGCAATCCCATCGACTGCATTACTAGTAACTGCCTTTGCATTTCATTGTTTTGGTCTTTCATCTGCCGGATGATGCCTTCCATATCAATTCTTGGGAGAATAGGTGGCAATTCCATTGCAAGCAGAACATCTTCAAGCTGTTTTACCTGAGATGATGTTCCACCACCTGCATCCAGCTTTTTCAATTCTTCTATCTGTTTCAACATCTTGTTTTTAGCTTCTACTTCCTTCTCCGTTTTTAATTCATCCATGTAAACCTTAAGCTCGTCCACGGCACTAAGATTGAGTCTGGTCATGTCAGGTTTTTTAGGGTTATCCTTCATCATCGGAACGATTTTATCAGTAATCTCTTTAATTTTTTGCTCTTGCGGACTGAGCTCTGTGGGTTGCACTTTCGCATCCGCCAATTGCTGAATTCTGGCATCAATTTTCTGTCTCTCTGGGCTCCCTTCCACCGTCAGCTCTTTCATCTTGTCGAACTGTTGCTGAGTAGCTGTCTCTGCCTCCTGTTGTTTCGCATCGTCAAAATTTTGCGTATTTACTTTGAGCAACTGTTCGTAGGGAAAATCAGCCTTTTCCTCCAGCTCCTTAAAACCACAAGTAGTGCCTTCAGGAATTAGAGGAGTTGTAAAGAACGCATATTTATAGGCCTCTTCCATATTGGTGCGCAATGCCAGCTCTTTTTTATAATGATTCAGTGCGCGCGGGGTATCGGATGTATTTTCATTCGCAACCAAAATCTGCTTAATATCTGCCGCGTCATCTTCGTTCACCTCCAGTGTGCCCCGGTGAATCAATATTCCCAGTGCTGAACTTGGAAATAACCACACCGTATCGAGCTGTGTGGGAATTTCTTTAAAAATGATTTCGCCATTCACTTGATGATTCACAAAAGCCCGTCCATATACGCCAGGAATTTTACCCTTTATTACCGCATGCTCAGGATGCATATTACGAATTTCATAATGCTCATCACCATTAAAATAACCTTCTATCCACTGGTCAGTAGCGGCGTCGTTAAAGTAGTCATAGTTAAAGTCATCCGGGAAACCTGGCATTCTAGTTTCAATATATCTCTGATCATAAGTACCTGCTTTAGACATGCGTTGTTCGCACATCATATCTATTCGATTCAAACTAGCTGGACGAGGTTTATCGCCCGGCGAACCAATTAAGTCATTCCTATATTCAAGATTAGGCAAGGGAATTAACTGCTCCCCTAATATATCGACTTCATCGATACCTTTACCAACCGGATTAGCAGCATAATTCTGACCGCCAAAGGCATTCGAATAACTAACTGGCATCTCAGTGAATTTTTCAGGATCAGAAACACCCCAACCCACACCCAAACCCTTAATCCATTGCCTATCGCCAAATACCAACAACTCTTTTTCTATCGATCCGAGCGATACAGAGACTCGGCTAGCATTAACTGCTTCCCCGTCCGACGCATAGCAACTGCCCTGCACGAGTAACTCGGCGTTAGCCTTGGGCATACCGGCATCAAACAATTCACTTTTGCCCATCATGTCGCCAATGGCCAGCCATAAATCTTGCTCAAGCACCGACTCTCCAGTTAGCAAGTTAAAGCCCCATAAAACAGAAGCGGTGAAATAATGTTTTTCCTGAAAACTGAAATGTCGGTGAAGTAAACTGGAATGTAAGCTTTTTATAATATTCATAACACTACTTTAAAATATAGGATAGATCATGCTATCGACGTTATTCCGTTAGCTAGACTTTGAAATGCAGCATTCGAACTATTACTCATTGCAGCCTTTATCTCATTGATACCCATTTCAGCTTTACTAAGATCATTCCGAGCTTCAAAGCCAGGCATATTGACCTTCATTGTTCCGTTTGTATTTTGGAATACACAGGGTGCATTTTCCATTTTAAAGATGGCGCCGAGAGAATTTTCCATTGTCATCGATATCCCTAAGAAATTTTCCATATGCATCTTGCCACCACCAAAATTATTCATTGTCATCTTGAAACCCAAAAAGCTATCCATACATATTACAGACCCTGTATTGATATTCATCGAAACCGAATTAGAATAATCAAACTCAAACTTGGCCATACCCATACCAGAGCCTGTCGACGTTGAGTGCGAGCACAAATCGCCAGTATTATAATCGTATTTCTTTTCATCGGTGATTACGCCAGAAGCCGATTTTACTGTCTTTGATTCGGAAACTAGGGTCCCAGCACTGGTCCATGACTTTTCTTTACCACCTTTCGACCAAGACCTGATATGACCTGTATTATCATATTTGGCTTCTATATGTGTACCACCATAGATAACATCCAGGGTATCGCCTCTCGACACACTGATTGCAGCACCCTCCTTATACTCGTAGGAATCACCGTATGACTTATCTACCCACACATTATGTCCAGCAAAGTCTATCTCTGGTCGTGCGTCGTTAGTTGCCTTTTCGTTATCCGCACCTGGTACACCGGATTTTATGGTTGTATCTGTAGTTGGCAGCCCATTATTAATATTAATGCCGCCGTCACCACTCTGGTCCTGATTTGTATCAGTTCTTTCTCCCTTATACAACGTATCAGAGGGCCAAATTATATTCGTATAACTCGGGCCCCCACCCTTAGTAACCGAGCCCTTAATCTCCAACAAATCACCGTCTTTTTTAAAATTTAGCTCGGGGCTCTGAGTCATATGGTTTTCGGCATAACTGTTGCCCAGGTTGTAATTCCAATAACCACCGAAATCGTAGATATTGCCTTCCTGGGTGGTGATGGTATCCAGGCTCGACACGCGCAGGTGAGCATTAGGCAGTACATGTTGTTTAAAAGATAGTTGGGCGCCACCCGCCATATTTTTCATCCCAGTGGGCATATAAGAAGCTGCACTGCCGCTAAATTTATCGTATAGATCACCGATAGAATTACCCCCACCTCTAGATAGGGAAATGCCTTCTAATGCACTTGGCGCCAAATGATAATCACCGTATTTGGACCTTGCTTCAAACCATAAATTACCAGCTGATCGAATCCTTATTCCGTCACTGGTACTCCCTGACAAATCGTTCAAGGCTTCAAGATCACAAACAGTGACTCGACGAGTGGCAGAGTCACTGCCGCTGACATATTTCAGAATATATTCGCCTGCTACACTGGTATTAATTGTTACGATATTCCCATTAAGATCCTTGGTTTCATTGGCGCTAAATGGTGGAGAAACAACAGGATTACTCGGATCTGTTGAATCTGTAGAGGTAGCTTGAGAATCTGTAAAGGGTGCTCCTATATCAACATATTGCGGTGACTCACCCAGAAGGATAATTGGGTCATTCGTCGCACCTACCCGAATCCAGGAATTGGCTGCTGGTGATTCCAGCATCACACGTTCAGATCCGAACTTGTCTTCCATTCTGATTTTATTGGCACCGCCCGTCTGAATAACAGACTCGGTCTGGTTATCCGCAGTTACCGGTCCGGGTGCTGTGGCGGTATTAATCGCGCCGGCTATGAGTGGTCGGTCAGGGTCGCCATCGACAAAGGTCAGTAATACTTCAGTACCCTTGGCCATCGGGAATTGCATACCCCGGCCTTTGCCCGCATAGGGTTGCATCATGCGTACGCGAGCCGAGGCCAGGCCTTCGGGATGATCGTCATTATGAAAATCGAAGGGCATGCTCACCTTATAGCGACCTTCACTATCGAGCTGGGCGTATTCACTCAGCAATTCGCCATCGATGCGCGCGTGTAGGGTGCCCGTAATCCGTGGCTTAATGGTTTTTAATGGGGGCCGGTACTGGACATCGGCCGAGATTGCGACAAATGAATTCTGGTATTGGGGCCGAGTTTGCTTATTGGCATCATGCGCTATGGACATATCCAGATTATGCCCTTCATGGTTGACTTCGATTGCGAGGTATTCACTCGCGTTATATTTAGTGTTGGGGTGTTGGTCGAGCAGGAACAGGTAACCGGCCTGGAGTCGACTGACACTACTCTCGCCAAAAAACTGCGTCTTGCGACAGATTTGCTCTTCTGCACGTATCTGGCTTAAATAGGTAGCTTCGGTATCGGTTTGTACATTTTGACCATAAATGTACTCGGTGCCTTGCCCCCTACTATCGATGGCGGTGGTATCGGAGACATCCAACGACGGTTCTTCCGGATTATAATTACGCACTACGACACGTTCAGCCAGGCGCTGTTTGCGGCAGCTCCAGCCAAACACACAGTTATCTTGGCTATTCGCCATGGCGGCGACGTCAAATATTAATCTGGGTCGGGGCAGAGATAGGTAATTCAGGTCGTTAACGAATACTATTTTTTCTTCGGTCGCACTCTGTTCAAAATAATAAAAAACACCTTCGTTTTCCAGCAGTCTGGACATAAAATCAAAATCAGATTCACCATACTGACAAGTGTATTCGCGCTTTAATAGTTTGCTGGATAAACCGCCCATATCGAAATCGGCACTGGTCATGCCCGATTTTTCTAGAACTTGGGTAATAATGTCGGTGATGGTGAGACCGGCATCTATGTCACCTTCATCACCCGACTGATAGAATATTTCATTGGTTTTATAATTCGACAGCTTCCAGATACTGGGTACCAAGATTGCTTTGTAATGCGCGTAGTTTTGAACAGTTTTAAATTCTTCAAAACTACTGAGTATACCGTTCACCGGGAATTCGACACCATTCTGCTCAGTCACAAAATGCACCAAACCATCAAGCACATCATCCAGATCAATATTGGCTGACAATGGCGCTTTGACTTCTATCTCGTATCGATAGAGTTCGGATATCCGTTCACGACCGGTGAAACTGACCACGGTAAATTGATCACCGCCATTGGCATCACAGGTAAATTTAAATTTAGCTTGTGTCATTACTGACCCCTCATTTTCAAACGATCCGCTTCAATGAAGATAAAAATCGATTGATAGCATTTAAGATCCATAAATAACTTGATTAACCTGGCTCGTATTACTCTGCGCAAATAACCAGGTCGATTGACCTAACGCAGACCAGTTAGACTGACCCAGCTGAGTCGATTGC
The DNA here is from genome assembly GCA_964195315.1 of uncultured Acidimicrobiia bacterium. Taxonomy (GTDB): domain Bacteria; phylum Pseudomonadota; class Gammaproteobacteria. The sequence goes on along the minus strand of CAXMOZ010000063.1, from coordinate 18,735 downwards.
AACACGTCAATTTCCAAAACAAATATGACGTTAAACTCTAACGGCTGATTTAAATAGACGGCTAATATCGACTGAATAAACTTAACGGATTTCCCTTCTGACTGTAACGCTTCAAACTGCTGCTGGTTAACTGGACCCAATAGAATATTGAACTTACCCGTTCTATCCGCAACCTGCTGACCGATACAACTGTCTTCCCCTAACTGATAGTTCTGAAGACCTAAAAGACACCTTTGTTTATCGATTATTGGCACTACTCTCTCGACACAAGGCTGTATCGTTACTACTAGATCCTGAAAATAGTCGGACAGAATAGACTGCAGGCCTTGCATCGACTTTGACCGTTGACTGAGTATTCCAGAATATTTGAGCAAATATCCATACTGGGCCTGGTCTTGCCTAAATGCTTCTGGTAAGCCAATGAGACTGAAGATGATTTCCCAGTATTTTTTTGATTCGAACTCGACCGTGTTGACAGGAAATTTATATTTTAACCAGGCCTGATAAAGTAACGGGTACAGGTGGTTATGAATAACATCGAGGAAGCTTTTCCTATTTTCAAGTTCATCCCACTCGTCATCGAGCAGTTCTTCTGTATAAAATCCTGGCAGTGGCGATGAAACACCGTACAGGCCAAAAAAAGTAGTCGTGATTTGATATTGATTATCACCTTCAGACTTACTGATTTCTGCTATATCACTTTGCGGGTAATCCAGATTCAATTCAGGCTGGATTCGAATATTCGATAAGTTATTGTCCGTATTAGATTTTGACCCTGATAATTTTTTTAGCAGTTTGACTGCCTGAAAAAAATCATAGGTTTCACCATTTTCAAGAATATCAGGTTCTATATTAATGGCCGATCTCCTACTCGGATAGGCCAGCTATACACTTCTGCAGTGGCGCTATCGGTCAAACTAAATTCGGTAAAACTATTCAGACTAGAAAAACTACCCAACAAATGATTCAGCAACATACCAAATAAATACATGTCGCCAGTCGATAGAAAGTTAACCGGATTAACAATAATATTGATCGCCTGCCCTCGCATCGAGACACCACCCATCAGTCGGTCGCAACCTTTCACGGTGATTGTCTGAATTCCATCAATGCGCTTTCGATTCGCAACATCCTGCTTATTGCCGGCATTACCCGAAAAGATATAAAGCTCTAACAACGCTTTGAGATTATCGGTATCGGCTAGCGATAAATAATTGAGCGATAGATGAGACAACAGTCGCCATAGTATCGAGTTGCCTGACGGTGCATCCTGACTCTCTGATGGTGCGATGATGTTACGAAACTCAATCATCTCTGAGGTTCCGGAGGTACGTTTTGCAATATCACCGGCTTTTAATTTCGTTGCGTGACGTCCGTTGGAGCAGGTTAACCCAACCACAACAGTTTCTTTGTTGTCTAGCTGAAAAGATTCTGGATAACTGAAATTGATATAGGTCGCGTTTGCTTGTCCTTCAGATTGCCGACTATAGGTCTGAAATACCGGCGAGCTATTATTATCAGGATCAGATAACCCCATAGGCTTATAGTGGTTCTTTTTCGCTAGTTTTCTATTATTGCCTTCGACTTCATCCACAGTGTATATCTGATACTGATTATTGTTGTTTCGAAGCGGACGAAGCGGGTATTCGAATCGTTTATAATCATTCAGGAAAGACTCCGCTTCATGCTTAAACAGGTTAATCGCTGGCACAGCATTTAAGATAAATCTGTCCGGACCTATTTTCGGAACGGGAATGCCAATATCATCCAGATAGAAACGAATTGTAAATTGTCCGCCACCAATTAAAGACAAACTGTCTTTTAAGTGAGTAATATCAAAAAACAAAAATTTTTCTTTGAGTAAAAAATATTCCTGAATCAAACGATAAGCAGGAAATGAATTAGACGGATAATCAAGTAGTTTAAAACCTTCTTCAAAGCCAATTGGAACGAGCGCTAATGGTGTATCTATACTCTCTTCCCCAGCCGCATCGACCAAAGCAATTTGATTAAGATATTTAAACAGAATATAAAATAGATCAACTGCACCGCGATAATCTCCACCGATATGCACCCGCAGCCTGTCTTCATCCAGGTTGTTTACATTGATGCCATTTAAGGAGAAACTTAATTCAAGTGCCTTACGCCCCCTTGAAGACTCTGTGAATTTCGCCGAGGACACTTCCATCGGTGATACCGTCAAGCCAGATGTGCAGCGAAACCGACAACTCACGTCATCGACCTCTATCGAATCCATATAGGTTCCGACCGGAATTTTGATAACATTTTTTAAGATTGGTTTTGGTCGAAAGTGCATGATGGTGGCTGAGGGAATCGGGCGTAAATAGTGCGGAAATATCTGGTTCAAGATACCCTGAGAAAACTCGGGAAAATCATCGTCAATTTTCTGCCGTATGCCAGCGGTGAGAAAAGCAACGCCTTCGAGTATTCTTTCAACATCAGGATCAGAACTAGCTTGAGCTAGCTGTGGTGCTAGTGTCGGATTGGCCTGCGAAAATTCCTTTGCAATGTCATTCAGGCTATCTAACTCATTTTGAAAGTATTTATTCATGATTCCTGCTTATTCTTCTTGAGGGTGCTTCTAAAAATAGTGATTTTTCTGGGCCTGCAAGAAAGCACCGCGCGAAGAACCGGAGTGTCCGATAAGTACATGAGGATTCGAGCAATGAGGTGACACTGCAATCGCTCAAAAAGCGTATTTTTAGAGGTGACCATAATCACAAGCTCACACCCACACTACCATTATCTTTGATTGATATAATGGCCGATAACGTTTGCTCCTGGTTTTTGTGATCAAAAACCGCAGTCAGTCCAAAACCGAGACTATTGCCAGTGGCTCTGTCATCTTGTGCTCTCACCATTAATTTGCTTAACCGTCTATCGTAGTCTCTAATTTGCTGCAGAATGTCACGTTCAATCTCATCAACATCGGGCACAGAATATCCATTCATGAGATGAGTAAAGTCTGGCAAGCCAAAATTAGGGTCTATTAGAACAGTACCTTTACGCGTGTTGAGTAGCTTTTCGAGGTCATCACGCATTGACTCCATCACTTCATTGATCTCGATTTCTGAGGCCGAAACCTGCCCTGCTTCTTCCCAGCCCTTGATTCGTTTTAACAATCGCAACTTCATTGAGGATTACTCAGGTTCATTTAACAATGATTACTTACGCCTGCTATCGTCTATGTTTCGGTCTCTGCTGCCTCTTAATCTATCTACTCCACCTAAATCATTTTTCTCTTCGCCGATCTCACCCCATGAATCTTCAAACTCGACACCATCAGGCTCCCAGGTCCAGATAATTTTCTCATAAGTAATTGAGACATCTTCCATATGCTTAAGGGTTTCATTTTTACGATCTAATACATTCGGTACCCAGGGCCGAATACGCGTAATGAACGCATTTTGCATGAACATTGAATAATAAAGTTCGTGCTCGCCAGTACCATCAAGACGGTACCAGTTGAGCGTCACTTCAGTGAGTAATTCGTTGGTACACAGCGCTTGATAAAGCATTGGCGTGCTTCTATCGATTTCCTTGGTAATGGTCATTGGTCTATGGGTTCTACGCCCACTGGCAACACCACGATCATCTGTGGGGATTTCTACGACGTGATCAAAGGCTTGAACCAGTATCGTATCTTCTCTGTCTTCGAGGTTGCATGAACCTTCGATCAAGCCTTGTTCTTCTCCTGTGATAATCAGGTTTCCTGGCATCGGCATGGCAATTTCCTCTTTCGCAAATTTTGGTTAAGTAAGCTGGTGATTTTCAGCCTTGATTAATTTTTATCGAGCTTACTATTTTCACTTAAGCTAAATGTATTCCCCATGAACTTAAGATGGGGAGTTATATCTATACGGGTTAAATACCAGTCGTTCTTGCCTTCTACTTCTCTTACTTTTATTTCTGCTTTACGCAAAGGACGTCGAGAGCGCACACCTGGTGCTGGGTTATCCATGTCGGATACATACTGACGTAACCAGTTATTTAATTCGTTATCGATTTCCCGCCTATTAGTCCAGGCGCCAATGTTTTCACGTTGCATTATCTTTAAGTATTGGGAAATTCTACCGACGATTAACAGATAAGGAATTTGAGCCGCAAGACGCAATGACAAATCGTTTTCACCCTTCATTAACGTTTTGACGGCTTGAGTTGAATAAGCGGAATAAAATGCGGCTGTATCATCACCTTTATGCACACTGAGTGGAATAAAGCCTTGCTCAACTACTTCAGTTTCTCTTTTATCTGTAAGCAAAAAACGCGTAGGGATGCGCCGACTCAAACTATTATTATCGGTTTGTTCGACACTCAGTCCTTCGACTAGGCCTGCAGTTTTACCGGTGGAGTTGAGGCACCAGCGATATTGCGCAAAGCTATCGAGCAAACGTGTCACAAAGGCAAAACTGGTATTTCCCCAAAGTAAATCCTGCTCGACATTTTTGGCCGATTCACGATATTGCAGACTACCAATGGATACATCATGGGTTTTACGCAATAAAAACCCGGGCATCGTCAACCCGATATATCTGGAGTCTGGGCTGGCACGAAATGAGTTCCACTTGGCATATTTTGGTTGTTCAAATATTGACGCTAAGTCTCGCAGTTTACTAAATTTGCTATAGGATTCGATATCAAAAAATTCTGATGACGCGGCCGCAATAAAAGGAGCATGAGCCACTGCAGCTACTGTTGCAATGCGCTGCAATAGCTTTATATCCTCTGCACTCGGCCCAATTTCATAATCACCAATAATAACACCGTAAGGCCGACCTCCAAATTGACCATACTCGTCGGAGTAGACATGTTGATACAATTGTGACTGAAATACCTCGGGCACGTCATCGAAGTCTTCTATTAGTGCTTGCTTCGATAAATTAATAAATGCCAGTTCAGTATTTTCGTTGAAGTCGGTTCTTTGCAGTAAAAAATGAACCGATCGCCAGGCTGATTCCATGCGTCGAAAATCAGGGTGATGAATAATCGTATCGAGTTGTTTTGAAATTCGTTCTTCTATACTAGAAATGAGCCAACCGAAGCTTTCCGATTTCTGCTGAATTTCTTCCAGTGAAACCGCCTCGTTATCAAGCACTGACTGAATCAGGCTAATATCTTCTCCTAGCGATGGCGCATCACCACCATCGGCAATCCGCGACAATGCATCATTAAACCGAAGCAGTGCGCCTAGAGCGGGCACCGCATCCATTACCCTGGCTGGCGAGAAACTTTCTATTGAGTCAAATGACATTGGCAACAATAAGTCGCCTTCATCCTCACTAAGTTTATCTTCAACCTTCAGGTTTAACACTGGCTTTAATTGCTGAAACAGTATGCCTATTTTATTTCTATCGAGTTGAATCGGCTTTTGCTGATCAAACACATCAGACCGATCGTCTAAGGTTAGGTCGACCAAAACCAACACTTTAAACGGCAGTTCTATATCCTCAACTCGATCACCGACCTTAGACTTATAAGTCAGGTTGACTCGATCACTAGCTTGCTTAGATGCTTCAGCCATTAGTTAACCCAACAGGCAAGTGCCCGACTAGGTGGGTCGAGCGGTACTGATTTGAGCATCTGAATAACCGGACCCTGCCCCTTAATTTCATAATTTACATCAATTGCTTGAACCTTCTTTTCTCGCAACTGAGTGGTGAACTCTGGAAACTCATTAATGTTGAAAATTCTTCGTCCATCTTGAAAGTCTAATAGAAATTTCGAGAAACCTTTCTGCCCTGTATATTGCTTGCGAAGAGAATACTCACCCACTTCTATTCGCAAAGTGGTATCGCCACAATTTTCTAACGACCACTTAAATTCATTCGATGCTGAGTAGTTGTAGTTAGCCAAGGTCTGGACGCCAGCAGCACAATGCAGGTCGACAAAGGTCGCGTAAGGCGAAATTAATGCGCTTCGATTAATGCCCGTTGGCAAAGCGCTAAGGCTGACATTAAATTCACCCGAGACTATTTTTCGACCAGAATCAGCATCGTTTACAAATTGAATGAAATCAGGCTCCCATTCCATTGAATGATCTTTAACTCGGTTAGGTATATAACCTTTACGAAGCTTTTTCTTTAAAAATGGTGCTGCATCATTATCGACATAATTCCACAGAATTCCTGCCTCACCGATCAGTGTTTCACCTATTTTTTCTTTACTCACGCCATCGAGTTGAGCCAACACTTTATCTTCCCAACTGCTCTGCAAGTAACAGGCGGCTTCTTCTCGCATGTATTGGTAGGCCAAACGTACGGGGCCAGAGTAAAGATCCCAGAATACACGAGTGCTTGTACTTGGCTTACCCACAACCCGTTGCAAATTAGTGATAGCGCCCCAGGCCTGTGACCCGGCGCCATCGCCAGCAGAAATCTCATCTGGGTTTGCAAATGAATAGGTAACTTCGCCGTACGACAGCTTCACCGCATCACCGTTAAAGGCCAGATTTTTCAATGCATCTTTGTAGTCTTTATAAGCTTTCGCAGCGACTTCTAACTCTTCGTCGAGCGTACCCTGATCCTTGCCCCCCATTTTCTTTTTAGCCTTCAGACCCGTCTTAGCACCTTTAGCAACCAGCTTGCCCACACCACCTAGTTTCCCAATCACCTTTAAAGCTGCTTTTGTCGCCTTTTTCTTCGCCTTAGAATTATCAGCACCTGAGGCATCTCCAGAGAATTCTTGGATTTCAGCAAAATAGGCTAACTCATTCCTGGCTTTAAACAGGCCTTCGGAGAAAATCGGTTCTATTTCACTTTCAATTTTGCGCATGACGGCAAAATAGGGATTGCTCGGTGTAATCATCGATTCCATGGCAGTAAGCCATTCTTTACGTCCCCGAAGTTTGTTCTTTCCATAATCAAACTCAGCGGCGAATGCGACCCAGGCCTTAAGGTAATTTCGCTGATAAAAAACCATGAAGCTTTCTTTCACAGAGCTCAATGAAGCTGAATCGGTACCAGCTAAATTCAATTCATCCAGAAACGCCTCTATAAACTCAAGACCTTCAACGGTATAAGCTGAGGATACAATTGGCTGATCAATCAATTGGCGGCTGCCTCTCCAAAAATCTCCCACTTTAACGTCAGGGAAACCTTGCAAACTGGTATAGGTAATAAGCCATTCGAAATTTCCGCGACTTGCTGAGATAACACCTTCCAGTGCTCCCTGTAAACGTAATCGCTCGTCTGATAGCTCAATACTCGAGGCTTCCAGTCGAACGTACTTCATATATAACCCACTAAATAACTGCGATGACTCCAGGCTCACTGATGAATCAATAACACGAATATATTCAGCAGGTACTTCAGGCAATGCATCGAGTTGGTCGTCATCATCTTCGAGCTTGGCAGATAGTAAATTGATACGTCGTACAATGCCCGATACAAGGAAGGCACGATCCCGACTAGTCAGTTCAGACTTGGCGGCAGCATCAATTTTCTCATCGAGTCTCAGCAGCATATCGTTTCGAAAAGAATCGAGATAAGTGCGTTTGATACGACCCGAATGCGGGCTTGAGAAATAGGGGCCATACCAGGGAAGCGTCCATTTATTTTCAGCCTGATTTAAGTCATCCATTAACTCGCTTAATCGATTCATAGTAACAAACTGTAGGTTGATATCAGTTTGCGTTAATTCGAACTCAGCATGGTTATCTGCCACTTGCTCAAGACTGCTACTATCTCCCAGAAAAGCTGAACTCAACACGAGTAAAAACAAGGCTAAAAGACCGCCACCAATACTCATACCATAGTTTCTGATAGCGCGACGAAGACGCTCTGCGCTTGGCAACGTACTCAATAAGCCACGATCGGGCGGCATCACTTTAGTGAACAACTGGTGAAGGAATAACCCTCGATCTTTCATTTTTTCGCCACTCGAGGGGTCTAGCTGTTGTTGGCTTGAACTAAAATAGAGCCCGCGAAATCTGGGGGTTTCCTGATATAGATTATCCTTCAATGCGGTTTGCGCGAACGCGTGCAAACCGGCCCGTATTTTTTCAAAATTGATGGGCAGCTCGATCAGGCTATCATCATAATAATCACCTCGCTCCATCATCAGCAATCGCAATTCTTTGAGTCGATCAAGTACTCGGTCAAATACAAAGTCGAGGGTGTTATCAATATTGGTTACCTCTTCTTCACAAAGATAGCCCATGACCTGGTCTAACGAGTCTTTTGGTAGATACTGACACCAGTTTGAGAATTGATCGATCAAATCACACTTGGTGACCATTAAATAAACCGGCATTTGAATTTCAAGCCGTTCCATTAGCTCGTTGATGCCCGACCGTACTTGCTGTCCTTCTGCGCGTAACTCTTCTTCGCTATCATTCAGTAAGCGGTCTGCGGCAACAACCAGAACCAGTCCATTTAACGGCTCTTTTTGCTTATGCCGAGAGAGCATTTGCAGTAGCGTTGTCCATTCCTGTCGATCACGCTTATCAATGTCAGGTACCGCATAGCGACCAGCGGTATCAATGACGATTGCCTGATCGTAGAGCCACCATTCCAGATTAAGCGTTGAACCATCGGCGTGTTCTGACAGCTCCATCGCCGGAGACAATAACTTGGCATTTTTCAGCGCGGTGCTTTTACCCGAGCGTGGTTTGCCAAAAACCATATACCAGGGTAATACATAGAGAGGATCGCCGCGTAATTTGAGGTGCGACTTTTTAAGTGATTTAACTGCTTTCGTCCAGCTCTTGCGTAAATTGTTCGAGAGCTGCTTGGGTGACATCCCTAACTCAGCATCACGCACTGCATTTTCGTTTTGGATGACACGTTGAACCTGTGCTCTGGCGCGATAGCGAATAATCAGTTTTTTGACCAGTATGATCAATACCCAAAGGGCCAGGATCATGCCGAAAACAACTGCGGCTTCTTCGAGCGGTCGTTCTAGTAGAAACCACGCACCAAATACAAGTCCACCAATGAGAAGGATGATGATGATGTAGAGCAAAATGGTAAAAAATGTTTTCATTAGATTATTTCTTCCAGGCCTTTGCACTTGCAGGAATTTTATTCTCTGACAACGCAAAAGCGCACGGAATGAGGGAGTTTATGCTTATAAATGACCGATTGAGACCGCATTTAACACTGGCGGAGGAGAAAGCAACAGTCGTGCTAGAGTCTCGTTTGATCATTAGTATTTCACCATCGCTTGTATCTGGTCGAGTATAAAAGCAACTTTAAAATGGTAAATACCAACCATCAAAATCAATACGGTAATAGGAACGCCAATTATAATTGGGTAAATACTAAAACGTGATTTATAGGGATTGGTATTATTTTTATCATGCCCTTTGTAAGCAAAAGGGAACAACGTGGCGGAATCGATATTGCGCTGCGCCTCTTCAGGCAATAGCAAGCTCAGATTAAATGCCTTTATCTCTTCGTATTGTTTTCTGTCTTCACCTCGGAAGTATTTTCCTCTGAAACCAAGCCCTAAACACAGAGCGTAAACTTCACGAATATCTCGGTCAGGACCAAACTTGTTGAGTACGTTAAGGCGACTATAAAATTCCGCACCTGCATTTGTAGTATCAAAATAAATGCGTTGCAAAGGATTTTTAGACCAGGCTGATTTTTCTGTCCAACTGGAGGTTTGTAACATTTCGTCGACCAGCGACACTACCGGATACTTAGCGGACTGATAAAATTCGCCTATCATGTTATTTTTTGTTGCGTTTTCTTCGCTCTTCTGAAAAATATTCTGCAGTTCGCTTCTGACAAGATCCACCGACATTTCTTCGAGTTCACCACGACAAAATTTACGCGTAAATAACAACACATCGGTGAAACAATCGACAATGCGCATATTACTTCCTCACAACGACTAGTTCTATTTTGACGTCTTCAGGCGCTTCTTCCCATAGCAATGATACATTTTCCTGGCGGACTACGGATGACCATTGATCATCATGAACGTCGATTCTTAAATAGTAAGAATTGGGTCGTCTTGGTAACCCTGGAGGCGCGGTTGGCAAGTAGATCATGCCAACGCCTGGCAGCGATCGTTCAATGAGTATCTCGACTACATCACGCGAAGCCAGTTTGGCCGCGGTCAACAATGACTTTTGACCTTCTTCGAAGTTTTCTACGGTATTGACGATAAGGAAGAAATCGACATGCTCAGTAAAAAATTCGGTTGGTACGTCAGCACTGTAAGCGATGGAGTCAAACTTCATTTCGACTAGATACTGCGGGCCAATGGTTATCTCATTCAACAACTGGCTGACCATGCTACTAGCGCCGTTAAAGCAACTGCCTAAGTCATTGTGATCGTAACCAGGCACAAGGCGTTCACCATCAGCCGTTTCACCCAGCAGAGTCACTCGATCAGTAAACGTGCTTATTTCTCCAATCAGTTCGCGCAATACACCGTAAACTACCCACGGATGGACGTTTCCAGATTCGGTTATATGAAATAACCTGGGCACAAAACGACTCAATGATTGCAGTGCCATTTTGTAGCGCAACATATTAGCGTCGAAACCTTTTTTGGCGTGCGCAGGTGATTTGTAAGCTGACAATTGCATTGCTCTTCCGGTGACTTCGTCACGAACTTCTTTAACAATTCGGGTCAACTCGGGTAGTGAAGATATGTTGATACAAGGCGGTAAATATTGTCGATCATAAATAATCGCATCGCCATCTCGCACAACTTGGGCGATCGCAATCAGGTCGTAGTCGTTCATGTCGTCTTTTTCGTTATCGAATACTATTTTAAGCGCATGACGCAGATATTTGACTTGGGCATCATTGCCTTCTACATATATATCCTTAGCGTTTTCGGGTGCCGTGGTTGTGACATAGCGTGTTGTAACATCGGCATGATTTTCGAGGCTAGATAACACAGTGACATTGTCATCGAACTGGCTAATTTTATGAATCGCCAGGTAGATAGTGAATGGCTTTTCGGGATCAACCCAATCGTCTTCAAATGACCTTGGACTGAGAACGGAATTATTGGGGATGGAAACAAAAGTACCATCTGGGAACAGGAATTCACCCGACTCTATTTCGCAAGTGCGGTGACTCAGAGATGAAGACAGCATTTCAATTTTGCATACGCCCCAAAAATGTGGCTGCATATAAGTTTGATAGGGCTGAAGCTTTGCATCCTGATATTGGTCAGACAATTGAAAATGCTGAGGCTGCAAAAACAACCCCTGATGCCAGAATACCGGTTTACTATTGTGCACAATCCACCTCAATTATGGTCGAGGCATACAATACCTCCTCAGTTTTATATGACGCACTTTTACACGGCATTATTTTTAGGACACCCTTCATTCGATCACATCGGTCACTTGGTTGGCTTTAGCACCGCCTGTTTTCAAAATACCAAACCAGCTTTCGTCTGCCGCTTTTTCTTTTGCTTTTTGCTTTTTTGCACCATCACCACCCTCGCCACCAAGCGTAACAATTTGCTTTGATCCAGTACGTCCAAGATCAACAAAAATACTCAGCTTATCAGGTAAAGCCTTTGCCTCATCGCTGATCAATGTTGCAAGGGCTAGCGCTTCTTCGACGATTCCTCTTTTTACTGCCCGAACTGGAATCTCGAAGATTTTAACGTCTGTTTTTGGATTTAACTGAAAGTAACCTGCAATAACGCCGATATACTTTGCCGTTTGAGCCCGGCTGATCGATATTTTTTTCTGTTCTCCCGGGCGCATCGAAATTAGCTGAAAATTGACAATAGTTTCATCAATCTTACCTTTTTGCATCAATTCAAAAGCGCCTTCAGGACCAGACTGATCGACTGCCAGAGAACTAAACGTATTAGGGTCGTTCATCTGGAATATACCAACCGCGATTGAATGTGGACGACCACTGACAGTATTAACATCAGAGGCCGCCCGGATCAGCATATTTATCGCTCTTACTTCATACACCCACTCCTGTTCCTCGACTACCAACTCGGTTGGTGCCGAGGCACAGGCACCTAGCCCGAACAAAAAGGCACTGGCTAGAAGTGAAGTCTTTATACAATAAGTCACGATAAGCTACCTTACTATCGACTAACCGGCGGCTACACGCCAGTCGTCATTACCTTCTGTGCCGGCAATTTCATGTGTCCAGGTAATTGTGCTGTAGCTAAACGACACTTCCTCTAGATGAGTGAAATGACCGTTATCAGGATCCTGGCAATTGGGCATGATTGATTTCATGTCAACTACCACGGCGCCTTCTATCGCCTGCGTAAAATAATGCTCGCTTACGCCTTCTGATGAAGTTCTAAACCACTGAATTTCACAGGTTAAGCTTTCACCAGTTACTAGCGCTTGATATAACAACGGTGAAGATTTATCAAAAATCTTAGTAACTTTGATGGGCATATGTAAGCGAGTGCCTGAAGGCTGGCCGCTTTGTGCATCACGTGGAATTGCAATGTTGTGTTCAAAAGCTTGCACCATGAACTCATCATCATGTCCTTCCTGATACAGATTACCGACACTATCTTCTGACAATGCTCCTTCAGTAATCATACCCTGTGTAACACCTTCAACACTCATATAGGCTGGTATTGGCATTTTCTAGCTCTCCTCTTTAATGGTTACGTTTAAGAATTTACTACGTGTCACGAGACGGACACTTCAAATTCGCCCTTATCGGTAATTTGAAGTTGTAGACTGGTAAACTCTGTCTCATCACCAATATTACTTAATATTTGTGTTGAGATCAGAGGTAAAAGGGTTTTATTGACTATGTGATCAATATTTCGCGCACCCGATTCGATATCTTTACATCGAGATGCAATTTGGTTGACAACTGAATCGTCGTATACAAATTCTAGAGCCTGATTTTTCTTTAACCGCTTTCCAACCTTATCTAACTTCAACTTAACGATTGAGTTAAGCACCTCTCCTTTTAATGGAAAAAACGGAATAATCGTCATGCGAGCTAATAAAGCGGGCTTGAAATGCGCCTGCAATTCACCCCGAATCGCTTCTGTTAAAGCCTCGACTGTTGGCATTGTATCCCCTTCACATTGTTCCATTATGGTTGCCGAGGCAAGGTTAGAGGTTAAGAAAATAATGGTGTTTTTAAAGTCAATCATACGACCTTCACCATCCGATAAAGTACCTTTATCGAACACCTGATAAAACAGATTCATCACTTCTAGATCGGCCTTTTCGACTTCATCGAGCAATACAACCGAATAAGGTCGTTGCCTGACAGCCTCTGATAATACGCCGCCCTCCCCATAACCGACATAACCAGCAGGTGAACCAACTAGTCTTGAAACAGTATGTTTCTCCTGATATTCGGACATGTTAATGGTGGTCATAAACTGCTCACCACCAAACATCAAGTTCGCCACGCCAAGCGCCATTTCAGTTTTACCGACACCACTGGGGCCGACAAACAAGAATATGCCATGAGGCTGATCAGGATTTTGCAAACCAGCTTTTGCGGTACGTATAATTGAGTCGATTACTTCGATAGCGTGATCCTGCCCTTTCACCCAGGCTTTCAAACCCTGGTTGAAACTTAACAAGGCATCGGCCTCATCTTTTACGATGTTACCAACAGGCACTCCGGTCCAATCAGAAATTACGTCCGCAACAACTTCGGCAGTCACTTCATAAGCAATTTTGATTTTATCCCGCTGAAACAGCTCAAGTTCAGCTATAGCATCGGCTAGCGCCTTGTCATCACCATCGTCACTATCAACTTCTGTGCGTAACTCGATAACTTTATCGACTAGTATTTTTTGTGCTTGCCAGAGCTCAATCTCAACTTCGATTTTTTTATTGTTTTCTTCAATTTCGTGGGTCAACTCGGCCAGACGTTCAGTTGCCTTAGATCGGCCGGTATTGACGTCCCGTTCCAGCGCATTCTTCTCACGCAACTTAATTTGCGTAGTGCGCTCCAGATCTTCAATAGCCGGTGGTTTAGTTGACAGACTAATGTTCACACGTGAACAAGCTGTGTCTAATGTGTCGACGGCCTTATCGGGAAGTTGCCTACCTGTAATATAACGTGCCGACATTGCCGCAGTCGCTTCGATCGCTTCGTCACGAATATAAACGTTGTGTGCTTTTTCATACACGCCACGTAAGCCACGGAGTATAACGGCGGTATTTTCCACCGAAGGCTCATCGAGCTTAACCAACTGGAATCGACGCGCGAGCGCGGGATCTTTTTCAAAGTACTTCTTATATTCTGACCAGGTGGTTGCTGCTATGGTGCGCAACTCACCCCTTGCCAATGCAGGCTTAAGCAAATTCGCAGCATCACCGGTTCCGGCAGCACCACCGGCACCAATCAGTGTGTGCGCTTCATCAATGAACAGAATAATCGGTTTTTCAGATGCTTTAATTTCGTTGATAACACCGTTTAGGCGACTTTCAAACTCGCCTTTAACGCTCGCACCGGCCTGCAAAGCACCAAGATCAAGCTCGACGATATCAACATTTTTAATAATTTCTGGCACGTCACCTTCAGCAACTTTAAGCGCCAGGCCCTCAACAACAGCCGTTTTACCAACACCGGCATCGCCGACTGCTATCGGATTATTCTTGCGTCGACGCCCAAGAATATCGATCATTTGACGAATCTCACGATCACGTCCAAATACGGGATCAATTTCACCATTGCGGGCTTTTTCGGTGAAGTTAGTGGTGAACTTCTCTAATGCAGAACCACCTGCTGGAGCCCCTCCTGGAGACGAACCCGCTGCAGCACTTGATTGCTCACTGGATACTTCCATCAAACTATCAAACTGATTAACAATCGCTTCCATCGAGATCTTGTCAAGTGACTCTAGAAAGCCACCGCCATAACGCAGTGGATTATCAGCCAATGCCGCGAGTAGCGAACCGGATCGAATCTGGCTTTGCCCCAGATGCACTGATGAAGCAATCCAGGCATCTTCAAACAAATTTAATAGCGATGCTGAAAATACTGGCTTGCCAGGATTACCATTTTTTAGTCCTTCAAGTTCCTGCTGCAATTGCCTGACCCATTGTGCAGGATCAATTTCAAAATGAGCTAATAATAGAGGAATATCAGACTGACCGTCTTCTAGCAGTTGGAGCAATATATGCTCCACAGAAACTTCGTAATGAGAGCGGTTAACACAAAGACCCGAAGCGCCTTCAAGCGCCCGGGTACAATTTGGATTAAGCCTGGATAAAAGCCCTTTTAGGTTCGATTTCATAGCTTAATACCAGTCCTTTTACTTATGATTTATCAAGTTTGCCAGCTAACGACAATGTGAAACTAGAACCCATATATTTGAAATGAGGCCTGACTGACATATCAACACGGAACCAACCTGGATTCCCTGGATCTTCACTCACTTCGATTTTGGCTTCTCTCAGTGGTCGTCGGCTTCTGACTGAAGCTGGCGGATTGTCCTGATCTGCTACATATTGGCGAATCCAGGTTTGCAATTCAGTCTGAAGCTCACTACGAGTTTTCCAGCTACCAATATTCTCGCGCTGCAATACCTTGATATAATGAGCGAGCCGATTAACGACAAACAAATAAGGCAACTCAGATCCCAACTTGAAGTTGACTTCTGCTTCTTTAGCTTCTGGTGAGTTCCCAAAAAACTTAGCTTTCTGAGGTGAATTTGCTGAGAAAAACGTCGCATTATCGGTGCCTTTACGGACCGTCAAACCCATGAAACCCTGCTCTGACAATTCGAATTCACGTCGATCAGACAGCATAGTTTCTACAGGCGCCATTGTTTTAGTTTCGCCATTTTCTTCGTATTTATGCATTGGTAAATCTTCAATCATGCCACCGCTTTGAGGCCCAATAACATTGGGACACCAACGATACTTGGCGTAACTACGAGTCAGATTGGTAGCGAAAGCATAAGAGGAGTTACCCCATAAAAATTTCTCTTTTGACCCTTCCACTGATTCAGAATAATTAAATGCTTTACTTGGATTGTCCTCGCCATAAGGCTGGCGTAGTAAAAATCTTGGCAGAGCAAGGCCAACATTTCGAGAATCATCAGATTCACGAAACGCCTGCCACTTGGCGTATTGAGGTCCCTCGAAAATTGACTCTAGATCTTTCAGATTTGGCATACCATCAAAACTTTCCAGACCAAAAAACTCTGAACCGGCACCTGCAATAAATGGCGCATGCGCCATTGCACTGACGCTAGCTACCTGCCCCAGTAATTTAACATCCTGTGCACCAGGACTAAATTGATAATCAGAAATAATGGCGCCATAGGGCTTGCCACCGAACTGGCCGAACTCAGCGGAATAAGCATGTTTATAGAGACCAGATTTAGTAACATCAGGTGCATCTTCAAAGTCTTCTAGCAGCTCTTCTTTAGAGACGCTGAGCAATTCCATTTTAATGTTTTCACTGAAATTAGTGCGGTCTACAACCATTTTCAATCCGCGCCACGAAGACTCCAGTTTTTGAAAACTGTCATGATGAATAATTTCGTCTACTTGTTTGCTGATTCGACTATCGATCTCAGAGATCATATTATCGACCACCTTTTGCTCGACTTTCTCGCCTCTGCGCTGCGGTGCTAATAAGTCACCAATAAACGCCTGGATACCTTTCTTCGCTGTATCGTAGCCTTCGTCTGCTGGCTTCAAGCGGGTTTCCTGCATGATCTGATCGATCAAGGAAACGCTTTCTTCTGCTGCAGCCTGTTCGGATTGCTGTTGTTCTTCTGCCATTTATTTCACCTATATTCAGTTGCTGGTCTTCGAGGCCTTAGCCTTCAAGACCAAGTTCTTTCATAATTTGCGCACGCGAGTCATCTTCATTCAGAATTTTCTGAATTGTCTTACGGAATGCGGGTACGTTTCCTAGAGGCCCTTTCAGTGCTAATAACGCTTTACGCATTTCTAACATGCTATTGAGCTCCGGCACCTGACTAGCAACACTATCGGGGGACAAGTCTTTCATAGACTTGATATCGATATGAACAGACATTTCTTGCCCGTCTTCAGACAGCGTATCTCCAACATTCATATCCAGACTAAGATTCATGCCAGACATAACATCGTCGAAGTTATCTTTATTAATATTGACAGGGTCCCGATCTTCTACCGTTTCATCACTAGGCTTGCCGGTAAAGTCACCCAGCACTAACAATTTTAATGGTAGTTCGACATCTTCTGACTGATCGCCAGTGTTAGATTTATAAACAATATTGACGCGTTCTTTCGGTGCTACTGAACCTTCGGACATACTATCCTCCTTTTACGGATAATGCGGTTACGGGATCAAACCAACAAAGCTGCTCATAGGCTACTTCAGCCTTTTCCTTGAGCGATTTATCTTCCTTATTTGTCTTTAGCTGTTTTTGATAGGATTGAACTAAAAGATTATAAATTTTCGCCAGCAACTGCGGCTCCCACTCGGGAATTTGCATTGCTTTTGCCTGCTGACTCGCCTGCTCTAATACAGATGCAGCGGTATCAGCCTTGCCTGTTTGCAACATTAATTCCGCAATAGCACAACGCCAGTAAACTTGCTCACGTAACTGACAAGCACTAGACATACCCCCACTCATCATCGCAAGTGCTTTATCGGCATCGCCGGATGCAGCTAGCTTTTTTGCCTCGACCAACACACTGCTCCACAACTCACCTGAAGGCGACTCACTTGTTCCGTCGCTGAGAGCACCTGAACTTTGGCCTATCACTTCAGCATCGAGCCACATTCGAGTCTGGTCGTCAGCAAATGGCGCTTCATTTGAAAACGATAGACCGACAACATCCGGTAGGCGCGAAATAAAATTACCTAACTCACGAATAACCGTTTGCACAGCTGCTTCATATTCAGCACCAAGTGAACGCAACGATTTAACCACCAGAAACTGACCATCAAACCAAAAGGGGGATCGAGCGAGTGTTTTTTCAAGCTCAGGGATCAAGGCAAGCACATCACCCTTACCAGCCTGCGCTTCAAAAAATTTCAGCCGCTCTGGTGCAGGTGGATTTATTTGAGTAACACCATTGTTATCGGGCGGTGCGTTTTCGACCACCATAAAAGCAGCCACTCGGGCAACACGATATGATCGAGAATCGGATACTTTCTGAGTCATCCAGAAACCGGCAATATCTCTCGCAGTGGTTTGCAATTGTCGCAATATTTTTTTACTATCAGCATCTGATTCCAGTGAGCCCGCGTCTGGCGGTGGTGCAATCGGAGCTTTAGATTTTGTTGCCGCTTTTGCTACTGGCACTGGGTTAACCGATGCTGGAGCGGCACCTTGCGGTTCTGCGGTTTCGACTACCGCCGAAGGAGAAGATGATTCCTGAGGTGCAGACTCTGCTGGCGGTTCAATAGCAGGCGCTTCTGGTTCGCTTTTAGCTAATTCGGCTTCTGCACTCTGCCGATAGTTTTTTAATGGCCGCGAAAGCTCAGTTAACATGGGCGCCTGGTCACCCATTTTTTCTACCAGCGCACCGTCCAACTGCTTAAGCATATCTGCCGCTTCGACAACTGACCCTGACTCTTTACTAGTAGGGATCGTCGTTGAGACATAATCACCCGCTTTTTCTGCGAGCCAGGTAAAGGCCGTTTGGCGAGCCCGCATTCGCTTTACTGGCGGAAACAAGCAATCCCAATGCAGCGACACCATATCATTCAAAACATTGATACCGACGCCTAGTCCGTGATAACCATCTTTAACTAGTAGGGCATAGCATAGGTAGGAGCCGACGAGCAAGTCTTTAGATGAGTTCTGAATAATTCGAGAGGACAGCTG
>CAXMOZ010000062.1:0-1692 GCA_964195315.1 uncultured Acidimicrobiia bacterium | reverse complement strand
GCCGAATGCCCCGTTTCTCAAACACAAACGATACGCCGATAGAATTTAGAAAAAGAAGATCACAGGCTGGCACCACTACCGCGAGAGCGGTTTAGTCCGTCGGCCAGAAGCGGAACTTTGATAATTGCTACTGCAATGGAGGAAAGGAGGTTGATTCACACTAGTGGTGATTCAACAACCTGTGGAAAAAGAAAGCAGAAAATACCTCATTAACTTTGTCTTTTTAACGCCCTAACTGATGGCACCACTAGTTTCGTAGTATTGTCAGAATCAGAAGCGGTATTATTTGAAGCAGAATAAACGCCAGCAATCTCTAACAGGCTTTGAATCGTGCACTCTACTGCACCTATTACCAGGGGTTGGTGTGAACTCACATATCCTTCTTCGAAGGGCACTAGGCTATCATTTTCTATCAAATAGGTGCCATTGGTTGAAATTAGGTCGCGAAGGTGAATTCTTCCATTTTTAATTTTCATTTCGAGATGAGGTCTGCTGACACTGGGGGAATTTATATAGATACAGCCTTCTATATAAGGACCACTTGCTCTGCTTATGATATAAGTTTTACCATCGATGAGCCCCAAATCTTTGCTCAAACTGTTACTCATTTAGCCCTCTCCCTATAGTAATCCTTAGTAACCTGGAATTATACCAACAGCGCACATTCATCACTAATGAAATGCGTACATGCGCGCTTGTTCAAATAGAAATTACTAGTATTGTTAGTCTCTCTTTTTGATGTAGGTCAAGTTCAAGGCAGATAGGGGAAGCATCTAATTATCTTCTCTCAAACATCAATTTTATGGCTGTAAATGACTGGTCAAAAGCTGGCTATATGGAATATCTCTCTGAAGCAATGGGGTAGCAAGGGGTAATAATCAATCGAATTTAAGCCTGTTTTAACGGCGATAATTTTACCCTGCCTTGGGTGGCGCTAAATGAAGAAAGTCGCACCACCAGGCTCAAATACGCGAGATATAGGTCATTCTAACATCACCTAAAATCATACCCGAGTTGATCTTTATCAATTATAGATTTTCTTGGATCGAGTATAGTTCTTACCTCAAACCGCTGATTCGTTAACGGCATCTGGCTGCTACGATTTACATCGACAACAATAATAATTAGACATGGGGCGTGGTAATGAAAATAAATTTAATTCTTGGTGCTTCAATTCTACCGCTTGTGTCGGTGCAGGCTAATGCCGAATTAATGGGGAGATTTAGTAAATGGATTTTTTAGGCTGGACTATCGCCGATCCTACAAATACAAAGAATCTGAAGGACTCTAAGGTATATGCGATTAATAAAAAAGGTGAAAGTTTCACAGCCGAAACGATCGATGCAGCTATGAGGGTTATAATGGGGAGGGATATAGAAATAAAAATAGAAATGGATGCGGAAGAGCAGGGGTTTTTTTCTAGCGAATTACCCAAAGTAAAGGGGGCGGGTATTGATAATATACCTTAAAATCAGCAATTGATAAGGCCGTACCTTTTTTACCTTTCATTTGGTCATATTCTAAATTATTAATGCTGTTTAAAGGCTGCTATGGGTCGCAAGCGGAAGCTCATATTGATTTCTTGAGTGTCCGCTTTCCGTATTTTTGATGCTCGCCTACAGTTATTGACAGAACTCCAAGAAAAACTAGCACCCTCGATATAAGCATTTATGAGTTAACAATCGACAAAAT
>CAXMOZ010000061.1:0-33970 GCA_964195315.1 uncultured Acidimicrobiia bacterium | reverse complement strand
TTTCTGAAAATTTCTTAAGTTCATTTTCTTTAATATTGCGGCTTTTAATAAATGAAGCATGGTGATACATATTTTTGTTATGCCGATAAGGCCAATACGCATTTTCGATAACGGTCTCTGCTAGTTTTTTTACTGCTTCTTGGCTTTCGGCCTGCTTTGGAAATGGAACAACATTAAAACCAGCTGCTCTCAAGTTCCAATAGTCTATTACATCTAACACATTAGACGCATCAAGGTAAAACAAGAAAGTTCCTCGTATCCTATGCTCCAAGTATTCTGCTCCCAGCCTCCTCGGAAACATGTATTTTGGTTTAGCAAACTCTAGATAATTTTGTATAGAGACACCTGCTTCTTTAACTTCAAAATCACGTAAATATTTTTTATAGAAGTGACTTTCAAACTCGCCTAAGTCACCATAAATAGACGAAAGAAACAATTTGTGAGGCCCATCGACATTAGGCTTGATAAAATCAATGGTATTTTTTCTTAGAAATCGCAGTTCGTCGTATACAAACTGATTCAATACCTCAAAAATACCTATACCAATTGTAGGAGCATCATCTTCTTGAAAGCTTTTTAGTAAGTCTTCAATTTTGATAATATTATCTTCTTCAATTTCCAGTTGCGCAGCACTGTATGCTGACAAATTCACAAAGTAATCAGGGTCAAATCCTTCAATGTAGCCTTTAATAACACTGAGAGCGGTTTCATTTTTCGTTTTATGGTCTGGCCAAATTTTCGGAAGGCGCTTATAACAAGGTATCAAAGGGTTAAATATGCCTCCCCAAAGAAGGCTATTAATATGTATAGCTTTTTGAATTGTTACCTTATCCCTAGGATTGACTAAAAAAGCGATTCTAACTGGTCTAAGTTTTTGCGTTAATGTTCCAATGGCCATTTATCTGCCCTCTACTAAATCAGGCGCCAAAGATTCCAGTGAATCAACACCAACCACATCCATCACCCCCATCAACCCGCCGTCCTAACAAACCGTGACAAATGAAAAGCCACCAAACTCACATCCTCGCCAGACAGCCGCTTCTGACTATTAGCAATAAAAGCAGGCAATGCCTTAGGATTCAAAACCCAAACATCGCTTTGCTTAGATTCCGCCGTCGGTTCGATGAACCAACCAGGAAACAATACAACTTTTTTCACATCAATATCCCTACCGGTGCTTTCCTTAATAAGCTGCTTTAGCCAGTTCGCTCCAGCTTTAACTTGAACCAGCGGTTTATCATCTTTAAATCCATTGTGATGAATCAGCGTATCGCCAGTGTAAATTATTCTGGTTTCGCCTTTGTCAGGTTTGCTATAGGTTTTGGTCTCTATTACGTAAACACCGCTTAGGGCGACTAAAACATGATCGAGATTGAAATTTTCACCGGGTAGGTCGTGGAATACCTTGACGCCTTGTTCTCGTAGCGATTCTAAATATTGGCCTACGGCTCTTTCACCATCGCGACCTTGCTTTAGCTTTACTATTTTTTTCTGTGTCTTTTTAACTTTGTAGAGACAATACAAAACAACGGCTATCGCAATAAAAGTCATTGCCCATGGGTTCGGTACTGTTTGGGTGAAATAATAAGCCCAGTTGGTGAAGGCAAAAAGGCAGACAAAAGTGCCTATAAATATGTAAATGATGCCTTCGTCAAACACGACGTCGAGCAGGTATCGGTCGAGCGATTGCCCGGGGTTTCTAAGCGGTTTGTCTTTAATCGGGAGTTTCATTATTCCTTGTAATAATCCTTTACTGCTATTGCTTTTGCCTTAACTCCTAGGTTGATTGTGTGTTAAACCTTCTTCGATTGCAAACAGCTTTGGTGGGCGAGCTAATGCTGATGTTGATACAGGGTCGTAGACCAAAATTATTAAGGTGTTGGTCAAGTGGATGAAGCTGAATGTTGCTTACTTATGCCAAAAAGATTAGTGGCGTAGGCCGGAAAAGCGAAGCGCCTTCCGGCAAACTTTTAACCATAGTTTCATCTGATTGGTTTTCACAACTATGCTTCTTTTGTCTGTTTAGTGTTATTTGGGCATAAGAAGCTGTGAGCTGATTTTGTGGTTTTAAAACCTTCGCTTACGAGTGTTTGCGACAGGGACTCAAACTCTTTCCAACTGCTCACCTGAATGCCAAAATCTACATCTGTAGTCGCTCGTTTTACTGGAGTGCCAAACCTGTGGTGATATACGAGATCTCTGGCAGTCGCACCTTCTATAAGATACGGCATATTAAGCGTGGTAGTAATACGATTGACTAATATGAAAAGATCGATGGTCGGTTGATCAATCTTCCTTGATAAATTCATTGAGCTCATTTTGGTATAGTATCCTTGCTGTTTCTATATTCCGTACGTCTCCAGTTCCGATTAGATCTGCATAAACGATTATCGGATCGACTATGTCAGTATCATCATTCTGATAGTTTTGGTTTATATCCCAGAATGCCTGGTAGACGTGAATCTTCCCATTTGGGTCTTTTCGAAAACGGTAGTCCATAAACATCCGTTCATTACCTACTCTGGGTAAATATACTGTCACCTCCTCTGGCTTGAGATGGCCTGTCAGTTTTGCTGCTGCCACTTCACCTCCCCACCTGGCACCATAGTCCTTCAGCCCATCATTCAGTTCTTTCCACCAATCATCATTTTCAGTGCTAAATGTGCCAACAAACAGCTTGGGCCGAAGTTTTTCGAGATAAGTATCGACCCACTTGTCTAATAATCGTTTTTTATTGTTGAGTCGGCGTTTTTTCAGTGGAATTTGTGTCAGAAACTTTCCCTGCTTTAAATCATTAATCACCCATCCTACCGTTCCAAGCGCTACCTGGGTTTTTTCTGCTATTTCACGATAAGGTGCATTGAGCAATTTTTCATCTTGCATGAGAGCATAAACGACCTTTAGCCCTGTAGGATTAAACGCACGGCCCTGTTGCTGGGCCTTTAAATTCCCTTGTAATTTTTGTTCATTATTCGCTTGAACCCTGTTGTTTTTCACCAACACATAAAACGGTTTTTCATTTATATAGACGTTTCCGACAGTATCGATATAAGGTATTTCCAGGTCTCTTAATCTGTCCGCCATCATTGGGTCCACATAGTCGGCAACTAACATACCTTTCCCTGGCAGTTGCTGAAGCTGATTTACCATTGCCCCAAAATTTGCTTGCTGTGCCCATTTCTTCACCTCTACAGTGAAGCGTACCTTCTTTAGCCCGTCTATTGTTATCTCAGCATCGACTAGCTTGTTTCCTCGCTTTACTTGCATTTGGGCTTTCAATTTTATCCCGGCAGTACGATGCACTGCCGCAATTGCAGCTTCTAGCATGGTATCTTTTAGCTTTCCCTGTTCCATTTGTTCGGCTTTATAGCTTGTTCATTAATATTGTACATATGATATTAATGAACAATATCACGCATTGGGATGCAATTGGTGGGCAGTCCGCGTCACTAGTTAGACAGGCTCACCGCTTCACCCGAGTTTCGCGATACCAGACATAAAGCCCACTGGCGATGACCACACTGGCACCGGCGACGGTCCAAATGCTTGGGACATCGGCAAATACCAGATAGCCCCAAGCGATGGCTGCCACTACTTGCGAGTAAGTGAACGGAGCCAGCATCGAGGCCTCGGCGCTGTGGAGGGCTTTCACTAGCATGAAGTGACCGACTGCGCCGGCGCTACCCATGGCCACCATCAAAATCCATTGTGTTGACGTCGGTGTCTGCCAGTTGAAGATCACGAGCACGCTGAGGATAAATGTACCGAGCGCGGTCGTGTAAAAGGTCGTCGTCGCTGGGTCATCCTTGTCTCGGATGATGCGTGTCAACAACATGTAGAAAGCCAACAGCACTGCCGTGGCTAGCGGCAGTAATGCGTTCCAGCCGAGTATGCCAGACCCTGGTCGAGCCACAAGCAGCACACCGATGAAACCGAAACCGACACCCATCCAGCGGCGCGGTCCAACTTGTTCGCCGAGTAGCAGTCCAGACAGAGCGGTGACCAGCACAGGTGCTAGAAACTGGATTGACGCCGCATCACCCAGGGGCATGCGCGTTATTGCTATATACATAAAGAAGGTCGCCCCGAAGAGGGCAAGTGCGCGAATGAACTGCAAATCTGGACGTCGGGCGCGCAGGAATTTCAGCGAGCGAGTTTTGATGCCGTAGGAGCCAAAGGTGATGGTCGTGTGAAAAAAATACCGTCCCCACAGCACGACGAGGAAGGGGAGTTCCAGCGACAGGAATTTCGCAAAGGCATCCATGCCAGCCAACACAATGCCGGCGGTGATAGTCAGCGCAACAGCTATGGCTGGAAAGCTGTGAAGGTCGTTCGAGTTTGACATTTAGACTACCTGGGAATACTGGCTTTTTGGAGAAATCCAGATTGACGCGATACGGGTTTCGGGTAGCGAAGTATAAAGGGAAGCTCTAAAAATGGAATTAAGGAGACGCTACCCTTTTTATTACCTAAAGCATTACGGAATGCCCGGTCAAACCTGACTATTATTTTCCTGTTTAAAAAAATAACCGGGACAAATTTATTTAATTCATCATAGGGCATGTAGATCGCATACTAAAAATTTAATAAATATGTCCCGGTTTTATTCAGTACTGTTTGGGTGAAGTAATAAGCTCAGTTACTGGCGGCAAAAAGGCAGACGAAAGTGCCTATAAATATGTAAATGATGCCTTCATCAAACACGACGTCGAGCAGGTATCGGTCGAGCGATTGCCCGGGGTTTCTAAACGGTTTGTCTTTAATCGGGGATTTCATTATTCCCTGTAATAATCATTTACTGCTATTGCTTTTGCTATAACTCCTGGGCTGATTGTGTGGCAAACCCCCTTCGAATGCAAACGGCTTGGGTGGACCGTTGAATGCTGCTGTTGATAAGGGGTCGTAGACAAGAATTAATAAGATGTTAATAAAGGTAATGGCGCTGAATGGCACTTACTTAAGTAAAAAAAACAGTTAAACCAAAGGTCTTTAGTTTTTCAGGGATATATATAAAGCTAGTCAATTTGTGACCCTCTGCCTCAACTGGGTCCCGGCACGAGGTGAGGGATGACAAGTGTTTCAGGCTTGAGTAATTGTTATTTGGCTACCCCCCTATTAGATAAAATGGGCTGACTCCTGTCAGCGGTGAGTTTAGCGGTGATTTAATGATTACTTCTAATATTCCTTAATTGCTACTGCGGGAATTCCTGTGCCAGTTGTGTGGGATGCCCTTTTTTGTTGCAAACACGTTGGGTTTCGCCGTTGGCTCAACGCCAACCTACGAGAGGTGGTTATCCCCGATAATGATCATCTCTATTGTGGCAGCGTAGGGCCTTTCCAGATCGCATTGTTCGCGCCCATGTGTGTTTGAGTTCTGAAATATTGCGCTCAATGACGGTGTTTTGCGCTATCGTTCATCCGCCTTGTTATTTTCAGGATGGGATTTCGTCATTTGATATTGGCGTTTAGGCCTTTTATACTTTGTTCTTTGGCTGATGTGTATGACTAGGCGCAGGTAAGGGTTCGGTGTAATGGAGGCAATTAGGCTTGCAGGCTAAACTCCTTTTGTCGCCTTGTATTGTGCGTTGATATAGCCGCTTGATTACAAAATCAGTCCATCGCTAGATCAAATACTTAAATTAATTCCAACCGCTTTTCTTCTTAGGGTGCGCCATGCTTTATTACCGTGATTCGAGATCATCTTTCTCGACTATTATGTTGCTGATACTGATGTTTTTTTCTGGGGTGGCAAATGCGTTAACACCGCTTATGGAGGTCTCCGCCAAAGGGACTGCCAGCAATGCGATTGAACTCGAAGATCCGGACAGCAAGGTAGCGGTTCGAGAGTTAGTCTCACGGCTCAATGATGATGCTGTGCGGGCTTTATTGATCGAGCGTTTGGATGCCGTGGCCGATGCCAATGAAATGGCGGCTGCCAATCAAGGTGATTCGGCTTCGGTGTTGCAGCAGGGGTTTTCTGCCTACTGGAATAACTCTCTATTATCGATTAGTCGGTCGGGTGAAATCCCTTCGATTGTCGATAGGATATTTAGCAGTATTCGCAAAGACAGTGCACCTGATGGTATCGGTCACTTGTTGTTGATTGCACTTTTAGCGATCGCCGTGGGTATCGCTGCAGAACGAGTCGTGGCTTTTTTGTTTCGCAAGAGCAAGCAGCGGCTTATCGAGGCTGTTTCGAGCAGGCTGTGGGGCATTGTGAAAATAATTCATGCAAGGCTTGCCTTTGATATTGCCGGTGTCTTTGCTTTTGCTGGGGTCAGTTACCTTGTTGTGCTGAATTACTACGCCGCTGGCACGCTGCCCAACCTGTTTATCTATACCTTTGTTGCTGCTTGCACGGCGGGGGGAATGGCTTTTGTTTTGGCACGTTTTTATTTTGCCCCCGGTCGTCCTGATTTACGCATTTGCAACACCAGCGATGAGCGCGCATGGCATTTGACCATCAGCTACTCGATGCTCGCAGCTTATTTTGTTTTCATGCATAACGTATTTTGGATATTCACTACGATTGGCCTTGCCGAAGACGGCGGCATGGATGGTTTTTGGCCACTGGCTTTTTACACCCATATCTCTATGTATGTGGCTGCGGTTTTTACTATTTGGTGTAACCGGCACGCACTGACCGAAGTACTGCTCGAAAACAAAAAACGGGTTACTTTGGCTATCGGTGATGAAGCGCCGGAGGACGTCAGCTGGTTTGCTGTTAACTGGCCCACTATTGCGATGCTTCTGTTGGTGTCGAAATACTTTTGTGTGGAGATCGTTGTCATGGCGGGTGGTCTTGGGACCTATTCTCAGACCGCGGTATACATTACTTTCTTTGTAATATTCCTCTGGCCCGGTATTGATGCTTTGATTTCGCTGTGTGTGTGGAAAAGTGTTGAAGTGCCTGAAGACGAATCGAAAGGTGCTGCAAAGGCAAGGCGAAAAATGCAGCAAGGACTTTTACGTGTAGGACGTATTGTGGTTGTGGGTCTGGTGCTCTATACCCTGGCGCGACTCTGGGGCCTAAACATATTGGACTTAGCTGAGTCTGGCTTAGGTGCACAAGCAACGGGCAGTTTAATTGAACTGCTGTTCATCCTCATGGTGGCTTATCTCATGTGGGAGCTAGTCACCATTTTTATCGAGCGCTGGCTTGCGATGGAAGGTGGTGCTGCAGAAGACCAGGGAGATGGCGGAGGTGAAATAGGTGGGGTAGGTTTGTCACGTGTTGCAACTGTCCTCCCCATATTGCATAAATCAGCCAAAGTACTCATTGTCTTGGTCTCCATCGTGATGGTGCTGGATAAATGGGGCGTCAACATCGGACCCATTATCGCCGGTGCGGGTGTGCTGGGTTTGGCTATTGGCTTTGGCGCACAGACGCTAGTCAAGGATATCGTCTCGGGCTTGTTTTTCCTTGCGGATGATGCCTTTAGAGTGGGCGAGTACATTGATGTAGGCGGTACGATGGGCAATGTGGAAAAAATTTCCCTGCGCTCCCTGCGTCTGCGCCATCACCGTGGATTGGTGCACACTATTCCCTATGGCGAGATTCCCAAGCTCACTAACTTTAGCCGAGACTGGGTGATAATGAAGCTACGGTTTCGTGTGCCTTTTGATACGGATATAAACAAGGTCAAAAAAATATTTAAAGGCATCGGTAAGGATTTACTCGAGCACCCTGAGTTGGGAGAGGATTTTCTAGAGCCGTTCAAATCACAAGGTGTTGCAGAAGTTGATGACAACGGCATTGTGGTCCGCGGGAAATTTATGGCCAAGCCTGGTAAGCAGTTTATGATACGGAAAGAGCTTTATGTCCGTGTGCAAAAAGCCTTCGAAAAAGCGGGTATTCCTTTCGCACGCAAGCAGGTGATGGTGCATATTCCTGGCCTGGACAACAACGATAAGTCGCTGTCGACCGATGTCGTCAAGCATATTGCCGCTGCGGCCAGTGAAGCCGCTGAAGAAGACTCATTACCCCTAGGTGGAAAGCCTGCAGGTTGATCTGCCGGCACGCAAAAGTAAAATTCGTGATGATTTTGTTTGATCAAAAAAATTGTTTTACAGCTCTATTAGGCTTACTGGGCGAAGCTGGGTGGTTTGTACTTAAGCAAAATGGCTCTCCCGCATGACTGCATGGATGCAGCGGTTCGGAGACCCGAAGGTAGAACAATGCATCGTTACATGGATGTAACTAATTAGAACAACGCAGGAGGAGTAGTTGTCGAGTAGATTTATGCTAAGTTCGACAGGTTCTTCGTTTTGTAGGTACATACAAAAAGCCAGACAATGGGCGACTGGCTGCCTCAACTGATCCCCGGCAATGACGAGCGCTTTATCTGTTACCAGTTCAACCGGCAAGCCTAACTGATTTTCAAGGTTAAACTGGACACCGAACTAACGTTCCGAGTAGCTGGCCCGTTGAAAGCAACCAGAATACTGACGTCGCTGTTGTCACGTACCGCGTCGCGTGCTTTGGACCCGAACAGAGCCAGGCTTGTCATCCCATAACGGGCGGCTAGCACTGGTTTGATTTGTGTCGGCATTGCTACAGCTTTTGCGCGATTCATTCTAGATTCCCGAGCATTAATTTTGAATGGTTAAGCCAAGATTTGATTCCATGCTTTTCCTTGGGCGTAGAATCGTTTCAAAATGATTTAAGGCGAATAGCCCGCTAAATTTCGTTGTCGACTTGCGACGATAATGCGAAGGATATGATTCTTAAAATGAATAAGATATCAGAATAATCTGTAGGTGAAATTCAGCTATTGACGCCAGGGCGTTTCTTTTTTGGTAGCTCTAGCACCATTAGGCTGCCAATCACCAAACTAATGCCCAGCCACTGAATAGGATCTAGTCTCTCATCAACTAAAAGCACAGCAACCAGAATAATCATGATCGGTTCAGATATGCAAAGAAGCGACGCACGGGTAGTGCCAATGATTGATGCTCCGACAAAAAAAAGCACATACCCAAACGAAAAGGAAGCGCCTGTTCCCACGATTGCGATCCAACCACGTATGGTTTGCGGGTAGCTGGCGGGGTCGATGATGCCGAGTTTTGGTAGCGAGAAAGCGATTATCAAAAAATAGACAAATGTCCAACAAGTCATGTAAAAGTTAGCTGGAATAGGGCCAATTGCAGTGGACGAATGAGCAACAATTATTACCATCGCAGCCATGGAGAACATTCCCATAACGGCTAAAGACAATCCAGTCTGACTCATTTCGCCAAGCTCCAAACCTAGCGCTAAACTGAGGCCTAGCAGAGCCAAAAAGAAACAGCCCATTATGATAGGCGTTAGTTTTGAGGTGCCTCTAAAATGGTTGTAAACCAACACCCAGAATGGAAAGCAGAAAATAATGACCATTGCGAGACTCAAATTAATATAGGCAATGGATGCCATTATCCCGAGAGAGCAAAACGATTGAGCGATGCCAGTCACTGAACTAAAACGAAATTCACGCCAACTGATATTGAAACGATATTTCTTTATCCACAAGTAAAGCCCGATGCCAATGACGCCAATGATGCTGCGAAGTAAAATGACAGCCAGAGGATTGGCCCCTTCGTGATAGGCGATCTTAGCCGCACTCGGCATTAAACCGACAGCGAGCGCACCGCATAGTATGAGGATGACGCCCGTTCTTTGACTCGGTTCGGTAGACATTAGTTTTAAGGTGAGTTTGTAGTGGTGTGTCTAGAGTGAATAGACAAGTGGTTATTTAAAGAGGCAGTGTTTGGTGTATGAAGTAGCTTCTTTTAAAGACCAGTCACCTTTTGGTTTTTCTGTCAGGTCTGAACACCATCCTTCACTACCAACTTCAGTGGAGCAAGCAGATATGAAGCCTATGGCTAGAAGTATTGAGACTGCTTTTATTATGGTGAGCATCATAAAGTTCATCCTATTGAGTGCTTTTGCAGCGTAATGGTTTGGCGGGGGAAATCCAGGGAGTTAAACGAACTAAGTACTAAATTCAGCGTAGAAGAAGTAACCGATAACCTTGGTTAAAACGACCAACTTGAACAAGTAAATAGCAAAGCAGTTTGATTCACTTTGATCTTCTTCAGGGCTCTCAGTCTCTTTGTAGTTTGGGTCTAATCAGCTGGAAAGCCGCGATCGCTCTCAAGCATTCACAGTGGTTCAGGTTATTTTTTACGTTTATGCATAAGCAATAGTCCTGCGCCAATTATTAATAGTATACCAATCGCTGTCGCAAGGTGAGGTGAAGTATCCAGAAATATGAAATCCCGAAGTCCCATGAATATTTAATAACTATAATCGAAAGTGGCTATTGTTGAGTAAGATTAAGTAAAGATAAGGAGTCAAAGCCTTTATCAAAACCCCATACAATCAATCCAAATCAAATCCTTTATGCCCATTAGCCCGCCGCCCGTACAAATCGCGAAAAATGAAAAACCACAAATTCTAATCCTTACTAACCAACGGCTCCCGACTATTAGAAATTAAAGCAGGTATTGCCCTAGGATTAAAAATCTACACACTACTCTGGCTGGATTCTGCAGTCGGCTCGGTAACCTTACTGAACCACTTTCTAAATTCAACGTTGATTCAATAGCCGTTTGATATATATTGTTATATTCACTCGCGCCTAAAATGACACGGATAGTATTCAAGGTCGCTTGACATTGACTGGGGATAATATGAAGCATTACTATGGCAATACGAGTATGACAGCGGTTTCAGTGTTGATTTTGGTCGTTGCCACAGCCACCGGGTGGTTTTATTACTACGATGAGACCGTGAAAAATGAATCCCTTATCGAATCGCATCAACGCAAACAGGCAAGTTTGACTAAACAACAGGACAAGCTCAGCCAGCTTTTGGAACAAGCCGATGAAAATAAATTTGAGTTAGAAGTCCGGCTACAAAAACAGACCCGCCGAGTTTTATCCAGCCAAACCGAACTGTTGGCGCAACTCGAAACACAGCAGAACTCGCAGGCAGAACTCACCAGTTCGCTAGAGAAATCCCGTAGCGAAAACCGTGAGCTGGATGAGCGAATGCAAGAAGCTGATGATCAGGCTTTATCGAAGCATGCTGAGTTGCAAAACTCGGCGCTAAAATTGACTGCGCTGCTGGAGAAATCCCGTAACGAAAACCGCGAGCTGGATGAGCGAATGCAAGAGGCTGATGACCAGGCTTTATTGAAGCATGCTGAATTACAGAACTCGCAGGTAGAACTGACTACGCTGCTGGAGCAATCTCGTAACGAAAACCGCGAGCTGGATGAACGGATGCAAGAGGCTGATGACCAGGCTTTATCGAAACATACGGAGTTACAGAAATCACAGGATGACCTTAACGCTCTGCTAGCGCAGGCGCGTAAGGAAAAATCTAACCTCGAAACTCGACTTCAAGCAGAAACAAATAGCGCTCAATTGACCACAGCTGAACTTGAGTCGGAATTACAAAAACGCCAAAGTGCAGAGAAATCTCTGCTTGAGGAGATAACTGTAGTGAGCGGGCAAAAAACAGAGCTGCAGATACGACTTGAGCGGGAGCAGGCAAGTAAAGAGCATATCGAAAACCTGAAAACTCGGCTTGAGCAGGAGCTGAGTGAAAGTCGCGTTGAAATATCGCAATTGAAAAACAGCATGACAGTGATAAAGCTTACCAGCGAAGTGCTTTTTAACTCGGGCTCGGCGGAGATTAAATCGGCCGGAAAGGAAGTGTTATCGATCATTGCGGAATCGCTCAACGCTTATCCACAGCGAGCAATTAGTATCGAAGGCCATACCGATAGTCGTCCAGTAGCGCAAAACAGCGGTTATTCTTCGAACTGGGCATTGTCGGCAGCACGTAGTCTGTCTGCGGTTAACTTTTTACAGCTCGAAAATCAGGTGGATCCGCAGCGGTTAAGGCTGGTAGGTTATGGTGAATATCAACCGGTATCAGACAATGATAAGGTCGACGGGCGTCAGCAAAACCGCAGAATCGAAATTAAGTTGCTGCCTTTGGAGCCTGCTGAGCCAAATTAAAATCAAGGCTGCGATAAAAGACATTAAAAAGCTATCCTGGAAAGGAAGTCCGCCTATGTGTATATGGACTCAGCCAGTGCCTGTATCAGCAGGTCGGCTGAGAATTTGTCGAGTTCGATGGCATCGCTTGCAGGCAACCAGGTTTAAATAGCGTTGATGCCCTCTAGAGATTTTTTAAATCTGGAGATCGGCAAAAGTTTAAAAGTATCTTCCTGCACTTCGATTTTCAGAATACGGTCGCAGCGAAACGTTCTTATATCATAACGTAATTCGTCCCAGGCAAGCACATACCAAACCGGATAGCACAACAGAAGATAATGGGGCTGTATTGTCCTTTTCGTTTTCTGATCATCCATCGAGCAATAGGTTATCTGACTACTTTGCTGCATCAGAAATGACTGATGAAGATGTCCGACAACAGGGGCAGCAGCGGGGGCGTAAGTGGAAAGAACCTTGGAGGAAGACGACTCGCCAATTTGAATTCGTGCTTTTAGACCTTTTACTTTATGACTCATTGATGGTGAGAAGGATGCCATTAACTTGTGTCGGATGTTTTTTAGTTGCGCCATAAAAAGAGGGGAGTTCATTTGTTCCGCTACTGCCAGGCTAACAAGCAGGTCTACGGCCTCGGTGTAATTAAGGTTAATGCGACCAATACCCCAACTATGATGCAGTCTGATACCGCCACCGCGCCCTCTATCGGCATCGATGGGCAAACCCTGATCCCGTAAAATCTGGATGTCACGATTGATCGTTCTGACGCTTACGCCGAGTTCTTTGGCAACGTCGCCAATGGTTGTCGGGTCTTCTGATTTAACCCGGGCGGTTAAAACTTCCAGTCTTTGCAGTCTGTCATGGGTTGATGCACGTTTCATTAATCAAATATGACACAAAATGGCATATTTATCGATAGAGTGCATTCACACATCAATTAACTCAGGGAGAAATTTTGTGACAACAGCCATTACCGTACTCGCTTCTATCAAGCTAGCTTCGGGTAAAACCGAAGCAGATCTATTAACTGCATCGGCCATTTTTGAAAAAGAATTTGTCAGTCAAGAAGCCGGTGTCGTTCGTCGTGAACTCGTTCGTAAGGGCGATAACGAATATATCGATATTGTTCAGTTTCGTAGCATAAAAGACATGGAGGAAGTTATGGAAAAAGAAAAATCAAACCCGGCATGCCGTGACTTTTTTGCGGTGATGGATTTGGACAATATGGATGATTCACAAATTACCGTTTACCCTTCTATCGCAACTTACTCATAGCCTGTCTACATAGTAGTCAGTGAGATGAGCTAACTATTCGCGCTCAACTGAGGATTCTCAGATCATGGGGAGTATTAGTTATTATGGAACCCTTTAAAAATTTCATTTCTCCTCATCTGGTGACCTGCATCGCAGGTCATCTTGAGCGTCAACTTTCGACATTTGATCGAACATTGTTCGAGCAATCTATCTTAAACGATCTGGATGGATTGGAATTGAAAGCCCGTGCGCAGTTAATAGCCGATCACCTTCATGCCGTGTTGCCTGAAGATTATAAGGTCCGTTATAAAATCATACTCGACATGCTTCACCCCGCTGATGACATTAATGGAGGGCAACAAAGCGATGCAGAGGGTATTTGCGGCTGGGGAATGATGCCGCTTGGATTAGTTGTTGGACAGCATGGTCTGGTTGCATTCGAAGCGTCTCTTCTGTTGCTGAAAGAAATGACCATACGATTTACATCGGAATTCGATGTGCGATATTTCCTGCTCGCAGATCAGCAGCGCGCACTTGATATAATGCAAGGTTGGATCAAAGACCCAAATGAGCATGTGCGACGCTTAGTATCAGAAGGCACTCGTCCGCGGCTTCCGTGGGCGATGCAATTACCCAGCCTCAGGGCCGACCCGTCACCTGTTCTTTCGTTGTTGGAGGCGTTGCGTGATGATAAAGAAGAATATGTTCGTCGCTCGGTTGCTAATCATTTGAACGATATCGCTAAAGATCATCCGGACCTAGTGGCGAATATTGCAAAGCAGTGGATGGAAAATGCAGATGCAAATCGGTCAAGACTAGTGCGTCATGCTTGTCGTAGTTTAATTAAACAGGGTCATACCGGTGCACTTGAAGCATTTGGATTAAACCCGCCCGAATTACAACTCAGAAAATTCAGCATTGAAAATAAACAGGTAATATTTGGGAATGGACTAAATTTTTGTGCCAACATAATATCAACCAGCAAAAAACCACAGAATCTAATCATTGATTATGTTGTGTATTTTTTAAAAGCAAATAACCAACAATCGGCCAAAGTATTCAAGTGGAAGAAGCTCACGCTTGACGTTGGAGAAAGCGTGTCTATGAAAAAAGTTCATCCGATCCGGCCGATAACAACACGCCGATATTACGAAGGCACACAGGCTCTAGCATTGCGTATCAATGGCAAGGACTTCGGATTTGTAGAATTTGAATTAATTATGACGGGTAAAAATGATTTAGGATAAATTAAATGTAGGGCCATTGTTCAGCAATGCATCAACAACAATCACGCCTAATGGCAACTATGGCTCATCATGCCTAGGTTTCTGCCGCTACAGTTTCAGTGTTAAACTTTATATCACATGATGATTGCCTTCTAATATTATGAAATGTTTCTACTCTATTTTTCTAGCTTTCAGTCTTATGATTATGACCTTTCCAGTGAAGGCTCAGGAATTGAAACCATTTGTTAGCGATGGCTGCAGCGCATTTCCTGATGGCACTGTAAAGCAAAACGAACTTTGGTTAGTTTGTTGAACAGAACATGACCTGGCCTATTGGAAAGGCGGAACCAGTCTACAAAGAGAACAAGCAGACCAGGCATTGAAAACATGTGTGTCAGCGGTTGGGAGCCGGCAGTGGCGATATTAATGTTGGCTGGTGTCAGAGTAGGGGGGACGCCATATCTGCCTACGGATTTTCGCTGGGGATATGGTTGGAACTATCCTCGATTCTATGGCCCGCTGACAGAAGGTGAATTAGCGAGCATTAAAAAACTCAATCCACCAGCGATATTGAATGAAGGCCTAGAATAGACTGTTATTTGATGACGAACAGTAAGTTGGTTCAATTTAATTAGAAACCCAGCACTGAAAGAAAGCAGTCTTTGTAGCGGATGCCTCAAACCAGTTTAGCCGTATGGCTTTGGCTTCAATGCATGCTGGCCTGCGAAGCTGTCGCTAAGGTGGCTTTCGGAATATTTTGTTCGGGGCCCGTAAGGTATGCAGAAGTCGAAAATCAGTAAGTTGGACCTTTAGCGACTCCCCTGTGTCAGTATGATGAGATCGAAAGCGTAGGGAAGGGACCCAGCCTAAATTGGATTTGTGAAGTTAAAACTAGATTTGCGGTTGAAGTCATTCGGGAAATTATTGTGTAACTCCCCAAAAGGTGCAATTTGGTAATTTATTGCAATGACTGATTTGGGCAAAAAATAAGTCGTCTCCGTTTCCCAGCAAAAAAATTAAAATCAGTGTGAAAAGTGCAAAATAGCCTTAGTCAATACAGAGTTTATATGTTGAAAATCTGTATATGTTGGATGTTTACTAGAGATTATTGAGCATTCTCGAAAGGTAGCTTTGGCCCGGTGACAACACTGACCTTGGCGAAGTCACACAAGCATATTGAGCGAGGTCGCATGATAGGAAAACTGGCACTATCGGCGATTCCCAATTAAGTTTACCGCTACAACTAAGCGGATAGCAATGGAGTACATATAGCGGATTCCTCGAACAAGGTCGCGCTGGTAACCAGTTACTCGCGTGGTACTGGTGCAGCGACTTTGAAAGCTATCGCAACATTGCCTCCCATCAGATCTGGCAAATTCATTTTTTTTTGGCTTGAAGCCTGGCCACTCATGCCACAGGTTAGACCCTGGATGTTAATGGTGCTTCTTATTTTGTAGCCTGTAATTTGAGGTGGGAAGTAACTGTTAGGCCGTTGACTAGTTCACAGTGGGCCGGTGTATTGGAGCTGGGATTAGGATCTGTAGGAATAGCATTTTTCGCAGGGGACTGAGGGGTTAAACACGGAGGCATAAAATTGATTGGTGTGCTGGCTTATGCGGCACCATTGATATCAGTACTAATACTAGTCATTGCAGGGGCAGCCCAGCCCAGTTGGGCGATAGCCTTGGCATGCATGGCTATCGTTTGGGGCTCACTTTTGGCAGGAATCATACCGAGTAGACGGGATGCCGTCTGCAAATTGATATCTTGATAAAGTCAGGGTATGCCAGCTTAAACTTAGGATCCATGCGGCAGCTTAAGGGGCTCATCTGTTATTAAAGCAATTTCATGTGAACGATCGCTCTGGTCAGTATTCTACAGACATTTTGACATCAATAATTGTGAACTAGGGCATCAATATAATTCGATTTACTTATGCCTATCTTAACCAGCATAATCAATTTTCGTTAAGTAAATTTATTTAATATTCACAAATAATGATAGGAGAAAACATGACTATTTTGACTGAAAAATGCGATGAATCGATTGCCCAGGAATTACTGAGGGAACAGGGCATTCTTAAACAAGTCTTGCTGGACTGGCTTAAGGTTTTAGAGCTTAGGATAAAAATCTACCGAGAGCGTGAAGAACTGAAAGTCCTCTCTGCTATGCAGTTGAGGGATATCGGAATCACTCGGGCCGAAGCCAATTCCGAGTCGATGCGCTCTGATATTCCGATCGGAAGGTTAAATATCTTAGAAAGGAGCAAATGTTAACAGACTATTAGCACCGTTGGTTAAGATGACATCGATGGTGCTAATTTTTGTTCATAAATATGAAAATATAGAAGGTAAAACTGCAGTTAACTAAAATTTAGCCTACGTATTCAAAAACTTTGCGCTCAACCGTTAATTCAGAGAGCTTAACGCTAGTTTTCTTGTGGAATTCATCGGGCTCAAAGTCGTGAATAGACCCCTTATCCATGAAAGTATCGACTAATACAATATCGTATACGCTCGGTTCAGTGGGACCCAATTTCCATTTTTAGGGTCTACACGATAAAACCAATCGAAGCGCTCTTTCTCCGAAATGCAAACTACAAACGTACTAAAATTCACCTGAGTCGATAAATAGTAGAAATACCAATCTTTAGGAGGGCGAACTTTAAATATTTTTAATCCCACTCAGGATATAGTCACAAGCCACTGGTTATCCTTTTTCTCTAAGATCACTAGCAATATATCTTTTGTCGATTACCTCGGGCTTCATTTGTACTTATGACCGGTTATTATGTGACGGCCTCGATTATTGTAATATGCGACTGTTTCTTCTCATCTATTCATAACCTAATCAATGGCAGCTTTCTGTCGACACTCCCAGGTTATACATACCCAAGGGGACGGGTGCTTGGCAACACCGCCGTCGTTCGGGGCAGTTAAATTTTAGCGTTATTAATCCAACCATCGAGTGATCGCTATGCGCCAATTAGCAGTCGTTCCCGCAGCACCCAAATTGATTATTCACTGGCTAAAGGTGACATTTAGTGAGGTTCACTATCGACTTAAAAAAAATTGGATATTTCTATGGTTAGGTTGAAATGAAATAGTATTTGCTAATGTGGGTTCCACATAACTAACCCAATTCATTCTCGGTATATAAATTTTCTTGCGCTGCGGGCGTAATCTGTCAATTGAAACTCTAGAAGAGCACCTCTAAATTGTTGATAATTATAGGTGAACCGCCTTAAATTCGACGTCATAGCTGAATAATTGTTTATGGTATAGCAGGAAGTCGTAGTTAAAATTTAATTTAATTTTTCAATAATATGAAACTAAAGCACCTACTTTCTTACTTATATATTCTAGTTTAGAAACTGCACAAGTTCAGCTGAGCCAAATACAAAGTCGGACAACGTCCGATAAAATTGATAGTGGGACAACGATGACAATTGGACAACTTCACAGCCAGCACTTCAGTCGTTTGCACATTGCACGAATCATTCTGTTGGGGATGGTGTTTTTTATTCTCATTGGCTGTGTTGGTGTTCCAAAATTGCCGGATGCATCGACATTGGTTTCTCTCACGCAAATCTACGATAAAAAATCAGCAGAAGAGGCATGGCGTTCATCACAGGTAGCCAAGTATGGAGAGATCTGGACACGCCAGAGTGCTCGGAACGGTGATCCCTATAGAGCGGGCCAAGCTGCATATTATTTGGCGCTCGCAACTCTTGAACCTGAGTGGTCAAAGGCGGCAATCAGTGCGTTTGATAAAGCACTGGAAGGGGAACCGGACTTTCCACATCGTGCTCGCGCTGGTTTGGGTGCAGCGCATCGGCTTGCGGCTCGTGATTTTCCGATACAAGGCGCAGCGCAATACCTTCTTCTCGGTACGCCTGGATGGGTGCGCACCTACCATGTAAGAACCTCCTTTTCACATTTGAATCGCGCCGTTGAAGCGGCGCCCAATGACCCGGTTATACGTCTATCTCGTGGCGCAGCTTTCGTCGGTATTCCCGCCTTCTTTGGAGGCCGTGAAAAAGGTCTTGCAGACTATGCACAGCTTGAGCAATGGACGAAGCAACCAGGCAGCAACCCAGCTTATTCCACTTTATTATCTTCAAAGGGATGGCGCGATGAATACTATTTAATGCGTGCTCAGTCGATGAAACAAGCAGGCAATGAGCATGAGGCGACTATGGCCTGGCAGGTACTCTCTCGTGATGCCAACGATGCTCATTTGCAGTTATTAGCAACACACAGTTTGGCGAATTGACAACAGATAGAGACAATTAGTGTTCATGCACTGGGTATAAAACGGACGATGAGTGGGGGTCGTGCAAACAGCCGCTATCGTTAACACAGGAGCCGTTCGGGTGGCAGCCAATTGAGGTTAGCAGTGTGCTTGGCTACACCAGTAACGCCAACTGCTGCTCTGCGCAAATAAGGTGCAGTTCCGGGATCACCTGAAATTTGTTAATCACGAAATATAACCTCCATTACTATATAGATCAATTATTGAGATTATGGTGAGAAAAATATCGGCATATCACAATATTTGTGCATACGGTATATTGTAATATTAACGGATCTCACGTAATCACCAGTTAGCTTATCATTCATTTGAAGTTGTTTAACATATGGCCGATTTAATTCGTTTTATGCAGAAACATTCAACAGGAAGGTTAATTCTCGTTTTATTTGCGTTAACTATGACAGTGTATTCAGCAATGCTGTTGTACTCTATTCCTTCTGTTTCAGTATTCGCTCCAGAATTACCCTTGTTCGATTTATCTCCAGCAGGCTATTCATTTAATTATGCCAATGAATTGCTTACTCAATTAGGCGAAGAAGGCCGTAATTTATATTTATCTACTCAGCTACCGCTAGATTTCATTTATCCCGGTTTGTTTGCCGTTACGTATTCGTTATTACTCGTTTGGCTTTTCGGTAAGACTTTCAATGTGAATTCTAAGGTTTATTATTTTGCGTTAGTGCCATTTTTGGCAGGTGTTTTCGACTACGTTGAAAATCTATTCATCATCAAAATGATAAGTTCATTTCCTGAATTACAGGTAAATGTAGTTAAAGTTGCAAGTACATTTACCATTCTAAAAAGTAGTTTTTCTATGTTTTTCTTTATCTTATTAACGGTAGGCTTTGCTTTGTTGTGTAAACAAAAATTATCTAGTAAAGGTGGCTAAAGAGTCATTCAGAACAATGTTCATTGTCAAAACATAATCACTTAGTCCAATCGAAAAGCAGACACAATCTTAATCATCTCATCAGCCAGTCCATCGACTCCACCAGAAAGAGTCAATAGATTAGTCATCATCTTGGTCAGCTGTTTAGTCAAATTGGAATTTTTTGAATAATGTCACGTAGGTGCTGCCTCATGCCGATGAATGCGCTGAAAATACTTGTTGGCTGAGTGGTGTTGTTGCTGAGTAGCCTGAGGTCACCGTTAGCAATTT
This sequence comes from uncultured Acidimicrobiia bacterium, assembly GCA_964195315.1. GTDB lineage: Bacteria > Pseudomonadota > Gammaproteobacteria. The sequence continues at coordinate 14,014 of CAXMOZ010000061.1, read as the reverse complement.
TGTTGGATATAACCGTTACCTGATTCGGCTCACCACCGACATCATACTTTACGTTTCTGACAATATATAAACCCAAGCCGCCCACCAAAATGAGTGTTACCCCAGCTATAATTTAAACATAAAGCTTTGTATTCCCCGCTAGCCTCGTGGCCACAGATATTCTGACTTCTATCAAATTTCTTTCAATGGCGATGAACTTGGCCACTAATGCCCTAATGCCATCGATGCTTTTTTTGCCATTTCCCTGGTTGGCGTAATCCACTTCGTCAAACAGAGCCGAGGGATCAGAGCTTAAAGACGCTTTGCTTCGCAGAGCTATGGATGGTCCTGCGTTGTCTTTAACCCAGGTTAAAGACAACGCTTCAATATCTTTTCATACTTGAACTTGTGGCTGGTTATCATCGACGGTGGTTTGAAGTGCGTTCATTTTCTTGTTAAACGTAGCCCCTCCACCTAAATAAGGCTCATGGAATACGTCTTCTCCGGTGACCAAAAAACCCCTCATGCCTGTTTCTATATCGACCATAGCAGCCATAATCAAACTCGCTTCACCAATAACTTCATGGGTATGATTAACCCAGCCATTCGCTGATAGTAGATGGTTAACATTCCGAGAAAAAAACGTTGTTATGATGACAATGCTTAGCATTGGTACTGCAACATCTATGATTAGCTGTTGGGCCAGGCCAAAATTTTTCTTTCTTATTTTTTCCTCTACTAATAGTTAACAGTTATAAGGGTTAACTGGCGCTTTTAAAGAGTTTTCGGTAATAAAAGCCCTGCACAAAATTCACATTAAGTTGTCTAGCAAATTGTAAGTCCTCAATTGTTTCAACACCTTCTAAAATAACTTTTTTTCCAGCACTATGGGCATAGCTGATCAATGACTTAACAAGCAACATAAAATTCACATTCGACTTATTGCTCAGAACATATTTATCAAGTTTTATGTAATTAACCATTTGGACCACCGCAGTAGAAACCATAGATTGTGGGTTGCAAACATCGTCAATAGCAGTATGAATATTGTTTTTAGATAAGTTATCTATCATTGCTAAACTCATAATTGCATCATTAATTTCAGAGTTTTCAATAAGTTCAACAATGATCTTTGACTTTTTGAAACCTTTAAATAACTTTAAAAATGGGTTTTCTTCAATTGATGTTCCGGTTGAAAAATAAGAGTCTTGATCTAGATTAACAAAAATATCGACATTATTTGGAGCATAAGAAAGTTGTAGTTTTTTTTGTTGAAACTCTACTTGAAATAAACTCAGCGGGCTATCGTGTAATGAGGAGTAAACTATATCGGGTGCGATAGAGATATTTTTATCATCGAAAAATCTTGATAAACACTCGTAAGCATAAACTTCTTGACTTTCTATGCTGATAATTGGCTGATATTCAACACCAAACCTTTGTGTTTCCATTAATTCGATAAGGATGGAGGAGGCTAACTGATCTTTATTTTTCATTAAATTAGCAGGTCACCATAGGCAAACCTGTCCTATAGTTTATATGTCATATAATTGTAAATGAGAAGCGTTAGCATGTGAAGGGTTTGGCGTTACTTTGATTAAATAGGATGGGGCGGGTACTTGTTAGGCCAAATAAAAATATAGCATCACAAGGCCAATGTTACTTGAAGTTAATTGCGGCGTTAAAGTAAGATTTAGAGGCAGGCCAACACTTAAATCAATACTCGCGAACGGCAGCTACGACACAGGAGGCGTTCGGAAAACCTACTTTTACATATCAATTAATAGTGCGAATCTAAACTAAGCGTCCATTTCAATCCAGTTTTAGCTGGGCGAAAATAACCTAACTCGTTGATATTATTAGTTCTGAAATCTAGTTAAGACGTATGGCTTTGGGCCCAATGAATACTGGCCTGCGACAGTATCACGAGATCGAAGAGATACTGATATTGTGGCGAACGCCGAAAAACCAGTAAGACGAAATCGATATTAGCTGAATGATATTGCTAATTACCAAAGTCAATTTAATGTTGCTCTGCTCGTAAGGCTTCGGCATTCTTAAAAAAACGAAAACGCTGCTTGCCGCTAACCCTGCTCTAACAAATTCCGCAAATCAATTACAGCTGAATTAGCACGTGAAATATAAGAGGCCATCACCAGTGAGTGGTTGGCGAACAACCCAAATCCACTGCCATTCATTATCATCGGGCTCCATAATTCATCCTGTGTGCCTTCCAGCTCACGAATAATTTGGCGCAGACTAACAAGCGAATTCTTCTTTTGCAGTACGGGCTCGAAATCTTGTTCGATGGCTTTCAGAAAATGGATTAATGCCCAGGCCGCACCACGGGTTTCATAGAACACGTCATCAATTTCTGACCAGTCTGTTTTCACCGAAAATTGTTTGCTGGTCTCGGTTGATTGCTCGGCTTCTGCATCGCCGGCCAGATCGGTATTAAAACGGGTTTGTCCGACACTGGCACTGAGTCGCTGCGATAGGCTGCCGAGCCGTTTTGATACCTGACTGAGCCAATCTTTTAAGTTATCTGCTCGAGCATAGAACTGGGCTTCTGGGTTGCCCGGGTTTTGCAGGCGGTTCAGGTAACGGTAAAGTGCATCGACACCTTCCTGATATTCACCTTCTGTTGCTGGAAGCACCCAGGAACTGTTATCGAAATTGAACTGAGGTTCTGCAGTAATCAAATCGGTATCTTCGGTCGACTGTGACTGTGACCGACTGAAGTCATTGCGCATAGCCCTCGCGATATCACGGATTTGAACCAATACGCCAAACTCCCAATTGGGAATGTTATCGAGAAAAATAGAGGGGGGCAGGACGTCGTTACTGAGATAACCACCGCGTTTGTTGAGCAATGTTTCCATCGCAACGATAATGCTGCTAGTGGTATAGCTGCCAGTGACGATAGATGCCCTGGTATCTGGTGCTCGCTCGGCAGCGGCTGCTACAACATCGAACAATACAGGTTCTTTACTCCAGTAATATCCAAACACCAGACAAAGTAGTAATACGATGATTACCGGCAGCGCCAGCCAACCCTTTGAGCTCTCACTACGACTAGAGTTATTTCGCCAGTCCGAAAAGGTGTCTTTCCATGCTTCGAGTTTGTCTTTCATTGTCTTGATTCAATACCTGATTCATGCCACATTGAGTTCATTATATACGGCCCGACTCTATAATTGCACGCTCTCTGAATTGAATATTAAAGTGTCGTAATTAGTAGGCCCATCAGGCCACTAGACCTAACAGGAAAAAAACGATGGCAGGACTTATCAGAAAACTAATCAAATTTTGCCTTACCGTGATTGGTGTTGCGGTGATATTTGTGGTCGCCATCGCTGGTGTTTTTATTGCGACCTTCGATGCGAATCAATATAAGCAGGATTTGAGCGACCTAGTGCGAGACAGCACTGGGCGAGACTTACAGTTTTATGGTGATGTCGGTCTGACATTTTACCCAGCGCTGGGGATGGAACTCGGTGCCCTAAGTCTGTCGAACGCAGCTGGCTTTGCCAGTGAGCCAATGGTCAAAGTTAATAAGGTGAGCATAAGCGTTGACGTTGCTTCGATTATTGCTTTCAGCCCTGAAATAGATGAGTTGATACTCGATGGTCTCGAAATCAATCTTCAAAAAAATGGCAAAGGTATTACCAATTGGGATGACTTAAAAAAGACTGAGGCCGCTCAAGCATCTAACACACAGTCATCTGCTAAAGCTTCAGAATCGTCAGCAAGCAGTTCGGGCAGCGAGCCAATGAAAATCAACGGTGCTTTTGGCGGGTTAAATATTACCAATGCTCAATTATCCTGGGTAGACGCACAGGCAGGTGCAGAGTATCAGGTTCAAAATTTGACCATTAAAACAGGTCGAATTACGCCAGATGAACCGTTTGATTTCCAGTTGCAGGTAGGGCTCGAAAGTAAAGATGAGATAAAAGCGGAGTTTGATCTTGTTGCCCAGATCCAATATTTGTTCGATCAGGGACAATTAAATCTGAGCGCTCTAGCAGTGAATATTTCTGCGGTTGGTAAGCCATTTCCGTTGGGCAAAATTCAAGTTGGTATTGCTTCAGAATTAATTGAATTAAATCCTCAGAAGCGTTCAGTCTCTTTAAAGGGTCTGGTTTTGACTCTGGATGACAATAGAATAACCGGTGAGGTGAATGTGACCGACACTGCGCAACCCGCGCTCAATTTCAAACTCGCATCAGACAATCTGGATATCGACGCACTGCTCGGTACTCCACCTGTGCAACCAGCCCCAGAACCTGTACCAGAGACTGAGGGTGAGCCAGAGGTTGTCGACAAAGCCGAAAAAGATGTCCAAATCAGTTTACCGATGGCTTTGCTTCGAACCCTTCGTGTTGATGGCGAGCTAGCAGTGAAGCAACTGAAAATACAAAATTTGTTTATGCGTGATATCGACTTTGGTGTCTCAGCGAATAACGGTGTTGTTAACCTCGACCCTATTAAAATGAGCTTATACGATGGTAGTTTCTCAGGTCAGGTGCGTCTTGACGCTAGAGCCGATTTACCAAAGTACTCTGTGAATAAAAACTTTAAAGGCATTCAAATTGGAAAATTACTGACTGATTTCAGTGGTGAGGATCGCGTTAGTGGTGCGCTAAATGCGAACGTTTCTGTTATTACTCAGGGCGAATGGTTGAGCGCGTTGAAGAAGAATAGCAATGGAGACGTCAAGCTCGCCTTTAAAGATGGCGCGTTAAATGGCTTTAATATTCGATATTCAATTGTGAAGGCAAGAGCCAAGCTAAAGTTCGAGTCACCTCCTCCATTGCAAAATAGAAAAACGGACTTCTCTTCCCTTGAATTAAGTGGCGTGATCAAGAATGGTGTTTTCATTAGCAATGATCTTAATTTGCAGGCGCCAGCGATGCGAGTTAGTGGTGAGGGCCAGGCTGATCTGAATAACAATACGGTGAATTATCTGGTTAACGCCAAGCTAGTCGGAACCTCCAAGGGGCAAGATGGTGGAACAGCTGATGACTTATTTGGCCTGTTGATTCCGGTTAGGATTGATGGTCCGTTCGTCAATCCGAAGATTGATGTTCAGTACGATGAGATGCTAAAAAACAAAGCGGCACAAAAAGCGGCGTCACTGAAAGCAAAGCTAAGAGCAGAACTAGACGAGCAAAGAGCTCTGATAGCAGAGCAAAAAGCCGCGTTGCAAAAACAGATCGACGAAGAGAGAGCGAAGTTGAAAGAGTCGAAAAAAATCGAACTCGAAAATAAGCGAAGGGTATTAGAAGCGGAAGCGAAGGCAATAGCCGAAGAAGCAAAAAAGAATTTATTTAAAAAATTGTTTGATTAAATGAACTGCTTTTCCAGAAAACAAAAAACGGTTTTTTCTAGTTCAGTTCTCAATTGGTTCGATCTCCATGGTCGAACCGAACTACCTTGGCAAACCGACAAAACGGCGTATCGGGTCTGGTTGTCTGAGATTATGCTGCAACAAACTCAAGTTGCGACAGTCATACCCTATTACCAACGTTTTTTGCAGAGCTTCCCGACCATTCAAACGTTAGCAGACGCTAGCATCGACCACGTCTTGCAGCATTGGCAGGGTTTAGGTTATTACGCCAGGGCACGCAATTTGCATCGTGCTGCGCAGATAATGCGTGATGATTATCAGTCTGAATTCCCTTTAGATATGGCGCAAGTGCTGGCGCTACCGGGCATTGGTCGCTCTACCGCAGGTGCAATCCTTACCTTTGCTTGCAACCAAAGCTGGCCCATTTTGGACGGTAACGTTAAGCGCGTGTTGGCACGTTGTTATCAAGTCGAAGGTTGGTATGGCAAAACAAAAACGATGGCAGAGCTTTGGCAGATAGCCGAGCAACTAACACCGCAAGCAAACACCGATAATTACAATCAAGCAATGATGGATCTTGGCGCACTGGTCTGTTTGAAGTCAAAACCAGATTGCGAACACTGCCCGTTAACTGAAAGCTGTGATAGCTTTAAAAATGACACACAACATCTCTATCCAGAAAAAAAACCAAAGAAAATAAAGCCACAAAAGAAAACCCTAATGTTGTTGCATTATTATCAAAATCAGCTGTTGTTATATCGCCGACCGCCGGTCGGGATTTGGGGCGGTTTATGGTCCTTACCCGAAGTTGAATCAGACCATGATTTGAGTGAATGGCAAAACCAAAATTTGGGATATAGCAAAGCACCAAAGGAAGTAAAAGTAGATTTACTCCGTCATCAATTTACTCACTTTAGTCTAGATATATCAGTCGCAGTGATTGAGTTAGATCAGTTACCGTCAAAAGTATCGGACACCGCTAGTTTTGAGTTTATTGAACAACAGGCGTTACCCCAATATGGTTTACCCACGCCCGTCAGCAAAATATTGAGTCTGAAGTTATCAAGGAGCTAAATCATAACGATTAGAGCCTTCTAAAAAGGGGCACGTAGGATTTGGTGAAGGACGAACTGCATCATTGGTAAGGCTATCCCTCACACAACTTCAGTCGTCCCGGCGAATGCCGGGACCCAGCGACTTATCAGTAATTGAAAAGACGAATTCATTTAAGAATAGTTTCTATCCAGACTGCGATGAAGGTCTGTTATTGTCACTGAAACTTACCCTCGAAGCCACTGGGTTCAGGCCTGCGCCGGAATGACGGTGTTTAACCTTTAACTGCCTTGAAGGGTATAGAAAGCTATCTATTGATGGCTTTTTGGTTAAAAACACCAGCATCAACCTCGAATTTTTTTACCAAAATACCTTCGTCACCGCAACAATCTGCTGCACAGATTTTGGCTTCATTCAATGCGTCGGCATCGAGTTCTAGCCAGGCCGAGACGGGGGCATTCTCTGTCGCGCAATCACAACTGATATCAGAATGGCCATACACATGCTTGAGACCAATCTCTCGACCAGTTGCAGCCGCTGAATCAATGATGGCATTCGGTGTGGGAGGCACATGGGATAATTGGTAAGCGGGAAAAAACTTGGTGACATGCCAGGGGCTGTCTTCACCGAGGTTATCGCGAATCCACTCAGCAATTTTTTGCAGCTCCTCCGGCGTATCGTTCTTACCTGGAATAACATTGGTGCGGGTTTCAACATGGATACCCAGTTCCTGTGCTTTTTTAATTGACCCTAATACCTGCTCTACTGTGCTTACGGGACAGATATCCTTATAAAACTCATCGGACATGCTTTTTACATCTGAACATAAAACATCCAGATAAGGCGCCATTTCCACCAAAGCTTCATCAGTCACAAAACTGTTCGATACATAAACCGTGAATAACCCAGCAGCCTTTGCTAATTTCGATACATCGATAACATACTCAAGCCAGACTGCCGGTTCAGAATAGGTAAAAGCAATCCCATCAACACCATGCTTAAGTGCGGTTTCAACCATTTGTTGAGGTGTCACGAAAGCTTCAGTTGATTGTCCTTTGGCGAGCTTATCGAGCGCTTCCACACCCCAGGAAATTTCGAGATTATGGCAACCCTTACAGCGGAAATTACAACCGAAACTGCCAATCGACATAACGGTGCTATCGGGCCGATAATGGTAAACCGGTTTATTGCGAATCGATTCAACTTCTATTGCAGACACAATGCCATACGACAGGTTATACAACTTGCCATTGCGATTCACATGCGCCTGACAAAATCCGCGTTGACCATGACGCAGTCGGCAGCGCCAAAGGCAAAGGTTACAAATTACATCGCCGTTATCCATCGGTTGTTGCAACATCGATTCGACTAACTGGTAGCTTTCGGTCATGGGCTGGGGCACTCAAAATAATTCAATAGATGCAGTGTAATGAAGTGTGTTGGTAATTCAATCATAGCAAACGAAGGGGCTAAAGCTAATCGCTAAGCTAAGTATGTCTTAACCACAGCCTCCTTAGCCATTTCCAACGACGTTTCTAACACAGCTGTTTCAGTGCTGGAAACTGCTGCATGGTGATAATACAAGCGAATATCGAGCTCGATATCCCACTGCTCATCACCCGCGCGGCAAAGCAGGCCTTGTTCCAGTTCGTTAGTAATCGACGATTTAGGTAACCAGGCTAGACCTAAAGATTCCCGAACCATCGACTTGAGCATGTGTGAATAGGCATTTTCATAACGTCGAGATAGAAAGCATTGATGGGCCTTCTTTTGCATTAATTGTCCCACCACTTTTCCGAACAGCGAATCATGCGCATAGGCAACAAACGGTAGCGGTTCCTCGGCGCTTCCTGGAAGGCTGAATAAGGGTGTTTTGTCTGGGCCGGGCACGGTTACCGGTATGAGTAATTCCTTCCCAACCGTGGTGTAGGTAAATTTGTTTTTATCTATCGGTAAGCTGTATGCCTCGTTAGCATAACAAAACAGGTAGTTGACATGCCCCTGATTAAGCAAGTCAATGCAATCGCTAAGTTTTTCAGAGATCAGTCGGATATAGGTTTTGCCCAGGCGTGATTCGAGGCGCTTTGCCCAATCCAGAAAAAGTGTTTGCGCAATCGAGTTTTGTGCGGCAACGGAAATTTCGGTTTGGCCGTCTGATTTCAATGCATTAGCGGCTTCTCTAGCATTGTAGAGTCGTCTTAATATGAGCTCAGCTTCAGGGAGGAAGATTCGACCCTGCGGCGTTAAGTTAAACAGCTTGTTGTCACGGTTGATTAAACCAGTTCCGAGCCATTCCTCGAGCGCTTTGATTCGACGGCTTAGCGCTGACTGGGTAACACGGCGTTCGCGGGAGGCGGCAGTGAAATTTTGCAGTTTTGCCAAACACACGAAGTCTTCGAGTAATTTTATATCCACCGACTCTCCCCGAGTTTTTGATGGTCTGGATTGGCGTTATTTTTATAATAAATGCACTGTTTTAGTGAAAGGTTGACGGTGCCAGAGTCAGATAGTCAACGCAAGTCATTTAAGGCTATAACAATTTTATTGGGTTAAAGTGAAACTTTCCCATTAACATCATGGGGTTACTGAGTGTCGGCGATGATTAATTTTTGGTAAGACCATTTTGGAATGGAGTCAGTCCGATTTTACATTGGCGAAAATATTTAAAACAAGTGATATTCTTAGGTAGAGTAACGTTTGGCTCTTGTTTCGAGCCGACAATGAAAGGACTATTTAAACGAACCGGAACTCTATTAATAATAATGATGAGGAGTTAACTATGAAAAAAACAGTATTGAGTATCGCTTTTGGTGTTGCTTTGGGGTTGTCTTCGACAGCCGTACTTAGCGCAGAAAAAGTGAATATCGGCGCACCTTCATGGACCGGCGCACAAGCAATTGCCGCGTTGTTACAAGCGGTGGTGGTTGAGCGTATCGGTGGTGAGGCGAATTTAGTGCCTGGCAACAATGCGACAATCTTCCAGGGCATGCATCAGGGCAAGGGCGATATCGATGTGCATCCGGATGTCTGGTTGCCGAACCAGCAAAGTTTTACTAAAAAATATGTAGATGGCGCAGGAACAGTCCAGCTGGGCACGAATTCATACGAAGGTAATCAGGGTTTTTGTGTACCAGAAAACTTCGGTAAAGCGAATAACATTACCGATATTGCTGATCTAGGTCGCCCAGATGTTGCGGCAAAAATGGATAGCGATGGTGATGGTAAAGGCGAAATGTGGATTGGAGCGCCAGGTTGGGCATCGGCCAATGTTAACGAAGTAAAAGTTCGTGACTACGATTTATTACCTTTTATTGAACCTGTCCGCGCTGAGGAAAGCGTTAAAACAGCGCGCATCAAAGATGCCATCGCGAAAGATGAAGGTTATGCGTTCTATTGTTATAAGCCACATGCGGTTTGGTACATGTTTGACGTTACCATGCTAACAGAGCCTAAGTTTGATGCAGCAAACTATAAAATGGTCCAGCCTTCTGATTCACCCGATTGGTACACTGACTCAAAGGTAGCAACCAAGGATGCACTCAAAAATGTTCAGATCGCCTGGTCTAAATCACTCAATGAGCGTTCTCCTGCGATTGCAGAATTCTTCGCTAATTTCTCGTTAACTGCGGATGATGTTAGTGCTTTCGCGTACGAAGTGGGTGGTAAAGGTCGTAAAGCTTCAGAAGTAGCCAGCGAGTGGATTAGCAAAAATCCAGAACGTGTAGATGCTTGGTTAGGTCTGTAACAAGCAGATAATAATGTCGTGTCGTTCACCCAGGCTTATTTGGTCTGGGTGAACGCGAGCGGCTCAGGGCCCCACCTCTTTGTCCAACTCTCCTGAGGATAGACCGATATGTCTCAAGCAATGAATGAGTCATCGAACGAAACTGTTCTGAAAATCTCGAATGTCTGGAAAATCTTTGGTGATAAGGCAGAAGAGGCATTTCGGGCGATTAAGGAAGATGGCTTAACCAAGGCTCAGGTGCTCGAAACATACAATGCCGTGGTTGGTGTTGCAGATGTCAGTTTTGAGGTTAAGAAAGGTGAGATTTTTTGTGTCATGGGTTTGTCCGGCAGCGGCAAATCGACACTAGTACGCCACTTCAATCGACTACTAGAACCCACCTCGGGCGAAATTCTAATCGGTGGCACCGATGTGATGGCGCTTGGAACCAAAGAACTACAAGAATTTCGCAATCGAAAAATTGGCATGGTATTTCAAAACTTTGCGTTACTGCCCCACCGTTCGGTGCTCGACAACGTCGCAATGCCGCTTGAAATACGTAAGGTCAACAAAAATCAAAGAATGCGCCGTGCGGCGAATATGCTCAAAACAGTTGAACTCGACGCATGGGGTAATAAGTTTGCCCATGAATTATCTGGTGGCATGCAACAGCGTGTCGGACTCGCGCGAGCCTTAGCTGCCGATCCGGAAGTATTGTTAATGGATGAGCCTTTTAGCGCGCTTGATCCACTCATACGCAGACAGTTGCAGGATGAATTTATCAAGTTGTCAGCGGTGATGAAAAAGACCACCATATTCATTACCCATGATCTCGACGAAGCCGTCAGAATTGGCGATCGAATTGCCATCATGCGTGATGGTAGGGTGGTTCAAATTGGCACCGCTGAAGAAATTGTGATGAATCCAGCCGATGATTATGTGGCTGATTTTGTCGCAGGTATTTCGAGGCTAAAAATTGTCCGTGCTCACGCCATCATGCAACCGATAGAAAAATTCGTATTGGCTAAGGGGCAACCGCCCGACAATGCACCCCGAGTGGATGAGAGCGCATCGCTGAGCGAGCTCATTAAGCTTGCCATCGATGATGATGCACCGATAGTAGTAGTAGACAAGGATGCGGAGGTAGGCGTGATTACGCGTCCAGATATCTTGCAAACGGTTATAGACGGGGCAGAGACATCATGAACGATATGAATCAAGATGCGCTGGACTTATCTAAAAGTGAAGCTGAAGCAGATATAGAAGCATTCACAGCCGAACGAGACGTTCAAATCACACGCTTTGTTAGAACCAACCCCGACTATTACCGTAAACAGTTTGCCAAAATCGGCAGTGCGTCAGATTTCGCCTGGACCTTTAATCTGTGGGCCGGTGTGTTTGGTTCTATCTGGTTTGCAGCCCGCAGCATGTGGAATTGGGGTCTGACCTTTCTCATACTAGAGACATTCGCCATTGTACAAATAGTGCGAGGCTTTTTTGGCGATCTGTCCACCGAAGCTTGGGCGCGTATTGCTCAAATAGAAGGTACGCTCGATCTGCGTCGGCAACAACTAGCCGCGGCAATCGAAAATAACACCGATAAAATCGCTGTTTATCAACGAACTGTCGAGTCCCTCGAAAATGCGATCGGCGGAATCCGACTGGAAGCCGAGCAGCTAGAAGGCACAGGGATATGGATAGCCTGTGGCGGTATTGTCGCGCTATTAGCCATTAAAGCTGCTCAAGCGGTGATCGCCAATACTCTACTCGAAAAACGATTTTCCGACTGGTTGTCCGATTCTGGAATAGTATCGGGGATGGGAATTAATCACGTTTTACTCGGCGCTTGTTTTGTCGTGAGTATTCTAATTGCAACCGTCACTCACTACAGCTTTCCGGGTGCATACCCGTGGCTGATTGATTTTCCAACTCAGCCTGAAATCAGACTGAGCAGCATTGCCTGGGTGGAAACGTTTTTTGCGATGGCGGTATCAAATGGCGACGCGTTTTTTGATGCAATTACCTACGGCATACGCCTCATGCTCGATGGCCTAGAAGTGATCTTTGTAGACACCCCATGGATGGTCATAGCGAGCGTTATCATATTATTAACCTGGTTGTCAGCAGGCCTGACTGCGGCTATCTACTCAGGTGCGTTTCTATCCTATATGGGTTTACTCGGCTTTTGGGAAAAAGCTATGACAACCCTCGCATTGCTCGGAACCGCAGCCTGTCTGTCGATTCTGATAGGAATTCCTCTGGGTATGTATTGCGCCCGACGAGCTCGTTTCTATTCCTTCATTCGTCCAATAATGGACTTCATGCAAACCATGCCAGCCTTCGTATTCATGATTCCCGTGATTGCATTCTTCGGCACAGGAAAACCCGCCGCAGTTGTCACCACGATGATATTTGGTGGTACACCCGTCGTGCGCTTAACCGTACTGGGTTTGCGTGGTGTGCCAGAACATGTTCGTGAAGCGGCCATTTCTTTCGGTGGTAGCAAATGGTATTTACTGACACGGGTTGATTTGCCATTGGCGAGCCCATCGATTCGTGCCGGCATCAATCAAACCATCATGCTCAGCCTGGCAATGGTAGTAGTTGCATCGCTAATTGGTGCCAAAGGCCTGGGTGAAGATGTACTCGAAGCATTGCAATATGCCAATGTCGGACAGGGAATACTGGCTGGATTTGCCATTTTATTCTGCGCCATGATCCTCGATCGTATCGTGCAAGGTGAGAGTAAATAAAAATGACAAATCAATATCTTAGGTCGATACAGTTAGCGCAAGGATTTATGTTATGAGCCCGGAAATGAACTCATCAAAGAAAACGCTAGTATTTGTGCATGGTTATTTTGGCGGCAGTCCGCAATGGTCCGAGCAAGTTAAAGCATTCTTAGACGACTTCCAGGTCATCACGCCAGACCTGCCAGGATTCGGCTTAAGCGACAAAATACAAACTCCTGAAACTATTAACGGACTGGCACAATACGTGCTCAACGAATTAGACAGGGCCGGTGTTGATCGATTTCATCTGGTGGGCCATTCAATGGGCGGAATGATCGTTCAGGAAATGACCGCTATAGCACCCGAAAGAGTTGAGAAACTCGTACTCTACGGCACGGGTTCGATCGGAAAGATGCCGGGGCGCTTCGAAACCATTGAAGAATCGCGGCAGCGATTAAAGCAAGATGGTGTCGAAGCCACAGCACGACGAATTGCAGCCACCTGGTTCCTTCATGGAGAGGATTCAGCAGGCTATGAAGGTTGTGCAGCGATAGCCCTAATGGCGCAGCAGCAGGCAGCCTTAAGTTGCTTGTCAGCCATGGAGAGCTGGTCTGGTGTATTGTCACTGCCCAAAATAGATTCCCCGACCCTCGTATTGTGGGGTGATGGCGATCGAGCTTACTTATGGCGGCAAACAGAACAGTTATGGCGAGATATCAAAACGTCAAGCCTAGCCGTTATTCCGGGTTGTTCACACGCAGTACACCTCGAAAAGCCAGCGTTGTTTAACTCAATGCTGCACGATTTTCTGGCACCAACCACCCTATGACCAACGAATATCCCAAGCAAGCTAGAAAAAATCGTTTTTAGACTTGACTGTAAGCCCGCTCATCTATTTAATACGCCTTCCAGCCAATATGCCCAGGTAGCTCAGTCGGTAGAGCAGGGGACTGAAAATCCCCGTGTCGGTGGTTCGATTCCGCCCCTGGGCACCATTTTCCATAAAATTCAATGAGTTATCTGGTTCGCGATGTGCGGACTTATAGTCCTCGTGTCTATGCCTGAATAGTCAAAACCTTTCAAATCTTGATCGACTGACCCGTGATCCATTGATCCATAGTTTTATTGCGAGTTGATTTCCGCGGTCGCGACGAATGAAAACCCCGATGTCTATAG
>CAXMOZ010000060.1:0-5852 GCA_964195315.1 uncultured Acidimicrobiia bacterium | reverse complement strand
GCCACTTTGGACTTAAACTCCGGTGAATGATTTCTGCGTTTCTTACTCATTTTCTGCACACCTCTTTAATTGAGATAAATAATACAGAAAATAACTCCTTAACTTCGGGTGTTTACTGTCCTATTGATGGGGTCCACTTCTCTTCTTACCAAAAACCTGATTCTTCTCTGGCGCATCGATACCACCTAGTCTAATTTTGTGTTTTGTCTTGGATCGATCGAGTACGTGGACTGTATCACCATCTGAAACTTTTACGACCTTGCAGGGGCAATTGAGATAATCGGATATTGCAAGACCAGGGAAGAAAACGAGGAGAAATATGTATCTCATGGATTAATACTAAAGGACTGAATGGTGGGAGTCTGTATCAGATGTTAGCTAATGACTAGATATAAAAATCCCATGAAAAGCAATAGCTTCCCAAGGGATTTGGAAACATTCAACACCCGGAGTTGGAGTATCGAATTTACACTCAGCTTTCTTTAGCAAGTGTTAGTTAACTATGCCAAAAAGATTAGCAGGGCGATATAGCTAACGGTAGTAGGTTTCGTAGGATTTGGATTACATTACTTGAGGTATCAATACGGCCCAGGTAATTATGCAAGCCAGGAACCCCATAACAGCTCCCACCGATCGGAGAGGGTGCTTTTCGATGGGCAATGCGTATTGAAGAAACTTTACACTAGGCCGAATAGGCTTAAGTAGCCTGGACAGGAATTGGGCGAAAAAATACAGCCATACCCAAATGGAAGTAAAAAATGTTGTCCATATAAATACAACAATAAGTAGGGTTTTTTCATCGGTTCTGAAAATAAAAATCTCATACATTAAGTAGATAAGATTTAGAATGGCGGCAAATATTGACCCAGGATAGTCTGTTCCCGAAGCTGCTAAAATAGCGGTTGAAGATATGAAAACTGGAAGAAATATTATGGCCGATGTAAGGATAAAATCGATAGTTATCCATAGTATTTGAGTTAACATCCCTTTTGAGCTTTGAAGCTTTTTTATGACAAATCGTGTTTCAAGTAAAGAAAGGTAGTCAGGCGCTAAATTTAGGATTAATCCTATAAAAAATATTACTAACGACATCGCGATAACCGATTCTATATTAGTAGTGTAATGATGAGGAGCTAGCTGAAAAAATACCGCCGTAGAAATTAATAGAGCTACGATAGAGGCAACACATGACCTTCTAAAACATTTCCAGCTAAGGTGTTTTTCACTGAATATCTGATCAAATAAAGTAGAGATATACTTGGGCCACTTATGAGCATATCGCTCTGCGGTTTTTGGTTCAGCGCACAACAACCACAGGCTAATATCTTCCTTTATTTCATCGCTCAGTAATCCGTCGGCTTTCCATGCCATACCTAGGAATCCTCCACCAACTGCTAGGCCAGTAGCGAGGGCGTTTCCTACAGCACTCCAATCCATACTCGCCCCTTTAGGTTTCGATACAGGACATTCTTTCATAGATTAAACCTATTTTACAAACCCGTCTCAAAACCCTTTAGTTTTACCGTGGTAGCAAAATTTATCACCCGATGTGGAATGCCGTCTCGACATTCATGCCGCCTTTGAAGAAACGCTGGCTCTTTGCCACGAAACAGAGGTCGATAATGGTCTTCCCCAAGCGATGATGCATAACTTCGAGTGCGCCATCGAAAATGGACACGGATCGAGGGTGTTATCAGCACTATTCGAGATTCTGGTCCCGAAATAGACTATGTGCCCAAATGGCTTCAATGAGCCGGTAGCAGAAATTATGAAATAAATTCTGAGTGTCCGTTCCTGGCTGTAAGCACGTATTGCAGTGGCAGATATTAACGACTGCTATCTGGAAGCCGTCATTAAAATCCGAACAGCGAATGCGTAAAAAGTGCCCACTGCTGCCGTTCAACTATCAAATTTAGTCAGCAGGTCTCGATCCGAAGGAGTCATTTAAGCAGTGCTTGTGAGGATGCTAAATGCTAGACCTGTCCCCTGACTCCCTGTTACGCGACCCCTTTTTTCCGCAGCCGTATTTCCGGTTTTACTGGGCCTGGCTGACGGGCGTCGTTGAAATGGCGATCAAGTCACGGATGAAAGCGACAATTTGCGGCCGCCAGATATCGTTGTGATCATTGATCAATTTCTTGTCTACCCTGATATTCAGGTAAGGATTCAAGGGCGTAGTGCGATTCAGCGATTCGAGTCGGCTGCCTTCGAACTCCACGGCAACCTCATTTGTGTGTTTTGCCCAGATATCCTGCAGTTGGCCGATTTGAAACTTGTCACTTCGGACCTGCTTGTTTTCCGAGGGCTCGAGACGATGCGTAAGATAGGGTTTGAAATGGCCCACCGTTTTTCGATCCGCCTCACCCTCCTTGATTTTCATCGGCTGAACTCCCTTCGAGCCCGCCTGATTACAGTAGTGTCGATTCAATGTGACATGCGATTCAAACATGGTGGAGAAAAAGCGACCGATGGAAAAGGCATAGCGGGTTGCGTAATCCGCCTCGGAAGTAAGAATTGCCAGTTTTGGCAGTTGGGTGCTGAAATATCGCCTACAGGATTGCTGCGAAAGATCGTAAAGCGTGCCGAAGCGCATGGCTTCAAATGCCGGGTTCATCAGCACCACCAAGTCACCAAACCCGCTCGCATCGCCCTGGAAGGTCTTGTTTGCCCGGCTATCGATAAACCTGTCGGCCAGAATTTTTTGCAGTGAGGTATAAACAACCGCGCCACCGAAGCTGTGGCCAATCACCACCAGGCGACTGTTTGAGGGCTGCGGAACTGACTGATCGATGCCTTTTTTGACATTGACGATTTCTTCCAGTTTCAAAAACACTTCGGTAACGCCCTGTTGGCCAACGTCATGCGCGGTATTCTTGCGCTCCCAGAATGTCAGGCCACTGACGTAAGGCACGGTGATCGAATCGCCGCGCCAACCGATATACAGTCCAATGACCTTGCGTTTTTTTCGACCCTGCTGCTTGCTGCCGATGCCCTCCATAATGGAAACATTGCCAAGCATTTCGCGAAAGGATTCGATATTTCCATCCTCCGGCTTTGCGCTGTGATGCCAGCCATGCACAAAACTGATCAATAGCACGTCATCGGCAGCGGCAAGTCGCTGAAACTCGCCCAGCACGTTTTGCATCTGCGCAGGATCGCGCAACTGTCCCTGGTCGTCGTACTCCACGAAACCCAGGTGGTACTCGTCCAGTTTATCCGGTGCATGAACCTGAAGCGCATTTTCATGGCAGTCGATGGTCGCCTCGTAGGTACAGATATCGTAATCGCTGCGATACATGACGTTGCTGGCACAGGCTGTCATCAATAGAATTAGACCCAGTGCGAAAAGATTCCGGAAAATATGACGTTTCATAACAAAGCCCTCTGTTTAATGAATTTTTAACTCGGGTGGTCGATCTTGTTGATAGATACCAGATAGTTATTTAACTCGGAGTGTGTGGCATTAGAAGTATTAGGAATTATCCAAGCTATATGGTCAGTATCACTTATTACCACCTTCCAGAACGCACGAGCTGTTTTTATACCATGTGATTCGGTAAAGAAGTCTCTGTTCCTACTGGGGCCATATATTAGTCCGCCATAAACATGCAATAGACTTTTTTCCCTAAAACATTCAATGATTTTCTCGGTTCGTAACCATGCTCCACGGTTCATTTTTTTAGCTTGTGGCAAAACATTAGTCATGTAGTTTGATTGATAAATACCAGTTTGCAGGTGATCTAAATGATTCGCTGGTACCATATGACCACGATCGGATGGTTCCGATTCATTACTGTATGAATTATTTGAAATCTGTTGGCATTCAGGGGGAAAGTCAGGATCTATATTAAAACTTGTGCCCCTGTCGAGAGTCCCGGTGTCAGGCCCGATGGTATATGTAAAAAGAACAGCTGACCTTAGATCACAATCAACTACTAAATGAAAGCCATCGTAATTTAAGAATCGTAAATCTTCTGAATGAGCGCTAGAACTAGCAAAAGCTAAAATAAATATAACGTAGTGAATCATACGAAACATTGCGATACTCCTTCATCAATGTAGCCTCGGGACATAATGGGTGGACATGGAGTTTCTGTCAAGTAACAGCCACGAATTTGCCGGAAAGTGCCAAATGCAAGTTAGTGACCCATATCTCACAAAATTATTACGCTGTTCTATTTCGGCTATGAGTATCGGATGAATGCCCACTACGTACCGTTTGGCTAAGTTGAATACTTAACTAGCTATAGCCGACATTCGATTTTCGGTAGTGATAGGCCGCAAACCCAAAGCCGCCGTTAACTCCAAGGGTCACTGGTTGCCGCGCCGTTTGTGGCAACCCATGTGCAGCCTCTTAATAGTTGGTCTCCTCAAGATATCATCTGCCGGATCCCCAGCGGAGCCATGCTCGCTCTTTACCAAAAGTGATTTGAAGCGCTTGTTCGAGTTCATCGGCAATCCTACGCTGCATCCCAGAATACTCTGGCGAAAAGGAAGTGATTGTTATTGGCACAAGAGGCCAATCCGCTATTTCAACTTCGATCACCAACTCATGATTGGACGGATAAGGCCCGAAAAGTTTGCCTGTGTAGAAATCGTGTGGGAACGAGAAGACGAGGCTCGCTTTATCCCAAGCTGGGACACTACACTTTCTACAACTTTGATGGCTTTCTCGTAATCCTCACGGTTCTCCGGCTCCTCAGAAGAGGTATTCGAGTTTCTTTTTCCTACTCCGAGTTGGAGAGTTTTTATTTTAGAGCGCATGCCTTCTTCTATCTCCAGAATGGGGAATAGCGTTTGGAGGCGATTCTCTATCTCGATATGGAGACGGTCTATCTTGGGTGTATTTTCTTTAGCCTTGGGTCCCACACTGCTTACATCAAAGAATACAAGTGACCGAACATGATCAAAGTTGACTGCAAGATAGAAGGCTTGAGGGTCAGCCTCATTTTTTACATACAACCGTCCATTGGACAAGGGGTCACAAACAGTACAACGAAGTCCGTACTGATTAGCGATGTTGTCGAAAACATCTTGGAGTTGTTTTTCAACAGCAGGTACAGTGCTTTGGTCGCCATGGGTTGGAAGTACAGCAGTTCTCTTGATTATATGCATGGGAATATTGCTGATGGCCGTGAACAATATAAGACTCAAAACGGCAGTAACTCCCACTAGCCATCTTTGAACAGGCCATGGACGCAAACGAGAGATGAAACAGCAGGCAAACCAAACTCCGGGCAATGCTATGTAATCACTGTAATCACTGTAATCAGGGGTCCTGCCAAGGGTTAAAGGCAATACGTTGTTGACAAAATCAATAGCGGGTTGGGAATAAGGTGACTTCCAAAGAACAAAAGCTGCGCTTATCGTTGTAGCCACAGCCCATCGTCGAGAAGGGAAAATTGCGCAGGCAAATATCGTGAATGCTATAAGTCCTGCAACATCGGAGAGCTTTCCTGTTAACCAATTATGAAATGCCGCCTTAAGGACAAAATCGTTTAAGGCAAGCAAACTGATAGAGGCCACAAATAGGGGAGTGGCCAACAGATTCATTTGGCACGGCGTTCTCTTCCAAGTTGGTTCCGCTGGGTTATTTGATTTTATTTTGCTCATAACAGTTACTATACGGACCCCTTTGGGTGCGTATAGTTAAATAAGAGGTTTCTAATACAGGCGTGGATGTTTTTGTTTTTATTGAACATTATAAACTTCCTGTCTAATTAGCATATCGGGACCCCGATTTCCTTGGTGCTAGTATATATCGGTATGTTCGATCTATGCCACTAAGGTCCGAACTTGGCCGAATCCGGAAGTATTAGCTTTCGATTGTAACGTCTGCTATGGAGTAAATT
>CAXMOZ010000059.1:0-20935 GCA_964195315.1 uncultured Acidimicrobiia bacterium | reverse complement strand
GAGGCCATCGAAGCTGGCATTACCGAACTTATTTTTGTGACTAGTAGTACAAAGCGATCAATTGAAGATCACTTCGATAAAAGCTATGAGCTTGAAGCAGAGCTGGAGAAAAAAGGTAAGTTGGAGGCGCTCGAATTGGTGCGCAATATGGTGCCTAAAGGTGTGTCTTGTATCTATGTTCGGCAGGCTGAGGCATTGGGTTTAGGGCACGCTGTTTTATGTGCTAAATCAGTGGTGGGCGACGAGCCTTTTGTGGTTATTTTGCCAGACGATTTAATCGACGGTCATGGCTCTGGTGTTGTATCGCAAATGGTGCAGGCGTTTGAGGCCACTGGTAGTAGTCAGTTGGGTGTTGAAGAAGTGCCTAAGGAAGATACCGATAAATATGGCATCGTTAATATTAAAGCTGATGGCGCTAAAACAGCTGATGGCGTTACTTCTGAGGTGGACCGTATTGTCGAAAAGCCCAGACCTGAACAAGCATCGTCTAACCTGGCGGTCGTTGGCCGATATATACTCACACCGCGTATTCTGGAATTACTCGAAACAACCGAACGAGGCGCAGGTGGTGAAATCCAGTTAACCGATGCTATCTCGGCTTTGTTAGAATATGAGACTGTATTGGCCCATCGCTTTGCTGGAAAGCGATATGATTGTGGCAGCAAATTAGGTTATCTGAAGGCTACGGTCGATTTCGGCTTAAAGCATAGTGAACTTGGCGAAGAGTTTAGGCATTATTTATCCTCTGGCTTGGTGTAAACAATTTTAATTGGTGATTCATAATGGATGTTCAGAATTTTCTCAAACCAGGATCAGGAAAAAGAACACAGCTTGCTTCCTGGGAAGCATTACAAAGTCATAAATCTGCAGTCGGTCATTTAAAGCTACAAAACTTGTTTTCGATCAATCGAGAGCGATTTGAAGAATACTCGATAGTCCTCGAGGATCTGCTGTTTGACTATTCCAAAAATCTGGCGACTGAGAGAACGATTGAGTTATTGGTAGATTTGGCAAAAGAATGTCTATTACCGGATGCGATAGAGGCACTCTTTTCTGGTGCTCATGTTAATACCACCGAAAACCGTCCTGCGTTGCATACTGCTTTACGCGATTTCTCTGGTAACCCTGTGTTGGTCGATGGTGTCGATATAATGCCAGGGGTTCGGGCTGAACTAGAAAAGATCAAAGCCTTTGTCGAAAAAATTCATAGTGGTGCTTTGCTAGGCGCAACTGGCAAAGCCATTACAGATGTGGTGAACCTGGGTGTTGGTGGGTCTGATCTTGGGTCGGTGATGGCAACTGAAGCGCTATCAGAATATCGTCAGGGTAATGTCGGTCTGCGATTTGTTTCCAGCATCGATGGCACTCACTTAACGGATGTTTTGCAGGCTGCCGATGCAGAGACAACGCTGTTTATTGTTTCTTCGAAATCATTTACGACGTTAGATACGATGGCCAATGCAGAAGTGGCGAAACAATGGCTTATTCAGAAGCTGGGAAAAGACGCCAATGTTTCGAACCATCTGGTTGGCGTGTCTTCCAATGACTCAGCCATGGCGCAGTTTGGTATATCAAGAAGCCAGCGCTTTTATATTTGGGACTGGGTTGGTGGGCGTTATTCTATTGCCTCGGCGGTAGGGTTGCCGATCGCAATAGCTGTTGGTTTTGAACACTTTGAACAGATGTTAGCAGGGATGCACACGATGGATAATCATTTCCGTCATGCGCCACTTGAACAAAATATACCAGTAATGATGGGGCTATTGGGTGTTTGGTATCTCAATTTCTTTGATGCCAGAGGCCATACTATTTTGCCTTATGACTCAAGAATGCATCGTTTTCCTGCTTACTTACAACAGCTCGAAATGGAAAGCAACGGCAAGTCTGTCAATCACAAAGGCGAGTCAGTCGACTATCATACGGGTGCTGGTGTGTGGGGAGAAGTCGGCCCAAATGCCCAGCATTCTTATTATCAGCTATTACATCAGGGCACTCGATTTGTATTAGCTGACTTTCTGGTACCGGTCAACAGAAAGAGTGAATACCCCAGTCATCACGGACTGGCGTTGGCGAATTGCCTTGCTCAATCGAAGGCATTAATGGAAGGCCAGTCGGCAGAATTAGTCATGCAAGACTTACAACAGCGCGGCAAAAGTGGCGCTGAGATCGACCGTATTCTGCCGCATAAGATTCATTCGGGTAATAAGCCTAATAATTTACTGTTATTTAAGCGCCTAGACCCAAAGACGCTGGGTATGTTGATCGCAATGTATGAACATAAAGTGTATGTTCAAAGCGTTATCTGGGATATCAATGCTTTTGATCAATGGGGCGTAGAACTTGGTAAACATCTCGCATCAGAGCTGGAACCGGTGATCAATTCTAACGCAACAGTCTCTACACTTGATGGATCGACTGTTGGGTTGTTAAGTTATATTAATTTGTGGACTAATGACTAATAAATGAAAATCAAAATGGGTGACCAACTGTAGTGAGCGGTTTTCAACCATCATCAGCTTTTTTCAGATAACGGCATGACTACCGCTAAAAGCATTACTTCTGTTGTCGTCATGCCTGCATCTAGTGGCCTTGATTCAGGACTTAGTGTTGGTTATGAAGGGTGTTTGTCATTTGAATTGTCTTTCGAGGTCGCTGGGTTGCTGCATTAGCCACAATAACGGGTAGTGTTTTTTTGAGCATTACTTCAAAGGCGTAGGTTAATTGAAAGAAAAGGTCTGTCACATGAAAACCGCACAATCAATTGCAGAAGTAGTCATCAGTGGACTATGTATCGGCTGTGGCTTATGCGAAGCAGTGACAGAGGGTTGCGTAAAAATGGTCGAAAAACAATCGGGTAGCATTCGACCATCACCGTTAAACGAATTTAGCACCGAAGAGGAAGCTTTACTTCTAAGTGCCTGTCCCGGCGTTAAGGTAGAACCTCGAAACAGGCATATGCCCAATAATCATGAGGTGTGGGGTAATTACAGCACGCTCGCCTATGCCTGGGCCGGCCAAGCCGACATTCGATTTCGAGCCGCCACGGGTGGTGTATTGACTGCACTTGGCGTGCATTTGATCCAATCAAAGCAAGTGAGTTTTGTGCTACATATCGGTGCAGATCCTCAGAAGCCGATGCGTAATCGATGGCTTATGAGTGATACAGAAGAAAGTGTGATCGCCAACGCAGGGTCTCGTTATGGGCCTGTTGCACCGCTAGCAGGGTTCATCAAGGCGCTGAATCGCAATCAACCGTTTGCCATAATTGCAAAGCCCTGTGACTTAAATGCAGTCGCTGCATTTGCGAAATCTGATGCTCGAGTCGATGAGCTTTGTCTGTACCGTCTTGCAATGGTTTGCGGCGGCCAGTCGAGACTCAAAAAATCAACGGCTCTATTAAACGAATATGGCGTTAAAGAAGACGAGCTGAGTCTGTTTCGTTACCGAGGAAACGGCAACCCTGGTCATAATCGAGTCGAGACAAAGGATGGGCGAGTTTTCGAAAAAACTTATTTGGAACTATGGCAAGACGAAGCTGGTTGGGAAATTGAAAGCCGCTGCAAATTTTGTCCTGATCCATTAGGTGAAGCGGCTGATATTGCGGCGCTTGATGTTTGGCCTGGCGGTTCGCCTGTGGGAGAAGACGAAGGCTTTAATGGCATCGTTGTGCGATCTAATGCGGGTGAAAGTTTGTTGGATTCTTCGAATAAGGCCGGGGATTTGATCTGTGGCGAATTACTCACTGCAGAGCAGTTAGATGATTTTCAACCACATCAGGTCAGTAAAAAAACAAAGTTGCTAGCGAGGTATGAAGGACTCCTGGAAGCAGGATCGGTTGCGATTGATACGCCAGATTTAAGGCTCGAGGTTTTAGGCATGCGATTAAGTCTTGATGAGAGAATGACTGAACAAAAAAATACATTGGACCGGGCCTTGAAAGGCCGGTTTATCGAAACAGATTAACGAGCACCACTAGAATGACAGGCAAGCACTCAAAAGCAATTTCGTTAGTTATTGCTTGCATTGCAATGGCTATTTCGAGCTTACCATTACGTGCACAAACTGCCGTTGAGGAAGATGATCCTGTGCAGGAATATAAACAGCAAGTGCTTGATGCCTGTCTTGCGAACATCTCTGTGACGGCGACCGTGGATAAAACCATAGGGCAGTTACGCAATGAATGCCTGACCCGCTTAGAAGGAGGGCTAATCGATTATCGTAAAATTTTAGAAAAAGGCGTAGATAGTAATCCGTTCGGAATTTTACCTCATCGACAAAACTATATATTGCCGCTGACCTATTCAAAACAACATAATGATATTTATGCGAGCCGTTTGAATGGTGACAGATTAGATAATCTCGAAGTTGAATTCCAAATTTCGATTAAATACCTTATCGCCGAAGATATTCTCAATGAAAAATTTGACCTGGAATTTGGCTTCTCGTCGGTGAGTTGGTGGCAAATGTATAATGGCGGAATTTCTGCACCATTTAGAGAAACAAATTACGAGCCTGAATTGATTTTAAGGTATAACAGGGCCTGGTCTATCTTTGGTTTGCCCCTTAGAAGTAGCTTTTTATCGTTAAACCATCAATCAAATGGTCAGTCCGGCACTTTGTCACGCAGCTGGAACCGAGTCATCACTGGCCTTACTTTTCAGCATCGTGATTTGGTCTGGAGAACCGAAATATGGTGGCGTTTGCCGGAGGACGGTAAAGAGTCGGTAACGGATGCTAGAGGCGATGATAATCCGAACATTGAACGTTTTGTTGGACAGGGGCAGGTTGGACTTTTATGGAAGTCGTCGCGAAACCATAACTTGCAATTGGCCTTGCGTAATAACCTAAGAAGCGATAATCGAGGCTCAATCAAGCTTGGTTGGAGTTTTCCAATGCCCAACAGGTTACGTGGTTTCTTGCATCTATTTAATGGCTATGGCGAGAGTTTGGTCAGCTATAATCGACATTCTTCGCGTATAGGTGTCGGTATTTTACTAACCGATTGGTTATGACTTCATTAGAATATCGAGGTTATTTCAAAAAATAGTGTATTTTTAGAGATGGCCTCACGTCAGTCGATTTTTTCTAACACCTGGAATACCATTGTTTAGCACTCTCGGTACGGTTTTTTCATTACTCCTAAGCTACGGCTTATTATTATTAGCCAATGGTCTATTCAGTACCTTGTTGGGTGTTCGAACCCAGGTCGAAGGTTTCTCTACCGACATTGTTGGTTTTATCGTTGCGTCCTATTTCTTTGGCTTGCTTCTAGGCGGGGTGTTTGCTGGCAGAATTGTAGCCCGTGTTGGCCATATTCGCTCCTTCGCCGCCTTTGCTTCGTTAATGTCAATTACCGCTTTACTGCATCCATTGTGGATTTCTGTGGGCAGTTGGATGGTACTTCGAATGGTATCTGGCATTTGTATGGCGGGCTTAATTATGGTGACTGAAAGTTGGCTGAATGAACGCGCTAGTAATGTAAACCGAGGGCAAGTGCTTTCCTTTTACATGATCACAAACTATTTCGCGGCTGGTAGTGGTCAGTTACTGCTGTCGGTTGGTGATCCTTCGCAGTTTAAATTGTTCAGTCTTGCCTCTGTGCTTTTTTCACTCGCGTTACTCCCTGTATTGTTAACTCGGGCGAAAGCGCCGGTGCCAATGCCGGCTGCTCGCATGCCGTTATTGACATTATACCGCCTCGCACCTTTGGGAATGATTGGTGTTTTCTGTAGTGGTTTGCTCAATGCGAGTATTCATGGTCTGGGGCCAGTCTACGCCACTAATATTGGGCTTTCGAAAGAGCAGTTGTCGCTCTTTATGGCTAGCCTCATTATGAGTGGATTAATATTGCAATGGCCAATGGGGCGTTGGTCGGATCGCATCGGTCGAGGACCGCTGCTGGTGGTGATACCGATTGTGGTTGCTATCGTTGCAATCGCTATGACTCAGGTCGGTAACTTTTTGGCAATCATTGGTTTTGGTATTTTGTTAGGCAGCTTCCTGTTTACTATTTACTCTTTGTCAGCGGCTACTTCCAATGATATGGCGGATGCTGATCAGCGTGTACAGTTGGCAGGTGGTTTATTGATTACCTATGGTGCTGGTGCGAGCCTGGGACCTATCATCGGTGGACAGTTTATGGGCTTATTGGGGCCATCGGGGTTATTTTTCTACTTCGCGTTAGTCAGTTTGTTGCTGGCACTTTTCGCCACATTGAAACGACGTCGTGATGGCAGTCCAGATAAGCGAAAACCTTTTGTCGTGGTGCCAGCAAGTCAGGCTACTTCTAATCAATTGTATTTGTCAGTGCATGACGAATCGCCAGAAACTGTCGTGTTAACAGATAAATCTGATGACGCTGCGAAAAAGCCTACAGCTAAGCTATAATTTAAGACACCTGATTTTGAGATGCATTCTATTCAGCCAATACTAACCCACCGCCGAGTATGGGCGTTAGCTGGCCCCATTATTTTATCGAATATATCGGTGCCACTGGTTGGCGCGGTTGATACGGCTGTGGTCGGACACTTGCCCGAACCAGACTCAATTGGGGCGGTGGCGATCGGCGCACTAATATTCACCTTTCTATTTTGGGGTTTTGGTTTCCTGCGCATGGGGACTACTGGTTTTATTGCCCGTGCCTATGGCGCGAACGACGAACAAGCTCTTTCTGATACCTTGTTACGCGTGCTGTTACTCGCTATCAGCTTCGGTTTGGTGGTTATAGTATTCGGTTACCCACTGATCCACTTTGCCCTGTATTTGCTCGACAGTAGTGACAATATTGAATCGCTGGCCGCAAGCTACGCCACGATTCGTATTTGGAGCGCACCTGCCACGTTATCTATGTATGTGATTACGGGCGTTTTTATCGGCTTGCAGAACATGCGCTATGTGTTTGTGTTGCAACTGGTGATGAACATTGTCAACGTGCTGCTCGATTTATTGTTTGTGCTTGCATTTGATATGGGTGTCGAGGGTGTAGCACTGGCAACGTTAATTGCCGAATATCTAGCGGCATTGTTAGGCTTCTGGTTATTACGCAAGCATTTAGCTAAGGCCTATCGTCAACTCAACTGGACACGATTGCTAGAGCGCAATTCAATTCTGGCCCTAATGAAAGCGAATGTAGATATTTTCATACGCACACTTTGTCTGGTATTTTCGTTCGGTTATTTTACTGCCAAGAGTGCCAGCATGGGTGAGGTGGTACTCGCTGCCAATGCAATACTATTGCATCTACAGAGCATTCTAGCTTATGCACTCGATGGCTTTGCCCATGCAGCCGAAGCGCTGTCTGGTAACGCTTATGGTGCTGGCAAGCAAAAGCAATTTAAGCGCGCAGTCAAACTAACCACAATCTGGGGACTCTTTTGTGCTTTGGCTATTAGCTTGCTTTACTGGTTTTTTGGCAGCTTTATATTGCAGTTATTTACCAATATTGATGCCGTGCTATTAACTGCAAACAACTATTTACCCTGGACAATCATCGCACCGCTTGTCTCTATCTGGAGCTTTCAGTTAGACGGTATATTCATCGGCACTGGATATACTCGAGAAATGCGCAATGCAATGATTGTCTCGATGTTGATTTATTTGGCTTTATTGTTAGTGTTGGTCCCGGCTTTGGGCAATCATGGTTTGTTTCTTTCACTGACCTTATTCATGGTTATCAGGGCATTAACCCTCGGTTATTACTACCCTGGAATCGTTAAGGCGATGGATCATAAAAGTCAGATTGAAGCTGGTTCAATCTCGTGATAGCGTTGCCGTCGTAAATAGTCTGTGGTGAACATAGAAATGAAATATTCGTCATTGGTTGACAGAGTGAAAGGCGACGCTGCAGATGTGTGGGACGCTCACTATAGAGCGAAAGCCGATAAGGAGCGTGGCGAAGATGTCATTGTTTTAAGCGTCGGAGACCCTGATTTTGCTACGCCAGACGCAATCACCGAAGCGGCTATTGCCGCCTTACGAAGTGGCGACACACACTACACGTCGGTTGCCGGGGTTGAAGTGTTTCGCGACACCATTGCAAAACGTTATCGGCCCGAATTTGGTGAAGAAATCTGCGCCGACAATGTCCTTGTGACATCAGGTGCTCAAAACGCGCTTTTTATTGCCTCTATGTGCATCACTGAGAAAGATGACGAAGTCATTGTGTTGCAACCGATGTATGTGACATACGAGGCAACCGTGCGAGCCTCTGGTGCAATTCTTGTTCCAGTAGTGCTCGACGAATCGAGTGGATTTCGCTTGAATGCTGATCATTTAAAAGCAGCCATTACGCCGCGAACAAAGGCTATCTACTTTGCGACACCGAGCAATCCGACCGGCATTTCGCTCAATCGAATTGAATTACAGGCAATCGCTGATTTAGCCATTGAGCATAATTTATGGGTGGTGGCGGATGAGGTTTATAGCGACCTTGTGTTTAATGCTGAATTTTTTCATATCGCCAGTTTGCCTGGCATGGCTGAGCGAACAATCACACTGGGTAGCTTATCTAAATCCTACGCCATGACCGGCTGGCGCATCGGCTGGGCGTTAGGGCCAAAAGAATTTATCGACAATGCCGCCAAGTTAGCCTTATGTATGTTGTACGGTTTGCCTGGATTTGTGCAGCAAGCTGGAATCTATGCTTTGAAATATGCACAGCAAGACATTGTTAACATGCGTGAAGCTTATCGCGGTCGACGTGATCTACTGATACAGAAATTCGATGTTATTCCAGGGCTAAAACCGCTAAAGCCCGATGCTGGCATGTTTTTAATGGTGGATGTCCGCAGCACCGGATTAACCGCACCAGAATTTGTAGCTCAATTATATGGCCATTCTAAAGTATCGGTACTCGATGCAACCGCTTTTGGGGCCAGCGCCAAAGGTTATGTTCGGGTCTCTTTTGCGGTTGACGAAGCAACATTGCTCGATGCTACTAATCGCATTGCAGCGTTTGTTGGCAGCCTCAGTTCGAATGCAAAAGCATCATGATTACTGACCAGCAAGCTGATCAAGGAAGCAGATGTTGGTGGTGTGGTGACGATGAGTTATATCAACAATACCACGATCTAGAATGGGGCGTGCCAGTGCATGATGAGCGAGACTTGTTTGAATTCTTATGTTTAGAAGGCGCTCAGGCTGGTTTAAGCTGGATTACTATTTTGCGCAAACGAGACAACTATCGACGCCTGTTCGATAACTTCGATGCTCCAAAAATAGCGCGTTATGATGAAGTTAAGATTGCCAGCTTATTACTCGATACCGGTATTATTCGTAATAAACTGAAAGTGAATGGGTTTGTTAAAAATGCGAAGGCTTATCTGAATATGCTCGATCAAGGCTTAACGCTGGATAGTTACCTTTGGGATTACGTTGATGGTGAAACGATTCAGAATAACTGGAGTAATTCCGAACAAGTGCCAGCGAACAATGCGACATCGGATGCGATGGCAAAGGATTTAAAAAAGCGGGGTTTTACTTTTGTCGGTAGTACCATTTGTTACGCTTATATGCAGGCCGCTGGGCTGATCAATGATCATACCCAAAGTTGTTATCGGCACCGACAGTTAGGCGGGTCTTGTTGAGTAGTAATGTTGAATACAAACATCAATGTTAAATCAGCTCCAGTTCTGAAGCTTTACCTACCTTATCTGCTCATATTTTTTGTCGGCATTACCTGGGGTATGACCTTTTCGCTCGCTCGAATGGCGACTCAATTCGGTGCTAGTCCGACAGGACTGACTTTTAGCCAGGCTTTCGGTGGTGGTTTATTACTGTTGGTATTTTGTTTATTTAGAGGCAAACTTCCGGTCTTTAATCGACAATATTTAAAACACTATCTTGCTATTGCGCTGGTCGGAACCGCCATCCCGAGCACCCTATATTTTTACGCTGCGGCTCACGTGCCAGCAGGCATTCTAGCCATTACCATTGCATTGGTGCCGATGTTGACTTATTTACTCACCTGGATGTTAGGCATTGATGCCTTTCAGGTGAGGCGAGTCGCTGGCATCTTTCTAGGTTTTTGCGCTATATTATTGCTCAGTATACCGAACAGTAGTTTGCCAGAACCAGGCATGGTGAAGTGGGTTATGCTCAGTCTAGTGGCAG
The DNA here is from genome assembly GCA_964195315.1 of uncultured Acidimicrobiia bacterium. GTDB lineage: Bacteria > Pseudomonadota > Gammaproteobacteria. Next base: position 10,825 of record CAXMOZ010000059.1, on the reverse strand, counting down.
GCGCTTTTTACGCTATTGAAGGTATCTATCTGGAAGTAAAGATACCCGCCAATACTGATTTAATCGCATTACTTTGTGCGAGCCTGTTTACCACCGCAATTTTAATACTGCCGGTCATTTATATCCAGGACGCTTTCTTTACCATTAATTTTCCGTTTCGACAATTTGAGTGGGTTTTGATCTCCCTCGCCCTGATCAGCAGTTCAGCTTATATTGCTTTTTTATATACCGTTAAAATCGCCGGAGCTGTGTTTGCCACAATGGCGGGTTATATCATTACAGTGTCTGGTGTGTTCTGGGGCATCTTGTTTTTCCAGGAGGTGCATTCAAGCTGGGTTTGGGCTTCACTAATACTGATGATGGGTGGGATGGCTTTAGTGACTCCGCGTGAACCAACGGTTGAATAGGCAAGGTTAAAAGGCAAAGCAATGAATAGAGTAAACGCAACCGTTAGCTATCTAAGCGAAGGCGATGGACGACCAGTTTATAGTCCATCTGGGCCAGGCCGGGATGCCCGTTTTGTGGTTGATAGGGCACTCTTGGAGCAGACGGTCGAAATTGAAGATGCGCGACTAGACAAAGAAAGAATGGCGCAGAAATATGAGTTGGATTCAGGCGATACGGTTTTGCTTAAACATCAAACGCAGGTCAGTAATTTTTTTGATGATGATCAGTTAAAAGAAGTCTACGAAGCTGAACTGGAGTCATTGCTGTTATTAGCAACCGCCGCCACTCGAGTACATTTCTTTGATCACACGTTGCGTGCGTCGGATCCCGCCAAACGAGAAATACAGCAAACCAGAGAACCATCCACCCTGGTGCATAATGATTACACAGCTATTTCTGGCTTTAAGTGCCTACAGGAACAGTTACCGGAAGAAGCTGGAGATTTGTCCAAGAAGCGCTTTCAAATTGTTAACCTGTGGCGCCCGCTGGTTGACCCAGTTGAAAGTTTCCCGTTGGCTTTTTGTCTTTCAGATAGCATTGCCGAAGCGGATCTTGTCGACACCGAGAGAAGGTCACCCAACCATATCGGCGAATTGACTCTGGTGACTTTCAATCCTGCGCATCGTTGGTACTATTTCCCCAATATGCATCCAGGTGAAGTGCTGTTATTTAAAACCTTCGACTCTCTAGCGATAGGCCAGCGTGGTTGTGGTGTTCATTCTGCTGTTGATCTTTCGATTACTAATCATACTGCTGTCAAAAAGCCTCGTGAGAGTATCGAAAGTCGAGTAATTCTATTTTTTGATTAAGCGCTATTGCCAATATGCTAGCTCAAATAAGCCATCACAAACTTGCCACCACAAACAAGCCATGAAAAATCTGACAGCCGAAAAACGAAAGCAACAATTACTCACTATCTTTGATGCGGCCGTTGCGGCTGTGTCTGGGCAGCAAGCCGTAGAGCATGCGATTGACAATGATAGTGCCTATGATCCCGATACTATCATTGCAGTGGGTAAAGCTGCGGTAGGCATGTGCCGCGGCGCATTGAACCGGTTTCCTAAAGCCAAGCAGGCTTTTGTGGTGACTAAATATGATCATGCCGATGCGGATATCCTGTCGCGACAGAATGTTACGGTGATGGAAACAGCGCACCCTGTGCCTGATCAACAGTCGCTCAAAGCCGGTGCTGAATTACGCTCATTGGTACAAAGCCTGACTATGGATAGTCGACTATTGTTATTGATGTCAGGCGGCGCATCAGCGTTGTCAGAGTCACTACCCGACGGCATGAGCCTTGATGACTTGCAGTCGATTACCGATGATATGCTGTCAACCGGCAAAACCATTGGCGAAATTAATCGTAAGCGCAAAGAATTCTCACAAATTAAAGATGGCAAACTGATAGCACAATTCGAAGGAGCAGAAATACGTGTCTATGCTATTTCGGATGTTGAAGGCGATAGCATTGCCACCATTGGGTCTGGTTTAGGCGATTGTCACCGGGCACAGGTTAAAGCCAATTCGAGCATTATCGCGTCTAATCAGATATCGAGAGAGAAAGCACAAGCAAGCGCGACCAACTTAGGCTTAAACGTCAAACTAAACGAAGAAACGCTTTATGGCGATGTTTTTGAACTAGCCAAAAACATTGGTACTTTTCTAAAAACTGCCGAATCGGGTGTCTACATCTGGGGTGGTGAGCCAACCATCATGTTACCCGATAAGCCAGGGCAGGGCGGGCGCAATCAAAGCCTGGCGCTGGCACTTTCAGAGCACATCCAGGGGCGAGACGACATTACTATTTTGGTTGCAGGCACCGACGGCACCGATGGCCCAACTAACGCCGCAGGTGGCATTGTTGATGGAGATACCTGTGGTGACTCGGTAGCGGTGGCTGATGCTTTGCTACGCGCTGATGCGGGTAGTTATTTACGCAAGCAAAATAATCTACTGGTCACTGGACCGACCAATACAAATGTTATGGATCTGGCGATTGTTATTATTGATGGTGCTTAGTGAGCTGACTATTAAGGTTAGCAACTATTCGTAGTTCGATGTTATTAAAGAATGGGCAGGGATCTATATGAATGTAACGATAAATCAGCTTTCGATCGCTGTAGTAATACTGCTGATTGCAGGTTGCTCAACTAAGAATAGGACAGAGATTGTCCCGCTAGGTACGAAACAACCAAGTGCGTTAGAGCTATGCAAAGCTGACGTCGGATCACCTCACTATTATCGTAAGGCTATTCTGGTTGCGGACACCACGACAAGGAATGATATAGCCAGGGATTTGCCTGGTCTTGCCCATCTAACTACCCAGCGCTTGCATGCCCACCTCGACGGACTGAAACGTTTTAACGTATTGGCAGCGCAGGCGACGAGTTTTGCAAGCAACGATATAAATACTGCTGAGCGCGTTAGGCATATTGGTCAACAGTACGCGTCGCAGTTTGTGGTTAAGCTCGAAATTATGGACCTTACTTTGCATTCTCCCAAGGGTTTCCTGGTTGAGTTGTTTACGAAAAAACGAAGAGATGTGTTGATCAGTTTATTTATCTATGACGCTGAGCATGGTGTGCAGTTTTATTCGAAGCAATATCAGGGGTCTGTGAGTGGCGATGTTGTTGGTTATCCGGGGCATGAGAGCCGTGTTTCAGTGTCCTGGTTCAATACTGTTTTGGGCGTCAAGGTTGACCAAATGTTAAAAGACATGAGCAGGCAAATTAATGAACGACTCGCCTGCGTGCCCTTTGCCACGGAGGTGCTTGCAGTGAGTGGTGGCAAAATACATATTAATGCAGGTTATCTTCACGGTTTAAATCCAGGAGCGACCCTGCAGGTTTATCACCGTAGTGATCTCAGAACTGGTGAAGGGATAAAACAACTGGAGGGAAAGGGCGGCTGGATTCGAGTTAATACAGTGCTCCCTAATCAGAGCATAGCGAGCGTCACTGAAAAACGTTCAGTCAGCAGCCTTGTGAATGTTGGAGATATCGTTAGAGCCTGGTAGCTAGTATTTTAGCAGCAGGGTTCGTCAGACTGCTACTCGGAATAATAGTAGCAATAAATCGGCACCTGCTGCGTAACTTGGACGTGGCTACAAGTGAAGCTAAGCTGGCGTTGCAGGCTGTCTTCGTCTTCCGTTTTTCGATGCAATCCCAATCCCAAGTTGTTGGATTGTTCAACTGCTTGCGGTTGTGCAACCACTGCTGGTTCCTTGGCCATCTTAATGATGGTCGATGCTTCTGCCGTTTTGGGTTCCTCGTTCAGTGCGATTATGCTGCGTTGTTCGCCGGTTAGCCCTGACAAGCTTGCAATCTGACGGTCATTGTCGGGGATCAAACTTCGGTTAGCCCCGGTACCTTGCTGGACTTTGTTATTATTGGTGTAATTGGTGTTTTTACCAATAAAGAAACCAGTCAGGCTACCTAAAATTGGCGCCAATGGGTTTGCTATTGCGGCACCAGCAATGATTGTTCCGACCAGGCTACCGGCCCGGGCTGGGTCGGAAAGAAAACTCTTTGTTCCTTCTGCTACATCGTTTGATAACGATTCATCTGCCCGTAAGTCTGCAGAAGCAAACAGCATACAGATCACTGATATAAGGCCGATAGCTGGCTGATGTTTTGAAATAGCTTTAATCATGTTTAATCCTAGTCACGTGTACCTACAATATCGATTCGCTTAATGATCTAGTTGGTTTTAAATAATTTTTCGGCCCATAGTGTTCCCTGGTATTCCTTGAGGCCTTCATAGGCAATGCGAATCCAGGTACCCGTTGAGATTTGTTTGTTTCTCAGTGCGACGGTAATCTCTCGTTGATCAAGTTCATGAAAAATAGAGAGCTCACGATATTCCCCAATCAGCTCCACTGGACTATTGCTGTCGCGCTGCATTTCTACTATGACTCTGCCGTAGCTACTGGCGTTACCTGTGCGGTTAAATACAATCGACAGGCGTGTTTCTTGCCCCTTTTTGGGCGGAATTACCTTGACTTCGCCAATGGAAACTTTGGGTGAATCAGTATTGTGGCGCACGACCACGGGGATGGAGAAAGACATCTGCATAAAAACCTGAACTCCGATCCCCTTTTCGGGAATCCCGCTTTTAAAGGTCGAGGTTGGTTCGGAAATATCGGGTATGACCTCGAGTAACAGGTGTGACCGATACTCCCCAGCAGGTAGATCAGCCGGCGGGCGCCAGCTAAAGCGTACGGTCTGGTTTTCGCCCGCTCCGACTGTTATTTGGCGTGGAGAGTGCCGAACCATGTCCTTGGCCGATGGCCACTGCTCATCTTTGGTGATGATGTCATAGCCACCGCCCGCTCGGGCTCGTTTGTCTTGCCACCCCAGGCGGTAAGATCGGGGCCCGTCGCTGGGGTTTCGTAGGGTCAGCGTGGTGCTGCGATTGTTATCATCCATCAGCACCCGGGTGGGGCTAATCATCATATCCGCCCGTGCAGCCGAGAACAGGCATAACGCCAGGCAGATGAAGATTGATTTAGCTAGCGGTCGTTTAAATTTCATCAAGTTACTCCTAACCATATCGAATTCGGATAGATCAAACTCTGCACCTTACCGTCCGTGATGTTAGTACGATACTGTGAGTTGGTATGTCCCCTGGTACTGTCCGCTGGGATAAACCTGCGGCAATGCAGTTTGTTGTGTTTTCAGTGTGCCGCCGATTTTAATTAGTAGTTCGCCATTGGCATCCGTCATACCCGCCCCACTCGGCGAGGTTTGCAAAGTCAGGATAAAGTGCGGTGCACTGACTGGGTTGATGGTGTGCTCCAGCAGTACGTCACCCACCTGCGGCGTAATCGTCAGACTATAGTTTGGCGCTGCGCCACTCACCCGTAGGACGCTTTGCTTTGGCTCAGCAATAGAGACCAAACGCGAATTCCCTGGCTCACTGATGGTGTATGAGCCAGAAGGTGACAGCGTTAAAACCGCCTGTGCGGTATTACTGGAATGAGCAAATAGTGTGCCAAAATTTAATTGTTGCTGCTCGTTAATTGCCAGGGTGGAATTTAGCTGCGCCTCCAGGTCGATAATCTGGGTATTGAATATAGAACCGGAGACATTTGGATCAAAGTAGTCAACGCGAAGCGTTGTGGTGCCACTATAGTCTGCATCGCTATAACTCCCGCTATCCCCAGAGGTATTAAGGCGCGCACCCAGGGTTAATTCAGCCTCGCCCAGGGCATCGGTGACGAGCGTGCTAGAGTCGTAATCGTCGACACTCAGCGACTCGGAATTCGCAATGCCATTCGCTGTCAGAGAGGTGTTATTGAGGCTGACACTAATCGTTGTGTTGGCGGGAAAACCACTAAGCCGGTAGCGCCCTGGTGAGCCACGGCTGAACAGCACAAAGCTGCCCGATAAAATGATGTTATTGCCGGTGCGCGGGTAGGTGAACCGCGATACGATAGTATTATCAGCTATGGCAAGCGTGCCAAAATTCAGGCGCTGCTGTTCTTCAATCAGCGGCGCCGATATAGCGGCGGTAGTTGCGGTGATCCAAATCAGGACAGCCAAAACAAAGGCGCGCTCGAATCGGGCCTTTTTTTGCCGTACCAAAAAGGGCATTGCCTATACCGATCTAGTAGGAGGCTGTAACGGTAAAGGTGCCTGTGTAGTTACCGGGCTGGTAGGTATCTTGAGCGGTATCGAACGGCGCCGTGGTAACAGTCGCGCCAATATTGAACACGTAAGTGGTATCGGTAGCGCCCTTAATGATGGTGAAAATGCCATTATTAGTGCTCCCTTCAGCGCTGGTGCCACCACTGACGTCACCCAACGTGAAGTGTGTTAAATAGAGGCTGAGTCCAGTAAAACTAGAGTGCTGCAGTCTTGTAGTGACGGCGAGTGCGGCCAAAAGGTCAACACCGCCGGTTAAAAAATCGGCGGCAAGATAAGTGCTCGTATTCGGAAAGGTCAAGGTGAAGTTGGATGCCATATCGACCGAACCTTGTGCCGCTGCTGGTGTACCCAGGCTGATCAGTTTGACCGTGGCACTGTCCGCTGGGTCACTTACACTTCCATCTGGAGCGATTACGAGAGCGCCAACGCCATTGTTCGCAGCAGCACCATTTGTTGCGGCAAACAGTGTACCGAGGTCTAGATTCGGCAAAACACTTGTGACAGCCAATGTATTTTCCACAGTTGCGATGGCGGTGAAATCGACCGCTTCTACGGTAGAAACAGTCAGGCCTATCGCAGCCACTGCAATCGCCAGGTGTTTTTTCTGTTTAATCATTATAATAATGAACTCCTAATCAGTAAGGGTATGGACAATTTTTACAGGGGCGTAACGTTTGAGCGATGCGCTTTATCTCAGCAAAGGTGATTAAGTATAGAGCAAACTTTACCGGTTAATTATGGATAACGGCGACCCCTGGAAAAACTTTAGAAAATATTGGTGCCTACCTACTATTTGACGCTATCAGTTAAGAAAGTTGAATTAACTCTAGGCATAAATTTTGCATTAACCATAATTTATGCCCTAAGTAATTCGATAAAATGACTTCTAAAAGCTAATGTTTTCAAGATGGGTATCATTTTGTAATGACAAAGATGTGCAAAGCTCATGACATCAGCCACAGGCATTAGTCGGTGGCTGATGCTGATGGTTTTTAGTATAACGCTGGCAATACCTGCTGCCTCGTCAGCCATCGAGTTACAGATTGAAAATGAATTGCTGTTGGAGTTACGCCTTGATGGCAATCAACTCGGTCTCGATATTCTCGGTTATCAGCGAGGAAGCGATTTCTTACTGTCACTCGAAGAACTGTTCGATGGACTGGAATTCGCCATCAGTGTAGACGGTGCGAAAGGCAGGGCTAGCGGCTGGTATATCTCCCCAGAGCGAAAATTTTCACTTGACATGACGTTGGGTGAAGTAAGCAGTGGTGGCAAAAAATGGCCGCTTGGCGGCGACGAAGTGGTTATATTCGAAGGCGGACTCTATGCACAAGCGAAGGCTTTAGAACGCTGGTTTCCCCTGCAATTAACGACAGTAGTACGGCAATTATATCTCGATGTCGAAGCTACCTTACTGTTACCGATACAGTCACGCCTGGAACGTAAAAATTTCACGAGACCCCAGTCTTCAGGTTATCAAGAACCTCAGTATCCGTTAAAACAAAATCCCTATCAGTTGTTCGGGCCCCATATCACCAAACTTCGGTTAGGGTATTCCACGTTACGTCAAAATTCAGGCAGTGGTGCAAGATACGATTCTAACTACGCTTTACTGTCGAGGGGCGACCTTAGCTGGATGACATCCACGTTCTCGCTTGCCGGCACCACTGATGATTCACTCACTGGGGCATTCTTGAAATTGGAGCGGACTGCTTTTGAAGGGCCACTGTCCCTTAACCACGTCGAATTGGGTGACGTCAGTATTGGAGGGCGAGGATTTTTGTTGCGTGGTGGGGGAGTGAAAAAAGCATTGGATGGACGTTTTGCCGATAACACTGTCTATCTTGAAGGCAGTCAATTGCCTGATTGGGATGTAGAGCTTTACCAAAATGGTCAATTGATTGCGAACCAAACGACGGGAGAGGACGGGCGTTATCGCTTCGACGATATCTCGTTGTTATTCGGCGAAAATCGCTTCGAAATTAAGTTCTATGGCCCCTATGGCGAAGTAGAATCTCGCTATGAAACGCATTTCCTGGGGGCGGATATGCTCGCGCCGGGGCGTATCAGCTACGATCTGTCAGCGGTCCAGGAAGGCCGCACCGTGTTTGGTGTGAATGAAGCTCCTGGTGCAGGGGACCGAGATAGTGGGCTTTATACGGCGGACTTTAACCTCGGTCTGTCGCGCAATCTGACTATTGGTGCGAGCATTAGAAGCAGGCAGGTAGACGCTGAAAGGGTTGATTCTGGCAGTCTTAGATTTGGTTTGAATACCTCGCTTTTTTCCGCGAGTGCTAGTTATAACTATCAACCACTGGAACAGGATTCAATTGATACCTCGATACGTACTCGACTCGGCGATAGCAGTGTCAACCTGAGTTACACCCAATTCATTGATGAACTAGACCTGGTTAGTTCCACCAACCAGTGGCAATCAAACCTGGAAATCACCTCGTCGCTCTTTGCGGTGCCGATTCGATTCGATGCCATTCAGCAGGAAATGCAAGACAGTACTGAGTTCGATGCCAATTTTGGGACAACGATTCCACTGCCCGGTTCAGGGCGTTTCTCTACCTCCTTATTCTATGATTCGATTGAAGATCGCACCAATGGCAGCACAACGAAAACATCACGGACAGGGGGGCAGACCAATATTCAAAGCACTTTCAGACCATGGACCTTTCGCCTTGGAGCCATCTATAGTCTGGCTCCAAAAAATGAATTGCTCCAGTACAGCGTCGAAAGCAGTTTAAGCATGGATAGAGACACGACTTTGAAGCTGGACGTTAGGCAGAATGAGACAAATGGTCTTACCGATTATCGAGGTGGCTTGAACTGGCGATTTGATGCGGTACAAATCAGTGCCAATGTTAACTACAACAGTAATGAACGTTGGGCAGGTCTTATTACGTTATCCACCAATCTGGTGGGTAAGCCAGGCAAGGCGCTACCGATGCTGGATAGCCGTGCTTCTGAGGGTATGGCCAGCGTTGAAGTACAGGTGCTGTCGAAACCAGAAGCTGAGCCTGTTGAGGGCGTAATGGTCAAGGCACCTCAGGTTTGGCGCAGCTCAAGCACGGATAAGACCGGCATGGCTTACCTCTCCCGTATGATGGCTCATCGCCAGACCGACATCGAACTTGATGAGTCAACTATTACAGATAGTGAATTGAGGTCAACGAACCAGGGCCTGTCAGTCATTTTGCGACCGGGTAATTACATGGTCGTCAAGTTTCCGATGATACGCACAGCAGAGCTGGAAGGTTATGTCACCATTGCTGATGGTAAAGACGGACTGCCTGTCAGTCGGGCATTGGTGCAACTGAAAACATTGGACGGCGAAATCGTCGCGCAAAAACGCAGTGCATTCGATGGATTTTTTCTGTTTGATGGTATCGAACCTGGTGTCTACCAGATCACCCTCGAGACGAAATTTGTTAATAGGTTGCTGAAAAAACCTGCTCAAGTGAAAGTCAGCAGTAATAGTGGTGTGATTCGAGCGTTAAACTTCACCCTTAGTTCAGAGCCATTAAGAGGAATAATGCAAGGCATATCTTCAGCGAAGGAATCGTCTTTGTGGCCCGATTCAGGTTCTAGTTCTGATGTATCAAGTATTCCTTTCTCGATTTCTCCCGTTGCGGTGATGACTGTGGATACAGTGCAGGCTAAGCCTTTGCAAGCCGACTCCGCTGCCTCTATCTCTCCTGTTTCGGTGATAGCTGCCGGTACCTCGACTGACCTGGATAATCAGGCGCAGGGTCAAGCTGCCAAGGGCAGCTGGTTTGTGCAAGTCGTTGCTTTGAGCTCAGTTCAAAAAGCAGAGGTTTTTTGGCGGCAGATAAACCAAAACTTACCGGTTTTGTCGGGAAGTTTTCCTAATTATCAAAAAACGGGCGATGTGATTCGCCTGTTGGTTGGTCCTGGTCTTAGCCGTCAGGCAGCACGCGAGCTTTGTGAGACGTTGAAGCAGGGTGGCCAAGACTGTTTTATTCGACGTGTCGAGTAGAGCCCTGCGAGATGGTCAAATTAATCAATTAATAAGGACTTCTAGCGCTGATCAAAGGTGTGGAAATCGATTTTATTATGATTCAATTTGATGTTTGAGATGACAACAACGCCCATTAAGGCATATTGCAATTGAGTGACCGTGTGAAGCTATTGTTTACCACTTTTGAATCCCCGTTTTTATTGTAACGAGAATGCTAAAAATAGTTTGAAATTGATTTAGTAAGACATTCAATACGGTTATAATTAGGTCAGCTATTATAAGGCTAGGTGTAGGATGAAATCTGCTCGATTCTTTATTGTTATCGTCACGAGTGGTTATATGATCGGGTGCAAAATAAAGTATGGAAATTTTGAGCTATTTAGTGCTCGACAGGGTCATACCACTAACGTCGTGAAATAGTCGTTGGATTCGATCAAAATTGTTAATTAACGTCTTTAATTAATGTCATTAATCAACTAATTAGGTTGTCATTTTTATGTCTGTTGTAACCCCTCAAGACAGGGCCATTTCGCACTGGTTATTAATTTGCCTTTTCCTTATTTTCGCCATGGTAGTACTCGGTGGTGTCACAAGACTAACTGGGTCTGGCCTTTCTATGGTGAACTGGCATCCCATTCATGGAACGGTCCCGCCGCTCAATACAATGGAATGGGATGAAGAATTTAGTTTTTATCAACAATCGCCAGAGTTTCAAAAAATTAATCGGCATATGGATGTCGAC
>CAXMOZ010000058.1:0-14687 GCA_964195315.1 uncultured Acidimicrobiia bacterium | reverse complement strand
AGGAAGTTGCAGCCGATAGCCGTCAATGATTTAAGCAGAGTCCTATTAACTTAGAAAAACTGACAGTTATCATATACACAGAAAAAAAGGCTTGAATTTTGAAGACATAATTGTATTCTTGATGAACGGGCTAGGTTGCCTGTGAAGGATCAACACTTAGTTATTCAATAGGATTTTGAATTAAGGAGTTAGTATGAAAATCAAAAAAGCGTTAATCGCCCTCGTAGTCAGTTTTTTTTCGTCAGCCACTTTTGCTAGTCCAGTCAATATCAATACAGCCAGCGCTGACGAAATCGCCGCTGCTTTAAACGGTGTTGGATCGACTAAGGCGCAAGCTATTGTCGAATATCGTACAACCAATAGCAACTTTAGTAGGGCTGAGCAGATAGTGGATGTTAACGGTATTGGCACTGCAATCTACGAAAAGAACAAGGCAGATATTCTCGTTAAATAGGGTGGTTCATGGATGATCTCTCGGCAAGGATGCCGAACTTATACCGCAGTTAAGCTTCTCCTAATCATAGGCATCAGGCTTATCTATTGGAGTTTCTTTAGGCATATAAATTAAAAAGGAAATTAGTGATTGTGGCAAATGCCGCTTACTTAACGTCATTTCTTTAAAAGCGGAAATCGACTAAGATAATGTGTCTGGTTTAACATACATTTTCGTCTACGCGATTTAATTTAAAGCCAGATCCAGTATTTTACCTGCGAATATTTTCATTCTTTCTACTTAGCTTTTAGTTATTTTTAGCGCCTCAAATGCCACTTTTACAGCCAGCCTCTCAACTATGTACAATTCAGTTGAACGAAGGCAATATTGAGTTAAGCGCTAAATGAAAATCTTACGGTTTAGATTAAAGTGAAGGCCTGACAACTATTAACAATTCGAACTCGCTTATTTCGTGACGTGGCGTTAGAATACCCGCCAATATTTACGACAGTAATAATACTGGGAATTCGGAGCAAACCATGGCTAGAGGTGTTAATAAAGCAATCATCGTAGGCACACTCGGGCAAGACCCGGATGTAAAATACACTGCGAGCGGCAGCCCAGTCGTTAACATTAGTGTTGCTACTAACGAGAGTTGGAAGGACAAGACAACCGGTGAGAATGTCGAAAAAACCGAATGGCATCGAATTGTTATTTTTGGCAAGCTAGGTGAAATTGCAGCCCAATATCTTAAAAAAGGTTCGCAAGTCTACTTCGAAGGAAAAATTCAAACCAGAAAGTGGCAAGACCAAACCGGCAATGACCGCTATAGCACCGAGATAGTTGCCAATGAAATGCAAATGCTGGGTGGTAGATCAGGTGGGAGCGATAATAGTACTGTTCCATTTAGCCCGCCAGCGCAGCAACAGCGCCAAGCAGCGCCAGCGCAACAAAATGCCCCAGCTGCCGCACCAATAGATGATGGATTTGACGACATCCCGTTTTAAAAAGCACCTAAGGCCTTTCTTGTTAATTATTTTAATTAGATTTTTCTGAATACCGGCATACCGGGCTCGATCCGGTATGCATTGTAAAACCTCTGGTTTCAGACAATAAAAAATGCAGCAAACTATATTCCTCGTATAAATAAATGACTCATTATGACGTTTTCAATGGTGATGCCGATGGTATTTGCGCCCTGCAGCAGTTGCGCCTGTGTGAGCCAAAAGATGATGCGATTCTAGTTACAGGATTAAAGCGAGATATTAGCCTGTTAAAAAGAGTCAATGCAAATCAGGGTGATAAAATTACCGTTCTTGATGTTTCCCTGGAAAAAAATCGAGAAGCGTTGGATACAGTGCTAAATGCAGGCGCAACTGTATTTTATGCTGATCACCATTTCCCTGGAGAAATTCCCAAACATCCTGCATTTGATGTTCATATCGATGTTACAGCGGATACTTGTACCAGTCTTATCGTCAATAGGCTTCTCGAAAATGCGCAAGCGAAGTGGGCTGTTGTTGGTGCCTTTGGCGATAACTTCGACCAAGCAGCAACTGATTTGGGTTTATCGTTAGGACTTAACGCTAATGAGTTATCGAGCTTGCAGCAATTGGGTATCTGCCTCAATTACAATGGTTATGGCTTCGAATTAGATGATTTAATGTTTCATCCGAAAGAGTTATATAAAACCGTCAAGCCTTACGCTGACCCATTAGATTTTCTCCATACAGAACCCAGATATCAAAATCTGTGGGCTCAATATAAGGCCGATATGTCAGCGAGCGAAAGTGCCTTGCCAGAATCAGGCAGCGCGCATGCTGCATTGTATATTTTGCCAAACGAATCCTGGGCAAAACGAATCGTAGGCGTTATGGGTAACGATCTGGCAAAAAAACATCCGGATAGGGCGCATGCTTTACTAGTCGATATGGGTGATGGTGGTTATCGTGTTAGCGTACGAGCGCCCTATAATAGAAAATACGGTGCAGATGACCTTTGTCGACAATTTGAATCGGGCGGTGGCCGTAAGGCTGCGGCGGGAATCAATTCGCTTCCGGCATTGTTGGTGCCAGAGTTTTTAGAAAGGTTCGATCTTAATTTCCTGGAAAATTAATAGTTCGAGTTTATTTTATATTGGTTCTAGCTAATTAAAGCTATATTTTGTGAAATTTAAAAAGGTATCTAGTGAACGAAGTTAACATATTAATACCGACCATTATTTGTGGTGGTTCAGGCTCTCGTTTGTGGCCAGTTTCTAGAGAGCAGCAACCCAAACCTTTTATTCGCCTTGATGATGGTGAAAGCCTGTTGCAAAAGGCTTTTCTTCGAGGTATTTCATTGCCTGGCGTTAGCGATGTAATGACTGTCACAAATCGTGACCTACTCTTCAAAATAGAAGATGAATTTCAAGAAATAACGAATCAAAATCAAAACTCAATTAATACTAGTTTTATTCTAGAGCCCTTTGGGCGTAACACAGCCCCGGCTGTCGCTGCCGCTACCCTCGAGGTGGCTGAAAGCCATGGAAAAGACGCTATATTACTAGTCCTCGCCGCAGATCATTTGATATCAAAGCAGGCAGATTTTGCCGAAGCAGTTGCTAAGGCGCGTTTGCTTGCTCAAGACGGAAAGCTTGTTACCTTTGGTATTCAACCTACAGCGCCAGAAACAGGTTATGGTTACATTGAGTCGAATGGAAATGAAGTTATTCGTTTCGTAGAAAAACCTTCACTAGATAAGGCTGAGGGCTACCTTGCTTCCGGTAATTTCCTTTGGAATTCCGGCATGTTCTGTTTTACAGCAGGCACTATGCTAAAAGAAATGGCACTGCATTGCCCAGAAATTCTTGAAGCCACTAAAAACTGCCTGCAACAGTCTAGGAAGGCATCAGGCGTAGGGTTTACCCAAATTGAAATTAATTCAAAGCATTTCAAGAGCGTACCAGATGATTCCATTGACTATGCCGTTATGGAAAAAACTCACAATGCAGCGGTAGTAGCTTGTGATATCGGGTGGAGTGATATCGGTTGTTGGCGATCGCTAGGTGATCTAACGACGCCAGACGATAACAATAACCGTATCCAGGGCGATGTCGTCATTCAAGACAGTCACAACTGCACCATCAAAAGCGAAACGCGAGTGGTAGGTGCGGTTGGCGTTGATAGCCTGATCATCATCGATACACCAGATGCTCTTTTGGTTGCAGATAAACAGCGAGCGCAAGAGGTTAAGCACATTTATGCTCAGCTTAAAGCGCAAGGTCACGAAGCGCACAAGATACATCGCACTGCACACAGGCCTTGGGGCACCTATACCGTGTTAGAGGAAGGCCCTCATTTCAAAATCAAACGTATTGAAGTTAAACCAGGCGCTAGCCTCAGTTTGCAAATGCATCATTATCGCAGTGAGCATTGGGTCGTTGTAAGCGGCACCGCTAAAGTACTGAACGATGTTAAGGAGCTAACCCTCCAAGTTAACGAATCAACATTCATACCAGCCGAACACAAGCATCGCCTTGAGAACATAGGGTTAGAGCAATTGGTTATGATCGAAGTGCAAACTGGCAGTTATCTTGGCGAAGACGATATCGTTCGTTTTGAGGATGTCTACGGACGAGTTTCATGAAGCTGCTGACTGACTTACTCACCCATAAATTGAAGGCCTATGTTTTGTTTTACAGAGTGTAATATGACGTTTATGTTTTCACTGAGTGGGATTAACCATTAATTCAATGAAGATATTGCTTGTATTTGGAACCCGGCCTGAAGCCATAAAAATGGCACCATTATATTTTGCGCTTAAAAACGCAGGTGTCATGGTGAAAGTTTGTATAACAGCCCAGCACCGGGAGATGCTGGATCAAGTCTTGGCGTTTTTTAAAATTGAACCTGATTATGACCTCAACGTGATGAAACCTGGTCAGAGTTTAACGACAATAACCTCAGCAGTCTTGCAGGGAGTGGAGGAAGTAATAAACGACTTTTCGCCTGATTGGGTCGGTGTACATGGAGACACAACGACAACACTTTCGGCCGCACTTGCTGGTTTTTATGCAAATACTGCAGTATTTCATGTTGAGGCGGGTTTAAGAACGGGAGATAAAAAATCACCCTGGCCTGAAGAGATGAATAGGCGGTTAGTGAGCTCTATTGCAGATTTACACTTTGCTCCTACCAATAGTGCCAAAAATAACCTTCTCAATGAAGGAGTGAGTGAATCCAATATCCTGGTGACAGGTAATACGGTTATTGACGCATTATTAAGCACGGTTGAATTGCAAGCTATGGGGCATGACTATGAAGGAATATTCCCCTTTCTTGAAGAGGGGGTGCCTATCATATTGGTAACAGGGCATAGAAGAGAAAATTTTGGGCAGGGCTTTGAACAGATATGCATTGGTTTGGCGAGAGTTGCCAAAGAGTTTTCAAACTGTAGGATTGTCTATCCTGTTCATTTAAATCCCAAAGTACAGGAGCCAGTTAAACGTATTTTGGGTGACATTCCGAATGTATTCCTAATTGCGCCTCTCGATTACCCTTCTTTTGTATTTTTAATGTCACGATGTTGCATTATTTTAACAGATTCTGGGGGTATTCAAGAAGAGGCCCCTTCACTAGGGAAGCCTGTATTGGTTATGCGGGATACAACCGAACGATATGAAGCGGTTGAGGCTGGTGTTGTTCGACTAGTCGGGGCGTCGGCTGATAATATTTATTCGGGTGTTTCTGAATTATTAGCGCAGCCAAGCAAGCAGGCAGAAATCGCTCAGGTTGCAAACCCATTTGGGGATGGAAATGCAAGTAAGAGAATTGTGAGCGCCCTGTTGGATACACATGTTAAATAATTTTGTTAGAGGTTGGTAAGTGGACGAATTATCTATTGAACCATTAGAAGTACGCCGGAAGGTTAAAGAATCCAGCTACACTTTAGCTTTGAGAGACCTGCTGGGTGGTGTTAATAAAGCTTCTATCTGGAACATTCTCGGATGGCAGGACATTAAACAGCGCTATATGAGGTCTGTGCTAGGCCCTTTTTGGCTAACCATTAGCAGTGCCATTTTGGTGGCTGCACTCGGTGTTCTTTATGCCACTCTTTTAGGGCAGAGTATTGAGGAGTTTATACCTCATGTTGCAGGAGGTTTGCTGGTATGGACATTCTTGTCAACGATGATTCTAGAGGGCTGCACAGTCTTCATTGCTGCTGAAGGCATTATTAAGCAAATTCGTCTGCCTTTGACCGTGCATGTATGCAGAATGGTGTGGCGCAATGTGATTATTTTTTTACATAATGCCGTTATTCTATTGTGTGTATTATATTTTGTGCCTGAAGTAAATATTGCCCACCTTCTCACTATACCGGTTGCCATTTTAGTCATCGCCTTAAACGGCATATGGATTGGAATTGTATTGGGTGTGCTTTGTACGAGGTTTCGAGATATACACCAAATTATTACCAACTTTGTGCAAATCCTTTTCTTTTTAACACCAATATTCTGGAAGCCAGAACTGTTACAAGATAGAGGGTGGGTAGCAAACTATAACCCGGCGTACCATTTTATCGAGCTTGTTCGCTCACCATTGCTTGGCAATGGTATTCCAGTCTTTTCATGGAGTGTGATAATGTTGCTGACAGTTGCTGGTTTTATACTCGCTTACTTTATGCTTGCGCGATATCGACATCGTGTCGCTTATTGGCTATGACGGAATGGTATTAAAATGGCTTTAATAGAAGCAGAGAATCTAGTTGTAGAGTTTCCCGTATTTACCAACTCTCATCGATCACTAAAAAATACGCTTTTAAACGCAACAACGGGTGGTCGCATTGCCCATGCTGCGGGTAATAAAGTGTGGGTGCGGGCTAATGACCAGCTTTCTTTTAAGATAGCTGAGGGAGAGCGTGTAGGCTTGTTGGGTCATAATGGCTCTGGTAAAACAACGCTGCTAAGAGCGCTGGCAGGGGCTTACGAGCCCACTGAAGGCTATCTTAATGTCGAGGGGAAAGTAGCATCATTACTCGATATATCGTTGGGGATGGATGTTGATGCATCCGGCTATGACAATATCTTTCTGCGCGGAATTATGATGGGTCTCTCACCCAAAGAAATTAAAGCCAAGATGAATGATATAGCCGAGTTTACGGAACTAGGTGAGTATTTGGATATGCCGGTACGAACCTATTCGAGCGGTATGTTATTGCGCTTGGCATTTGCTGTTTCTACCAGTGTTGATGCAGACATTATAGTGATGGATGAATGGTTGAGTGTCGGTGATGCCGATTTTAATGAAAAAGCCGCAAAAAGGTTAAAAAGCTTTGTTGATAATGCTTCTATCTTGGTGATAGCGACTCATTCGGAAGAACTGTTAAAAAATGTTTGTAACCGGGCTTTTAGGTTGGAACATGGTCAGTTTGTTGATGAGTTTGATCCTCGAGTGGAGGCAGTGGCATGAGTCAGCGGTTATTAAAGTTTTCGCAAGGTGTATTGAGCGCTCTGATTGCCTACCCATTGGCAGAAAAGATAGAAAAAAGGGATGTCAGGACCAAGTGGCGAGAACTCAAGCGGCACTATAGGCTTCCTTTTGAGCAGAGGAAGGAGATAGCGCAGCAAAGAATAATAGAGACAGTGGAGTTTGCCTCTCAGCATGTACCTTACTATCAGGACCTATTTAAAAGCATTTCTTTTGACGTATCGCGATTAAAAAAGGATCCCGCGTATTTCCTGGATATCCCATTATTAACCAAAGACATTATAAGAGAGCAAGGCGACAGAATGCTCTCCACACAGCTGGCGGATATTAGGCATCATGTGTGCAAAACGGGTGGTTCAACCGGGCTGTCTGCTCATATTTTTTATGATCAAATAGCCGCAGACTACTCGGCAGCTATAACATTATTTGCACGAGACGCAATTGGCAAGAGCAAGCGTAAATTTGAAACGCATTTTGCTTGCCGGTTTCCAGATGGTGCACCTCCGAAGGGAATGACACGTGAAGACTATAAATGTCTTGCGATGAATAGAAGAAATATCTTTTTTGACAGTGTTGACGATGCTGGTCTGGAAGAAATATGGCAAGCACTTAAAAAGAACCCCACCTACCTGGTTCATGCTCACCCGTCTACAATCTATGCCCTTGCCTGTTATATAGAGGGCACCCAAAGTTCAGGTAAAGCGTTTGATGTATTTGAATCAAGTGGTGAGCTATTGGAGCCTTACATGAGGGAGCTTATTTCGAAAGCGCTGCAATGTCGGGTGATTGATCGTTATGGATTGGCAGAATTAGGCGTTATGGCTTATGAATTTTCAAAGCAGGGCGGGCTAAAGGTATTTGACTCAGAGGGTTGGCCTGAATCAATACCAATTAATGACTGCCCTGGTGATGAGGAGCTTATTTTCACTGGTTTTAGAAACCGTCTGATGCCATTGATTCGCTATTGTACTGGCGATATGGCAAAAGTCGAAAGTCGAAATGATGGCTTTTATCTAACAAATGTTGTTGGTCGCATACATGATATCGTGCCTATAAATGGTGTGGATCATCCAACCCATCACATACAAGATATGCTAGATCACCGCGTAGGTGGTATTCAGGAATTTCAAATAGATTTGAGACAGCAGCCTCCACTTCTCAAAATTGTCCCGGAGCCAACGGCTAACAATGACGAAATAAAACAGAAGGTCGAAGGCTTTTGGGGAACAGGATTTGAAGTTGCTTTTGTGGGTCATGAAGATTTCGTCCGTGTGGGTCGTCATGCGAAGTTTAGGCATGTGGTTACTCAGTGAGAGTATTACTGGTTGTAGACTCCCGTCGCGATGACTTATCTACAATAGTGGGTTCCGCTTTAAGGCGATCATTTACTTGTGGAGCAGTTGTCCATGCATCATTAGCGTTGTGGAAAAAGTACCTAGCTAATGGCGAGCCATTTGTGCTTGTGGTGGTGAACCCTACCGATCAATGGTCTGGATTTATACAGGACACTCTGGCGATCAAGGGCGCCAAGGTCATTTTACTTGGACGCATACCTGATCGTTTGCAGTTGGTGCTAAATGCGACCAACGAGCCTCTTTCGCCACAGCAGCGAGCACTGTTCTCATCAAAGCATGCTGAAACTAATAATTTTGCAGAAAGTGCGGCAGTCGTTTGTTATGACAAAAGTAACCCATTGGCAGCCAAGGCACCAATAGAGCGACGCCCCTGTGAACGCTTTGACTTTATGGCCGAATGGAATAATTTGGGTTATGGCTCTATCAAAGCTGATGATTCTATCTGGGCGATTTCAGCAAGAGTCATGTTGCAGGATAATAATGTTATCGCCCAAGTTCTTGCCGAAGAGCAGTCGATAACGGCCTATATGGGCTTATGGCAAATAGAGGGCGCTAGTCTGTTATGGGTTAACCGTGCCGTTGGCCCTGTAGACTCGCAAGAGTGGTTTATTCTTGAAGAGTTTGTCAGTGGCTACCAGGCGGATTTTGCAATTTGTTTGCCGGTACTATCAGAAATTCCGCATGGATACGATGCCTGTGTCACCATGCGGCTCGATTGTGACGAAGATATCAACTCAGCCCATCAGCTCTATGCGCTCTATCAAGAAAAGTCAGTGCCACTTTCCTTGGCGATCCATGGCACTGTGCTTGAAGATGATAGTCATCATGAGTTTCTCAAGCAGTATGTTGCTAGTGGTGGTTGTTTGTTATCTCACTCCTGGAGTCACCCGGTAAACTGGGGTGATAGTTATGAAGAAACGCTCAAACAAGTTCAGATGTCGCTAGATGCTATTGAAGGCGCAGTGGGTAAGGAGATAGATGTTAAATATGCCGTTTCTCCCTTTCACCAGAACCCAGTGATTAGCGTGCAGGCATTGGCCGATTCCGGTTTAGGTGGTTTCATTAGCGGTATCATCTGCAATGACCCTGAATATCTAGTAGCCAGGGGCGGTGAAGTACCTTTTGCGCCGAGTGGTTTCGTGACGCATTCACAGCAGTGCATGCTGCACGGTGACTGTATGCTGGAAGGCGATGACCCATTGTCTATTTTTAAGCAATCATTTGACATAGCTAGGCAGGGTCAGGCGTTGTTTGGTTTCTTGGATCATCCCTTTTCACCCCGCTATGCCTATGGCTGGCAATCAGAGGATCAGCGCTGCGAAGCCCATGGTGAGTTTATTGATTATATTAAGGCATCCGGCAATGTGTTGTTTCTCAATGAGCATCAGGCGCTAGACTGGATAGCCATGAAAAACTCAATAGAGTTGTCAGCTAATAGTGTTGGTGAATTCTCGATAAAGAGCACTCCCTTACTGCCTGACGAATTATCTTTAGCTGTCCGATATAAAAATGAGAATTACGATTTCCTGACCTGGCTGGAGAATAATTCCAAGGGCAGCAATGCAGTCTAACTGCGATATCGTGCTATTTTCAACGGCCGATTGGCATACTCCCTACTGGACTAACAAACAGCATACCGCAATGCATTTGGCCAAGGCGGGCTATAGAGTGCTCTATGTCGAGACGGTAGGGCTTCGTCAGCTTAAGTTAGGCTCGGGGATGGACCTTGGCCGTCTATGGCGCCGTTTTTGGCTCGGTCTAAAAGGGCCGAGACAGATTTCAGAGAGTATTTGGGTGCTATCGCCTCTGGTTGTGCCGCTTAAGCATCATTGGTCGTTTTTCCGTCGCTTAAACCAAAATTTGTTAGCCTTGTACTTGCGTGGTTTTTTCAAGAAAGAGTGCTTCATTCGACCAATTATCTGGACTTATCACCCTTTTATTTTAGGTGCCATTAATGGGTTTAATCACGCTGAACTGGTCTATCATTGTGTCGATGATTTGTCGGCTATGCCGGGTGTAGATTTCAATGCTTTTAAGGCTGAGGAAGAGCAATTGCTGCGGCGAGCAGATGTCGTGTTTACAACCAGTACAACGCTGCAGGAAGAATGTCAGAAAATCAGTGACAATGTACACTTCTTGCCGAATGTGGCGGATTATGACCACTTCGCAACGGCGAGGAAGGTCGCGGAACTGCCTGCAGAATTAGCAGCAATACCAGAACCAAGAATTGGCTATATTGGTGTGCTGTCGGACTTTAAAGTCGACTTTGATTTAATTTTTAGCATAGCGGAAAATCGTCCTGATTGGCACTGGGTGATGATTGGCGAAGAGCGAGAGGGGCAATCGTCCACGAAGGTGAAGCAGCTCAGTGAGCTGGAGAACGTGCATTTTTTGGGTCACCGGCCATATGAGCAACTGCCACATTATCTTGCTGGTATGAATGTGGCAACGTTGCCAACCTTGATTAACAGTTATACGGCATCGATGTTTCCGATGAAGTATTTTGAGTATCTTGCAGCTGGTGTTCCTGTGGTATCGACCCCGCTGACATTTACTCAAACATACGAGTCAGGCCTAATCGTTGCTGAAGATAGTTCAAGCTTTAGCGATGCGTTGGCGCTGCAAATAAATAAAGGGCGTATCTCGGAACAATCGTCAAAAGATTATGTTGGGGATAATACCTGGCAGAGCCGTCTGAAAGTCATGTTGGTTATATTGACTAGTGTAAAATCTAAAGCTTGAGGTTTTGGTTGGGGCAGTGGAGAAGCTAGTGCATCCAGGGGTGACTAATGACATAAAGTGGGGTGTAATTAGGTACGATATTGGTGTATGGTTGCGCCCGTTTTCATGGCCTAGAATGTTAGGTATGGGTTAAGGATATTACCTCTAAGTTATTTGATTTTGGGGCGTTCCCTCTCGACTATATCGAATGGCTGAAGTGCAAAGAAATGTCTGGTGTTGGCGTTTAGTTGTAGATTTTTAATTCCCGTTATTGCAGAAAATATTAATGAATATATTGGTTACTGGCGGTGCAGGCTTTATCGGCTCGAATTTTGTTCGGCATTATTTGCGGTCATTTAATGGGAATGTTGTTAATTTAGACAAAATTACTTACGCCGGTAACCTCGATAACCTAGTTGACTTGAACAATGAGCCCCGGAATATTTTCGTACACGGAGACATCGGTGATCGAAATATAGTTGATGGATTACTCGAACAGTACAAGCCAGTTGCGATTGTTAATTTTGCCGCCGAAAGTCATGTGGATCGATCGATCCATGGCCCAGAAGACTTTATCCAGACTAATATAGTCGGAACCTTTCATCTCCTGGAATCAACACGAGCTTACTGGGGGCAATTAGATGAATCAGCACAACAAGCCTTCCGCTTCCTGCATGTATCAACGGATGAGGTATATGGCTCTTTAAGCGAAACTGACCCCGCATTTGCCGAAACGAATGCCTACGCCCCAAATAGTCCATACTCAGCTTCTAAAGCATCTTCGGATCATCTAGTGCGCGCCTACCACCATACCTATGGACTGCCAGTCCTGACCTCAAATTGTTCCAATAATTATGGGCCGTATCAGTTTCCAGAGAAGCTTATTCCTCTTGTTATCCATAACGCGTTAGCGGGTAAACCGCTACCGATTTATGGTGATGGCCAACAGATTCGAGACTGGCTTTACGTAACTGATCATTGTAGTGCGATATGCCGAGTGTTGGAGAAAGGACAGCCCGGTGAGGTTTACAATATCGGCGGATTGAATGAAAAAACAAATCTGGAAATTGTTAATACGCTATGTCAAATTCTGGATGAATTGCAGCCAAAGAACAATGGGACGTCTTATACGGCTCAATTAACTTTCGTTACTGATCGTGCAGGTCACGATCGCCGCTATGCCATCGATGCGACAAAAATTGAACGTGACTTAGGCTGGCAACCTGCGGAAACTTTTGATACCGGCATTCGAAAAACTGTCGAATGGTATTTGCAAAATCAAGCCTGGGTAGAAAACGTCACTAGTGGTGCCTATTTAAACTGGGTCGAAAAACAGTATCAATGAAAATCCTGTTGTTAGGCGCTAATGGTCAAGTGGGTTGGGAATTACAGCGTTCGCTTGCGCCGTTAGGTGATGTGAAAGTCTGTGATCGAAGCTCGGCTAATCTAGAAAGTTTAGATGCTCTCAGGAATGTTGTGCGCGAATACGGTCCTACCATTATTGTTAACGCGGCCGCTTATACGGCGGTCGACAAAGCTGAATCAGAGCCAGCTAAGGCTAAAGCAATCAATACGGATGCGGTAGTGGTACTGGCGGATGAAGCCAAACGATTGAATGCCTGGTTAATACATTACTCAACCGACTATGTATTTGATGGAAGCAAACCAGGTTCATACGTTGAAAGCGATGAAACTAACCCGCAATCAGTTTATGGCCAAACCAAATTGGATGGTGAAGAGGCAATTAGACGAAGTGGGTGCCGCCACCTTATTTTCCGAACCAGTTGGGTTTACGCATTAAGAGGCTCAAATTTTGCGAAAACCATGATGCGACTTGCAAAAGAGCGGGATGAGCTGAAGGTAGTAGCGGATCAGTTTGGAGCGCCCACCAGCGCGAGTCTAATTGCTGATGTGACCGCCTTGTGCTTGTATAATATTGAATTAAGAGAAGAAGCTTCCTGCGATTCATTGAGTGGAATATACAACCTGGTCCCGCATGGCGAGACTACCTGGCATGGTTTTGCGAGTTATGTCATCGGTAACGGGCAAGAAAGAGGTGAAAGTTTTCAAGTACCGGCGGAGAATATTCAAGCTATTACAACCGCTGAATTTCCCGTGCCGGCAAAGCGGCCCGCGAACTCGCGGTTGATTCCAGCTAAACTAGAAAAACAATTCAGTTTATCCCTGCCCCAATGGCAAGTACATGTGGATAAGCTCATTACCGAGATAGTTGGACAGTAAACATTATGAATCGAAAAGGTATAATTTTAGCCGGCGGCTCGGGTACGCGTCTTTATCCTGCGACCAAGGCGATTTCGAAGCAATTACTACCTGTGTTCGACAAGCCGATGGTTTATTATCCACTGTCGACACTAATGCTATCAGGTATTCGTGAGATATTAATTATATCAACCCCAAAGGACACGCCGTTATTCAAAGAACTGTTAGGGGATGGATCGCAGTGGGGTTTAGATATTCAATATGCTATACAGCCTTCACCCGATGGGCTCGCACAAGCGTTTCTAATAGGCGAGAAATTCCTGAATGGGGCACCCTCAACATTAGTGCTTGGTGATAATATATTTTATGGTCACTCGTTTCATGAGTTGTTAGATTCGGCAAATAATAGAACAAACGGTGCAACAGTTTTTGCTTATCATGTGAATGATCCAGAGCGATACGGCGTTGCTGAATTTGATGATAATGGCAATGTAATTAGCCTTGAAGAGAAACCGATAAACCCGAAATCGAACTATGCCGTGACAGGATTGTATTATTATGACGAACATGTCTGCGAATATGCTAAACAGATAAAACCTTCCCATCGCGGTGAATTAGAAATAACCGATCTTAATCGACTGTATCTTGAAAAAGGTAATCTATCCGTAGAGCTAATGGGTAGAGGTTATGCATGGTTAGATACCGGTACCCATGAAAGCCTAATCGAAGCGCATCAATTTGTACAAACCATTGAACATCGGCAGGGTCTGAAAATTTCCTGCCCGGAAGAGATTGCCTACCATCAAAATTGGATTGATTCCTCGCAACTAGAAAGGTTAGCTGAGCCGATGATTAAAAACAGCTATGGGCAATATTTATTGAGTTTAGTAAAGGCGGCGAGATGAAAATTACCCGGTTATCGATTCCAGAGGTAATACTGCTCGAGCCAAAGGTGTTTGGAGATGATCGTGGTTTCTTCTTCGAGAGTTTCAACTTGAAAAATTTTGAAGATGCTACAGGACAATCTCCAGTTTTTGTGCAAGATAACCACTCAAAATCAGCTAGAGGTGTATTAAGAGGGTTGCATTACCAATTACCCCCCAGGGCGCAGGATAAGCTAGTAAGAGTAGTTCAAGGGAAAGTTTTGGATGTCGCAGTAGATATTCGAAAGAGCTCCGCAACCTATGGGCAGTGGGTTGGGGCAGTTCTGTCTGGAGAAAATAAAAAACAAATGTGGGTTCCAGCCGGCTTTGCCCATGGTTTTATCACGCTCTCTGAAACAGCTGAGTTTCTTTATAAGACGACTGATTATTATTCGCCAGAAAACGAACGAAGTATTAAATGGGATGACACAGAATTAGATATCGACTGGCAGTATGGTGAAGAACCCTTGATTTTATTAAAAGATCAAGAGTCGCCAGCGTTTTTGTGTGCTTTAGTTTTTGATTGACCCTCTTTCTTTTTGGCTCTGTTCGCAAAATATGTTGGTAG
>CAXMOZ010000057.1:0-1976 GCA_964195315.1 uncultured Acidimicrobiia bacterium | reverse complement strand
GCCTCCCAGGGCCTCAGTCAATCGTGGCAGATGCTCAATCGGTGTGGGGCCGAAGGTCAAAGGGTAGCGTTCAAACTTATCGAGTAATCCCATGGTTAACTCCGGTGGATCATATAGTTTAATGTTTGTGTTAATGCATCATTCAGGTGCCACACAACAGCATGATTAAAAGATAATTGACTTGATAATATATTATGTACTGCCAGGCGTCTGCTTCTGGCCGAAGGTCGCCACTGGTGAGGAGCTTGCCAGTGTCTCCTTTAGAGAAAGCAGACCCTCAGGTTCGCTTTTTCAGCGGCTGCTTACGACTGAGACACTCATGCCCTTGCTCAACTGCTCGCGCAGAGGGAATTTTGTCCAACTGCATGCGCTTGTATCGTAAGTGATGAGTTTTAAATCTACTCATTACTGAAAAAGCCTATGTGATTTTCGGATAGTGTATAGGCTTCACATTGCTTATCTAATTTGTCGTACTCGTCACCTATAGTTTCTTTCATTGTTGAGAATGCTGTTTGCGATTGCCAATAGTCAATTGTTAGGAATCTTTTGGGATTATCAGCATCTTGCTTTAGTTCTGTTTTGATGTAGCCCTTACACTGCCTGAACAAACTAACCCACAGACCACTTGAACTATAGGCATCGATAAATTCAGCACGGAATTTATCTTTGACTTCGTATTCCCAAATGCTTTGTAAATTTGATTCAGAGCTCAACAATGATTCTCCGCTTTAGATACATAACGCCTCGCATCAGCGGCCATCAAAACGCGTAGCGGTTTGTTGGTCCGACTGCATGCGCTTGTATGTGCTTTTTCGTGCCGCATCAAATATATTTCCAAAAGACAGCTATTTTATTGCAGAGCCTATTAATGCAGGCATAGGCACACGATAAATTCCATCGGACGATTTATACTCACTCACCTCTGCGGCTACGGTTTCTAATATGGATTCCTGGACATCAGAAGTTTGAGCCGCAATTAGAGCTCTAGCACGAACCGCACCTTCCATAATGCTCGTAAATAATCCTTGAGGCTCTTTAAGTTCCCAAGTTTGAGAAACCTCGTTAACAGATGGCTCATTAAATCCTATTTCGAGTAGCGCCTCGGTTAACTTGTCAGGATCACTAAACTGGAAAAAGTCTGGACCATGAGGTAGATCAACACCCATATCCGCGTGTTCCTTTATCGCTCCGTAGATCAATCCAAAGCCATTGTTCGGATTTGGTAGTGTCCAAACGCTGACTGCCACGCGCCCTGCTGGTTTGAGCACACGATACATTTCGGACAATGCTTTCTGCGGGTCTGGCACATGAATAATTCCGAAACCGCACACGACGGCATCAAAGGTGTTATCAGAGAAAGGCAGAGATTGGGCGTTTCCCTCGTAAATCTCTGCGTCTGGCACGTTAGTGCTAGCGATATCGACGGCTGATGATGAAAAATCGATTCCAAAAGTTTTGGCGCCGCGTGCGGTAGCACCTGCAGCAATCACACCTGGCCCGCAACAAACATCAAGAACCTGTTTACCACCTTCAATTGCAGCCGCATTTAAAACTTCATTCACCGATTGGTTTGTTAGGTCAGCAAAATGTTGCTCATAGCCCTGGCTTACGGTTTCCCATCCCCTGTGTTCAAAGCTGATGAAACTTTCTGGATCCTTAGATGATTCGATACTCATGGTCGTTCCTCCTTATTGATCTAGAAATTAAATTCTTGCTACTCCGGTTTGTAGTACCTGGCATTAGCACATAACAGCATGATTAAAAGGTAATAGACCTGATAATATATTATCTGCTGCCAAGCGTCTGCTTATGGCCGTTCTCAGACCCACCAGAAGTGTTTTTCAGTGTCTGCTTTGGAGAAATCAGATCCCCAGAATCCATTTTCTGCGGCGACTAAAGACCCAAAGAGCGCGTAAAATTGCACAGTAAGTATGCAAAATTGCGGTATTGACGTCGCCTCGAGGGGGTCATAGAGT
>CAXMOZ010000056.1:0-41314 GCA_964195315.1 uncultured Acidimicrobiia bacterium | reverse complement strand
TTTTCCTATTTGGTCTTGCTCCGAGTGGGGTTTACCATGCCACTTCTGTTACCAGAAGCGCGGTGCGCTCTTACCGCACCCTTTCACCCTTACCAGATGAGATCCGAAGATCAAAACTGGCGGTCTACTCTCTGTTGCACTGGCCGTAGGCTCGCGCCTCCCAGACGTTATCTGGCACTCTGTCCTGTGGAGCCCGGACTTTCCTCCAGCCCTAATACCATGAAGATATTCTGACCAGCGATCATCCAGCTGACTTTGACGGGATGATACCCGAAAGCGTAACCAATAGTCGATTATTTATTGCCTTCAACTGATCAACGAGAATTGACCTGTTCGATTCTATTGAATTATTGCTATTGACCAGACACTAATGGTCAAAATAGGTTAGATACAGGCCGTATTAAGAATACTTGTGATAGGCCAAAGACTTTAACATGGTGCACTTTTCATCGGTTTGCAGGAATGGCGCGATAACCAATAACACATGCTTTCGTTCTTCCGAGTGAAACCAGTTCATCCAGGCACTTTCTGTCGACCACCGAGCGATAGCAACATAGTGGTTAGGTACTTGCGCATCAATTAACGATTCGCCGGAAATATAGCCGGGCGCATTGGTCATTACGTTGAGTAAGTTTCCGACTGCCTTTTCATAATGAGATTCTAGGCCTTCGGCGATAACACGTTCAATAATTACTTTGATCATTTTTAAATTATTCAATCTCTAAATAGGGTATTAAGTGGTTGATAGCCTAGCAATTTCAACTTTGAATTGCTATCGGAAGCAGGATACTTATGAGGAAAACAGCCACTCAATAATAGTAATATTAGCCGACTTCGAAATATAAGGCGTGGTCAGGCCCGAAGCCAGGTATCTCTAAATTTTTGACCATCTCTAGCATCAGGGATTTCATTTGATAATGAATCCAGTAATTGCTCCAGACTATTCGTCGTAGCCGAATAGTGACGCACCAGTCTACCTGCTATCGGGCCAATATAACTCGCGTAGTTCTCGCTAATTTTTTTAAGCATCTCGTCATCAAATGAGCCCACATTAGTCCCTGCACCCACTGTCGTTGAGTCTGAACTTCGGCCCCCTGACGCCCCTGAATTGATTCTGGTACCACTCATGTTTTGCCATCTTTTCAGGAAAGCCTGGCGCTCTTCGGGCTGAGTAATTTCTCTTGAAATTGCGCTAGCGAGATCGCTAGCGGATGAATTATTGCCATGCTCTGTCATAATGTTTTTAGCGATCGGCCCAACGTACTCAACCAATAGACTCGTCATCGTATCGAGCTCATCTTTGCTGGCGCTAAATATCTGAGTTGATTGCTGAACAACGGCCGTCGCATCGTCTGAAGAGGCAGATGACTTTGGCCTTAAGTTTGGCAATACCAATTTAATCGCCAGCACAAATTCTCGTGCTGATTGATACCTTTTATCTTGCGAGATCGATAACCCCTTAAGCAAGACTGGTATCAACGCTGTTGGGTACAAAATAGAATAATCGACTTGATTGTTAGGTGGCAAATGAACAATCTCCGGCAAGCTGGAACGAGGTATCGAGGCACTTTTAGGTAATAGCGTCAGTAACTCAAGAAACACCATTGTCACTGAAAATAGATCGGCTCGTGAATCCACCTTGAGACCAAACATTTGTTCCGGTGACATATATTTGGGTGTACCGACTAACGCTCCTGTCATCGTTAGTTCAGGACTTTTAGCAATTCTGGCGATACCAAAATCGGCTAATTTAACCTCTCCACTGCCTTTCAAAATCATCACATTAGCTGATTTGATATCACGATGAACAATGCCCAGCTGATGCGCATAATGTAGCGCTTTTAGCAACTGTGACAATATCGACAATGTTTTTTGCAGGCTAATGGGGCGTCTATTTTTAATGACTTGCTGCAATGATAGACCTTCAACATACTCCATGACTATATACGGCATGTCGCCATCTTGACCAAATTCGAGCACGCTAACCACGTTCGGGTGGGTACATTTGGCCGCTGATTTTGCTTCACGTTTAAAGCGCTCTAAGAACTCCTCGCCATTTTTTTCCTTGATCAAATAAGGATGCAGGATTTTAATCGCAACTCTGCGTTCAATATCTAGATCAAAACCTTCATAGACAATTCCCATTGCTCCTTCACCGAGCAACGATTTGATTTCGTACTTACCTATTTTTTCGGGTAATTGGCTCATGTTTCTAAATTTGTGTTTTATCAAGTAATTTAACGGCACTAGTCAAACTGCGATACATTAAATTGAAAGAATGCCCTAAAGAAGATAATTCGTCTTTGCCATGTTGTTCGAACTCATCAACCGTCATATTGCCTTTACTAATTTCCTCAGACTTTGCGGCAATTTTATTGACGCGCTTGATAATAATGATATGTAAAAACACATTGAGCACAACCCAAATGGAGGCAAAAACGCCACCCAGGATTATCATAAATGCACTAAACGTCGCGTCGGCTCGCGCGATAGGAATGGCCATCGGAACATTCACTATTTGAGCACCAACAATTTCATTGTGCTTCCAGCCGAATCCATTATGTGAGCCATATTTCTTGACCATTGAAGCTGGCGCAGCAGCAGGCGTGCTATGACAAACAAGACATCCTTCGTTGGTTATCTTAAATGGGCTGCTTAAAAACAAATACTGCCCCGTTGGGGTAGAACGAACACCTGAATATTCTTCAACGTCTTCATAGTTACGAAAATACTGGATAATATCCTCTTCCCAGGCGGCCGCTTTATGCTCGGGATTTGTTGGGTTAAGCACCGCTTCTTTATAATAGTATTCAGGGTAGGTTTTACGCAGTCTATTCATATTTGATGTCGCTGCATAAGCAGGCACCGTTTGAGACAGAAATTCGTCTGTTTGAATCTTTTTGAGCAGGGGCCGTACTTCTTCCACTGTATAGGCGCGTACGCTTCTTGCCGCCTCCATCATTATTTTGGCCTTGAGAGCCACTTCTTCTTTAGCATTTTCAAGCAGAATTTTATCAACAAAAAAGGCTGCCACCCCAAAGCCGATAATAAAAACCAGCAACATCGCCAGATTAAACTTTATCCGTATGCTCAAGCTATTCCCTCCATAGTGTAATAAGTATTACAATTCCCCGAAGAGAATAATGTGATACTACATTAAAATCGTCATCCTTTGTTATACTGACGCCATATTTAAAAGAGTACGAATTGTGGGACCTTCCGAAAAGTATAACGATAAAGAAGTCACCGTTATGTTCGCTGACATAGTTGGCAGCACACGAATGTATGAGATCATGGGTGATAAAGTCGCAGAAGCGCTAATTTCAAACACCCTTGAGCAACTCTCAGTTTTCGTTACTCAATCTGGTGGTAAAATTATTAAAACAATTGGCGATGAAATCATGTGCCGCTTCCCACAAGCAGATGACGCCATTACTGCAGCTAAAGACATGCATACCTTCTTATCAGAGAAGTCAGCACCCTCCACAAACTATAAAATTGCCATTCGAATAGGTGCCCACCATGGCCCAATCATAGAAAACAATGGTGATATTTTCGGAGATACCGTTAATATCGCCGCACGAGTTGCGAGTATCGCCCGCGGCGGCAAAACCATGGTCACTAGTTATACCCATGATCAATTACCAAAAGCTTGTCAAGAACGCTGCCAACACTTCACCCGCACAAACGTAAAAGGAAAAGAACAGTCCATCGATGTGTTTGATGTAGCTTGGGAACAAACCGACGAGCTAACTCAAATCATTGGCAACCATGTCGTCAATGCAATCAAAAAAAACCTCACTATTGAGTATAGGGGTAGCATTATTCACATGTCCCTCGGCACCATCACCAGCACATTAATAGGTCGTGGTCAGGGTTGTGACCTGGTTATACCGTCAACTCATGCTTCTCGTGAACACTGCCGGATAGAATATAATCAAGGAAAATTTACTTTTAGTGATAACAGCGCGAACGGCAGTTACGTCAAACATAATCAAACAGAGTTATTCTTCCATCAGGAACGAATCCCACTTTTAGGTGAAGGCATTATTAGCCTTGGGGAACCCTCTGCTAATAACTCAGCCTTTCTACTTAAATACACTATCAAACAACAATAAGTCGAAAAGAATAACGTTCTAATATTACACAACATTGTGATTGTGAACGAATCACAACTAGAGCTACAATCGAAGCTAGAAAATATCAATTATCAAGGAGCATTCAATGAGCTGGCAACAACGAATACTAAGAGTCAATTTAACCACTGGTAGTTGCAACATAGAACCATTGAACATGACATGGGCCAATGAGTATTTAGGGCAACGCGGTCTCGGCAGCAAATACTTACTTGAAGAAATGGATCCATCCGTCGATTCGCTATCAGTTGAAAATAAACTCATTTTCGCGACAGGCCCATTAACGGGCACCATGGCTTCAACAGGTGGTCGTTGGTCAGTCATCACCAAGGGTCCGTTAACCGATGCAATTGCCTGCTCTAACTCTGGCGGTAAATTTGGCGCCGAGCTCAAGCTAGCTGGCTATGATTTAGTCATTATCGAAGGCAAGTCTGACAAGCCGGTTTATCTTCATATCGAAAACGAAAAAGTAAAACTCTGCGATGCTAGTGAAATCTGGGGCAAGACTGTCTGGGAAACTGAAGGTCTTCTTCAGAAAAAGTATAGTGATCCATTAATGCGCTTTGCCTCTATTGGTCAAGCAGGTGAAGACCTATGCCGTTATGCCTGTATTGTAAACGACTTACACCGAGCCGCAGGGCGTTCAGGTGTCGGAGCCGTGATGGGCTCAAAGAACCTTAAATCAATCGGTGTACGTGGCACAGTCGGTGTCAAAAATGCCAACCCAGAACATTTCATCAAAACAGTAAACGCCGTTAATGCTCGTATGAATGATCGTGAAGGCATGTCACGAGATGGCACCTTGGACATGATTGACGTCACTAACAGCTTTGGCAGCTTACCCACCCGCAATAACCGACAGGTACGGTTTGAAGGCACCGAAAAGCTCAATCCAAATGCGATGCAAACTCCCAATGAAAATGGCCACACCAATCTCATTACAAATGGCGCCTGCTTTGGCTGCACTATTGGCTGTGGTCGAATTTGCAAAATAGACCCAACCCATTTCTCGGTTAAAGATAAACCTCAATACCACAAAGCATCTGGTGGCCTTGAGTATGAATCGGCCTATGCGCTTGGTGCTGCCTGTGGTGTCGATGATATTGACGCTGCCACCTACGCTGGATTCCTCTGCAATGAATATGGCATGGACCCTATTTCTCTTGGTGGTTCTATTGCCGCCGCAATGGAGCTATTTGACATTGGTGCCATTACCGAAAAAGACACTGGCGGTATCAAATTAGAATTTGGTTCGGCACAAGCATTAGTCACCATTTCAGAGCTGACCGCTCGCAGCGAAGGCTTTGGTAAAGATATCGCCATGGGCTCGAAAAGACTCACCGCAAAATATGGTCACCCTGATTTATCAATGTCGGTGAAAGGCCAGGAGTTTGCTGGCTACGATGGCCGCAGCATGCAAGGTATGGGTCTCGCCTACGCAACCAACAATCGGGGTGCCTGTCATATGCGCGCAGACCCCTATGAAAGCGATTTTGATACTACAGAAATCGAGGGCAAAGCAGCGATAGTCAAAAACTCACAAGATGAAATTTCCTTCATCGATTCCAGTGGCCTATGCCTTTTTCCGGGTGGTTGTGGCTGGACCTTAAGCGATTACCTTGAGCTGGTTGACGGTGCTTGTGAAGGCAGCTGGGACATGGATAGATTGCAGCAAACCGGCGAACGTATTTGGAATCTAGAGCGTCAGTTCAATTTACTTGCTGGACTAAGCAAGGCAGATGATACCTTGCCTAAGCGAATACTCGAGGAACCAGCCGAGGTTGGTGCCGGAAAAGGATTAGTATGTCGCCTCGGCGAAATGCTACCTGAATACTACGAACTGCGCGGTTGGGATGAAGAAGGGCGACCAAAAACTGACACGCTGAATCGCCTGGGGTTGAATTAAACTTGTATCAATCAGGTAAGCCAATGCAGATAACAATTAAAGTCTTTGGCAAGTTGCGCCACTATATGCCAGCGGCTAACAGCGCTGGCATATACCCTCTGAACTTCGATCAGGGGGAGACACTAGAACAACTGCTTAAAAAACTTCCCTTACCTGAAGGCAGGCCTTATCTGGTGTTGCATAACGACAACAAAATTGATACTGACCAATTTTCATCAACCCCCATTAGTGAGAGCGATGACATCATCGTGTTAGCCCCTGTCAAAGGCGGCTAAAAAAAATCTCAGGAGGCGAGTTTATTTAGGATCAATGCCTGTTGATAGATATCGTTCTTCTTCTTACCACTAATACGAGTTGACAATTGCACCGCTTTTTTTAGTGGCAGGTCTTGCAATAGTAGCTTCAAGATTTCAATATCTTCATCACTCAAAATCTTTTCGCTGATGGTTACCGGGTTATCAATCATTACCACAAACTCGCCTTTTTTCAACGCGGGCTCCTCTTGCATGACCGACAGAATTTGCGCTGGCGTACCCGACAGAAAACGTTCGAAGGACTTGGTCAGCTCTTTGGCAACGACGATACGATTATCACCAAAGATCTCGCAAAGTTGTTCCAACAGGCGTTCAATTCGATGCGTCGATTCCAAAAATACCAATGTACCCTGCTGTTGTTTAAGTAGATTTAACTTCGACAACCGTTCTGAATTTTTTTGTGACAGAAAACCATAAAAAGTAAATGGATCCGTTGGCATGCCGGCAGCACTCAAGGCGGCAATAATACTGCTCGCGCCAGGTATTGGACTCACTCGTAGACCCGCATCTTGCACCGCTTTGACTAATGGATAACCAGGGTCCGAGATCAGAGGCGTACCGGCATCAGAAATTAATGCGATATTGTTACCCTGCTTCAGGTCATCGATGATCCCGTCAATCCTATCTCTTTCATTATGCTCATGCAGCGACATCAACTTGTTGCGAATACCTAAATGGTTCAGAAGCCGAATACTGTGCCGAGTATCTTCAGCCGCAATTACGTCGACCTGCTTCAAAATTTCGATCGCGCGCAGGCTGATATCGTCCAGATTTCCAATGGGGGTTGCTACAATATAAAGTACGCCAGTCATGTGAAAGAGTGTACACTATTATGCAGTTCTAATTGACCTCGCACTCCGCCTTTATCTTTATAAATGACTGACGATCGATGAAACTTCCTTGCCTCAAATTATTACTCTCGGCAATGCTGATAATCACACTATCAGCCTGCCAAACACCAAGTCAAACACCCAGCCAAACAGGCTCTCAGCCGGCTAACTTTAGCGCCAGTTCTGATTCGTTATTAGCACCGACCGAAGCAGATATCAGAGCTGCATTTGATCTTGAGTCCAATCAATATTGGTTAGACGCCGCGCTCGCTTATGAGGCGATAGCAATGAACAGCACCCAGCCAGAAAGATCATCTTTTCTAATTAAGTCAGGCCTTATGTTCTACCAAGCTGGCAACTTCTCTGATATTCCTGCTTTTTTCGATTCATTAAAGGAAAGCGATATTATCGAGCAAGATCAACTCTCTAAGGAAACGCTGCTGGCGGGCTCTTATTTTGGAGAAGGTAGAATTTACCAAAGCTTGCTAGCGCTGCCGCCAATCGCCGAAATAGTCGATTGGCGATATAAAGTATTGGCTTTGAATATCCGTTCAAAAGGCGTGCTCACCATCGGTAAACCTAAAGAAAGCGCCGAACTGAGAATGCAAATTAGCAACTATTTGGTCACTCAGGAAGAAATTGAGAAAAATCACGATTTCATTTGGGGTGCGCTTAATCAAATCTCAGAAAGTACCATAGTGAAAGAACTTTCAAACCCTCAAACATCACAAGTTCGTGGCTGGTTAGAATTGAATCTAATAGCAAGACGTTCAAATATGCTGCCAGAGAAAATCAAACCTTGGATAAGCAAGTGGTATGAACTCTATATCGAACATGAAGCTGGAAAACTATTCGCTCTCAACCTGTTAGAAGAAAGTAAGAAAATCAACATTAGGCCAGAACGAATTGCACTTATGCTGCCTTTTTCAGGTCGCCTCGAGAAGGTTTCTGAAGCAATTCAAAACGGTTTCCTTTATGCCTTTTATCAAGACCAGTTAGATCAAGATCAATCGACTCAGCAAGCAACATTCAAAGCCAAACTTGAGATCATCAACGCCAGTACCGACCCAGCTGAGTTCAACCTGCAATACCGTCAGGCGATTGAAAATGGCGCTGACTTCGTGGTTGGCCCCATTAACAAGGAATTAGTCGAACTACTGCAGAGCCGTGAGGGCCTGGAAGTGCCTACATTAGCTTTAAACTATGGCGACGAATCCAAACCTTCTGATTTAAACCTATATCAATTTGGCTTACGGCCAGAAGATGAAGCCGAACAAATTGCCGACTACGCACTAGCCGAAGGCCGCTATCATGCCATTACCCTGGTACCAGACACAAAGTGGGGCGAACGTTTACACCATGCGTTTAAGTCGAGATTCGAAGCCCTCGGTGGTCATGTCGTTGACAGCGAAACTTACCCATCGCGAAAAAGCGATTATTCTGTTGCGATCAAGCAACTGCTGAACTTGACCACTAGCAATTTGCGCAAGTCGATGATCCAGCAAGTGATTGGGCAGCCGGTCAAATTCGACCCTCGCCGCCGGCAGGATGTTGATATGATTTTTGTCGCCGCCAACTCACGACAGGCCAGACTCATTAAGCCGCAACTCAAGTTTCATCATGCTCAGGACTTACCGGTTTATGCGACCTCGCACATTTCATCTAGCAATGCCAATGCCGATGATAATCGTGATTTGAATGACGTTTTGTTCGTCGACATTCCCTGGATGTTGGATAATAAGAACAATCTAGATCATCAAAATATATCGAAGTTATGGCCTGATAGCAGTAGTCGATTTAGTCGATTATTTGCGCTAGGCATTGATGCTTATCGGCTTATACCTTCCCTGCGACGATTAATGATCAACCCAAAGGAATCTATGCTCCAACATACCGGCGCATTGTCAGTCGATAGTAAAGGTCGAATTAAACGATCACTACTGATGGCAACCTACAAAAAAGGCAAGGCCGAACTATTAAAAGCGCAGATCAAGAATGACGCGACTCAGTAGTTGTTTGCCAGCATTGTGAAGGAAGATATGAACATACGTTATGAGCAGTAGTAGCACTGGACAACACTATGAGGCGCTCGCAAGGGATTACTTAGAACAAAAGGGCTTGACACTACTCGAACAGAATTATCACTCTCAATTTGGAGAGATAGATCTCATCATGTTTGATCAGCAAATCTTGTGCTTTATTGAAGTCAAATTTCGTAAAAGCAATGCTTTTGGCGGTGCTATTTCGGCGATACCTCACGCGAAACAACAAAAAATTATAAAGACGGCACAGTTTTATATTTCATCGACACCGGCTATAGCGCAAAGGGCGATGCGCTTCGATGCACTAATTTTACAACTTGAGTCATCGGTGTCTGATCTTAATATAGAGTGGATCCAAAACGCCTTTTACGCAGAATAAAACCACCCAATGCCTACCCAAAATTCCAAGCTAACAATTAACGAGTGACAATTTCGTGAGTAATGTAGAAAACCAGATAAAACTAGCTTTTCAAGCCAGTATAGAAACCAAACAAAAGTCCGAAATTGCGCTTAGTGAGTCGATCGAACTGGCATCAACCCTATTAAATCAAACCCTGCTCAATGGCAACAAAGTAATGAGTTGCGGCAACGGAGGATCTGCAGGTGATGCGCAACATTTTTCTTCGGAACTACTCAACCGATATGATCGTGATCGTCCCGGCCTACCTGGCATAGCACTCACCACTGACAGCTCTACCCTCACATCGATTGCTAATGATTACGATTATCAGCAAATTTTCTCAAAACAAATAACCGCACTCGGGCAGCCTGGCGATCTATTACTTGCCATCAGCACAAGCGGCCAATCTCCAAATATTATCGAAGCGATTCGAGCGGCAAATGAATCTGACATGGCCGTGATTGCGCTCACAGGCAAGGATGGCGGTTTGATTGAGCAGGTATTAAACAGTAACTCAGTAGAAATCAGAGTGCCATCAAATGTCACTG
Organism: uncultured Acidimicrobiia bacterium; assembly: GCA_964195315.1. Lineage (GTDB taxonomy): Bacteria > Pseudomonadota > Gammaproteobacteria. Next base: position 31,138 of record CAXMOZ010000056.1, on the reverse strand, counting down.
CCAGAATTCAGGAAGTCCATCTGCTGGTGATTCACATTTTGTGTGAGCTACTTGATTTGCAACTACTCGGCCCAGCCGAATAGTTGCACCCACTATTTAACGACTTTTAAACTTGGACGGTTTGTTTTTTTCGAGTCTATGGCTGTAACGCCCGGCTTTGGGCTAGCCTTCTTGCCATCGGGGTCTGGTGATGCATGAGGCTCTTCATTAAACATCATACCCTCACCATTTTCTTTGGCATAAATAGCCAAAATAGCAGCCATTGGACAATAGACATTTTGTGCAACGCCACCAAATCGTGCCGAGAAAGAAATGTATTCATTATCGAGCACTAATGCTTGAATAGCACTTGGCATTAAGTTGAGCACAACCTTGCCATCATTGGCGGTACCCTGAGGAATCATCACCCCGTAAAAGTTAGCATCAACCAACAAATACGGGGTCACATCATTCTCCAACAACCATTCGTATAGACCACGAATCAAATAAGGCTTGCTTGAAGTCATACTTTTAAATTACCACAGGTAAGCTAAGCAACAGCGACTAAGCAACCATATCTCTTTCTTGCTCAGACAGACTGGCCTGGAATGAGGGACGCGAGAAAACACGTTTCATATAGGTTGTGATTGGTTTGCACGAAGGAGGCAATTCGATATCGTAGTAAGGTAGGCGCCACAAAATCGGCGCAATACTACAATCCAGCAAGCTAAATTCATCCGACAAAAAGTAAGGCTTAACAGAAAAAACTTCGGCTGAATTAATCATACTTTCAGTTAAGGCCTTTTTTGCTTGTTCCTTCTTTTTTTCGCTGCCATTTTCGATGTCACCCAGCAAACTGAACCAATCACTTTCGATACGAAACAAAGCCAAACGGCTTTTAGCACGTGACACAGGATCAACCGGCATCAACGGCGGATGCGGAAACCGCTCATCCAGATATTCAATCAATACTCGTGCGTTATAAAGCACAAGGTCTCGATCAACCATTGTTGGTACCGTTGCATAAGGATTTAAATCAATTAAATCCTCAGGCAAGTTATCCATATCAACATCATGGATTTCGACCGTAATGTCCTTCTCAGCGAGCACAATTCGTGCGCGATGGCATTCGGGGTCAACCGGTGATGAAAAACAACTCATTACCGAACGACGATTCGCCACTACTGACATATTTTTGATCCTGGGTTAGTGTATGTCCTTCCAAAATTCTTTCTTAAGGAAATAAGCCAAAATTAGGAAGATAAATAGAAAGATAAGTACGCCAGTTCCCACTTTATGACGGGTTTGACGATAAGGTTCTGACACGTAATCAAGAAACCCAACCAAATCATGGATGGTTTGATCGTATTCAGATTTAGATAGAGTGCCTGGCTTGACGATATCAAAGCCAACAATCACTTCATGCTTTTCACCATTGCTATCCACTCGCGTGTCCATTTTAGGTACTTGATAGCCTTGCAAGTCGGCCAAAACATGCGGCATACCCACTTTATCGAAGACGCCATTGTTCATACCAAACGGTCTTGATTCATCGAGGTAAAACCCACGCATATAATTATAAAGCCAGTCAACACCGCGCGAGCGTGCAATCAAGCTCAAGTCTGGAGGAGGCGCACCAAAGGCCTCCTCTGAGTACTCTATACTCATCGCATTTGTCATTAGCGAACCAACTTTAGTCTTATCACCATATTTATCGGTCGTGAAAATCAGGCTTTCAGAAACCTGCCCGTCGCTTATTTCAAGGTCAGCACCGACTCGGTTATAGCGCGAATAGGATGCTTCATGGCAGCCCATACAATAATTAACGAAAGTACGAGCGCCCCGTTGCATAGAAGCCTTATCATCCCAATCGATTGTAATTTCATCGTTTGGAAATGTATAGCCGCCAGCAGCAAAACCCATTACAGGCAGCAAAAGGCCTGCAATAATAATTAACGCCTTTTTCATTACAGGATCCTCTCTGGAACAGGCTTGGTTTTTTCGTTTTTACTAATCCACCAAATACCTAGGAAGAAACCGAAATAACCAACGCTAAAGACTTGGGCAAAAAATGTTCTTATTTCGGTTGGCGCTAATGCACCTAGGTAACCAAGACCGATAAAACTAATCACTAGCATGGTTAACAGCCATCTAAACGAATTTGCTCGATAGCGAATTGAATGCACCCTGCCACGATCGATCCACGGTAATAGGAATAAAATAGCAATGGAAGCAAACATCAATAGAACACCCGTTAGTTTATGCGGCACGGCTCTTAAGATGGCGTAAAAGGGTGTGAAATACCATACCGGTGCAATATGCTCAGGCGTCTTAAAGGGATTTGCCGGTATAAAATTAGCGTGCTCTAGAAAGTAGCCCCCCATCTCCGGCATGAAAAAAACCACCGTACTAAACAGGATCAAAAACACAACCACACCAACAATATCCTTCACCGAGTAATAGGGATGGAAAGGAATACCGTCCAGTGGGATACCGTTCTCATCCTTATGCTTCTTAATTTCAACACCTTCAGGGTTATTCGAACCTACTTCATGCAGAGCAATGACATGCATCACAACTAGCATCACCAAAACCAGTGGCACTGCGATAACATGCAGCGCAAAGAATCGATTAAGTGTCGCATCAGAGATAACAAAGTCACCCCGAATCCACAGTGTTAAATCATCACCAATGACCGGAATTGCACCAAATAATGAAATAATAACCTGTGCACCCCAAAAAGACATTTGCCCCCAAGGTAATAGATAACCCATGAAGGCTTCCGCCATTAACGCCAGGAAGATGCACATCCCAAACACCCAGATCAATTCACGTGGCTTTTGATAGGAGCCATACATCAAACCTCTGAACATATGGAGATAGATGATGACAAAAAATGCTGATGCGCCGGTAGAATGCAAATAACGAATCAACCAGCCCCAATCGACATCGCGCATAATATGCTCGACCGATATGAAAGCCTGCGCACCATCTGGCTTGTAATGCATGGTAAGGAAAATACCAGTCACAATTTGGAGCACCAGTACCAGCAAAGCCAAAGAACCAAAAAAGTACCAGAAGTTAAAGTTCTTCGGCGCATAGTATTTTGATATATGTTCTTCCCACATCTTGGTCAATGGGAAACGATCATCGATCCAGCCAACTAAGCCTTTATTAGAATTATCATTACTCATTAGACTGCTCCATCCTCACCAATACGAATCACATCATTACTGACATAATAATGCGGCGGTACCGGTAAATTGGTCGGAGCAGGAACACCACTATAGACACGACCTGAGAAGTCGAATTTAGAACCGTGACAAGGACAAAAGAAGCCTTGAAAACCAGCAATTACTTCTGGTTGATAAGTTGGAGAACAACCCAGATGAGTACAAACACCTTCAACCACTAGGTATTCGGGTTTAATCGAGCGCGCTTCATTCTTTGCATACTCGGGCTGAATGCTTTCATCAGAATTAACATCACGAAGATCATCCACTACTGACGTCAGTGTGGCTAAAATATTGCTGTCACGTCGCACAATCCAGACTGGCTTGCCACGCCACTTAACAATAACTTGCTGACCTGGCTCCATTTTGCTGATATTAAATTCAACGGGCGCACCGGCAGACTTGGCTCGTGCACTAGGACTCCAGGTGCTTAAAAATGGAACGGCCACCGTACCGGCGCCTACTGCACCAACGACAACGGTGGCTGCTGTCAGAAAACGTCTGCGATTATTATCTAAACCATCAGAAGACATTCAAAAAACCCCTGCTTGAAAAATTTGAAAACTAAAAACAAACCCACGCAAGTAGATTTATTTCAGACATAAAAAAAAGGTCGTCAGAATAGCTTAATTTCACTTTTCCGTCGAGCCTATTAACGACTTAACTTACTATAAGTTAAGGAAAGCTGAATATAAATTCTGACAAGGTTTCTCTATACTGGATTGGGTATATCAATAAACTGATGCTTCAAACCAAATTTCTCGGCGATCAACCCACCTAATGCCTGCACTCCATAGCGTTCGGTAGCATGATGTCCTGCTGCAATATAATGGATTCCACATTCCTTCGCGTAGTGAAACGTATTTTCTGACACTTCACCACTGATAAACACATCAAAACCTCTTTCAGCCGCCTGATCAATATAGCTTTGAGCCGCACCCGTGCACCAGGCGATGCGTTTGATAGGCTTGTCACCCGCCGTTAAACTCAATGGCTTGGTATTGAGTTTAACGGCAATTGCCTTTGTGAGTTCATCCAGCGTTATAGCCGACGGTAATGTCGTATGAAACACAATATCGTGTATTCCGACGCTGGCAAAAGTCCCTTGGACTTGCCATCCCATAATATTAGCTATTTGCGCATTGTTACCAACCACAGGATGCGCATCCAACGGCAAGTGATAAGCAAGCAAGTTTAAATTATTCTTAATTAACGCCCTTATCCGACGAGCTTTAAAACCGATAATCTCAGGCGACTCCCCCTTCCAGAAATAACCGTGGTGCACCAGCAGTGTATCTGCTTTTACATCTATCGCGGCCTCAATTAAATCGAGGCTGGCCGTCACACCAGAGACAATCGAGTTAACTTCACCAACGCTTTCAACCTGCACTCCATTCGGGCAGTAATCTTTGAAATCACTGACTAGTAGATAGTCAGCACAAAAGTCACTTAGTTGCTGTAACTGCATATTTTTTTCGTCCTCTATTAACAGGTTCCTATGATACTATTTCGCTATGAGTTTTTCGTCGTGAGAATAATCAAAGCCGTAGGGTTTCTACTGCAGTTTAGCCTTGTAGGGCTAGCGGTTGCGATATTATATCTGTTCTGGCAGTCCGAACATTCGAACCATGATATTTTAAACTTTCTATCGACCCCAACGAAAGAAATGCGACCTCACATCCCTAGCCAGGTATTCATTCAAAGTCCGACCGCTTCCTATGCCGATGCCGTAGCCTCCTCTTTTGAGTCAGTGGTCACTATCTACACATCCAAGATGGTAGTCGAACAATCACACCCTTTATTAAACGACCCCATATTTAGCAAGCTATTTGGCGAACAACTCAAACGCCGACAACGCAGTAAAACAGAAACCAACCTGGGCTCAGGTGTCATTATCAGCACTGACGGCTACATCATAACCAACCAACATGTTATTGATGGTGCCGACGAAATATTAATCTCGCTGCCTGATGGACGAGGTAGCCAGGCAGTGTTGATTGGTGAAGACAAAGAAACTGACATTGCTATTTTACAAATACCGATTAGCGGCTTAAGCAGTATTAAATTAGCTCCAAACCAGCCTGTTCGGGTCGGCGATGTCGTGCTAGCGATTGGTAACCCACTGAATGTTGGCCAGACGGTAACCATGGGCATCATCAGTGCCACCGGTCGAAATCGTATTGGTTTAAGCACTTTCGAAAACTTCATACAGACCGACGCCGCGATTAATCCAGGCAACTCAGGTGGTGCGCTGGTCAATGCCAAAGGAGAGCTGATCGGTATCAATACCGCCATTTTTAACCAGGCCGGAGGTGCACAAGGCATCGGCTTTGCCATTCCCACCTCAATTTCACTCGATATCATGAAGCAACTCATCGATCACGGCAAAGTTTCTCGTGGATGGCTAGGCGTCGAAGGTATTGAAATCACGGCCAAAGCAGCTTTATCTACCGGCAACCCGAACATTAAAGGTGCACTCATCGTCGGCGTGTTCATCGACAGCCCCGCTGATATGGCAGGCATTCGGTCTGGTGACGTTCTGGTCGCAATAGATGGTACGTCAGTGCTAGGAGTGCGCGACCTACTAGAAAAAGTCAGCTTTCATAAACCAGGTGATACACTGAAGATTACGGTTTATCGGGGCCAAGATAAGTTTACTTTTGAAACCATTGCTACGGAACGCCCCAGATAATAAAACGATATATCAATCGATTAAGATGAAACAGACCCGATAAACTCGCAGCCAGTATCCACTGCATGCCGATCTCAATAAGCCGCCCCGCTATGAACTGAAGCAGGTGACTTGCCCACCGATCAATGACCCACTGCGGAGCACCAGAAATCTAAAAGTAAATATAGATAGACCGGTTTATTGAGGCAACTAATTAATGGCCTTTATCGCTTTTACGGTTTGTTCTGACCTGAGCCGCAACCAGATTACTTGATCCGATATTCAGCTGAACAAGCATGTGCAACCAACCCTTCGCCACGCGCTAACACGGAAGCAAGTTTACCTAACTCTGACGCACCTGCTGGAGAACAACCAATCAGACTCGTTCTTTTCTGAAAGTCATAAACACCCAACGGTGATGAAAAACGAGCCGTTCTGGATGTGGGTAGGACGTGATTCGGGCCAGCGCAATAATCACCGAGCGCTTCAGCGGTATAACGCCCCATAAAAATAGCACCGGCATGCCGAATTGATTTGGCAACAGTTGAAGCATCATCGACCGAAAGTTCAAGGTGTTCTGGTGCAATGTAATTCGCTATTTCTACCGCATCATCGATATCAGACACCTGGATAAGTGCGCCACGCGCAGTCAGCGAGGCGCGGATAATAGCCTGCCGAGGCATTTCTTTAATTTGACGTTCTATACTGGCTTGAACCTGATCGAGGAAATCAGCATCAGTAGACAGCAATATAGCCTGCGCATCTTCGTCGTGCTCGGCTTGTGAAAACAAATCCATCGCAATCCAGTCCGGGTCTGTCTTACCGTCACAAATGACCAGAATTTCTGACGGCCCCGCTATCATGTCAATACCCACTGTACCAAACACCAGGCGCTTGGCAGTCGCCACATAGATATTTCCGGGGCCGACAATTTTATCAACAGCTGGAATTGTTTCCGTGCCAAAAGCAAGCGCCGCAATCGCTTGCGCACCACCAACAGTAAAAACTCTGTCGACACCCGAGATATAAGCCGCAGCCAACACCAACTCATTGATCACACCTTTTTGTGTGGGCACCACCATAATCAACTCTCCAACGCCAGCCACCTTGGCTGGAACGGCATTCATCAAGACAGAGGAGGGATAGGTTGCCTTGCCACCCGGCACATACAGACCCACTCGGTCTAGCGGGCTTATTTGCTGACCTAGCACAGTTCCATCGGCTTCGGTGTATTGCCAGGATTCTAGCTTTTGATGCTCTGCGTATGACCGAATTCTATCCGCCGCAGCGTCGAGTGCATTACGTTCGATGTCAGGTAGCGATTCATATGCTTTCTGTAATCGCTCCCGTGATAACTCTAATTCTGAAGCGCTATTGGCAACTACGCCATCAAATTTTTCAGTGTACTTGAGTAAGGCCTGGTCACCATTTAGCCTTATAGAACGGAGAATTTCATTGACCGTATCAAAGATAGCCTGATCTGATTCCGTCTGCCATGACAGTAAATTTTTTAATTCAGATTTGAAATGCTTTGATTGGCTGTCAAACCGTTTAATATCGATCATTTTGATGACTCCACGACCGCCCTTTCGATACGAGCAACGAACTCTTTTATGGCCTGATTTTTCATCTTCTGAGAGGCGCGATTAACAATCAACCGTGACGTAATATCCATAATGTGTTCGAGTGGCGTCAATCCATTCGCCTTCAGCGTATTACCGGTATCAACCAAATCAACGATCAAATCAGACAATCCAACGATTGGCGCCAGCTCCATTGATCCATAAAGTTTAATTAATTCAACCTGCCGGCCTCGGTCGAGAAAATATTGACGCGCTATGCCTGGATATTTAGTCGCTACTTTCAGCCGCCCGGATGGTAATGCCTTATTGGGGAAACCAGCGGTCATCAATTTACAGCCGGCAATTTTTAAATCGACACGCTCATACAAACCGTCACCACCATGCTCAAGCAAAACATCCTTGCCGGCAATGCCGATATCGGCGGCGCCATATTGAACATAAGTTGGAACATCAGATGACCGGATAAGCACCAGATTAATGTTGGCATGATTAGTTGAAAAAATTAATTTTCGGCTAGTCGAAAGATCATCAACCGGTTCGATGCCTGCCCGCTTTAGCAGCGGCAGGGTTTCAGCTAAAATACGCCCTTTCGCGAGCGCAATTGTCAAAATTTGGGACATAATATATTTTCGACTAGATTCGGTTCAACTAGATTCAGTTTAATTAGGTACGCGTTGAATATTGGCACCAATGCAGGCCAGTTTTTCCTCGATATGATCGTAACCACGGTCGATATGATAAATGCGCTCTACAACGGTTTCACCCTTGGCAACTAAACCAGCCAAGATTAAACTGGCCGAAGCACGTAAATCGGTCGCCATTACTGATGCACCGTTTAAATCATCTACACCCTGGATAATCGCGGTGTTACCTTCAAGCTGAATATTCGCACCAAGCCGTGACATTTCCTGGATATGCATGAAGCGATTTTCAAACACGGTTTCAGTTACCGAACCAGTGCCATTCGCAATGGCGTTCAACGCACAAAACTGAGCTTGCATATCAGTCGGAAAACCAGGATAAGGCGCAGTACGGATATTAACTGCCTTCGGCTTACGACCTTCCATGTCAAGTTCAATCCAGTTCTCTCCGGTATCGATTATTGCGCCAGCTTCGACTAACTTGGCTAATACTGCATCGAGTAAACGAGGATCGGTATCTTTCAACAAAACTTTGCCACCCGTAATTGCGGCAGCGACTAGATAAGTGCCTGTCTCAATACGATCCGACAACACTGTATACTCACAACCTTCTAGTTTCTCAACACCATGAATAGTGATTTTGTCTGAGCCTGCATTTTCTATTCGGCCACCCATCGCGTTTATGAAATCTGCCAGATCAACCACTTCTGGTTCGCGGGCGGCATTTTCGAGGATTGTAGTACCCTCAGCCAAACTCGCCGCCATCATCAGATTTTCGGTTCCTGTTACAGTTACCTGATCCATGACAATGTGCGCACCTTTCAGTCGATCAGCCTTGGCACGAATATATCCCTGCTCAACTGTAATTTCAGCACCCATCGCCTCCAGCCCGGAAAGGTGAATATCTACCGGCCTCGCACCAATCGCACAGCCACCAGGCAGCGAAACTTCAGCCGTACCATAACGCGCTAATAACGGCCCCAAAACTAAAATCGAAGCTCGCATTGTTTTTACTAATTCATAAGGGGCAAAGGTATTTTCAATGGTGGAGGGATCGATCTCGATACTCATTTTATCACCAATGGTAATCGATACGCCCATTCGGCCGAGTAACTCCATCGTAGTGGTAACATCATGCAGATGCGGCACATTCTTAACCACAACAGGGCCGCTCGCTAACAGTGTGCCCGCCAGAATCGGTAATACCGCATTCTTCGACCCAGAAATTCGAACTTGCCCGGATAAGGGAACGCCACCTTTAATAATTAATTTATTCATCGCCTAATGTACTGAGTATCCATGGGGTTGAAAATGTTTGCATTCTATCAGATGTTCCACCCAATGGCTGACAAGAATACAGGCCCTATATATTGTCACTAATTCGCAAAAATTAAGGCATGATGCTAACAAACGCGTCGCAATTTTTATTGATTCCTATCATTTAATAATTTGATCAGGCCTTCGACACCATTTTTCTTGATTTCTCTGGAAAAACTAGAGCGATAGTTAGTCACAAGACTGATGCCATCGACCTGAATATCGTAAACCTGCCAGCCTTGCTTGCCTCGTCTTAAACTGTAATCCAGCGGGATAGCTGACCCACCCGCCTGAGTGACCTCGGTTTTCACCTTCACTTTACCTTTCTCAACTGAACCGAGCATGTCGAGGTAATTGACCTCCTGATTATTGTATTCCAACAATGCTGAGCTGTAGGTTCGAATCAATAGGTTTTTAAATTCGCTAACGATCCTAGTTTTCTGCTCGTCATTAAATTCCTTCCTATGACGGTATAACGCCAGGTTGGTCATAGCCACAAAATTAAAATGCGGCAGAACCACCTCGTCAACCAGCGCAAATAGTTTATCCGGATTGGCTCGGTAGTCATCTGAGTTGAGCTTGATTTCACTTAACACCTTATCGGTGGACTGCTGTATCAATTGCTGTGGATCAATATCCGCAGAAAACACGCCCTGGCTGAACAAGGCGATCAGCAAAAGTGTTTTTATCATTATTAATGTTTTTATCATTACACTTATCCTTGATATACGAATTTTAAAATTAACTGCCTGGGATTTTACCAACCAAAGCTTAATCGGAACTGACTAAACGCCTAACTAGATATAACAATAAAGAGATCGATTATCGAACCTCCACAATTAGGCCCTTTCACTTAAATGACAAGTCATTCAGCCTAGCACCAGCTATAGCCCCCTTATAATATCAATAGCAACCTGATATCACCACACTATTCATCAACCTGACAAGGTTCTGGGGTAACTTTACCGACGCTATAGCTGAACGCTGCAACCAATCATTTAACAGGCGTCAGTTATACATGGCTTTTCGATCAAAATAGAGGATTTTACTGGCATATTTTTTAGAGAATCGTTAGTGTTCGCAGCCTTCGAGGCAAACTTAAAAACGAAAACTATGGCAAACCCATTGACCGATAAAAATAGTTTCAGCTATGACGAGTTAATTCGTTGTGGGAAAGGTGAAGTTTTTGGAGAAGGCAATGCCTTGCTGCCACTCCCTCCGATGCTAATGTTTGATAGAATCACTAGCATCACCGAAGATGGCGGCGAATTTGATAAAGGCCAAATGATTGCTGAACTTGATATCAACCCCGACCTGTGGTTTTTTAAATGTCACTTTGAAACCGACCCCGTTATGCCTGGTTGCCTTGGTCTCGACGCGATGTGGCAACTGATTGGGTTTTATCTGGGTTGGAAAGGTGGCCCCGGTCACGGTAGAGCGCTAGGTGCTGGTGAAGTGAAGTTTTTTGGTCAAGTTCTGCCTACCGCTAAGAAAGTCACTTATCGTGTCAATATTAAACGACTGATTATGCGCAAATTAGTCATGGGTATCGCCGATGCCACCATGGAAGTGGATGGTCGTGAGATTTACTCTGCTAAAGATTTACGTGTTGGCCTATTCACGTCGACTGATAGTTTTTAGTACCCCAGCACAGGTTTAATTCTAAATTATGTTACTTGCTCTTAGCGCCATTATTTTTGGTCTGACTCTGCTTGTCTGGAGCGCGGACAAGTTTGTCGAGGGCGCGTCATCGTTAGCGAGTCATTTTGGTATTTCTCCGCTCATCATCGGTATCACTATTATTGGCTTTGGCACATCGGCGCCCGAAATTCTGGTATCCATCATTGCTGTTCTGGAAGACACTCCTGATATCGCTATCGGCAATGCATTAGGGTCGAATATCGCTAATATTGGCTTAATATTGGGCGTTACTGCTTTCATCACGCCCATCCCGATTGCGAAAGGCTTATTCCGACGTGAATACCCTTTGCTTGTCATTGCGACAGCCATTTTAGCCTGGTGCATGTTCGATGGATCTCTCGATCAAATTGATGGTCTCACATTGCTGCTAGTGCTCGTGGCCATTTTAATCTACCTCATCAGGTCTCATCGAAATGACCCAAACAAGAATCGTATAGAGCAAGAGCTATCAGAAACAATACCCGAAGACATGACGCTAAAGTCGGCAATTGTCTGGGTGCTTGTGGGCATTGTAATACTCGTTGCCAGTTCTAAAATTTTAGTTTGGGGGGCGACTTATGTCGCACTGGCGTTCGGTGTTAGCGAACTCATTATCGGTTTAACAGTGATCGCGTTAGGCACCAGCCTACCGGAGCTTGCCGCATCTATTGCGAGCTTAAAAAAAGGCGTACCCGACATGGCCATTGGCAATGTTATTGGGTCAAATCTATTTAATTCTCTCGCTGTGATTGGTCTGCCCGCCCTGCTAACAAACTTTAGTATCGACTCTCATGCCGTCAGCCGCGACCTTCCTGTCGTTGTTGGCCTAACCATGTTACTGCTTTGCTTCTCTTGCTTTCCTGCCTCGTCAACTCAGTCATTATCGCGTGCAAAGGGATTCTTTCTGCTGTGCTGCTTTGTTATTTACCAATTATATTTGTATTATAACGTGATGACTGGAAGCACCTAAGATGACCCAACACGCATATCTGGCCTTAGGCATTGCCGTCTTAAAAGCTGAAGCTGAAGCCATTGCCGCATTGATCGATCGGTTAGATTCAGGATTTGAACAGGCTTGCGAATTAATTCTAAGCTGTAAAGGTCGCATTGTCGTGACAGGCATGGGCAAATCGGGACATATAGGTAATAAAATTGCGGCTACCTTAGCGAGTACCGGCTCACCCGCATTTTTCATGCACCCTGGCGAGGCCAGTCACGGCGATCTGGGAATGATTACCGAGCATGACCTGGTAATTGCCCTGTCGAATTCAGGTGAAACCAGCGAAATTACATTATTATTGCCAATGCTGAAGCGAATGGGTATACCCCTGATCGCACTGACCGGTAACACAAAATCGACCCTTGCAAGAATTGCTGATATTCATCTCGATGTCAGCGTTGTTAAAGAAGCCTGCCCTCTAGGACTCGCCCCCACGTCAAGTACAACCGCATCGTTGGCCATGGGTGACGCGCTAGCTGTCGCCGTATTGCAAGCCAGAGGGTTTACCGAAGAAGATTTCGCCATGTCTCATCCTGGTGGCAATTTGGGTCGACGACTATTACTGCGGGTGAGTGACATCATGCATACTGGAGATCAAATCCCACTAGTAAATGTGGATTCGAGCCTGAAGCAAACCTTGCTCGAAATGACAAACAAGGGGCTTGGCATGGCCGGTGTCATCGATTCAAAGAATAATGCTTTACTCGGTATTTATACAGATGGCGATCTGAGACGAACCTTTGAGCAAATGCCTAATATCGAAACTGCCATCGTGAAAGATTTTATGACCGCCAATTGCGTCACCATTAAGGCGCACTGTATTGCAAGCGAGGCATTAAAGGTTATGCATGACCACAGAATAAATGCATTAATGGTGATTGATGAAAATGACGCTATTCAGGGTGCATTAAACATGCATGACTTATTAAGAGCCGGTGTTGTCTGAAACCCAATGAATCAAACTATGAATATTTCTGCTGAAGCAATCAAAAGTAAGGCGCAAAAAATAAAACTCGTTATTTTTGATATTGATGGCGTACTCACCAATGGAGGCCTCCAGTTTGACAATGAGGGTTGCGAGTACAAAACATTCAATTCACTCGATGGTCATGGCATTCGCATGCTTCTCACCAGTGACATTCAAGTCGCCATTATTACTGGACGCAAGTCAAAACTAGTGAGCCATCGCATGAATGAACTGGGCGTCGAGCTCCTCTTTCAAGGATACAGAGATAAACGTCCAGCTTTCGAAGCATTGCTCGACCAAACTCAACTTAAAACTGAACAAATCGCTTATATGGGAGACGACCTACCCGATCTACCTGTCATGACCCAGGTTGGACTGGCTATTGCCGTTCGCAACGCACATGTATTCGTCAAACAAAATGCACATTTAGTGACCGATTTGGCCGGTGGTTCTGGTGCGGTGCGTGAAACCACTGATTTCATCTTACGATCTCAAAATTTGCTAGATGATTTACAGGCTTCATATCTAGTATGATAGGCAGATATGATGGTAAAACATGACAGCTAAAATGAAAGCGCCAATCATCGTCGTGATTGCAGTTGCTACCATTGCAGCCATTACCATAGGCTGGTTTTATGAGCCAGAGACAACGGTCAGTCGACCAGACCTTGAAATTCCGACCGATATCGATTACTTCCTGTCAGAGCTCCAATATAAATCCATGAATGACCAGGGCATTCTTGATTTCGAAATGCAAAGCCCTTACCTGGAACACTTAAAAGTGGAGAACATTAGCCTCATCGATAAACCAACGATGCAAATTTATCGCGAGGCAGGTGACTGGCAGATAGAATCGCTCACCGGTAAATTATTCCACGAGCAAAATAACCTGCTATTAGAGAAAAATGTAGTCATGCGACGCGAAGGCAGTAATCCATTACAAGTTCGATCCGAAGTCATGTTATTTCAACCGGACCTGGATCTTATTAGTGCCAGCAAGACCATTCAAATCAAATCAGACACCGCTATCATTAATGGCAGTGAAGCAATTTTTGATCTAAAGAATCAGGTATACACATTAAAAAACACCAGGGCGATTTATTACCGTGAAAATAGTTAAACTAATATTACTATTAAGCTTGCTATTAGCAACCCAGGCCTATTCCACCCTCGCCTATTCAAAATCGGAAGACAGTCAACAACCAATCTATGTCGAAGCCGACAGCCTTGAAATCAGGGATAGTGACAATATCAGTATCTATACTGGCAATGTAAAGTTTACCCAGGGCAGCCTCGAAATACATGCTGATCGACTCACCCTTTACTTCAATGACAACAAAGTACTCACGCTAATGAAAATGGCTGGCTCACCTGCCACCTTCAGGCAACTTAACGATAGCGATATGGAAATCACTGGTGAGGCTTTGGAAATGGAATACCGCGAATCTGAATCGACTCTTTTATTACTCGATAATGCAAAATTAACTCAGGGAACCAACATAATTGAGAGCAATAAAATTAACCTCAATATTGATAGTAATAGCATCGAGGCGGGCAGCCCGGAACCCGACAACCGCGTCCGCATGCTCATCCAGCCCAAGCAGCCGGCTAATTGATCATGAAAATTAAACATGCCAATAAAGAAAGTTGATGTCAAAAAATCAAACATCTCATCGGCTCGAAGCCATCGAGTTAGCAAAATCCTACAAAAAACGATCCGTAGTTAAATCAGTATCTTTGCATATTCAAAGTGGTGACATTGTTGGTTTACTTGGCCCAAATGGTGCGGGTAAAACCACCTGTTTTTATATGATTGTTGGTCTCGTGAATAACGATTCAGGCCAAATAAAACTCGATGGTCAATCAATCGACCATCTACCCGTTGATAAGAGAGCACGACAAGGCATTGGTTACCTGCCACAAGAGGCGTCTGTTTTTCGAAATCTATCAGTAGAAGACAATATCAAAGCCGTTTTGCAGCTCAGAAAAGACTTAAATGCACATCAGCAAAAACTGTTACTAGAAAGCCTGTTAGAAGATTTTCAAATCGCCCATATACGCGATAGCACTGGTATATCGCTATCCGGAGGTGAGCGCCGACGAGTCGAAATTGCGCGTGCCCTCGCGAACGAACCTCTCTTTATTTTACTCGATGAACCCTTTGCAGGCGTCGATCCAATTTCTGTCATCGACATTCAAAACATTATCAGACAACTTGCTAATCGCAACATCGGCGTATTGATCACAGACCACAATGTCCGCGAAACACTGGGCATCTGTGACAGGGCCTATGTCATGGGTGAAGGAAAAATTTTAACTGAGGGTGATTCCAAACACATCCTCGAAAATAAAATCGTCAGAAAGATTTACTTAGGTGAGGATTTTAAGCTATAACTATAACTATGAGAGACCAAAAAACAGCTATTAATGACCTACCATAATAATATTATCAAAACCTCGTTCTGGAGTCGTATCGGCCTATGAAGCAAAGCCTGCAACTTCGCATCGGCCAAAGCCTGACGATGACACCTCAGCTGCAGCAAGCCATCAAGCTACTGCAACTCTCGTCTCTCGAACTGCAATCCGAAATTCAACAAACTCTAGACGAAAATCCACTGTTGGAACAGGACGACGACCTTGGTGAAGTCAACCTCGTAGACCGCGAAACAATTAAAAATAGCGATAACGACAGCGACAGTGAAGATCACACTGAGATCAAGACAAGTGCTGAAACCATTGCTGAAAGCAGAGCTGAACAAACCCTGCCTGATGAGCTAGAAGTGGACGCCCAATGGGATGAAATTTATGACACTGCACCAACAACGTCTCAAGTCAGTCATGATGACAACAGAGACATGTTCGAGAATCAGGCAAAAGAAGAAGATGCGTTAAAAGAACATTTACTCTGGCAACTCAATGGAATGCGGCTGTCAGAAACTGATTATGAAGTTGGCCTGGCAATAATCGACTCGACAGACGACACAGGCTACCTAACTCAATCCTTAGAAGACATTTATATCGGCCTGGAAGCTCAGCTAGGAGAAATTGAATTTGACGAGGTTGAAGCCATTTTAAACCTCGTTCAGCACTTTGACCCCATCGGTGTGTCAGCCAGAACACCAGCCGAATGCATGTTGATACAACTGCGACAATACAGCAAAGATACGCCTCACCTAACCAAAGCCCTGGTGTTAGTCGAAAAACATCTCGAACAGCTGGCCAGCAATGATGTCGCGCTGCTCAAACGCCGACTACAGGCAACTGATGCAGAACTAGCCTCCATCATTAAATTGATCCAGACCACCAACCCACATCCTGGGCACCTGATCAGTCAAAACCATGCACAATATATTGTTCCCGATGTTTATGTCCGCAAACACCAGGGCCAGTGGTCAGTCAGTATCAATCGAGAAAATGCCCCAAGACTCCGCGTTAACGACCAATATGCGGGACTTATAAAACGCGCCGACAATAGTGAACAAAACACATACCTGAAAGACCACCTCCAGGAAGCTCGCTGGTTTATCAAGAGCCTTCAAAGCCGAAACGACACACTACTGCGAGTTGGTCAGGCCATTGTAGAGCGTCAACATGCTTTTCTAAATTACGGTGATGAAGCCATGCAGCCAATGGTATTACGCGATATAGCTGAGCTACTCGAAATGCATGAGTCGACCATATCCCGAGTCACGACCAACAAATTTATGCACACACCTCGTGGTATACTGGAATTCAAGTTTTTCTTTTCTAGCCATGTAAGCACCGCAGATGGAGGGGCATGTTCGGCCACAGCGATTCGAGCCATTATAAAAAAATTAGTGGCCGCTGAACCTCAGGAAAAACCATTAAGCGATAACAAAATTGCTCTACTATTAGGTGATCAAGGTATTAATGTTGCGAGAAGGACCGTCGCAAAATATCGCGAGGCACTTCACATACCACCATCTAATGAGCGAAAACGTCTCTTCTGAGACAACTATTGATTCGCAATAATGCGATTCAGGCAACTATTAGGAGATAACTGATGCAAGTAAGTTTAAGTGGCCATCACGTCGAAATCACGGATTCAATCAGAAACTATGTGCATGATAAAATTCAACGATTAGACCGTCATTTTGACCAGGCCTTAGACATCAATATTATTTTGACAGTTGAAAAACTAAGGCATAAGGCAGAAGCCACCCTTCACGTCAGCGGTAATAATTTACACGCTGACGATGTAAAAGAAGATATGTATGCCGCAATCGATGGGCTAATCGATAAGCTTGACCGGCAAGGAAAGAAACATAAGGAGAAGATAAAAAGCCACCGAAGCCGAGTAGAAATACCGATTGAGGAGCCTCTAGAGGTTTCAGAAGAACTCCCAGAAAAGGTCTAGACTGTTTGGGCGGTGATTTCTAAAATAGAGTAAATCAGCGCCCATTTTTTAAAGACTTGCATACTATGCCTTTTGGGATAACATTCGCGCACATTTCCTGACAACTAAACCATTGTTCACCCATCAAATGATAGTCTCCACACTTTTGTCCTCCGATCGAGTTTTCATCGATCCAAATATTTCTAGCAAGAAAAAATTACTTGAATTCATAGCAAACACTGTCACTGCACAATGTGGACTAGCGAAATCCAAACTTTTTAATAGTTTGCTCGACCGTGAACGACTCGGCAGCACTGGGCTGGGCAATGGCTTCGCTGTTCCGCATGCGCGGCTGCCGGACCAGAAAGAAACCATTGGTTTTTTTGTGAAACTGGCAAAACCCATTAACTTTGATGCTCCGGATAATCTACCAGTCGATTTAATTTTTTGCATTATTATTCCCGAGCATGCCACAGACGAACATTTACAAATATTGGCATCACTGGCGAAGATATTTTCACAGTCTTCAATTCGTGAGGAAATTCGAACAGCTCACACCGCCAGCGATGTTACGCGGATTATTGACTCAGCCGAGAAATGAAATCTTCACTCAAGATTGTTAAGTTTTTCGAACATTATCAACATAAATTGCAACTCAGCTTTGCTTCGGCTTCAGTCGGTATGGAGCGTGAAATCATGGTTTCACGTCAAACTAGCGACACCTTTGAAGCAGTCGATTATTTTAATGTCATTCGCACATCTAGCATTGTGGTCGTCGGTTATCAAGAATCTCGCTATATTCGCAAACTAACGCAGCAGGAACAGACAAAACTACTTAAAACCTTGTTCCAGGGCCCTGTTAGTGCCCTCATTATAAGCGCTGACAATCATTTACCTGAATCTATGATTGATCAATGCGAACAACAAAAAATTCCAGTTTTTAGGTCTTCTTTAGCTGATTCTGAGTTACTCGATAAAACACGTCATTATCTAACCCCCGTGCTTGCTGACCATATTGACGAACACGGTGTTTACGTTGAAGTCTACAGCCTGGGGCTATTTCTGACGGGGGAAAGTGGTGTCGGTAAAAGTGAATTAGCGCTCGATTTAGTGGCCAAAGGACATCGCCTGATTTCGGATGACATCACCCGGTTCTCAAGGATATCTCCAGACGTCGTCAACGGCGAGTGCTCTAGCCTACTTCTTGGCTTCATGGAAGTCCGTGGGCTAGGAATAGTCAATATTCGAGCCATGTTTGGTGCCAATGCTCTCAAAAGAAATAAGGCTCTCAGGCTCATTGTTAATATGGTGCCACTCACCGATGAGAACGCCACACAATTTGATAGACTTGGCAACAATGTCACCACACGTAATGTTCTCGGCCTCGAAATACCCGAGGTAACCCTGCCCGTAGCACCTGGTCGAAATTTGGCTGTACTGGTCGAAGCTGCTGCACGAAACCACTTGCTAAACATGAACGGCTACAATGCTGCGGACGATTTTATCCAACGCCAGAGCACCGCTATTGCTGAAAACAACCCGCTTAATGATGAATGACATGAGCCAAAGCATTAAAGAAAATGAAATAAAATTGATCATTGTTAGCGGTCTGTCAGGCTCTGGCAAAACTGTTGCTTTGCATACTTTGGAAGATGCGGGCTATTTCTGTGTCGATAATTTACCGATTGGCCTCCTACCAAACTTTATCGACACCATGCTCGACACCAAACCTGCTATTTATGACTTGGTTGCAGTCGCAATAGATGCCAGAAGTGGCGCCGGTGATATCGACCATTTTGATGAAATTATCGAACAAGTGCGAGAACGAACCAGTTTTGTAGAAATACTATTCCTGACTTCCGACATCAAAAAACTCATCACCCGCTTTAGTGAAACCAGGAGAAAACACCCGTTGTCGCGCCGGGGGCTTCCCCTGGTAGACGCCATCAACCTGGAACAGGACTTACTCAGAAACATCTACTCAAAAGCTGATTTAGTGATCGACACGTCAACATTTAATGTGCATCAGCTTCGTCAGCTGATCATCAAACGATTATTACCCAGCAATTCATCTGAGTTAGCGATATTGGTGCAATCGTTTGGCTTTAAGCACGGCCTACCAACCGATACAGATTTTGTTTTTGATGTACGTTGTTTACCTAATCCACACTGGGAAAGTCACTTAAAGGAATTTAATGGAAGAGATGCCCCCATCATTGACTACCTTGAAGGCTTCCCTGAAGTGATCAGCATGTTTGATTCAATTAACGATTTTCTCACTACCTGGATTCCTTGTTTTGAAAAAGAAAACCGAAGTTATATGACGATTTCAATTGGCTGCACCGGTGGACAACATCGATCTGTTTTTCTGGCCGAGAAGATCGCCCTCGCGTTAGAAAAAAACAAATACAATAGCTCCGTCAGGCATCGAGAACTGTCATGACCGTTCGTTTATTAGTGATAACCCATAATCAACTCGGGCAAGAGCTAATCGACACTGCGGGTTCCATTCTAGGGAACAACTTACTCGACGTTAACTTTATATCAGTTTCAGCTAATCTTAAACCGAGTGATTTGGGTCGCTATGCCGACCAGATCAAAAACACCATCACGCAACTAGATACAGCCAATTCAGATAGCGACGGCATTTTAATATTAGCCGACATCTGCGGCGCGACACCTTATAACTTGGCTAAATATTTCGCCACAGATAAAAAAATCGGTATTGTGAGCGGTATCAACTTACCGATGCTACTACGTGTATTAAACTATCCCAACCAATCGCTTCAAGCGTTATCCTTGACCGCAATAGAAGGCGCTCATAAGGGTGTCATACAGGACTGATAACCATGATTTCTCAAGATATTACGATTATTAATAAGCTAGGGCTGCATGCTCGTGCTGCGTCAAAGCTGGTCAATTGCGCCAGTCAATTTGAAAGTGAAGTTTTAATTGATAAGCAGGGAAACAAAGTCAACGCAAAAAGCATTATGGGCGTGATGATGCTCGCAGCCAGTAAAGGCACAGAAATACGCCTGGAGGTTGACGGCAGTGACGAGATTCGTTGTATAGAAGCGATCTCAACATTAATTACGAATCGATTCGATGAAGCTGAATAGCACTCCCTAAATCCGGCTTATAAACTCAAAAGCTTACTATTTCGAACACTCTGCATTCGATTTTTCACTCGGCTAAAAAGCAACACGATAAAGACCTGTTAATCTAGCCTCAACATAGCCTACAATCATTACCATGATTGAAGACAGCATCGAACAACTTCGACAAAATATATCGCTCGCATTAGTAGACGATAATGATTTGGCTATTACCCGAGTCATCGATGGCATCGGCATTGTTCAATTAGCCAACTTACTCGAGTCTTTACCTTCACAACAACGTGATCTTATCTGGCCGCAAATAGACCCTGTATTACTGGGCGGCGTGCTACTCGAGATGGGTGACGAAGTCCGTGACAACAAACTCAAAGAGCTCGATGCCGATGAGATTACAACCATCATCGAAACCCTGCCTGATGTCGATGATCAAGCCGATATTTTGCTCTCGTTACCGACAGAAAAACTGGTCGGGATATTACATACCCTCGATACTCATAAACGCGAAAGACTAGAATCAGTACTTTCCTATAGCGAGGATACTGCTGGCGGCTTGATGAATCTTGATCACGTCACCATTCGAGCAGACGTAACGCTGGATGTTGTGCTGCGTTATTTGAGGATGCGGGGTGATATACCAGATCAGACAGATCAGCTATTTGTTGTCGATCGTCACGACCACTATCTAGGTGCATTATATTTGGCCGACCTACTCACCAATGAGTTAGAAGCATTGGTTCAGGACATCATGCGTACCGATATAGATGCGATGTACGCCCATATTTCAGATGCCGAGGTCGCACGTGAATTCGAAAATTACGACTTAATTAGCGCCCCAGTCGTCGACGAACAGCACAAATTGATCGGTCGAATTACGATAGACGACGTGGTCGACGTTATTCGTGAGGAAAGCGAGCATTCTATTATGAGTATGGCTGGATTATCGGAAGACGATGATATGTTTTCGCCTGTTATTACCAGTGCAAAACGACGAGGTATATGGCTAGGCATCAATTTATTGACTGCCTTTCTGGCTGCTGGCGTTATTGGTTTCTTCGAAAATATACTTGAGCAAGTTGTCGCCCTGGCCATTCTCATTACCATCGTGCCGAGCATGGGCGGCATCGCAGGTTCACAAACTCTGACACTGGTTATACGGGGAATGGCGCTGGGTCAGCTTGGCAGCTCAAACTATCGCTCGTTGATAAAAAAAGAGATTCTGGTTGGCATACTCAATGGCTTGGTATGGGCTATCGTAGTCGCAACGTTTTCCATTATGTGGTTCGAGAATTTCAGTATTGGCGCAGTAATTGGTATCGCACTGGTGGTCAACCTAGTCGCAGGTGCTTTTGCAGGTGTATTGATACCGTTAACTTTACGTCAATTAAACATCGACCCAGCTATCGCAGGAGGCGTGATACTGACGACAGTGACCGATGTTGTTGGTATTGTTGCATTCCTAGGATTAGCAACGCTAGTACTTAGTTAAGTGAAGCTAGGCTAAAGGTGAGCACCCAATAACCTCACTGATGCACATCTCTAATGAGAGACAAACTGCTTGATGACATCATTAATGTCATCAATAGCAATTCTCCAAACTTCATCAAGTTCGCTTTCTTCAATTCCCAATAAACGCATAGCTTCTGGGTGAATATCCGGAGTAAGACATTCGCCACTACTGCCAACTGAATATTTATTAACCCAAGCATCAGCAATATGCACAACACTGCTCATGGTTGCAAATTCACCCGACTGATCTGGCCTATGATGAAAAGACACTGGCTCGTAAATTGACTGTGGGACCTTCCAAAATTCGAGCAATCTGCCACCAATTTCAGCATGGGTATAAGATAATATTTCCTGCTCCAGGATAAATAGAAGCTGCGCCTTATTTTCTCGTTGAAGCAATAATTTCTGCATTAAGTCCGGCACTTTTAAATACATCACAAGCCGGCCAATATCATGCAATAAACCAGGGACATAAAACCCTTCGGGCTTAGACAAACCCGCATATTGAGCGAGGGACTTTGCAAACACACCAACAGCAACACTGTGCTCCCAAAATGAATTCATATTGACCATTCCAATCGGCACCTTATTGAACATATTCATCACTGAGGTCGCAAGTACTAATTCGCGTATTTGGCGTAACCCAATGGTGCTAACCGCCCTATCAATGGTATCAATCTTGGAAGGAAAGCTATAAAAGGCACTATTAGCCATACTTAACAAACGCGCACAAAGATCTGGGTCAGCAGCAAGCAGCGAAGAAAAGTCTTCGAGCGTAGAAGAGGGGTTTTCTAATGCCGCTTCAAGACGGTAATAGATATCAGGCAAGCTAATTAGTTGAGTCACTTCTGACACAAGAAAGTCTAATTTAGAGAAACCAGAAATTTCATCAACTGCAAGGGTGTTAATCGCTGGTGTTTTGATATTATATTTCCTATCGAAAAGTTCTTATCGCTATGATAGAAATTCTAGTCTAAATTATCATTGTTATGATTAAAGATAACAATTATATATTAACTTTTAATAGAATTTAGTTATTGAATTAATTGACAGATAAAAGTGCAGCACCCAATACACCACTCGCATCACCGTGAGTTGCGGGTAATAGTGGCGTTTCCACGTAGTCCGAAAAAACATAGTCTGCCAATCGATGAGGTACCTGTTGATATATCTCTGCAATTTTTGACATACCACCACCCAACACAATCACATCCGGGTCGATTAAGTTAATGACATGAGCCAAAGCACGAGCCATTTGATCAAAATATTCTGCCATCGCTGTCAAACAATGTTTATCCTCTAACCTTGCCTGCGCAACTATCTGCTCAGACGATAGTGCGACACCATGGGTTCTGAGGAAATTAGCCGCCAGCCCCTGCCCCGAAAGAAAGGTTTCAATACAAGCCCGCTTACCGCAGTAGCAAAGAGGGTTTCCATCTTGTTCAGTATGCCAGGGCAATGGATTATGCCCCCATTCCCCTGTGACGGCATGGGGGCCAATAATTAATTGCCCGTTCACCACTAGACCGGCTCCAGTGCCAGTCCCAATGATAACGCCAAAAACGACGGCATGATTTTGGCCAGCGCCATGAGTGGCTTCTGAGAGCGCAAAACAATTCGCATCATTTTGAATATAGACATGACGCTGAAGAAGCTGTTCAAAGTCGTCTTTAAAGGCTCTTCCATTCATACAAGTAGTATTGGAGTTTCTGAGCAACCCACTGCGCGGAGAAATAGCACCCGGTGTACCGATTCCAACTGCTAATGTTTTTCCAACCACTTTCTCGGCTTCAGCCACTAAGTTGCCCAGTAACGCCAAAATGGCATCGTAGTCATCCCCAGGTGTTACCACCCGTTTGCGCAATATCGTATTATTTTGCTCATCCAGAACGACTATTTCAGTTTTTGTACCACCTAAATCAATGCCCAAACGATATCTTTTATCTATTGTTTTTTGATGATTCATAAATAAAACTCCAAGCCCAGGACTGATACTGTCATCAGCAATGTCAGAAGTCATTAAGGTTCGTTAATAAACCTTGTATTTTCATATACTTCATACCATTAGCACCCAACTTATCCACAGGTTGTCCTCTACTACCCCACAGACAAAACACTATATAGTGTGTTTTGTCTCATCTCTAGCCACATTATATTGTGATTTTTATTTATTGCCGCTATAATTGAGCGGCAATAAAAATAATCACTCTAGCCAGACTTACCAGACTCTAGCTTCTCTTCGGTAAAGCCATTAGAAGCCTACAAATAGCCGTTCTTTATTAGGTGCTATTTTAGAAAATATTCCGGAATAGCTGAGTGCATAAAATAATGGAAAGAATGTTTTGCGACCGAAAAGCAATGCTCCGTCGATATCTAACTGCAAGATATCCGACATTGATTTAAAACGGCCTTAAGAATTGACTTTCTCTCAGTAAAATTAAAAATCATGGAACGGGCTTCTACAATGCAAAATATCGACTCACCTCTCACAGAGACTGCCACCGCTACTGCGTTGAGCCAAGGGAGCAGCAGTTCTCAGGATCAAAATAACACGCTTAGTAGTATCTATAATGTTGTGCGTCGCAACGGCAAACTGACCAGCTTTGATAAAAACAAAATTGCGGTTGCGATGACCAAGGCATTCCTGGCGGTCGAAGGTGGTCAGGCAGCAGCATCGACACGGGTACATGAGACAGTCGAACGCCTGTCCAATCTAGTCGTCGAGACTTTAACTCGTCGTCAACCTGGTGGCGGCACTTTCCATATCGAAGACATTCAAGACCAAGTCGAATTATCAATGATGCGTAATGGTGAGCAAAAAATTGCCCGCGCTTATGTCCTCTACCGCGAGAACCGCACGAATGCTCGTGCACAGGAAAAAAAGGACTCACCCGCCACTCAAGATATCGATGAACCTCTTGGCCTTAACGTCAAGTTAAAAGATGGCAGCCTCCAACTATTGGATACTGCTCGTGTTAGAACCGTCATTAACGACGCCTGTAATGGACTTGACTGCGTAGATTCAGATCGTGTTTATAAGGACACCCTTAGGAACTTGTTTGATGGCGTGCCTGCGTCTGATGTCAGCCCAACTGCCGTCATGAGTGCCCGAGGATTAATCGATTCTGAACCACAATATTCACAAGTAGCCGCGCGTTTATTGCTAGATGAGATGCGTACTGAAACGCTCACTTTTATGGACGATGGCTCACCCACAGCTACCTATATTGAAATGGCTGATCGTTACCCACAGTATTTTCATCAGTATGTTAAAAAAGCTGCTGAGCTTGAGTTACTGGATACCGAACTACTTAACTTTGATTTCAAGAAACTGGGTGATGCATTAAAGCCCGAACGTGATCACCTGTTTACCTATCTTGGATTACAGACTCTTTACGATCGTTACTTCATTCATCATGAAGAGTGTCGGTTCGAACTACCGCAAGCATTTTTCATGCGCGTATCAATGGGCCTGGCTATAAATGAAGTGCATCGCGAAGAACGAGCCATTGAATTTTATAACTTACTATCGTCTTTCGATTTCATGAGCAGCACACCTACCCTTTTCAACTCAGGAACTCTAAGACCACAACTCTCTAGCTGTTATTTGACGACCATACCCGACGATTTAGATGGCATATTCAGTGCGATCAAAGACGACGCCATGCTTTCCAAGTTTGCAGGTGGCCTCGGCAATGACTGGACTCGTGTTCGAGCCATGGATTCACGCATTAAAGGCACCAATGGCAAATCACAAGGTGTTGTTCCTTTCCTCAAAGTAGCCAATGATACTGCCGTTGCGGTCAATCAAGGCGGCAAGCGCAAAGGCGCTATGTGTGCTTACCTTGAAACCTGGCATCTCGATATCGAAGACTTCCTCGACTTGCGTAAAAACACAGGCGAAGAAAGACGTCGTACCCATGACATGAATACCGCCAACTGGATTCCTGATCTTTTCATGAAGCGCGTTGTAGAAGGCGCTCAATGGTCGCTATTTTCACCAGAAGAGGTACCTGAGCTCCACGAACTTTATGGTTTAGAATTCGACGCCGCTTATGAAGCTTACGAAGCAAAAGCTGCTCGAGGTGAAATTACTTCTTATCGTCAAATTCCTGCACAAGATTTGTGGCGAAAGATGCTTGGCATGCTGTTTGAGACAGGCCACCCTTGGATAACATTTAAAGACCCTTGCAACATTCGCTCACCTCAGCGTCACTCAGGCGTGGTTCACTCATCGAATCTCTGTACCGAGATAACACTGAATACGTCTGACACCGAAATTGCGGTGTGTAATCTTGGTTCAGTCAATTTGCCACAGCACGTCGATGAAAAAGGACTAAACCTCGAGAAGCTCGAAAAAACCATTAACACCGCAATGCGTATGCTCGACAATGTAATTGACTACAACTATTACAGCGTTCCACAGGCGCGCACCTCAAACCTACGTCATCGACCTGTTGGCCTTGGCATAATGGGTTTCCAGGATGCACTGTATAAGCAACATATGTCGTATAGCTCCGAGGAAGCCGTCGAGTTCGCAGATGAGTCAATGGAAGCTGTCAGCTATTACACTATTCAATCTTCAACCCACCTCGCTGAAGAACGTGGCACTTATTCAAGCTACCCCGGGTCACTCTGGAGTCAGGGAATATTGCCTATCGACTCGATAGCTGATTTAAAAGCCGCTCGTGGTGAGTACCTGCAACAAGACGACAGCTCAAAAATGAACTGGGAAAGCCTACGTCAACGCGTCATGACAGTGGGTATGCGTAATTCAAATACCATGGCTATCGCGCCGACTGCCACCATTTCGAATATTTGTGGTGTCAGTCAGTCAATCGAGCCTATTTATCAAAATCTGTATGTTAAATCAAACCTGTCAGGTGAATTCACTGTCATCAACCCTTATCTCGTAGACGACCTTAAATCTCACGGACTTTGGGATGATGTCATGATCAATGACCTCAAATATTATGATGGCAGTGTGCAAAGCATCGACCGTGTACCGGATGAGCTAAAGCGACTTTATTCAACCGCATTTGAAATCGATTCACGCTGGTTAATTGAAGCCGGTTCACGTCGTCAAAAGTGGATAGATCAAGGTCAATCACTCAATCTATATATGGCAGAACCATCGGGCAAAATGCTCGACAATCTCTATAAGCTAGCCTGGGTTCGTGGCCTCAAAACCACCTATTACCTTCGTTCACTGGGTGCAACAGCGGTAGAGAAGACCGGTACTAGTGAGCCTAAAATCACAGCCGCTGAGTCAGAACCAAAGGTTTGTTCGATTCTGGATCCAGATTGTGACGCCTGTCAATAAGCATCACAGCATAGTAAAAAACCAAATTCATATCGGAGATAAGCATGTTTAATTGGGATAACCCACTCGCACCACCAACACCAAGAACGCCAGAAGTAGCAACTACCGGAGTAGCTGCAGCCGTAGTGGCTGAACATCATATATCCTCAAATGATGCTCCGATTAATCTCGACAAGACACAACAGCCGACAGTTGGGCACGAAAAGCGTTCCGACATCCAAAGACCGACCATCAGCCCTATTGCAGCTAAGCCGATCAATGCAGAAGACAAGCGCGTCGTGAATGGCCTGGCTGATATCAATCAGCTAGCGCCATTCAAATACCCCTGGGCCTGGGATTATTTCCTCAACGCCAATAAAAACCATTGGACCCCGCTCGACGTTAACATGACGCAAGATTTGCATGACTTCCAACACAAGTTGACTCTGGAAGAACGCCATGTCTATGAAAACGTGCTGTCTTATCTAACAACTTCAGACATTTTAGCGATGCGAAATATCGGCCTTGCTGTCATGGAAAAAATGACCGCACCCGAATTACAAATCTATCAGGCTCGCCAGGTTTATGAAGAAGCCATGCACACCTGGACCTACCAGCACTGCATCGAAACAATGGGCTTAGACCAGGGCGAAATTTATAATCGTTACCGTGTTGTTCCAGAAATCAATCAAAAGATACAACTCTGTAATAATCGGCTTAACTCCGTATTAAGGTCCGACATCGATTTGACAAATCGTGACGAGTTAGAGAATTTCGTTATGTCTTACACCTTTTTCGCTGGCGTTTTCGAAGGCACCTGGTTTTATAATGGTTTTAGCCCCATTTTCGCACTGCAACGTCGTGGCTTAATGAAAGGAACATCAGAGCAATTACAATACATCATGCGTGACGAAGTGATGCATGCCTCTTTTGGTATTCGTGTTTGCAACCAGATTGTTATTGAAGAAAAATTAAAACTCAATCCAAAAGCCATCCAGCACATGTGGGAAGAAGCCGAAGCTGCCGAAACTCAATACGCACACTATTTGCTACCTGAGCCAATTTTGGGTTACAACGCAACCGACCATATTGCGCAATTCCGTTTTATTGCCAATCGACGTGCCAGCTCCCTAAACCATGCCACTCCTTTCCCTGGTGCACAAAATGCACTGCCCTGGTTAGACGAGCAGGCCAACCTTAAAAAAGAAAAGAACTTCTTTGAAACACGAGTTACAGAGTATCAAACCGGTGGCGCACTGAACTGGGATTAAATCTGTCCGTACCCGCCGTAGGGACTCACCTAAAACTAGATTCTGGCGATTAAAACTAGATTGAAAATCGCTAAATCTGGATTTGCCGGTATTCTGACTGTTATTTCTGGATTTGCCATGGATGGCTATAATTTCTAGAAAAGCTAAATCTAGATTTGCCAATAGTCAAAACTCAAACTCGTAGTTTCATTCTCTAAAAATGAAAATACGGGCTCAGGCTAGCGTTAACAAATCATCAAAAGCGAATATTGTCATTGTGCCGAGCGATAGGCAGCTGCCGATAAGTCCTTTTATGCAATTGAGAAGAAGCATACGGCGAGTCTCGATAAATCACAATTCAAGATGTTTCACGATACAATCGTAGTGACACAAACTGAATTAGATTTTAGGGATTAAAGACCAGGTTGAAAATCGTTATAACTGGATTTGCCATCGAATAGCGGCCATTCAAGAATTAATCCTGTAAGTCAGCAGTTGTTAAGGGTTGTCAGATGCCTGCCCACATAGCAATGCACTCGCACAATGGCACGAAGATCAGAGGGCAGGCGTCGGACAGGCCACCAGGGACGAAACCGCGGGGCGTAGCCAAGGTAGTGCAAAGTGCCGAGTTACTATGGGGATTTGAATGAGCCGAGGAGTGTATCGGTCAGTCGTGGGTTGACTATTTTCACTCTGACACCAGTTTTCATCGCTGCGTAAACCAATACTGTGTGCCGATACCAGTCATAAAATAGCCATCTTGATGGTGACGATCAAAGCGATCCATTACCGGTTTTCGCCAGTAATAAAATTGACTGAACAATGAGTCGCGAATGACTTTAATCATGCCACAATAGTCCTTGTTGGTGGGGCACGTGGCAACTGACCACGCTCATAGAGAGATGAGACTATCAGCGGTGCATGAGACGGGCCAGTACCAAAACAACCGAGCTGAGAATTGACACCAACGAACACGTCAACAAGAAAGGAAAATACGCCTGATCAAATCAGCAGGCCACGCCCAGCGATTTTTCTCTGTTCGCAGCGCAATTAATAATCTTTCACGCCAAGACCGTCATCTCTTATCAGCAAGTTCTTATCGTACATTAAGAAATATTGGTTTTAATTAGTTGAATAAGGTTAGTGGGTTGGTTCGTGTAAATTGAGGGAGTGGAGCAATTTGTCTAACCTCTAGGGTAACATTTGACTTCCATATGGTTAAGTTGACAACACCAGAAGTCCTTATGTTAACCCTGGCAGGAACACACTTTAAAAAATAGATTTGCTATGAACTGCTAAAATTTTTTGTAAAGACTATGATTTTTGACAGCAACTTCTAATATTAGGAATCGGTGAAAATACCGCTCACTTTAAAATCTATTAATGCTGAGTCCAGGGTAAAAGTAGAGCTAGCTACGTCACTGTTGAACCGTGCTTCAGCGTTCAAGAATCCAAGCACCACGCAGAGAATGACTCATCCTGATTTTTCAGTTAACGCCTCGAAATAGACTGCTTTGAGTGGTCAGAGCATCCTACCTAACTGCATTTAATGACTACTTAATTTGAGTCGATAGCCGGCAATCAAACTTAAGCTGAGAATACTCAGATCAGCACGCCCCTGTTTGTCACTATTAAAAGTCAAATCCCAGACATTTCACTTGTTATTTTTCCTGTCCCCCATTTGTGCCTCGACAGCGGCGTGCCAATCAGTGGTATCGTCCTCGTGGGTAGCCAATTTAGCTTCCAGCTCTTTGATGAGATCTATTGCAGCTATGATAAATGGTGCATCTGATTCATTGGTCTGTATGGAAATTTCCTTTAATTTTTCGAGTAGATCAGTCATGTTTTCTCACTAGTTGTACCAATAAATTACTGCCGTTCGCTTATCGCCTTCATATCAAGTGTAGTCGATTTGGGACTATTTGCTATCCAAAATAATAATACTCCCGTACTAGATGGGGAAGATGATTTCAGTGAGAATTCATAGTGTCGTATTTTATCTTTGTCCTCAGTCGACTTGCTCCTGAAGTAATGTCTTCGGCTCAATGCCTACTTTTGGGGCTTCTCGGAAGTTAAATACAATCTCTTCAACGTCAGAAATACGATCACACAGCGCAATATTTACAACGCTCTAACAGTAATTTGCCCTGAAGATCGGCGGTGACGACAGACTATTTAAAAGCTATTGACGAAAGAATGAAGAGGTGTGCCATGATTTATTAGGAGCTACTTAGTTATGATGAGTGGGTAATGAAGGCCAATATCAGAAAGGGACCTTTCATAGCAAGTTCTTGCCATCAAAAAGTACCTCTTCCAGATCACTGGTGTCCAGCCCATCAACGCAACCCAGGTTGACGCGCATGTGACCGGGCTTTCGGAGCATTTCATTGTGGGGGTATATGCCGCAGGTTTTGCAGAAATAGTGCTTGGCGATTTTACTGTCGAATTCATAGAGCCCCAGATTTTCACCATCAACTTCGACCTTTAGATTTTCGTTTGGGATAGCTTCGTGACTCATCATAGCGCCTTTGCGGGC
>CAXMOZ010000055.1:0-98890 GCA_964195315.1 uncultured Acidimicrobiia bacterium | reverse complement strand
ACGTCGAGGGTCCTATGGTGAGTTCAGACAGGCTAATGTTTAACGCATCGGCCCAGGCTTGTTTGGCTCGATCCATTGCTTGTCCCGCTTCCTGTGATGGAGTGAAACAAGAATAAGGCTGAACGCGAGTATGACGATCGTAATGGTCCATTAAATCGTTGACCTGGTTACATACAAAGCTGCCACCAGCATTCGAAGCGAAAACGACTTCCGGGTAGTCGTCTAGTTGGGAAAACTGCTGGCGAACAAAATTAAGGTCAAGTTGCATAGTGGTACCTTTGAAGTGAGAAGTTAGCTGGCGTGCCTCTAAAATTTTTTTTTTTAGAGGCACGCCTAATGTTTGGTTGTTATTAATAATGCCTTTGAAAGTTGTCGAAAGCTTGTTCAAAGCGAGTCAAGTTTTTGTGGGATGGTTTGATGAAGCAGTTTTAATAATGTTGTGATGCGAGCGAGGTTCAGGTTATTTCTAACATTCGATTCCTGAAACATCTGACCCTCAATAAAGCGAACTGCTAATACGCCCGGTTCAGCATGAATTAGTTCTGGTGATAGGCCTGCCTCAAACGCTGCTTTGCAGGCCGCTCTTTCATTAGCCCGAGAAATCAAATGAACTGGGTCGTCAGAGCCGAGCCGCACAACATATTTTTCAGCACAGTCGCTAACCTTGAAGTTTAAGTTAGTCATGCCACCACTCAACGGCTCTATTTCAACTGAGGATTGCCAGCAATCGAGTTGAGCAATTTTATGTTCTGAAGTCCCGTTCATTTCACTGATCCAAAATGTTGACCGAAGCAAATTTCTCTATAGCAGACAAGGCGTCAGTTTAGGCTGATTCGTGCCGATTGATAGAAGATCGAACCATGATAGCATTCGCATTATCGAGTGCAAGATAGATATAGGCATATGAAAGAACGCAATATTAGTTTAGATAATATGGCGCTAAAAAAGGCTGAGTTTTTCGCGCGAGGTTGGTGCCGATTTGAATTCGATTCCGATTTATTAAAATGGATCGAATCTGCGCTACCGGTTGCTCGGTCTGCGGTTCTCGAACCCGACAATGCAAAATGGTTGCGCTGTGGTGACACCTGGTTTGCTGGGGTCAATATTCTACCCAATGGCAGTGATGGTTCGGTTGGTTCTGGCCCGGCATTAGGTGGTGATGCGGTTGATTTTATTGCTCAGGTCTTTGGTTTATCAGCGAGTGGCTTATCTGGGTTCGGCTGGGATAAGGCGCAAGTGTCAATCTGTTACCCCGGTTATCCGCAGCGCATGGAGACCGAGTCAGAGGCTGCATTCAAATTTCGTCGAGATCGAGACGCAGCACATGTTGATGGACTTTTGCCTGAAGGCTCTGATCGGAGAAGATTCCTTCGTGAATGTCATGGTTTTATATTGGCGATTCCTTTGCTTGATTTCGATAGTGACGCGTCACCATTCGTGATGTGGGAGGGGTCTCATGAGGTTGTGCGTGAAGCATTCGAATCAATGTTTCAAAATCGTCGCCCTGACGAATGGAGTTCTATAGATGTCACTGATGGGTATCATGAAGTTAGGCGCAAAATCTTTGAAACCTGTCGGCGTGCCGAGATCAGTGCCAAACCAGGCGAGGCTTATTTAGTACATAGGCTAGCTTTGCATGGTGTAGCACCCTGGAAGGCAGAACAGGATTCAGCCACTAAAGAGCGAATGATTTGTTATTTTCGGCCTGAAACGGGTGACATTGAGCCATGGTTGAAAAATCCATAGGCATCGTGGCTTTATTATTAATTGATTGTTCAATATAAAATATGAAATAATTGGTGCCATCCTATTAGTGAGATTGTTATGCCCAAAGTTGGAATGGAGCCGCTTCGTCGTGCTCAGCTAATTGATGCTACTTGTGAGTCGATATTCCAGTTCGGGCTGGCTGATACGACGATCATTAAGATTAGCCGTCTGGCAGGTGTTTCGACCGGCATTATCGGACATTATTTTGGTGGTAAAAATGAACTGGTCGAGGCGACCATGCGTAAAATATTGATTGATCTCGGTGAGGCAGTATCAAGTCGAGTGCATCAGGCTGCGACACCCAGGCAGAAAATATGGGCAATTATTGAAGGCAATTTTTCGCATCATCAAACCTCGCCCAGGTTTGTCACGAGTTGGTTGGCTTTTTGGTCTCTAGCGATGCATGTGCCTTCACTAGCTAAATTACAAAACGTCTACAAACGTCGATTACTATCCAATCTAGTTTTTTGGTATCGCAGATTACTCGCGCCCGATGCAGCAAAAATGGCGGCTGACGGCATGGCCGCTTTAATCGATGGTTTATGGTTGCGGGGTGCTTTTGAGCAACAGGGCTTTGATACGCCAAAGGCCAAAGCGGTAGCGCTCGACTACCTTGATCGCCAATTAACCTGAAGGCTAAACCTGAAAGTACAGGCTTACAAATTTAAGAGATTATTGTTATGACACAGACTTACGATTACATCATTGTTGGCGCTGGTTCGGCGGGTTGCGTATTAGCGAGCCGACTAAGCGAAGATAAGGATGTCTCTGTCCTGTTGCTGGAAACTGGTGGTAGTGATAAGAGTATCTTTATTCAAATGCCGACGGCTTTGTCGATCCCGATGAATATGCCTAATTACAACTGGTTTTTCGAGTCTCAGCCTGAAAAATATTTAGATGATCGCCGAATGCATTGCCCACGAGGCAAGGTATTAGGTGGTTCGTCATCTATTAACGGCATGGTTTATGTGCGAGGTCATGCAAAAGATTTCGATGAATGGGAATCGAAGGGTGCGAAAAATTGGGGGTATAGTCATTGTTTACCGTATTTTAAAAAAGCTGAAACCTGGTCGTTTGGTGGCGATGAGTACCGTGGCAAGCAAGGCCCGTTGGCGACTAATAACGGTAATAATATGCAAAATCCTTTGTACGGTGCTTTCATCGATGCGGGTGCAGAGGCGGGTTACATGAAGACTGGCGATTATAATGGGCGTCAACAGGAAGGTTTTGGTGCGATGCACATGACAGTGAAAAACGGCGTGCGCTGGTCAACTGCTAATGCCTACCTGAAACCGGCATTAAGTCGACCGAATCTCACCGTAATCACCGATGCTTTAACGCAGCGAGTATTGCTTGAAGACAAGAAAGCGGTTGGTGTTGAATTCATAAAAGATGGAAGTCTTCAGCAGGTACATTCAAATCGCGAAGTGATACTGAGCGCTGGCTCGGTCGGCTCACCTCATCTGTTGCAGTTATCAGGTATCGGTCCGGCACAGGTGTTGTATCAAGCCGGTATCGAGGTGAAGCATGATTTACCCGGCGTGGGTGAAAATCTACAAGATCACCTGGAATTCTATTTTCAGTTTAAATGTAAGCAACCCATTACATTGAATGGCAAATTAGGCCTGTTGAGTAAATTTTTAATTGGTGCTCGATGGGTGTTGACGAAAACTGGTTTGGGCGCCACTAACCATTTCGAATCTTGTGCTTTTATTCGCTCCAAACCAGGTATTGAATGGCCGGATATTCAATACCATTTTTTGCCCGCGGCGATGCGTTACGATGGCAACGCGGCCTTTGATGGACACGGTTTTCAGGTCCATGTTGGTCACAACAAACCGCACAGTCGTGGCACTATAAAGGCGATGACGCCGAATGTGGCTGATAAGCCTGAAATTCGGTTTAATTACCTCCAACATCAGGACGATATTGAAGCCTACCGGGCTTGTGTTCGGTTGACTCGTGAGATAATCAATCAGCCCGCGATGGATGCCTTTAGAGGATCAGAAATACAGCCGGGTGAGTCAGTGCAAAGTGATGAAGAAATTGATTCTTTCGTGCGTAGTGCTGTTGAAAGCGCCTATCACGCTTCTTGTACCTGCAAAATGGGCGAAGATGATATGGCGGTGGTTGATTCTGAAACCCGAGTGCATGGTATCGAAGGATTGCGGGTTGTTGATTCGTCGATATTTCCAACGATTCCTAATGGCAATTTAAATTCTCCAACCATAATGCTAGCTGAAAGAGCGGCTGACATTATAAAGGGTAAGGGAATGTTGGAAGCACCTGATGCTGTTGTTGGTTTAGGTGAAGACTGGAAAAATTTGCAGCGGTCGACAAGCTCAGTACAGTGATTTTTTTGGCTTGAGGGCATGCGGCTTATTTATTTTTCGTATTAATGAGCCAATATGCTTACCAAGCTCTGTAATACCCAGCAATGCAATAATAACAACCAGTTCTATCAGCGTGAAGCCGCGGCTATGTCTTATAGTATTATTGAGGGTCAACTTGCTTATCTCGGGGCCAAGGAAGGTTTAACTCATGGGCCGCGCAATGTCATGCCCACTGATGGCTGTAAAACAAATCGGAGGGGACGCTTTTGTTTGGACATAATATAAGATTTTAAAGCCCCTGCCTTGAGTGCATTAACTTCCCTAGTATAAATAATTGGCCAAATTAGTGGGCGTTCTTGGCAGCATTTAAATGACTCTTGATGGCAAATGCAGTGGTCATTTAGCATTTATTATTTAGATTTTACATCGCAGATTTACTGACCTTAAGGGATTATTGATCCATTTCTTTTTGCAGGTAAATAGGTGAATCTATTTTTTTGTGGTCTCGTTACTATAAAGGGATTATTTTAATCTACACTTATCTTTCATAGATGATTGCGGTTCGATCAACCTTAACTGTTATTCAAAATGTACCTACTGTATGGATGAAAAAGTAAACCAACACGAGCTGCTCTTAGAAAATGAAAGTCTCCGTAAAGAACTTCACGGTCTTAGTCAAAGCAAAGGTGAACTGCAGAAAATCAATATCATATTTACCCAGTTAGAGCAATTTGGTGATCTGGGTTATTGGGAGTGGGATGCAATAGCAGGTCGTTATATTACTTGCTCGAAACATTATGCCAATCTCAATAATATGACAGTTGAGCAGATGATGGCGGTGGTAACAAGCAACGAAGAAGGTCGAGAATGTATTAGTGAGGACGATCGAGAGCGATATATTCAGGTTGTTGATTCAGCAGTTGAAAGTAAACAAGGGTGGGACATTGAGTACTGTCGTATTGATAAGGCAGGTAAGCGGGTTTACCTACATGAAATAGGCCAGCCCGTATTAGATGATTATGGCGTGATTATTAAGACAGTTGGAACTGTCCAGAACGTCACCCAAATAAGACGCGTGAGAGACGAGCTGCAACAAAGTCGGGCTCTCTTTGGTCAGGCAGAGGTCATGGGCAACATGGGGCACTGGAGTTGGGACTTGGTGGAAGGTAAATTAGCTTCCTGCTCAGATCAGTTTGCACGAATATATGGTATGACCGTGCCCGAAGCGCTCGATTATTTCATTAGCAATGATGCTGAATTAGATTTAGTTCACCCAGATGACAAGGAAAACTTTAGTCGAGCTGTATATGGGCCTAACAGATTACACAATAGGACGGATCTTGAATACCGGATCATCACTTCCTCGGGTGATACCCGCCATCTCTATGCTAGTAGCGACCTATCACTCGATAATGATAGCGCATGTTTACAGTCATTTGGAACCGTTCAAGACATCACAAAGCGAAAGCTAGCCGAAGAACAGCTTCGGAAAAGTAATGTCCTATTTAGTCAGTCGGAAGCGATGGGGAGCATGGGTCACTTTCACTGGGATTTCGTGGAAGACAAATTAATTTTCTGCTCAGATCAGTATGCAAAATTATTTGGAATGACGGTGCCCGAAGCGCTCGATTATTTTATTAGTACTGATGCAGAATTAGATTTAGTTCACCCCGACGACAAGGCGCTCTTCAAACAAGAAAGTAAAAGCTCTAAACGACTAAACACTAGCATGGATTTTGAATATAGGATCATCACTTCCTCGGGCGATACTCGCCACGTCTATACAAAAAGTGAGCGTGTGTTTGATAATGATGGCATATTATTTGGGGCATTCGGAACCCTTCAGGACATCACTGAGCGAAAGAGCAATGAAGATAAACTCAAGTATGAAGGCACTCACGATGCACTAACTGGTTTGATCAATCGCTCTGAATTTGAGCGACGCACGAATTGCCTGCTCTCTTCAATCCAGAAGGACAGAACGGAACACGCATTGTGCTTTCTAGATCTCGACCAATTCAAAATTATCAACGATACTTGCGGTCACATAGCTGGCGATGATCTGTTGCGCCAACTGGGTGGTATTCTGCAGAGTGTCGTTGGAGATAGTGCCACACTAGCCAGGCTGGGCGGAGATGAGTTTGGCTTGTTAATAGAAAACAGCACGATAGATCAATCTCAAGGATTAGCAGAGCTCATACTCATTGCCACAAGAGAGTTTCAGTTTTTATGGGATAAGCAGGTTTTTCGAATTGGACTGAGTATTGGACTGGTTGCCATAACAGACGGTTTTCAAGAGATAACAAAGTTACTCCAGCAAGCGGATGCGGCTTGTTATATGGCAAAAGAACTGGGCCGTGACCAAATACATGTTTATCACCCAGGCAATGCCGAAATGGCTCTGCGTAAAAGTGAAGTGCAATGGGTAGCACAAATTAATCAGGCATTTGATGATGAGCGTTTTTGTCTTTATGCACAACCGATCAAAGGCATCAGTGGCAATCACGAAATGCATTACGAAGTGTTGTTGCGCCTCTTAAACGAAAAGGGCGAGATAATCCCACCGGGTTCATTTTTACCTGCCGCTGAGCGATATAACTTAATCGAAAAACTGGACAGGTGGGTTGTCAATAACACATTTGAGTTAATGGCTGGTAATTCTGAATTTTTTAACAACATTCACTTTATTTCAATCAATCTTTCTGGGAAATCGGTGACGAACCCTAAGTTTCTTGAGTATATTCTTTCAGAATTAAATCGTACCAAGATCAAATCAGGACAAATTTGCTTTGAAGTCACCGAAACAGTGGCGATTTCGAATTTGGATTCTGCCTCTACTTTCTTATCCATCTTAAAAACAATCGGCTTTTCTTTTGCGCTCGATGACTTTGGCAGTGGTTTGTCTTCATTCGGCTATTTAAAGACACTGCCCGTCGATTATCTGAAGATAGATGGCATGTTTGTAAAAGACATCATCAATGACCCTATCGACAGGGCGATGGTTGAGTCAATTAACAATATTGGTCACATAATGGGTATGAAAACTATTGCAGAGTTCGTTGAAAATGATGAAATTAGAGCAGTGCTTGATGATATTGGTGTTGATTACGTTCAAGGTTATGGCATTGGTAAACCCGAACCATTTAATGAGGTTATCAGTCAATTTGACCGTTTCAAAACCATCTAAAATGTCCAGTTAATGCGTTCACCGGTCAGTTAAATGGTTTAACGTTAATGGCTCCTTGGCAATACAGTAGCCATTCGGCTAATCTGATTTTTGCGGCCATTTCTACTCAGTTTTACCTGGATCAAAATACCCTAACTCGCTGATATTCAACTGCCTTGTTCCTGTTGGAAAGGTCATTTAAGACGAGTGCTTCATACCGACGGTTATTAGCGCCATTGCCAATAAACACGTTCGCTATACGATCAGACTCCAGTGCCCAGCCAAATTTTCCTTTGCTAGCGTTAAATACCTCGAAATAGTTGGTCGGTTCGAGCCAGCTAGTGCCGTTAGATCTGTCGCTGTGATCGCTAAGTTCCTGGGCTATGTTCGGATGCTTTGACGCGCTATGTTGGCAAGGTTCTTAAGCAGATGCGCCATGCCGGTGTCTCCATAGTTTTCATGTTTGGAGTCCACTCGGTAGGCAATATTGGCGTTAATTTTTTCTTTAGCTTTTGTCTGGAAATAGTAAAACGACGAGTCCGTTGTGCAATTGATACTCTGTAATGGCTTCGACGGATCGAATCTGTGTTATCTCAGCTAAAGCTTCACTGACGATGACGCAGTTTTCGACTAGAAATAAACCAAGGCTAAAAAATTGGCTAGATCTTGTGAGGAATTTAAATTTTGCCAGTCCTTAGAATTTACTGGGGTTAGTTTGCCTGATCAATAATTTCGATTTACTGAGTAGCCGGCTAAAAATATTAGCGCCTGCTTATAGTCTGATGGCGGTAGTGATTCGATAGCTTGCTTCGCCAGTTTGGCTTCATTCATGGCTTGTTGGTGTGTATATTCTAGCGCACCCGTGCTGTGAATAATTTGAGTAATCGCATCAATATGCTCTAGCCCGCCATTTTCGATGGCATTGCGTATCAGTGCTTGCTGCTCGTCATCGCCATGTTGCATAGCAAAGATAAGGGGCAGTGTTGGTTTGCCTTCTGCGAGGTCGTCACCAACATTTTTTCCGAGTTGATCTGGATTTGCGGTGTAATCCAGCGCATCGTCAATGAGCTGAAATGCTGTGCCAAGGTGCTTGCCATAATCTTTAAGCGCTTGTTCAGTCCGCTTATCTGATCCGCTTAGAATCGCACCAACCTGAGTCGCTGCTTCGAATAGGCAGGCAGTCTTTCCGTAGATGACATCGTTGTATTTCTCTTCACTGGTACTCGGATTATTTATATTCAGCAACTGTAAAACCTCGCCCTGGGCGATGGTGTTAGTCGCATTGGCAAGTAAATCCATGATTCGCATCGACTGAGCTTTAACCATCATCTGAAAAGCTCGTGAATACAGGTAATCGCCGACTAGAACGGCTGCCTCGTTACCCCAGATGCTACTGGCAGTTTCCTGGCCTCGGCGAAGGTCTGAATCATCGACTACGTCGTCATGTAATAGCGTGGCTGTGTGGATAAATTCGATAACAGCGGCGAGCAAGGCATCTTGGCCACCCTTGTAATTACAGGCTTTAGCGCAAAGCATAACCAGCATTGGCCGCAAGCGCTTGCCACCACTATAAATAATGTGTTGGCTGAGTTGATTGATCAGTACAACGGGCGATGCCAGATTGTCGACAATGACCTGATTGACACGGGTCATATCGGCCGCTGTCAGCGCCTTCAAGTGATCGAGGGTGTAAGTATGGCTTTCAGTTTTGTCGTTAGTAATTGTAGCTTTGATCATGATGGTCGAGTTAAATGCGGATTAGTTGTGCATTTCTAAGTTAAGGAATGCAATAACGTAGATTGTATCGCAAAGCCGTCAATATTGATGTGGGTTTTTCTTATCTTAATGGCATTCCTGCATTATGGAAGTGAGCCTGTTCAGGCTATCGATCAATCCAGACGATTGTTGTTCATTGTCGCTCGTTAGCGTGATGTTGTGAATTTTCAGGCCAAATTCGGCAGCAAAGTTTTTGGCTAGCTTCGACGCTGTTGGTTCATTCATTAGTAAACATTTTACGGGTGATTCATGCAAAGCAGCCTCGATGGTTTTTAACTCGTGGATACCACTATGCTGGTCATGACCATCGTGTAATACAGCTGTCGCCTTAATCCCCATGTCCTTTTCAAAGTGGCTCAAAAAGTCATGGTCAAGTATATAGCGTGGTTTTGCCTTAGTGATGGTTGCGTTGGTGGCGTCGGCCCATGTTTGAATTGAGTCGATCAGACTTTTGCTATTACTTTGGTAAAGAGGTTTGTTGGTTGGGTCGATGTCACTTAAAGCTGCTGAAATATGATCGACAATCATCGGCAGGAGGTCAGGTGAATACCAGATATGACCGTCTTTATTTTTCAGGCCTAACGCTTTCATTAATTCGAGTTGTCGAGTGCTCTTGCGCATAATATCGGGTAGGCGTTGGAACCCACTTTCGAAGTCACTGCCAATCCAAATCATCAGGTCGGCATTCTTGATTAAAGTAAAGTGAGACGGTCTAAATGAAAAGTGATGGGCAGAAACCTGTTGTTTGATGAGCAGTTCAGGTTTACCTGCGCCCTGCATGATGGTGCTTGTAATTTGGTGTATTGGGTTAATTGAGGTAACGACATTAACATTGGCTATTGCATAAAAAGGCAATAGACAGAAAAGGGTGATTAAGGTGCGCATATTTTATAAGAGTGATTAGAGATGGTGGTTAGATTGAAATCGTTATAATATAACATCATGAGCAAAGACAATACACAACAATGCATTGCATTTGAACCGCATGACCACAGCCAGTGCCAAAATCAGTTAATGCGTCATGCGAAAGCGCTGTGTGAAAGCCGTCGCGTCAAACTGACACCGCGCCGATTGCAAGTTTTGAGTTTGTTAACACAATCGCATCAGCCGATGGGCGCCTATGAAATATTGGACTGTTTGAATCGACAGATAAAGGATGAGGCCGACGCTAAAAGTCAGTTGATTGCGCCGCCTATTGTGTATCGGGCTTTAGAATTTTTACGTGCCGAAGGTTTGGTGCATAGAATCGAAAGCAAGAATGCCTTTATTAGCTGTGATCATCCAGGGCACCAATATGCGGCTCAGTTTTTAATTTGTAGCGCTTGTGAAAAAGTAGCTGAGCTGGATAACCCTGATTCCAGTTTGTTGGCTGAGGCGGATAACCTGGGGTTCAAGGTGGATCATTCTGTGGTTGAAATGACCGGTGTTTGTCGGGACTGCAGTAAAGTGGATGGTAATCAAAATGACAGCTGAGTTATTGCTGCGAGCCAGCGATATAAGCTATTCAAACAGCGGCAAGAAAATACTCGATAAAGTTAGTTTTGACCTGTATCGAGGACAAATCACGACGATCATAGGGCCAAATGGTGCTGGTAAATCGACGCTAACCAGTATCGTCAATGGTTTGATTGAAAATCACACTGGAACGATTGAGCGTTCTCCCGGATTGAAAATTGGTTATCTGCCGCAAAAAGTTTACGTCAATACGCTCATGCCGTTAAGTGTTCAGCGTCTCATGCAACTAACGCAGCGGGTGAAGGATAGCGAAGTCGACGAAGCGCTGGCGCAAACCAGCGTTGGCTACTTAAAACACCGCCAGGTCCACTCTCTTTCAGAAGGTGAGCTTAAGCGCGTATTGCTAGCACGTACAACGTTGGGTGATCCTGATTTAATCGTGCTAGATGAACCGACCGCAGGGGTCGACGTCACTGGCGAAATAAAAATGTATGAGCTGATTAGCGAATTTCGTAATCGTTTGCAATGCGCAGTCCTGCTCGTTTCTCATGACTTACATTTAGTGATGTCGAAGACTGATCAAGTGTTATGCCTAAATCAGCATCTGTGTTGCTCCGGTTTGCCTGAGTCAGTCAGCCAGCACCCCGAGTACCTGGCGCTATTTGGTGATCAGGCTGCAGATGCTATCGCCGTTTATGCGCATCGTCACGATCATGTTCACGATGTTTCTGGTGAGCAAGCGGATAGTCAGGCTGGCAAGTCCTCGCAAAGGCATTCGGGCGAGGCATGTCAGCATGACAGATCACAATGACAGACTTGTTAGACGATTTTTTAGTTCGCAGTACTCTCGCCGGTTTAATGATGGTTAGCATAGCCGCGCCGATGGGCTGTTTGATGGTGTGGCAGCGGTTGGCTTTTTTGAGTGATACCCTCGGGCACGCTGCTGTATTGGGCGTTGGTATTGGTTTGCTGTTAGAGGTAAACCCGATGTTTGGCGTATTAGCTGTGGTGATCTTGATCGTGTTTTCGTTGAGTCAGGTCGCTAACTTTAATAATGCGTTATCGGAAACGACCCTGGCGATTATCTCGCATACGGGTCTAGCAGGCGGTTTGATCCTGCTTGGCGCTCTACCGGCAAACTCGGTCAGCCTCGAGGCAATACTATTTGGTGATTTGCTAGCGACGACTCGCGCCGACCTGCTGATGATATTAGTGACTACTTTAGTCTTATTAGTTCTCTTGATCCGCCACTGGCGACCATTTGTTGCATTATCGGTGAGCCGAGAGATTGCGCAGGCAGAAGGTATCTCGGTCAGAAAAGAGCAGTTCCTCATGTATTTGATGATCGCGCTGTTGGTCGCAGTGTTGATGAAGGTGATGGGCGTGTTGTTAATCGCGGCGATGTTGGTCATTCCGACAACCAGTGCACGCCTACTCAGTCGCAACCCAGAACAAATGGTTCTGTTCAGCGCGGCCTTCGGCGTTTTGTCTTTGGCTGGTGGCATAACCAGTTCGTTTCAGTTCGATTGGCAGACCGGGCCGTCTATAGTTTTAAGTGCAACGATGTTTTTAGTCATAACATTGCTCCTAACTCGCCAAATTAGCTTGTGGACTCGCCGCCGAAATGGATAATACTTGGTTTGGTGAGCTCTCGGTCAGCTTGGGATTTGAAATAATCTCACTTAGAGTGATAAAGCAATTGACCTACTAGCCGTCAAAAGCTAAAATCTGCCACCTTTTTTAGTATCGCTTCGGAGTAAGTCAAATGTACGCTGTCATCGCCACAGGTGGAAAACAGTACCGTGTCACCAAGGGTGAAACCCTGCGCGTCGAAAAACTGGACGGTGAGGAAGGCTCTGCAGTTGAGTTGGAAGGCGTTCTAATGGTTGCTGATGGTGACAATATCGCTGTTGGAACTCCAATGTTAGATAAAAGCGCCGTCACTGTGACTATTAAGTCACATGGCCGTGGTAAAAAAGTCGACATCGTTAAATTTCGTCGTCGTAAGCATTCGCGTAGGCAGGCAGGACATCGTCAGAGCTACACCGAAATTGAAGTTACAGATATCAAAGCATAAGGGTCTGAGTAATGGCACATAAGAAAGCAGCGGGTAGTACTCGCAACGGTCGCGATTCGGAGTCTAAAAGACTTGGAGTCAAGAAATTTGGCGGCGAAGTAGTGGTTCCTGGTAACATTTTGGTTCGCCAACGTGGTACAAAATTTCATGCTGGCGATAATGTCGGTATTGGGAAAGACCACACGTTATTTGCAAAAGCCGATGGAAACGTAGAGTTTCGAGTGAAAGGCCGACACAACCGTACTTTTGTTAGTATTGTTAGCGCAGCATAAAGCTTAGGCTTATATGGTTGCTAAAAGCCTCGCTAATGCGGGGCTTTTTTATGTTCAGGATGAACGGGGGTTATTTGCTCCTCGACGATAGCTCCTGCATTGTTCTAATGAGTTACATCCATTTAACGATGCAAAAGACACTTCCGCCATTCATGGTGGTGGTATTTTACGGACGCATTAAGCCCAGGGGTGGGTCGGTTGGGCGCTCCGATGTAGTAGAATACCAAAACTAGTTGCCATGAGACGATGCAGGCGCAGTTATCGAGGATGCGTAGGAGTGAGCGTTCTACCAGTGTTATAATCTCGGCTAGTTATTTAATCGACAAACAATCAACTCACAGCCAAATCACTAGAGCTAATCATGAAATTTATCGACGAAGCCAAGATTCACGTCCAGGCCGGCAATGGTGGTTACGGCATTGTCAGTTTCCGTCGTGAAA
Source organism: uncultured Acidimicrobiia bacterium (assembly GCA_964195315.1). Classification (GTDB taxonomy): domain Bacteria; phylum Pseudomonadota; class Gammaproteobacteria. The sequence goes on along the minus strand of CAXMOZ010000055.1, from coordinate 85,604 downwards.
AATATATCCCAATGGGTGGTCCTGATGGCGGAGACGGTGGTGATGGTGGTTCGGTTTATGTTATCGGCTCTATCGATTTAAATACCCTGTCCGACTTCCGTCACACCAGACGTTTCGTTGCCAAAAATGGTGGGCGTGGTCAATCAAGGCAGTGTACTGGCGCAAAAGGTGAAGACGTTATTATCGAAGTACCTTTGGGTACAGTAATAACAACGGTTGACCAGGGCGAGCTAATCGCTGATGTTGGCAACAATAGTACTGACCCTATCCTGATCGCTCGCGGCGGTTTCCATGGTCTGGGCAATATTCGGTATAAAAGCTCGACTAATCGAGCCCCAAGACAAAGTAGCCCTGGCAGTCTGGGTGAGCAGTTTGACCTTAAGTTAGAGATGAAGGTACTCGCAGACGTAGGCTTACTCGGTATGCCGAATGCCGGTAAATCGACTTTTATCCGCTCGGTTTCGGCTGCCCGCCCCAAGGTTGCAGACTATCCATTTACTACCTTGCATCCTAATTTGGGTGTGGTCAGCGTGGCGCAACATCGCAGTTTTGTGATCGCTGATATTCCGGGTTTGATCGAAGGTGCGGCGGATGGTGTTGGCCTTGGTATTCAGTTCCTGAAGCACTTACAGCGAACTAAACTGTTACTGCATATCATTGATATTTATCCAATGGAAAGTGACGATTCAGCTGTTGAATCGGCTCAGAAAATCCTGATCGAATTGCAAAAATACGATCAATCCCTGTTCGATAAACCACGATGGTTAGTGCTTAATAAGCTCGACCTGGTGGCTGGAGATGAGCAACAGGACATTTGCGACGAAATTATCAAGGGCTTGTCCTGGACTGGACCTGTGCATCAAATCAGTGCAGTTAATCGTCAGGGTGTTGATCAACTGTGCAATGATATTATGATTCATGTTGAACAAGGTGCCGAGCAAGGTTCTGAAGCCAGTGCCGAAATCAGTACTGAAAACTAGACATAAAAGTCAGCTGTCGAATCAATATATAAAACCTGGGCATAACACCTGGGCATAAAAAAACAGCTCGATGAAACTCGTTCTATGAAACTTGCTCTATGAAGAATGCTATCTACAGCAAAGTCGTCGTCAAGATTGGCAGTGCGTTACTGACCGATAACGGCAAAGGTATTGACCACAAAATGATTGCTAACTGGGTCAGTCAGATAGCATCGCTGCGGTCGTCTGGGGTTGATGTTGTTTTAGTCTCTTCGGGTGCGATTGTTGAAGGAATCAAACGACTCGGGCTGAAGTCTCGCCCCAATAGCATCTCCCAGCTACAGGCCATGGCCGCGGTCGGTCAAATGGGTCTAGCACAAGCCTACGAAGCCTGCTTTAAAAAACACGACTTGCACTGTGCGCAAATTCTACTGACTCACGATGACCTCGCCAATCGGCAACGATACCTCAACGCCCGCAGCACTTTGCGCACCTTGCTGTCGTATGGTGCAATTCCTGTCGTCAACGAAAACGATACGGTATCGAATGAAGAAATTCGTTTTGGCGATAACGATACGCTAGGGGCTTTGGTATCCAACTTAATCGAGGCTGACCTCTTGATTATTTTGACAGACCAAACGGGTTTGTATGATTCAAACCCAGCCCACAACGCCGATGCTACATTGATTCAAAAAGCCGATGCAAACGACCCTGTTTTAATGACCTATGCTGGCCCCAGTGATGGCAATTTTGGTCGGGGTGGCATGCAAACTAAAGTGAGTGCGGCGCAGTTAGCGGCGCGATCAGGTACGCACACCGTGATTGCCTCAGGCAAGCATGACAATGTCATTTCACAGCTAGTTAAAGGTGAGGCGATTGGTAGCTTTTTGGAAGCGCGCCAAGGGCATTTAGCCGCGCGTAAACAATGGCTTGCTGGGCATATGCGCTGTAGCGGTAAGTTACATCTGGATGATGGCGCAGTGAATGTGTTGGTCAATAAAAACGCCAGCCTACTATCAGTGGGCGTGAAGAAGGTTAGCGGTCAGTTTAATCGTGGTGAAGTCGTTAGTTGTGTTGACGGCAATGGCGACGAAGTGGCGCGTGGTCTGGTGAATTACAACTCAGTCGAAAGCACGCAAATCATGGGCAAGTCGAGTTTAGAAATACCCAAAATACTGGGCTACGAAGATGCCCCAGAATTGATTAATAGGGAAAACCTGGTGCTGACAAAATAATTTAGAAATGCTGGAGTCACTTGTAAGATGCCTGGAGCAAATAATAAAGGTACGGTATTGTTTATTCCTCATGGTGGTGGACCTTTACCGTTATTGAATGAATCCATGTTTCACAACATGAACGAGTTCCTCCGAAAAACCGCCGGCATGATTCAAAAACCTGAGGCCATCATTGTTATCAGCGCGCATTGGGAAGCGTCGACAATATCGATTAGTGCCAGTCAAAACCCGCCCATGTTATATGATTACACTGGCTTTCCTGCGGAGTCTTATGAACTGCAATATCCAGCGCCGGGCCATCCCGAATTGGCAAGCCGAGTTGCAGCATTGTTATCAAAACAGGGCATTGATTCATATCTCGATGATGAGCGAGGGTTTGATCATGGTGTCTTCATTCCGCTGCTAATGATGTACCCGGATGCGAATATTCCCTGCATTCAAATATCACTCTCAAGCTCTCTTGATGCCGAATTTCATATTCAGGTTGGGCGAGCGTTGTCTTCACTAAAAAATGACAATCTGTTAATCCTCGGGTCTGGTTATTCATTTCATAACATGGCTGCGTTGATGACGGCCAAAGATGCCTTGCCGAATGAAAAAAATAAGCAATTTGAGGCATGGTTGGCGCAAACCTGTAGTGATCCAGGCTTGAGTGATGAAGAAAGATATCAACGACTAGTCAATTGGGAAAACGCACCGCATGCGCGCTATTGTCATCCTCGCGAAGAGCATTTGCTGCCATTGCAGGTTTGTTATGGGCTAGGTGGTGGTGCCGCTAGAACGGTATTCCAGGAAAGTGTTGCAGGTTTTTTGACGAGTGGATATCAATGGTAGCTGTCAATTTCAGCCAGTGGGTTACCCCCCCCCCCCCGGAGAATGACTCACATTTGACATAAATTGTGACCCGATAAAACTCTGTTTAGCCAATTTTAGGTATTCGAAAAGCAGGGTTTTATATACTATATAATCGAAAACTTCGATATCATTAAGAGTGTGCCTGATTTAGCTAGGCTTATTCTGAGAAAAGAGTCGTATGAAAATCGAATATATCAGTACTTTCCTCGAAATTGCCGATTGTGGCAATTTCAATCGAGCCGCCGATAACCTTAATGTCACTCAGTCGACCGTTAGTGCGCGCGTTAAATCTATGGAAGAACGGTTTGGTCGATTGCTTTTTAAGCGAGGGCACGCCGGTGTTGAGCTAACATCGGCTGGTCAGAACTTCCTACAATATGCCCATAATATCCAGCGTCAATGGAAGCAGGCCCAGCAACGTATCGCTTTACCTGATAGTTTTAATCAAACGATTGGCCTGGGTTCTCAGGTCAGTCTATGGGATAGCCTGATACTGAAATGGATGCCCTGGATGCGCAAGAATGCGGCTGAGATTGCTTTGCATGTCGAAGCCGATTACTCGCCTAGCCTGATGCGTCAGGTATCGGACGGCTTGCTCGATATCGGTGTGATGTATTCACCCCGCCAAACTGCCGGATTAATCATTGAGGACTTGTTTGAAGAAACCTTAATACTGGTGACAACAGAGCAATCTGCGATAGAAGGCGACTGGGTAAAAAATTATGTCTTTGTCGATTGGGGCGATATTTTTAGAGCGCGTCACAGCGAAGCTTTCCCCGACATGGAAACGCCTGCGGTATCAGTAGGCCTTGGAGCTTTAGGCCTTGAGTACATTCTTCAAAATGGTGGGTCGGGATATTTTCCGATTCGAGTGGTGAAATCACTCATCGAGAGTGAGGCCTTATTTACAGTTAACAACACTCCCAGCTTACAACGACCGGCTTATATGGTGTATGCCTCATCAGCGCGTGACCCAGAGTCACTGGCTGTAGCATTACAAGGGTTGCGAGAGGTGGCTTAGCACACCGACACCGATAGAACAGTCATCTCTAAAACCGCCATTGGCTGTGCAGGGAGCATTAGCTTTGATTGGCTCGCTTAATTAAACGCTATCTTCACAATACATTCATTCAGTCTTCACACAATCTTCACATCGCTCCGAGCAAAATATTTCTACATTAATTGTTAGCTGCGGAGGCTTCAGATGAAAATTTTGGGTGTTAATAAAAGGTTTGTTTTAGCGACCGGTTTTGGAGCTTTGTCTCTAATTCTGGTTGGTTGTGGTAGTGATGGCGTTGCTGTTTCTGATCTTCGTGTCATTCATGCCAGTAAAGACGCACCACCGGTAAACGTACGTGTCGATAACAAAAACGTGATTACCGAGCTTGACTATACCGAGAGCTCTGGTTATCTAAAGGTTAACAGCGGTTTTAAAGCTGTGGCAGTTGAAGCGATTATTCCTGGTGGTAATTTGGATGTGATTACCGTGCCATCGATACAGCTGGAGCCAAACAAACGTTACAATATTTTGGCGATCAATGAGACAGCGACCATCAAACCCCTAGTTGTAGCTGAATCTGCTGCGACTCCTTCTGCTACTGAAGTCGCTATAGCTGTTGTACATGCGGCAACAGCTGCCGGTAGCGTTGACGTGTACGTCACTGCCCCTGGAGCTGACTTGAATGCTGTTTCAGCGAATTTTAATTTTAGCTATGAAGGTGTAGTGGATGCTGGTGCGTTGCCTGCTGCAACTTATCAGATACGAGTGACGGGTGCTGGTTCCAAGGCCGCTGTTTATGACTCTGGTCCTATCAACCTCAGTGGTTTTGCGGGTCAAAAATTATTAATTGCGGCGCTCAGCAGTACCAACGCTACCGAGATAGAAGCGTCACCAGTAAAATTAATCGCAGTAGCTGATACGGCAAGACTTGTGTTGCTAGATGAAGCGACAAAGATTGGTGCGCGGGTTGTACACCTTTCACCTGACGCAGGTGCTGCTGCCGCTGGCCCGGTAGAAGTTTTCGCAACCAGCACTGCCTTGCCTGGTACTGTCGAGCTTATCGATGCTTTTTCTTACACAGAGCAATTTCCAGGTACGAATGCTTACGCTAATGTTCCCAAGGGAGATTACGTGTTTGACGTGGCGCCTAACACCAATACAATTGGTGACAAGGTACTCACCTCTCCAAGTCTAGCATTAACCGCAGGTATCGAATACACGGTGATTGCAGCCGGTAACGTCGGTGGTAGTCCAGCATTTAGTTTATTAGCAACGGGTGATAATAACCGTGCAATAGCGACTCAGGTTAGTATCAAGGTAGCCCACGCTGCTGCTCTTGCTGGGTCCGTTGATGTATTTGTGACCGCAGCAGGTGCTTTCACCACTGCCCAGGTAGAATCAGGTGCAGCGGGTGCGCCATTGTTAGATGGTTTTACTTTTAGCTCAATCAGTGACTATGTCACAGTCGCCCCTGGCAGCTACGACATTCGGGCTGTTCCAGAGTCGAGCGGAATTACTGCCATCAACGTAACTGGTTTTGCTGTAACCGCCGGTCAGGTAGCGACTGTTATTGCTCGCCAACCTGATAATGACGGCACCCCAGCCGATTTTGGTTTGGTAGTTTTGACGAACTAGACTAATAGTCTAAGAAGTACCTTAGCCACAGATGTTACGCATCTGTGGCTTTTTTTGATCCAGTTTATGATAATCCTGCGTATATAAATGTAATGCATTGCTTAATTGAGATAGCTGCAAGTCGTTTATGCCAGGGTTGGATTGAAAAATGTCAGTGAATCAAGAATCTCATTTATTGCTCGTGGAAGACAATTCCGATATTGCAGAAATGCTTTGCAGTTACTTCGAGGCACGAGGGTTTACAGTTGATTATGCTGGAGATGGGCTGACCGGCTTACATCTGGCAGTCAAGAATGACTATGACTTGATCATTCTCGACCTGATGTTACCCGGTATGGACGGACTCAATGTTTGTGAGAAGCTGCGCCGAGATGCCAAAGACAGTACCCCCGTTATTATGTTAACTGCGCGAGACACGCTCGATGACAAGGTCATAGGCCTATCGACCGGTGCGGATGATTATTTAGTCAAACCTTTTGCTATAGCGGAGTTGGAAGCCAGGGTTGTATCGCAAATGCGTCGTAACCGAGGCGAAGTGACTCGAGAGTTATTATCAGTGGGTGATTTGGTGGTCGAACCCTCAACCATGGTAGTTCATCGCCAAGGTAAGCAGCTTAAACTAACTCCGATTGGGTTTAAGTTATTAGTAATACTGATAAAAGCTTCACCATCAGTGGTTTCGCGGCAAGAGTTAGAACGCAAGGTTTGGGGTGATATTTTACCGGATAGCGACACCTTACGGAGCCATATGTATAACCTGCGCAAAGTGATCGATAAACCCTTTGACACACCGTTGTTAAAAACTATACAGAGTTCAGGTTATCAGCTCGCATTGAGCGATAATAATGAGTAGACCAAACGGTTTGCTGGGTAAATTCACCCGAGCATTCTGGTTGCAAGTTGGGTGGATAACGATAGCCGCGATACTAGGTGTTTACCTCGCTAAGGTGGTTATTGAGGAAACGTTGGTAAAAAATGCGATTCTCGAAGAAGCCGAATATTTTTGGAAATATTATCGTACGGACGAACAATTTAATCTGCCTGATAGTAAAAATCTGACGGGTTATTTTGACCCAAATCTTTTACCGCCAATTCTTCAGGTTGATCTACCGAGCAAGCTAGGGTTTTACGAATATTTAGACCTCAGTAATGAGTTGGTTTTGTATCTTTCCGAATGGCAGGGCCAAATGCTTTATCTGGTTTACTATCGTGGCCAGGTTGATGCACTGGTACTGTATTACGGTTTATTCCCGTTGCTTGTTCTACTGACTATTCTCTATTTAACCCTTTGGTTTTCCTATCGCTACAGTCGGCGCGCGATTTCACCTCTGACAAGACTGGCGCATCAGATCAACCAGATTGACTTGAGTAACCCTGATTTGTCTTTGACCCTGGAAGACGATCCAGGATTTCAAGCGGATGATGAAATACAGGTTCTGGCCGACGCACTGTCGAGCCTCGGTGAACGATTAAATGCGTTTATAACACGGGAGCGAAACTTTACCCGAAATGCTAGCCACGAATTTAGAACGCCGCTGACGGTGATCAATATTGCGGCGGATATGATGTTGCTCGAAAATCAGCTATCCGAGCAATCGGAAAAGTCTCTATTGAAGGTAAAACGTGCCGTCTATGATATGGAAGGTCTTACCAAAGCGTTCTTAATGCTCGCCCGAGAAGATACCGACTCGATTATCCAGTGTGAGGTTAATGTTAATCAAGTGGTTCGGGACCAGCTCGAGCGCAGTGAAAGCTTGAATAGAAATCAGAGTGTCGAGATCCAGTTGAACGAAACCTGTCAGCTCGTGCTAATAGCACCGGAGACAGTGATAGCGGTGTTGGTCGGGAATTTGATCCGAAACGCAATACTGTATACGAAGCAAGGTGTGGTTCAAATTGACATAGAAGAGGACCAATTGACTATAACCGACAGTGGCCCAGGTATTCCTCAAACCAGTATCGATCAAATTTTTGAACCCTTTCAACGCGGTAATGATGAAGCGGTTGCAGGGTTTGGGGTTGGCCTAACTATAGTCAAACGGCTATGTGATCGTTTTCATTGGACTATAGAGGTCGACACCAAAGATGGTCAGGGAAGCCGGTTTCGGTTGAAGTTCAACCGAATTTAAACATCGCTATTTTTTACCCACATTCAGTATCCGATATTTTTACAGTCTGCCCAAATTGGCATGGGTTTAGAGATGTTCAGTCGCTTCTTAGCCAAAACAGGACGATGAAAATAATCGTATCCTAGTGAGTTATTCACTGCCAAAAATATTAAATAAGTTGAAACTGTTTTCATACGTGACATGCTTTGCGACGGGTATCTTAGTTTTAACTGATTTCAAATAGGGTGACATTTGGTGATTCTCTAAATTTTCTTCACTGAGTTTTTTCTGGGTAAATTTAGTGGCCCGCAACATAGCATCGACTCCGCCAATAATCGTGTATTGCTTACCTTCCAGTAGAATTAATTCTTTGCCAGCGTGCCATTAAATATCAATACTCTGGATGTCGAGTGGGTCAAAAGGTGGCACCAGTGGCACTAGATCGTGAGGCAATACAATACGCTTAATGTCGAGATGTTTGAGTGCGCTAGCACCTTCAAAATTGGTAACCTTAGGTTGTCCGAAAGTGATTACTGAGCCGACCTTATAGTTGCCTTTGTCCAGGTAGGCAGCCAGCACTAATGCGACCGCACCTCCCAGACTATGCCCAGTTGTATTGATAACGTAGCTTCGATTCAAATAGAGATTAAGATCGGCATAGATTTGTTTCGCCACTAACGAAAAGCCATGATGCAGGCGAATTTCAGCCTTTTTATCGAATGTGAGTTTCAGCGACAGGTCGAGCAATGCGTTTTGAATATTTGAAGTGCCACGAACCGCGATAGCTTGTGTTTTGTTAACGTGATTAGTCAGAATAAAAAAGGCAACCTGTAATTCGCTATCTGAGCCATAAAAAGTTAACTCAAGATTACTAGACTCGACTAACTTCTCAATATTGGGCTTAGGTAAATAAGTAGCCTGAGAAAGAATTCCCTGTAACTCAATCTCTTTAAAGTTTATTCTATCCTGTGCTTGCAAGGGCTGGGCATTACTTAAAACTAGTAGTGCTACTATTAAGTTGAGAGAAAAAGGTTCCTTATCGAGGTTTTGATGGTGTTTATTGTTATTTTATTTCAGGCTCTATTGGCCCATCGATGATAATCATGTGAGTAAAGGTCTAGCAGTGCGGGTTATGCTTGCATCAATTCTAACACCTTGGCATCCTTGCCATTTTATCTAAAGCTTTAAAGTGTAAACACAAATAGTGACTCTAATTCACTAGCAATGGGCGTCACTTAGACCAAAGCAGATAGCTGTCGCATTTTGATGGCATAGGGTTAGATAATACCGCTGGCACTAATTCAATAATAGAGAGCCGTTTTTATTAGGTTGGTAATGTAATTTACCATCATAATAAGGCTAATGAGAGTTGGAAGTATCGCGTCTGCAATCAAGGGCGTTAAAGTTTTTTAAAATAATAGGGTTTAAAAAATGTCAGTTGAATTATTACTGTTACGTCACGGTCATGCAGTCGTTACTCCACCTTCATGGGATGACAGAGGCGACTATGGTCGTCAGCTGAGTGAGCAAGGTGAGCAACAGTCGAGACAAGTAGGTGAATGGATTCGAAGCCATAATCTACAGCCCGATTCGATTATTTGCTCATCGGCGGTGCGCTCGATGGCAACGGCAATAGAAGTTTGTGTTGGGGGCGATCTTGATCAGGCATTGATTAATTTTGAGGATTCAATTTACGAGGCAGAAGTACTCAGTCTGGTGGACTTCATACGTCTCACAACCAACAAAGTGAAACGGTTGATGCTGGTTGGTCATAACCCAGGGCTGGAAAAGCTGGCCAGCCAGTTAGTGGGTAATGTACCGAAGTCGATAGCGGGTGAAGTGATGTCACCAGCAACCTTAGTGCATATTGTGTTGGATGGAGGTTGGCCCCAGACTTTAGATTCCAAGGCAAGTTGTGAGCAAGTATTCAGGCCAGATTAGCTTCAACGTCGATCGTAGTGATGGGAATATCGGTTGGTATTTCGATCGATAGCTTTCAATAGCCAACGCCGTGTATTTTGCTGTTGGTCAGTTAGGTTTCGCTGTGATTGCAAAGTTTGCCACTGTTGAAATGCGAGTGCTAACAATTCTGTATCTTTGATCCGCTCGTGGTAAATACCGCTTGCAGCAAGTTGTTTGATCCCAGTGTTTTCAATGCTGAGCATTGTCATATAGCGGCTGATGACGATGTTCTTGTGAGCAAACTGATAGCCGCTTTTTTTGATTATTTGTTGCCACTCGATGTGTTTATCTAATTGTGCTAGCGCGAGTTTGCCATCATGGCGAATGTCCTTTCCAGCTGCTTCTACCTCGACCAAAAATAAGCTGTAACGATATTTTTCATTACCACTATATGCCAGCGCGCGAATAGCCTGGCGCTTGAGTGTGAATCGTTCTCGACTGAGGAATGACGATTGGTAAAATTCGAGCACATATTCTTCGACCCAATCAAAGATTCTAAGATCATTTAATCCGGCCCACTGCAAATGTTTCAATACATCGCATTTGGCGTCGAAATCATGCGCTAGCAGTATACGACGGTAATCATTGATTTGATCTTCCGATGAGTCATAGCCATAAGCCTGTTGCTGGAGCGCGAGCAGCAGTATTAGGGTGATAAGAGGTTTGACAAAAGGCATGGCACTAGCGTTTTAAGATGAGTTAGCCTTAGAGATAAAGCAGAGCGATTAAGTTCGATTGCTCTAATGCTATGCTTGTCACTCTGAACTGCCATTCTTGGCACAAAATCTGAAAATATTCAGCATAAGCAGCAGTTTCAACGAGATAACAATGTCACATAAATTAAACCCAATTCATTCAAATAAAGAAAAACGAAGTGTCTTGATCACCGGCTGTTCGAGTGGCATTGGTGAATGCGTAGCGCTTGGCCTACATTCACGGGGTTATCGAGTTTTTGCGTCAGTCCGAAATCTAGATGGCAGCACAAGGTTAGAAGCCGCTGGTATTGAATGCCTGGTGCTCGACTATTGCGACTCAAGCAGCATCAAAGCAGCGCTAGAGCAGGTGCTGGAAAAAACTCAGGGCAAGCTGTATGCACTCTTTAATAATGGTGCTTATGGCCAACCAGGAGCTTGTGAAGATCTCAGTCGAGATGCGATTCGTGAGCAATTTGAAACCAATGTATTCGGCTGGATGGAGCTAACCAATCTGATCATCCCGACTATGCGAGCGCAAGGCTATGGTCGAATAATCCAAAACAGTTCGATTTTAGGATTTGCAGCGCTGTCGATGCGCGGTGCTTACAATGCGAGCAAGTTTGCAATAGAAGGCTTCAGCGACACCATGCGGCTGGAGCTTGCTGGGACTGGCATTCATGTCAGTTTGATAGAGCCGGGTCCTATAGAGAGTCAATTTCGAGCCAATGCCCATCAAGCATTTCAACGACATATTGATGTCGACAGTAGTGTTCATCGTGATCGCTACCATAAAATGATCGAACGATTTGAAGCGGTTGGAAGCGTTCAGCCATTCACTCTGGGGCCAGATGCAGTGCTTCAACGCGTAGTGCATGCGCTAGAAAGTAAGCGACCTAAAATACGTTACCCCGTCACGTTTCCTACCTATTTATTTGGCTGGCTAAAACGAATAATGAGCCACCGGATGTTAGACCGAATACTCCGCCGAGTGGGTTAAGCGATAGGTGCTTCTGGTTTATTTTCCTAAGGTTCAATGTGACCCTTTATACTAGGACTGACAGAGTTAGATTGACGGTTATAGCGCAGTATTTGACCCTTGCATTTGATGCCTGCTGACAGCGTCTGGTTAAAACGTTTGAATTGATGGCTGTACCCTAGCGCAGTCATATTGAGCGTAAACTTAGATCGATTTTCCCGACCAGGATCGACGAGGATAACTTCAACATCGTTATCAGAGTGAGTCGATATAAAATTAGCCACGAACTTTGCATGGTGAGGTTGATAGAGTATGTCGCTAGCAATGATGAGGTCGAACTTCCCTAACGCCTGGTTCTCGTTTTCGAAATCAATCCTCTGAAATTTGATCGGCGGAAGATTATTGTCACTGACGTTTCTGTCGAGGAATTCCTGAGCGCGAGGGTGATAATCGCTTGCGGTAATATCAGCGCCCATTTTGTGCAATACGAGACTCGCCAGCCCAATGCCGCAGCCAATTTCAAGTATCCGTTTGCCAGTGAAATTAATCGGTTTGATCTCCGCAGCAAGAATCTGCGATGCCGGCCAGACAATGCCAAACAATGACCAGCTCGATGATGTGATGCCTAGTGCTTCGGCTTCTAGATCGTCTTTGTCAAACTGTTGGATGTCCGACAACGAGCAAATATTGAAGTCATCCAGGCAAACTGTAATGGTTTCACGCTTAAGGTGATAATTGAGCATCTAGGTCCATGAGCCGTATTCGGTACGACAATAGAGGTGGCGGCGTGATCGACCGGGTAGGTCGGTCAGGAAAGGCGGCGATGATTACCTGGTAATGATTGGTCCAGGTTGCCTATGCTAGTTGATATAGTCCAGCTTAGCCGAAAAGGTTCAGAGATGTTGTTTTATATTATTGGGTGATTAGCGAGTTGACTTAGCGTAGTTCTATTTAAAAGCGCCATAGGCAGTAAACCCCGCCATTGTGATGCATGCCAAACGCAGGGCGGAAGAGCGAAGCGTCATCCGCCGCATGTTTTAAAGGAACCTATATCAAAGTCGCTGGATCCTGGCCTCGGCTTTGTCGTCCTCGACAACAGCTCCTGCGTTGTTCTGATTAGTTACATCCCTGTAACGATACGTCTCTTTACCACTTACATCTATGTAGGCGTTCGCAAGCATGACGATAAAGGAAATCCCGTTATTGTGGCGTAAGCGCAAGCCATCGCCAACTATCAGAGGAGTCCTACGCGATTCGATTGGCGTCAAGCCATCCTGTTAATTTTTCTAGCTGTTGGTGGAATTGGTTTAACGAAGCGTCATCCCACTCACCAAATACATCTGAAATTTCGGGCAATAACGATTTAAAAGTATCGTTGCAAAGCTCGAGGCCTTGCGTGGTAATTTTCAAATAACGTTTACGTTTGTCTAATGCATCTTGAGTCGATGACAGTAACTTTCTATTGACCAACATAGTGACAATTTTGGTGATACCCGGTTGGTTCATTTCCATCACATCGGCCAGATCAGTTATCGTCCAACTTCTATCGGGTTCATGGGTAAAGTGATTGAGTAAGCCAAATTGAGGCAGAGTCAATTCTTTGCCTTCAAACTGACGATTTTGACGGGTAGTCATGAGCTGCTGAATGATGCTTAGCAACACCGTCATACGAACTTGTGTTTGTTCGCGTTGGTTTAGTTTTTCTCCAGCCATGTTAAAAAGCCCTTGCAATTAAATTCCATGGAATCTATTATGCATTCCATGGAATCAATATTAACAGATCGTCACATTGGAGACTAGTCATGAATCGCAGAAACTTTATCAAAATCACCGGATTAGGCGTGGGCAGTATCGGATTGAGCAGCAGTCTTATTAGTTGTGCAGACTCAACATCAGGTGAAGACTTCGGTTGGAACGGGCCTGACGAAAATGAAAAAGACATTCGGTTGCAAGTGCTGGCCTATGCCATCCTAAGTCCTAATCCTCACAATAAGCAGCCCTGGATTATCCGCCTTACTGGGCCCAGCAGTTTTAATTTATATGTCGACCGGGATCGACTCTTACCAGAAACTGACCCCGTTTATCGGCAGATACATATTGGTCAGGGCACCTTCCTTGAAACATTGGCAATAGCAGCCGGCGGTTTGGGATACAAAGCTAAGATCGATTACTTTCCTGAAGGCATGTATGGCAATACTGAATTGCTCGAAAAACCAATAGCCAGCGTTGAACTCATTCAAAAACCCGGCATCACAAAAGATCCATTATTCAGTGCGCTATTGTTACGCCACTCGAATAAACGAGAATACGATCACTACCGCCTGAGTACTGCAGAGCTCAATTCCCTGCGTGACGCTCATCAACAACAAAGTGGATATAAGCTAAGCATAATAGATTCGCCGACAGACAAAGCGAGAATGGTGAAGGTGCTCACAAAAGCGATGCAAATCGAAGTCGGTAATACCCAGCGCGATAAAGAAACAATCGAAATGTTCCGGTTCAATGATGAGGAGGCTATAAAATATCGGGATGGTTTTGGTGTCGCCCAGGCTGGCATGAGTGGATTGACTAAAATTATTGCCGAAACATTTTTCCTGAGCCGAGAAAAAGTAGAAAAAGATCCGACAGAATTCGGTCAACAGGCGGTCGACATGACCGAAAAAACGTCAGAATCTACCAGTACATTCGCATGGTTGTCGAGCGCGGGTAATTCGCGTTTAGATCAGGTAAAGATCGGCCGTGATTACTGCCGCATGAACCTGCAAACAACTTTAATGGGACTCGCGCAACATCCAATGAGCCAGGTCTTACAGGAGTATAACGATATGCTTGAGCTTCAAGATGAGTTTAAACAGAGTTTTAATATTCCCAAATCCGAAACGGTACAAATGCTGTTTCGACTTGGAAAAGCAGAGCCAGTCGCTCATGCACCACGAAGGCTAGTGACACAGATAGTTCGATCCACATAGCAGGGCTCAAAGCTTATTAGAATTCATAGCTTGATTGAGTGTTTCTATACGATTAAAAATACTTCGGTTGTAAACTGCTAGCGATGAAACAAGCCATTGTTGGATATCATAAGGACGAAGAAGATAGCTGGGTCGCCGAGCTAGATTGTCGGCACAATCAGCATGTTCAGCATAAACCACCGTTTATCAATAGGCCCTGGGTTGAAACTGACTCTGGCAGGGAGTCGATGATCGGTTTTGAACTTAATTGCAAAAAGTGTGATTTGGGATCTCCTGTCGATAATCATTAGAGATGGCAATTAAAATGTTATCGATTCAGTAACTTAAGATTTTACTTATACTCACTTAGGATACTGGGAAATCGTCGTGCAGGATTTTTACCATGCCCATTCGGAATTTGCATGTGTGTTTCGTCAGGCAGCAGGCCGAGTGACGGCTTGCGAGTCGGACAGTTCGGTAGAATGTTGGCCAATGATTTCGAACGACAAGCGAATCGAATAAACTTCATCATATGCCACACCATCAGCCATTGATGCCCATTCCATAATGGCCAGTGGGTCATTACTAATAGCGCCTAACCCTGGAAATTTTTGGTGTCGAAAAATCAGCTGTGGTGCTTGGTTGAACACTACGATTATCTAAGGCACCCTGACCGCAAGCGAAAGCCATTGCTCAGGCGATTATCCTCACCCCGCAAGGATTGTTTTACAAAAGCATCCTTAATCGCACACTGTAAATCAACGATATTGGGCGGGCCTATTTCGGTTATGAATTTCGCTGGTTCACCGCAGTAAGCCTAACGCTCCAAACGAATTTGTGACGGTTGACAAGCTAGTAACTACGGCCAAAATACATACACTCAGTCTGGCTGCCTCCTAGCATCCATAAACTGCCCGTTAGAGTAAGAAGCATTCTCTATGTTTGATTTGACACTAATTATAACCGCAGCATTCTTTGCTGGCGTCCTAAACTCGATTGCCGGCGGTGGCAGCTTTTTAACATTGCCTGCTCTGGTCTACATTGGGGTTCCAATCATTCCAGCCAACGCGACCAGTACGGTATCTGTTTTCCCCGGATACATCAGTGGTACAGTCGGTTTTATGGCTGAGTTAAAAGCCTTTGATCGTCGTCAACTGATTGTCATGATTTTACTGTCGGTGATTGGCGGTGTGCTGGGTGCGCTGCTATTACTAGTAACGCCGAGTCACGTATTTAATACCGTCGTGCCTTGGTTATTATTGTTTGCAACGTTGCTTTTCGCGCTAGGTGACAAAATAAACAAACTCGTTCCTCACCCTCAGAATATGGACTCAAATAGAACCCTCAATAAAGGCTGGATTCCAACCTTGCTGGTGACTATTTATGGCGGTTACTTTAATGGTGGCCTTGGCATTATTCTGCTGGCACTGTTTTCGACACTCGGAATGAAAGATATAAAATTGATGAGCGGCCTGAAAAACGCCCTGTCGGCCATTTTGTCATCGTCATCTGTTATAACCTTTGCGCTCGCCGGGATCATCTACTGGAATGAAGCGATGCTGATGATGATCGCAGCCACCATTGGCGGTTATTGCGGGGCTATACTGGTTCGTCGGTTACCGCAAACCTTTGTCCGGTACTTCATCATTGTCATAGGTACTGTCATTACCATTGCGTTCTTTTTGCGCTAGGGAATTGAAGGCATTCTCAACTCTGGCCTTTTACTTTTGCTGTAACAAGCGTTTGATATCGGCAATTTGATGACTTAGCTTTTGAAACTGTTCGTGCATCTCCGATTCTATATCAACATCAACCTTAAGGATCTCTTCCACTATTCTTTCATTTTCAGCGGCCTGATAATTTTGTATCGCATTAACAATAACGGCGATAAATAAATTAAGCATGGTAAAGGTCGCAATTAAAATGAAGGGAATAAAAAAAGCCCAAGCATAAGGATGGGTTTCCATCACAGGGCGCACAATGCCCATCGACCAGCTTTCCAGAGTCATAATTTGAAACAGGGTATAAAATGATTCGCTGAGGGTACCAAACCATTGCGGAAAATCGGCAGAGAAAAAGTTGGTGGCTATAACGGCACAAACGTAATAAAAAATAAGCAACATCAGCCCTATCGAACCCAGGCCCGGCACTGCACTCACCAAAGCACCAATTACTCGTCTCATCGCAGGCATCATTGTCATTAAACGTAATACTCGTAACACCCTGAGCGCACGCAATACCGACAAGGGGCCAGCAGCCGGAACCAGTGCGATCATAACAACGCTAAAGTCAAACAGACTCCAAGGGTCTCGCCAGAAGCTCAGTCGATAAACAAAAATGCGAATCGCAATCTCGATCACAAAGACCAATAAGATACTGTGATCAAGGAAAATAATAGTGGTGCCAGCACTCTCCATCAGCGCAGGATAAGTCTCAAAACCCAACAGTATCGCGTTAATAACAATTAAAATGATGATGAATTTTTGGACGCAACTGTTTTCTATCAGTCGCTTTAGGCGAGATTGTAAATTAGACATTAGGCAAGTCAGTGGAATATTTAGGTTGGAAAATAGTTTGATTATAATACGTCGGAACCGGACAAAAAGCCGAATAAAGCTACCAAATAGATCGGATAAACCGAAGTGAGAAATTCAAAAAAAAAATAACCTAACCCCACTCAGCATAATTAACCCCGGCAATACCCCAAGTTCATCCCAACCTAAAAATAAAAACACCCAAACCACAAAATTTTATACGGAATTTATTTTTATGATTCCACCGATCAGTCAGGACGAGTTGAGCTAGGTCAATTTATCTCGCCTTTAAACAACCTGTTCAGCACCTTTGTGATAATCTCAGCTCATCGTGCAGGGTAGCAATTGGGGGAATGGAGTGTGAAAAGGGATAAACAGGATGCTTGAACCAGGAAACAAGTAAGCAGGAAAAGTGGCGGACGGACTCAATAATTATCAACCAGAAGCAGTGGTTAAGTAATAGTTTCCCCGTCTGCTTTGGAAATGTTTCAATATCAATGCTATTTGGAAAGACCTGAATCCTAACTTTTTGTGAGTCCCGGCTTTTGCTTGACCTCCGACTTTTGATCTCTGTATAAAACGCGCACGAATGCTTTTTAACAGCAGGCTGATCGCATCAATTGCTTGTTTTTTTTGACACGGCGTTTTCTGGCCGCCATTAATCAACACAGGCAAATAGGCTGGAACTGACTCTTTGGAGTGCTGTTTGAGGCCGATATCCTTGTTACCGTTGATGAAATACGCGCAATAACGTACATACCAAGTATACAGTCGTGTGATATGGATTTTGCGGCAGGGAAAATAGGGGGCAAATACCTATGCTTGTGAAAGCATAGGGTCAGGTTTTTCAAAACCGTATTAACAATGCTGGATTCTCTGGATGGCTAGACCTTTAAAACTTGAAACTGCAGGCGCTATTTATCACGTTACTTCGAGAGTAGATCGTCGGGAACCGATCTATGACGAGGATGAGGGTCGTTCCCAGTGGCTCAACATTCTATCAAACCTAGTGATCGGACGGGTACACCTTGAAGGACATAAGTGAGCACTACGGAAAGCACTAGACGACAATCAGGCGGATTTTGAAGGATGTTGAAATGCTATTTGGAAAGGTCTGCCCCTGAGGTTTTGTTTGAGATCCCCCCCGAGCTTTTGATTTATCGTACCAGTTATTTGGTAAATTCAGCAGGCAGTTTCAAAATTGATAGGAATTTGAAATCTGTCCCTGAAGCGTTTAGTTACGCAGTTTCCTTAATCTGAAGAAGTGCGGTTTCTTGTGTAAGTAAACCCAACTTTAAACTGACCTGGATGATAGCATTTTTTTAGAATGACGATGTCATGGAATAACTTCAAGTTGGACTGTTGGTAGTGAGGGCTGCTGCAATCTTCCATGCTGATCAAACAAGGTGGCAGTTGCACAAATACCCAACACCTGAGAGCGTATCAACTTTTTTGAGCTACCACTTTGTTACGCTTATCGACGCCATGAACCTGAAAAAACAGACTTATCCAAATCAATGGCTATTAACTTAATATTCATATCAGTTACCTCTCATTGTTTAGGGAGATAAGAAATATCCCAATCGCACCTGGTTGACGTTAAGAGTAGGAGCGACAATTCCATTAGCTTTGGCAAATTAGGTCGTTCCGCCTCATTCGAAATAGGTTCTTCACGGTCAAGAGTAGACAGTCAACTGAAATAATTTTATTAGTCATTAATAAAATATTGGCGTGACACTGATTGATAACCCACTCCATAGCTTCCCACTCTCTTGAGCTAGCTATTGAGTTTAATAACGTTGTTTAGACTACTTTATCAACACTGCCTCATTGACCTTCTCGATCTTTTTTTTGCAAATTGCACATTTATTTTTATTTTGATTCGCAATTTGAATATATCTGCTAACAGATTGAAAAAAGAATCATCAAATTGGGCGAGTGAACTTGCTTGTGCCTTATCAGTATTGTGATAACAAGCTTCGCTGCAGCTAAATCGCTTATCAAATCGTCTCAATATGAAGATGGCATGATAATTGGAATAGCAAATTAACTCTTAGTTAATGAGGTTTAGAAGAAAGTATTTTAAAACCATTCGCATCAAGTTTATGTTTATTCATCCTCAAATGAATTAAGGGATAGCGACGTTAGGGCTTAATTAAGCTCTAAGCAAAATAACTTACTTAAAATGAAGGGTTACTATGAAGTATATAAATAAACTACTCATCACCATGATGTTTTCTTTTGGGTCAAGCGCACACGCAGGTTTTATACCTCCAGATTTGTTAGATACAGAGCTGAATGACCAGTCGACCTATGCTGCCTTGGGTGTAACTTTGGGGGCACGGTCCACTCTTGGTGGCAATATGCAAGGTTTCGCGCCAATTACGATTGGGGTAGACACAGTTGTTGGGGGCAATGTCTCGGCCGGAACTGTAGTGACGTCCGGTGCGGGCTCAAGTGTTGGTGGCTATATTCAGGCTGGAACCACCGCCAGCACTGGCGTGGGTGGAAGCGTCGGTGGGAGTGTTTTTAGCGGAACCACCGCAGGTACCGGTGCAAATTCGACAGTCGGAGGCGATATTGAGGCTGGAACAACCTATACAGCAGGTGCTGGCGCTATAGTGAGCGGAGTCATTTATGATCAACTTTCGCTCGTACCAGGATATGTTGCGCCCACAGTTATAAATCAGAAAGATCAGCTTGATGCTGTGCAAGCAACGTTGAATCAGCTGGGAGTCACAGAGGGGGCGACAAATCTCGACATTACATTCGGTGTAGTCGATGAGACGCTCACGGCTGGTGTCTATGATAGTGTAAATTATCTGACCATAAGAGCCGGTAAAACCCTAACCCTTGACGGCCAGGGTGTAGATGGCGATTTCCTTTTTAACATTCACAACTACCTAGACTTTGCTGCAGGCTCAAAAGTAGAGCTAATAAATTTTACCGATAACAGTAAGGTTATCTGGAATGTTATTGGTGATGCAGTTGGCTCATCTGGCTATATGCAAGCGGCTGCAGATGTGAGCATAAGAGGCTTTATTTTTGCGAAAGGTTATGTCAATACAGGTGACCGTACTACGTTATATGGCGTAGGTAATTCTTGTGGTGGCGCTGTTTCAGCGAATAACTACGTCTTGTTTGGTGCGGACAACATAATAGGTGCGATGGGTTGCGATACGGCCGTCACGGGTACGCCTAACCTTATCGTTAACTTTATTAGCAATTTTGAGGCGGGCTTAGACAGCCTGTTAGAAGTGACGGTTATTGACTCCGGATATCTGAATATATGGGTTGATTGGGATCAGAGTGGACAGTTTGACGCCGGCGAACAGCTGGTTTTTGATCGTGCTATGACTGCTGGAACAGATACGTTTCTGGCCACGGCTCCCTTCAATGTAGTTCAGGGGACAACTTTAGTGAGAGCCCGTTATACCTCAACACCCGGTGTTCCTGCGACGGGTGGTGCAGTAGGCGGAGAGGTTGAAGATTATCAAGTTCCAGTTCTCAATCCTGGGTACAGTTTAGTTAACAACAATCCTTACTTTCTGACTTTTGAAGACAAATGGCCAGAGACAGGCGACTATGATTTCAACGACGTTGTTATCCAGCTGGAATCTTCCTTGATTGTTACCAGCGATAGTCAGGTGAAACAATTAACGCTAGAAGGTGAGCTAAAAGCCATGGGTGCTTCATACCATAATGGATTTGCTATCCAGTTAGATGGCATCATCAATAGCGATATAGATCAAGCCACAATTGTCTTTGACATTAATGGTGAGGCGTCCAGCGTTGCACTTCTGGAAGAAGGTACCACTAATACAGTGTTGAAAATCAGTGAGGACTTATGGGCCCATGTAACACCAGAAGCATCCTGCTGGTACTACAAGACTCAACCTGGATGTAATTCGTCATCGACTTTCACGTTCAGTGTTGAGATCACTTTTACCGATGGGATCCCTACGAGCACCTTCCCAAGTGTGCCATTCAATCCGTTTATTTTTGCAACGCCAGATACCTTCCATGGCGCTATATTCTCGGGAAACCCTGGTCGAGGCTTGGAAATTCACTTGAAAAACAAACCACCAACATCGCTGGCAAATTTGTCATATTTCGGTCAGTCAAATGATGTATCTGATCCCAGCTCGAGTCTCTATTATCAGACGGCTAATGGTCTTCCATGGGGCATCGCAATTAATATAGGATCATCTGAAAATTGGAATCATCCTTATGAATGGGTGAATATTTTGACTGCTTACCCCCAGGTTGAAGACTACGCCACCAGTAATGGTGTTGTGAACACTGCCTGGTTTGAAAGTATTAATGCGGTTTCGGCAAGAATCTATAATTACTAAAGGTGAAAAAAATGAAAGCAATAAAAGTAAGCGCAATCTATATTATGTTGTTATTCCTTTTCTCCTGTGGACAGGGCGAAGATAGTTCAAGTTCAAATTCTGGTGGCGAAAGTGGTAGCTCAAGTATTGAGGACCTTAATGTGTCTAGTGAATTTGACTTTATTGGAGGCGAAACTTTAACTGTCACGGTTATAGATGAATCATCCTCTTTAGAGAGGCGCTACTTGAACGTATGCAGTGACTTTAAAGATGTCAATGGAGAGCTCAGAGTGAGCTATGAAAGTTGCCTGCTGAGAACATCTTTACAAGGACAGCATAGCGAATTCAAGATTGTTGTGAGTAGCAATCAGCAGGAATTCCTTGCGCAGATATGGCCACTTCAAGATGACGCTTTGCCTATAAACTACCGATGGTCTAGGTTAGAGGATAGTAATGACTGGGAAATTACGCTGCAATGAAAATTGTTTACTTAAATAATCATAAGAAAGAACTGTGGATTATTATGTCATTACAGGTGGTTGCTGATTCATTGACGCCCACTTGCTCAATCATGTTATCGAGTAAGCTATAAAATCCGCGTGTTAACCAGAAGGCCAGGATAAGGTTATTTCCGTATGAAATTTCAATATCCTGGTGTTCGCGCGATAAGGAAAGTTCTCTCGTTTTGCACGAGCTACAAAAAATTTCAGTTACTGATGGTGTTAATCCAGAACGAAAAGGGAACGAACGGACTAAATAATGATCAATTAAAGGCTGTGGTTCAATAAGCCCCTTTAAAAGCTGTTCGTATAGAAAGCCGGGATGAATCAAAATTTATAAGTGCTATAATTTGCTGCAGGAGCTATTCATCACGTTACTTCGAGAGGAGATCGTCGGGAACCGATCTATGACGATGATGAGGATCGTTCCCAGTGGCTCGACATTTTTATCAAGCGTATGTGATCCATTTAACTGCCATGTTAATGCATATTGTTTAAAGGATAACCATTATCACGTTGTTATCGAAACACCCAATGGGATTTTTTCAAAAGGTATGCGTCAGCTGAATGGAGTTTGATTGGGAAAAACCTGCCCTCGAGCTAGTGATTTTTTCCTGCTGTATATCCTTCTTAATCTAAAATCCAATTTTTTCCTTAATTCGTTCATTGATCAATGGATAATCGTAATTTCGGAAAAAATATAATCGAACTCTTTTTTATAAGTGCATATTTCGGTGGGAGGGGAGGGTTTAAAATTTCAGTGACGAGATACTTGATAGTCTTGCAGCGAGGTTAAGTCTCTGCATATATCACCATCGGCTATTAATGATAAATAACGTGAACAACAAACACGCAAAAATGAGGTGTAATTACCCATGTCATGCGCTGCATCTATGGACTCCAAGTACAGTTTTGCAATCAATTGATTCGAAGTCATATCATCTCGAAATGCAATTTCCTCAAGTGTTTCCCAAAAGAAATTTTCTAATCGGATAGAGGTCACTACACCGTCAATTCTCAATGATTTAGTTTGGTTTGCCCATAGATTGCTATCAGCATTGATAAATAGTTGACACATAATGACCTCTTAAAACCAATATTAATTTATACGCTTATGATAGTAGCGCATGAAATTGCTTTAACATGGCAGGATGCGCAGGCCAAGCTGGAGCCGTCACCAGATTACCGTCAGTCACTGCATCATCCATTTCAAGGCTAACATACTCGCCTCCGGCACTTTCAACTTCTGGCTGACACGCTGGATAAGCAGAGCATTTACGGTTTTTTAAAACACCAGCCGTCGCAAGTAACTGGGGGCCATGACAAATAGAGGCTACAGGCTTATTCTCATCAAAGAAATGATTAACATAGTTCAACACCTGTTTATTTAACCTCAGGTATTCTGGCGCTCTGCCTCCAGGAATATAAAGAGCATCGTAGTCTGCTGGGTTTACCTGTGAAAAATCAGCATTTAAGGCAAAGTTATGGCCACGTTTTTCTGTATAGGTTTGGTCGCCTTCAAAATCGTGAATAGATGTTGCAATGATATCTCCTGCCTTCTTTTCAGGACAAACCGTATCGACCTCATGTCCCATCGCAATCAATGCTTGAAAAGGCACCATGTTTTCATAATCTTCAACAAAATCACCAGTAATCATTAATACTTTTGCCATCTCTAATCTCCTTAAGTTATTTTATAGTCAGATCAAAATACAAATACCATTAATGTCGAAGCAGTATGTATTTTGATTGAAAGAAGTAAAACACGATAGAAGATAGATCGGGTAATATTATATTACTACATAAGCAGACTGTGAAAGACCTGCGCTTTGTACTTTGAGCGCCAGCTCGTACGAGCGCTCGAAAGGCGCGAGGCTCAGGTCTTTCCGTATAACATTTCAATATCCTGGTGGTGTTAATCCAGAAGGAAAAGGGAACGAACGGATTTAATAATGAACAATTAGAGGTAGTGGTTCAATAAACCCCCTTTAAAGGCTGTTCGTATAGAGAGCCGGGATAAATTAAAATTTATAAGCACTATCATTTGCTGCATGAGCTGAGAAAAAATGAAAAAGGTTGTAAGGAACTATATTGGTTTACTGTTGTTTTTTGTGACATTGGTATTCTTTTGGACAGCAGTTGGCGATTGGAATTACGTTCCTAGTGGCTCTATGGAGCCTACACTGTTTGATGGAGACTGGGTGTTAGTAGACAAGATGACTTATGGCTCCTCAGTGCCGATCGCTAATGTTCTGCTGGGTAAATTCAATAGTCCAGAGAGAGGTGATATCATCACTTTTGTGCCTCCTCACACTGATGTTCTTTATGTGAAGAGAGTGGTGGGCATTCCTGGAGATCAAATTGGCTTCTCTGGCCGTGACGTCGTCATAAATGTTGAAAATCTTAGTTATAATCAATTAGCGGTAGAACCAGCTAGTGAAATTGGCCGTGAGCTGTTGGGCATTGTGAACCATCTAATTTAATATGGTTCTGGTGGTCAGTTACCTACCTTAAATGGTGTTTTTACGGTTCCAGAAGACCGATATTTTGTGCTGGGTGATAACAGAAACAACAGCGCAGATTCAAGATATTGGGGTTTTGTTTCGGGTGATCAAGTGATGGGGAAAGTTACTCACGTAGCGTTTTCAATATCGAGTCAGTGGCCCCTATTGGAACGCATCGCAATCCCTCTCGAATAAGCCTGGTGGTTGAGCTCTATATAATCTAAATAGCTCGAGTCGATCGATGTTTTTAGTAAAAGAGAGTAAAAGGAGACGGGGAGATTAAATAATGATTTATCACAGGTAATGGTTAAGTAATATTCTCATTGTGCTATTTAATTCATACAGTATCCAGCTCGTAAATTCACACAGATTCAGGTGATTCTGGTTTTGGAAAGAATGAGGTGAGCTATTAATTCTATTCATCCCAACCTGTGATCTGCATTTTTTTCGGTTCGAGAACAAAGAGTCAATCATGTCACTCAATACCATTGAAGAAAATCGTCGGCAGAACCTGTTTCAAGAGGGCGAGGAAGTCTGGCTCTTTGGCTACGGCTCGTTAATTTATAAAGTCGACTTTCCGTTTCTCGAATCTAAGCCAGCCAGCATTGCTGGGTGGAGCAGAAAATTCTGGCAAGGCTCGCACGACCATCGTGGTACCGAGCAAAATCCTGGTCGTGTCGCTACGCTAGTCGAAGATGAAAATGCGACTTGTGGTGGGCTTGCATTTAAGGTGGTGTCGGCGGTGTTCAATCATCTCGATGAGCGTGAGAAAAATGGATATCTTAGAATTTTGACTGATCTTACTTTTAAAGATGGCTCTATCGAAAAAGGCGTCGTGTACATCGCCTCTCCTGATAATGAGGCATTTCTGGGTGAAGCTAGTGAGTATGATATTGCAAAACAAATTTGTCAGGCGAGAGGCTCTAGTGGCCCTAATTGTGAGTATTTATTAGAATTGGCGAAAGCCTTAAGGGAATTAGAGCTCGAAGATGAGCATGTTTTTGAGCTTGAACATTGTGTAAAGAAAATTAGAGATCCAAAATTTAATGCATAGAAAACCAGACTCGATTTCATAACGAACTAAAGCGCCTTGGTCCTCAATACCTAGAGATAATGGCTACACGTCCAATTGACATCTATTAGTCAAATTAATAGTTAAAATATTATATAATATTGAATATGCAATCAGATCCTAAAAAATTATTAGAAAAGCATAAAAATCTTATCCACTCCGAGTTAATGAAGGTTGTGTCTCATGTTCAACGAGAGCAGGGTGAGTGGATTTTGCACACCTTAATGGTAGAGGGTATAGATGTACCGTTCAAGTTTAAGCGCAAAGGTCAGTATAAAAGTTTAAAAGGCGCCAGAGTTAATATGACCTATTACTCTAAACAGGAAGCTGTCGCGGGCATGGACTTTGAAATGATGAAAGTAGTGCGCATAAAAAGAGGATGATCGGTCCTTTAGCGATATTCACAGGAAGCGCAGTACCGATCAGGCCCAGTCTTAATAGAGTCTAATCCTATGAAGAGGGGCCTGAGAGATTAAAAGGTCGATCAATTTCGGAAAGTGATTAAATAATCAACCCGCCATTCCTCCTTGAGCGCGTTGCTTCTTTGGTTTTACCAGCAGCATTAACTGCTGTATCTATGATAGAAATAGCTATTTGATCCGCGGTCTTAATAGAATCTACTGCTCTAGCCAAAGTAAGCCCGTCAATTAAAATAGCTAACACTGTCCAGCCCCTGGATATGCATTCATCGTAAGAGTCTCCATCAAGACCTTGAGCCATAAGCCCAACTATCTCGACCATTTTGTTATAATAAATAGCGTGGATCTCAGGTTTAGTACGCACAACCTCGGGTGAGAGGGTTGTCATTGCACAACCGCTTGAAAGATTGTCTCGATGTGCTTGCCCTAGATAATAATCCGAAAAAGCCGCAATCCATTGCTGACTTTGTTGAAGTTGAAACTCTGGAATTGCAGCAATAACATTATCAAGACCTAACGACAATGCCGCTTCAAATGCACCCTCTTTAGAACCTAAGTGGGCATAAAAGGCACCCGAAGTAACTCCTGCCTCTTTAGCGATAACATCAACACCTATACCTGCATAGCCATTACGTCTAAAGCCTTGACTCGCTTCGTTGATAATACGTTTTCTAGTTTCATGCTTTTTACTTAATTTTGTCATTTAAATAGCTGAACCGCTGAGAATATGCTTATTATTACTGTGTTTCTTTGGTTAATGTAGTGATCGATTTATTCTTTGTTAAAACTAAAATAGCTTAAAAAAATGTCGATTAATAAAGAGTCTACGACAGGCACATTTATAGGTTATGAGGGTAAGTTCAAAAGTGACGGTTTGGTAGATTTGAATAACATGGAAGGGCTGGTCCGTTACAGTGGTGAGATTTGTAAATAATAATTATTAATATGGAGCACTAGCCTCTATTATAAAATACAGACTAGCGATGCTTTTATACCGCCTATAGGTTGAGATGAGCCGCTCGAAAATTCCAACAGGAAGCCTGGGTGGGGTATTCGAATCACCCTATATTCATCGAACGATATCGGCATATTGAGGTCGATCTCAAGCTACGAATTGATTTTCGGTGAGATTTTTTGAATAGAGTTCAACGCAGCTTTAAGCATGGGTGTAACATTCTCACCTTTAAAATCGGCTGAGAAAAATATTTCTTCTGACATACTAATTCGTATCAATAAATACATCTGTGAAAGTGGTCTCTGCTCTAGAAAGGCTGCAGACGTCTATGTTAAGCAGGGTGTTGTATTGATTGATGGCAAACAGGCGAAGCTCGGCGATAAAGTATCACCGGGTGATAAGGTGACTGTGGATGGCCTGGTTATTGAGCCACTAGCCGCAGACAAGGTGATTTTTATAGCGCTGAATAAACCCATTGGCGTTGTGTGTACAGCGGCTAAGACTGATAAACGTAATATCGTTGATTTTATTGGGCACAGTTCCAGAGTCTATCCAATTGGGCGGCTAGACAAGGACTCTCAAGGATTGATATTTCTAACCAATAAATGCGATTTGGTAGACAAAATTATGCATGCGGGTAACCATCATGAAAAGGAGTATGTGGTCACCGTGAATAAAGAAATAACCGACGACTTTATAGCTGGTATCAGCAACGGCGTTCCCATGCTTGGTGTTGTCACGAAAGAATGTAAGGTGATTAAAGAGTCCCAATTTGTTTTCAGAATAACCCTGGTTCAGGGGCTTAACCGACAGATTCGTCGTATGTGTAAACACTATCACTATTCTGTGGAAAAACTTGAGCGCCTTCGAATCATGAATATAAACTTGAATGGGTTGCCAATGGGTCAGTGGCGTAATTTGACTGGAGAAGAGCTCTCAAATTTGCTTCAAGCGTTATAAAATCGGGCATCAGGAGATTTTCAGTGATAGCGAGCAAAATCTGAAGGGTGATCCTGCCCAGTGTCTTTTCTAACCCGATTTCAACTGCCTGAATAGTGCGCTTTTAGCTTGAATTTCAGGGGTTACTAGCAAGGAACAAGACCTGATACTTTGACCGTAGACGTCTTCAAAATCACGGCATTTTAAAAATCTTCTATATTTATAACTTTTTATTCTATAAACGCATGTTTCTGATTTTTCTCTAGAAATTAGTGTGATAGCATCACATCTTCAGGACAAAGGCCGTGTTCATAAACACTGCAGAAGACAGAGCAGCACGAGTGATCCCTATACACATAGGCTATCTAAACAGTTTGACTCGCTTTCTGGATGATTGGTTTGTTTCGAGCTTTTTATTAACTATCAGAAACGTAAATGTATAGATACTTAGGTGTATTTTAAATGTCGAAGCAAACTTCAAGCAGAAACAATGAATTAATCTCTCCACTTTCCGGACTTAGGCGCCTTATCGAAACTAATCAGATTGAAGTGCCTGGTGACGACTTTCTGAGTGATAAGACTGCAGTCTGGTCTCCACATAACAAGATCATAAACGTGACACCGGGCCCGGCCTTTGGATCTGATTTGGTGACTCAATTTTCATCTACCCAAACAAGAGGTATGCGGGGTCCAGGCGCAGCAGAATTTTTTACAGCCGTTCGCCAGGAATACGGCAAATTAGTGGATATGCCGGTAGGCGGGATGCCCCTTTTCTTCAACGGCTCTGGTACATCGGCTACTGAGTCTGCTGCAGGTGCATTGCGCACCCCGGAGGAAGCGAATTCAAAGAAGACAGTTATCTTAACCCTGGAGATTGGCAGTTTCAGTAATGCTATGGGCAATTGTGTCGAAAACTTGGGTAGAAGCGTCATACGCCTAACGGGAGAATTCGGTGAAGATTTCCCGTTTACTCAATGTAGGCAAGTGTTAGAACAAGACCTTTGCGATAACCCTGAAGGTAATATCAAGATGGTTATGGGCCCACATAACGAAACTGGCTCGGGGGTTACGGCCAGCGTTCAGAGGCTGCGTGATTTGCTGGATGAACTAAAACACCCAGCCCTTCTAGTTATCGACGGTATCTCTTCCATTGGCAGCTTGCCGCTTTCTATGGATAAATTGGGGATCGACATGCTCCTGGGGTGTAGCCAAAAGGGTTTAATGGCTTCGCCAGGTATAGGAATGATTACACTTAGTCCGAAAGCTCTGAAGAGAATTGATGAGTGTGATCAACAGATGAAAGAGGTGGGGCTTAAAAATGGCGAGCACTACCTGAGCCTTAGCAAGATGATTGCGGCAATGGAAAGTACTGCTCTACACACAGAAACGCCACCTAATTACGCCCAATTAGCTGTTGCTTTGGATACTATTGCGATCGAAGGCTTAGATCGAGTTGTCGAGCGGCATGCGGATTGTTCTGCAATCTTTCGTGCTGCCGTAACGAGTGCCGGCTTTGAGCTAGTCGTAAAGGATATGAATATTGCTTCTAATGCGGTGACTGCAGTCCAGGCCCCGAAAGGGTATGGAGAGAAAGAAATCAAAGAAGTTCTAAATATAATGTACAACAAGCACGCGGTAGAGGCGGCAGCCATTCCGGGTTATCCAGATATGGGTTGGCGGCTTTGCGCTACAGGAGGCATACAGCCCCAACATGCTCTTATGGCTTCCATAGCCTTCTTGAAGGCGGCTTCAGAAGCTGGACTGCCGATTGACAGTGATAAGGGATTGTTTGCTGCGACTAAGACGTATGGGGAGGTTGTCCGGTATCATCGCCCACTCCCTGGGCTTGATATGTACGGAAGATAAGTCGGTCGAAAATATTAAATAGGCTGAAGGAAGGGTGCTATTACATTAGCTAAAGAAAGCCCTTCCTCCGGCTGCAAAACATCAAAGGCAGTGAAATTTATAGGACCAGGTCTTGTCACTTGTTAAGATTGCTTCAGTTCGACAGGCCCCTAACCAATGACTACTTTAAAATATATTTTAAACTACCCTCAGCCAGTTAAAGACCAGGTTCTACATTTGGTGGCGCAGAACAGCCTCGCAGATTACCTGCTCAATAAATATCCGACAACGCATCAGTTTGTGAATGACAAATCATTGCGAGAGTTTGCTGTATCAATTAAAAATCAGTATATCAAAAAGTCTTCACCATTAAGCCAGGTGATTTATGACCCTAAAATACATGTCATTAACAATGCGCTTGGGCTACATACTTTTGTTTCTCGGGTTCAAGGCAATAAACTAAAGAGTAAAAATGAAATCAGGGTTAGTGATGTTTTTAGGAAATCCCCAGAAGCATTTCTAAACATGATTGTTGTTCATGAATTGGCTCACCTAAAAGAAAAGGAACATAACAAAGCCTTTTACAAACTTTGTTGTCATATGTTGAGCGACTATCATCAACTTGAGCTTGATATGCGCCTGTATTTAACTCAACTAGCGTTGGTCGGTGAGATATACTGAGTGCTAATAAGCCGAATTGGTTAGAATGGCATTCGGAATACCAATTATAAAGAGCCTGCTGTGGATTACGAATTTGAAAATAGTTATTTAGGGAATCCCTCTGCAAAATTTTCGATGGGGCATGAAGCTTTTGGTCGGTGGTTTACTGAAGAGCTGTCGAATGACATTGTTCTAGTCGATACCATATTAGCCAGTATTTCCCAGGTCGAAGATAAGGCTATTGTTAGGGAAAACTTCCGGGGGAGGTTTTTTGAATTAACGATTGAATTAGCGCAAGCCTCTGTCCGCGCTTTGTCGTTAGACACTGATTCTGACGAAGAGCTCGGCGATGAACTGGCGTTATTTGACCAGGAACTAATGTCAGACTGCGGTTTAACTGATTTCAAAGAAACACTATTTTCCTGGCGTGAATTTATTGTTTGAGTCATCTTTAATAGAGATCTTTTGAAACATACTGGGCCTCAAGTTTTTTGCTTTTATGCTGATTTAATTTGTGTGGCAAGAACTGCAAACAAGATAACAATACCACCAAGAAAAGTCGTGCTGGCGGGAATTCCCATAAAGGATATCCATCCAAAGAATGGCGCTAGCGGCCTTTCCAGGGCGCTTAATAGTGCCGTTTCTCCCGCTGGTATTCGTTTCATGCCTTCCGCCAGGGTGACGGATGCAATGGCGAAAATCAAACCAAATGCGGCCATAACGAAAAAATCATAAAGCGGAATGACAAATGGATCGCTATAAAAAACCGCTACTGGCAACAACACCATGGATGACATCGCGGCGGGTCTAGCGGCAGGTGCTTCTGGATAACGTTGATACATCAACATCAGGATAGCCATCACTATTGTCATCCACAGCGCCAGTAAATCACCTTGTAGGTTCGCAGTACCAAATGACCCCTGTACAATAATTGCGACGCCGATTTTGGCGCCGAGACACCCTAGCATTACCCGTAAAGTCATGCGCTCCTTGATCCAGAACCATGCCAGGATAGCCGCAATGAGAGGTGCTGCCGCTTAGATCAACATGACATTAACCATAGTGGTCAGTTTGAATGCCGGAATAAATGCGGCAGTGCCAGATGCGCCGATAATGGCGATGATCCATCCAGTGCGTCCCATTCAGTACAAAGTCTTGCCGGTATGAACCCCGCCACATGATATAGGCGGTGGTAAAACCCGCAGCAAATACACCACGCCAAAAAATGATTTCCCAGGCACCTGAGTCCACGGCTTTTGTGAAAATACCAGCGCTGCTGAATACAATGGCTGATACCGTGACCAGAATGACGCCTGTCCTATGGGATCCGGAAAATTGATAAGCACTCATGACTGCTGTTGTTCTATCTTAATGATGATTTGCTTAACCTAGGAGATGATACTAGTTCGGGCGATGTCAGCCTTTTGGACATTGCCGCGCAGATCGGGGTACTGGTAATCAGTGTTCATGTGCGCCTCTATCGAGTTTTAGTCCGACCGCTGGTTCATATTCATGAGCTAAATAATTGATGTTATAGGGATAGCTCTACCGCGTTGGAATCTGAAGCGTATCACCTTGAGCTATAAAGTAGAGTATGTGTAATTATGGTTTTCAACAATCGAAATTATTCAGGTTAAATGTTAGAAAAGCTCAGGTATAGGCAATGATTCGTTCGGTGCCATTTGGTTGGTGCTTCGATTCGAGCGCTTATGCAGTCGGCACCCGGGCATTGAGATCGGCATTGGTTTCACTAACCGTCTGGTCGATCAGGCACTGCGCTATGGCCCCGGTGATTATAGTGAGCGCCGATCGTCCATCTCTTTAATCAGGTCAACACGCCACTGAGTTTCTCGCGCCCAGAGGTCTTAAAAAAAAATAGCGGCAGGTCTAGCTTTGCCCTTTTTATAGAAGGCATTTTCTGAAGCCTGGATTGTGACCTTCTGCTTACCAGGTAAAGGAAGACTGTGTAATGAGATAGCGATCCAGTTTCATGTCTGGGTTGCTAGACAGCAAAAACTCGTGAAAGGAATCCATCTTATAGCCCGATTCGAGGGCCCAGCGAACGGCATTATCTGCCATTGCCGGAATCACTAACTCAATCGAATCGGCACCCCCAGCAAGCGCGCTTTGCTCTATCTGATGCATCAGTGCAGGCATGTCAATTTTTGATAATGTGGCTGCGGGCCCAATGGTATGGTTGCCATAACCAAAGGCATAGGAAGCGAGCTTGCCCTCCCGCCGAAATAAAAAAATGGGCTGGTTATTCATGAAGAATTCTATTTCAGGCTCTCGACGATAACCGAGAATAGCCGAATCTATGTCTAGCACGGCATTGAGTGTTTGAGTGGAAGGCTCAGCAAGTTCAATATCAAGATCTGTATCCAGAGTGCGGAATTTCGGGCGACCATTTAGACTAAAAGCCATCCCCTGAAAGCTCACGCCGTAACGCAGGTAAAGTGAAAGCGCACGTGGATTGACTGTCGCTATGATTGAACGCTGCTTGCCCTAGAGGAAATGCTTTGTCTAGTAACGCATGGCCTACACCAGCGTCCTGTGTTTTGGTGTCGACAAAAAAATGTGTCAACTGCAGGTGGTCATCACGTTCAATCGAACGTGCCCAGCCCACAATATTGTTTTGATCATCCTCTGCTACCCAGTCTTCACTGGCATGCTTTTCGAGGTGAACATAATAATTTTGTTGGTGCTTGAAATATTCATCGAGGTCATCACTATCCTCGTCTGCGGCTATTCCTTTTGCCAGCATAAAATCCCCCAGAACTGTTCGAAACATTCGATACACGGGCATACGATCAGCGGATTCAAATGGTCGAATATTCAAAATCTATAACTCTTAAATTAAATGTAAATTCAGCTATCGGACTGCAATGTAAACGCTGCTACAACTTATTCTTAAACTAGAAATCATGACCCTGCCTGTGCGATCGTTTGATCAACACAATTCAAGATCGATTGGAAAGCACTTGAAGCTCATGAACCGAGCGTCAGTTCGTTTGCAGGTTTCTTCAATCGGTGATAATTCTCATCAGTAAACTCTAGTGCCTGCCCCGTGTCCCAGTCAAACAAGGAGCGTTTTATTGTTGATAGCGGTCCAGTATAGACATGCAGTGAGTAACAATCGTTTTCACCTTCTGCGACTACCGCATGAAGACCATTGCTACCGATAGAAGTCATTTGTCCAGCTTCGATTATTTTAGTTGATTGGTACTTGAGCTTGCCGGCTTCGTTTTTAAAAAAGTGGTTTTTTTCTTGACCTTTGAAGACTCCAATAAAAGCATTCATTTTATGTTCGTGAGGTGGCACAACCGTGTGTGGGTCAAATCGGCAAACCCAGACTGAAACGGTATCGTCTTCGAACAACATTAACTCGTATGCACCTTCTTCGAGGGGGTTGTCCGCAACCAGGGCCTCTGTTGTTTCCAGCGCTTTTTGCATGAGACTACATATCGCCTGGGTAGGTTTGTCAGAGATGACAGCAGCTCTGACCTCGGTGATGAATTTAGAAAATGAAAAGGTCATACCTACACCATGGGGATATTTTAATTAAAAATGAATATATAGCGGATCCTAAAAAAATTCATCTAACAATTACCGATAATTTTTGAAATAAAGGTTTGATTAGGTACCTGTGGTATTTGGGATTGATATTGATCCCTCAGATAGCGAAAGAGCCCCATGCTGGTATTTAGGCTAATCAGGTTGTCTTCGTCATTTATGACGGGTAGAAAGTGAAACTTTCCCTCTGCAAGGATTTTGACAGCACTGCGTATGTTATCGTGATCTTTCAAGCTGATGAGGTCAGATGACATGACATCTTTGATGGAGAACTGCTGATCGATAATGGCATCAACCGTATATTTAGTAGCGCCATGGGTTATTAAATTCAGAGTCATTATCTCGGTAAAGCTAACCATTCCAATTAGCTTCTTAGCATCGACAATCGGGATATGATGGTTTGAAAATTCGCTCAATTCTCTATGGATTTGGTCGTTATGGTCAACTATTCACTAGTTGTTGAAGCCTGCGTTGTATTGGAAAATAGTATTCGTAGTGCCACTATGCATCGTATTGCTATGTATGAAATTGGAGGTCTCCTTTCGCTGTTCATGAAAGGACTTTCTAAAGTACTTATTCAGATGGACTGTCAACACGGGAGGCTATCGATAAAAATTCAATGAAAGAGGTGTCGCGCTTGATTTGCACATGTGCAATGATAATATTTATGCCTTAAAAAAGGCAATTGAAGCATATATTGGTATATCGATTATGTCGGCTAATACGGTCAATGGAGGC
The DNA here is from genome assembly GCA_964195315.1 of uncultured Acidimicrobiia bacterium. Classification (GTDB taxonomy): domain Bacteria; phylum Pseudomonadota; class Gammaproteobacteria. The sequence goes on along the minus strand of CAXMOZ010000055.1, from coordinate 51,158 downwards.
GTTCATCAAGGCACGTTAGCCAGGCTTTGAATTTGAAATATTAATTTTACTCGACCATTAGCACTGATGAAATTAAAGAAAACTGAACTCAGTAAAGCACTTAAAATGTTTGAATAGATTGCTCGAATTTGGTGCCAATGATACTCAAAAAAAACGATAGGCAGCACTGTAAATTCGCGTTTATCTATTTTTCCAGAATTTAATTTTTTAGCAAGATTGTGACATTAAACGATAGAGTGAATTAGGGTTTTGCAGCAATATGAAGTTAAGAGCATTAATAGTGTGAAATATAAAATTTGGTTTGTCACAAGATACATTTTAATTATCTTATTTTTTTCATTTACAAGTAGTTGTTCTTTTTCAAGTCAGGCGCGTTCTATGAATCATTCATTCTATACTGATAATGCTCATTACAATAAAGATAAACTGACGGTTGTCGAAGAGGCCTTAATTAAGTCACAAACGATTAAATCATTAGATGAACTGACCAGTAATGGGCAACGGCTTCATATTGACTCTGATGATGAAAGTAGCTTTTACGTCCATATCGGAGGCCAGGATCCTTATCAGGGCGGCAGTGGTTATAACTATTCTATTGATAAAAAAAGTCTAGAAGTTATTTTCCTATCAAGTGAAATTTATGCTCCAACTCCCACTTTTGAATAGTGACTACCGAACAAGTAGTCACGCTCCATAAATGAACCCAAAGTAACCCCACGAATAGCCAGTTTACCTCAACAGAATTCACCATTAATTATTTGGACTGCTGGCTCGACCCAGTCTCAGACGGCGATTTGGCTCAACTTTTGAGGACACATTGCGATTGCCCCCCCCCCCCGACTTCGCTTTGATAAACCGTTGTGCTATTAACTGATCAAGTTGGAAAGGTTGACTTCAGGTAACTATCACTTAACCAGCGGTTAACAATTACTCGTTTGTTACCAGCCAAGCGTTCTTCTATTATTAGGCTCTATCTTACACATCAGGAAATAGCTCGGTTGGGCTCTGACAACGATGTGAGTGAACTTAAAGGATAAAATTGATGAATACTATTTCTAGAATCTATAAATCGATAATTCGCGGTCGTGAAGTAACTGGCAGAACGAAAGCCCATTCTGCACTCATGAGTATGGACGCTAAATTGCTAGAAGGATATGGATATTCACCTAAACTATTACGTGGTGGTGTTAAAAATTGGCCATGGCGTCTGACATCAGAGATTGCAACGGAAAGCCATATTGAAGGCCAACTTAAAGATTTGAGTATTGCCAAAACCGACATTGAAATGGCCTTGCGTTATGGTCAAAGTCAGAATGACTCGTTGACTGAGAGGCAGGAAATAGCCTAGAGACAAGCGCTAGTCTTCCGATATGTAGTGGTGGCTTAATTTCCGCTGGTCGGCCTTGTTTAGTTTTTGAAGAGGCCTGAAGCGACTCGGAAAAACCTGACCCTTATAAGACGACTCAATAACGAGCGACTTTAACTCCAGGCGTTCCATCGAGGTGCAGCTCAATCAAAACCCATTTAAAGCGGGCTATGATTATTATGAGTTACAATTATTTGCCACCGCAGATTTTGATTATTTATTAACGTAATTTGTAAGCGTTTATTTCAGGTTGATATTTCATTTTTGACTCTGGTTTACGCCCTTCAAATAAAGCAGCGAACATGGCTTTCAGTTTGTCATCGTTTTTAACTGGCTTATCTTTAAAATAACTATGATCGTCTCCGACATTTTTTGAAGTGACATTCAAATAATCTGCGTTTGTCGCATCCAGCCCCTTCAGATAATGCCCCAATCTCGCCAGTTGCTCTTCGCCCGGTTTTCTACGTGACCAACCCAGTGCAGAATCACCTTCGTTGATGACAATATAAACCCCAGAACGTGCTTCCATATCACTAACCCAGTCTTTATGATTTTTATTGTTGGCATCAGCTGAAATCAGGCAAATATTATCAAAAACTAGTTTTCGCATCATAGAATTTGAAGGAATGGTTGTGTATTTCAAAAGATAGTTACCCATCGAATGGCATAACAAGTTTAGTGAAACTTTGCACTCCTTTGCCTGCAACCTGGAATATTCGGCGCGGGCATGCTCATGGTTATCTGGATGAAGTGTTTTCGCCAACGTCATTAACTTATCCTTTTGTGAGGTGGCAAATAGCTTGTGATAGCCCTGTATTTTTTCAAGAAAACGATCGAATGCGCCAGTAGATACGCGGGCATCTCGCTTGTCACTTTTATAGCTCGCTGCACCAGAGAGAGGGCCACCACCATTGGCAGGCCATGAAAACGGGACCACCCTAACTTTATAAAGGGTTTCCAATTTGAAAGCCGTTTTAATCACATCTTCCATATCATTGTTATAACCATGCACGTAGAAAAGCACGTGTCGATTTTTATGTGCTGAACCTGAAAATATATCGTGAGCGATGTACAGGCTTGGATAATCTAGTATTTGATCGGATGGATCGATATTATGAAGCTTAGCCATCGCTTTTTTTTTGTTCTGAGGAATGGTTGTTTCTTTAATCGCCTCTGCTTTAAATTTGCCACCTGATTTTGTTATCTTAACCAGTCGTAATTCGTTGGGGCCTTTTTGGTTCGGTTCTTTGGAAAATATTCCGAGGTCTCCACTTTCTTTGCTTAGCTGTCGGTTAGTAATTGCGTACATATTACTGTCTCTCCATATTGATGCTTAGACTCATTAGAATAATAGCGAATCGACCTCTAAATGTATCACAAGACCAGTAACTACTATGACCTTATCTATAGGAGGGTTTTCCGAAGTAAACAATACTAATACAGATCTATCTCAGGAGGCAAATTTGAGAAACGAATAAGGATAGTGGATCAATAATTAGTAACATGCTTTAAACCTTGTTGCCTATATGCTCGACAAGTCCTGCCTTAATCAATTGTGTGAAAAATTCTCAGTATGGGGTGCGTGCTATCTGTGTAGTGAGTTAAGTCAGCCTGTTTCTAAAGTTATTGTATCTACAAAAATAGCTTTTTTTTGTTTAGACTGAAAAGGCCTGATACTAAAAATCTACTGCCACAGTCAAAGTAGTGTGTGGACTCTATTTATCATAACCCACTAGTATGTCGTCGAAGTTGCTTGTCTAAAAAAGGGAATAATAAAAAATGGAAGGAAGTCTACTGATACTGTCGGGTGAATATCTTTACAGTATTGCCGCAGTTTTTAGCTGTTCAGCTTATATTCTGAAAAATATACTTTGGTTAAGAATACTGCTCGTGTTGGCAGCCATTATTTATATCGTATCGGGGATCAGCCTTGGAATAACGTCCATGATTGGATGGAATAGTGCGTACTTGGTAATTAATCTAGTGCACATCGCTCTATTATTGCTCGATCGAGTCACCATTGCGTTGCCTGACGAAACTGTCGAGGTCTATCATAAATATTTTTCGACACTTTCTACCCGTGAATTTAAAAAGCTGGTCATTACTAACGAGTTCTGTATTTACCAGGAGCAAATGATAATAGAGGTAGATGAAATTCCGGATCGACTTTATATCGTCCTAAGGGGGAACGTTAATATTGTTAAGAATGACGAGAAAATCGCAACTCTCCACCCAGGAGACTTCATAGGTGAAATGAGGTTTCTGACTCAGGAGGCGGCATCAGCCAGCGCCTATGCAGAGAACCTGACACAGTGCGCCTATTGGACTCATAGTGACCTGGAAAAGCTGAAGCTGAAGAATATCGTTGTTTACGAAAAATTTATTGCCATCATCGGTTGTGATTTAGTGCGTAAACTTAACAATAATAACGAAAAACAGATCGACCACACGACTAGACTGAACTATATATCCTAAGTTTCGTCGATTGCATCATCTAGCTCCTACTAACGGGCCCTGTTTTTCTCATTGATAAATAGTGGATCATCCATTAGCCAATTTGTTATAGAAGCACTGGACTTTTTAGGAAACCAGGCCGCCTTCTGCCCTATATCACACATTGATTATTTCAACCTAGAGGATCGCAGGTAGGTTGAGTCCATGTTCACGAGCGCAATCCAGCGCAATGCTATAGCCTGCATCGGCATGGCGCATGACTCCGCTTGCAGGATCATTCCACAGCACGCGTTTGATGCGCACTGCTGCCGCGTCGGTACCATCACAACAAATCACTAAACCGGCATGTTGTGAATAACCCATGCCGACACCGCCTCCGTGATGGAAAGAGACCCAGGTAGCACCACCTGATGTGCTCAGTAATAAGTTTAATAGCGCCCAGTCGGATACCGCATCAGAGCCGTCCATCATTGCCTCAGTTTCACGGTTGGGGCTAGCCACTGACCCTGAGTCGAGGTGATCACGGCCAATGACCACTGGCGCTTTCAGTTCACCAGATTTCACCATATCGTTGAATGCCAGGCCAAGTCGGTCTCGATCGCCTAGCCCCACCCAACAGATTCGTGACGGCAAGCCTTGAAACGCTATCCGTTCCTGCGCCATATCGAGCCAGTTGTGCAGGTGTTTATCATCGGGCATCAGCTCTTTTACTTTGGCGTCAGTTTTATAAATATCCTCGGGATCACCCGATAGTGCTACCCAACGGAATGGCCCGACACCTTTGCAAAATAGTGGGCGGATATAGGCAGGTACAAAACCGGGGAAGTCGAAGGCATTTTCGACGCCTTTGTTTTTTGCTTCCTGACGAATATTGTTGCCGTAGTCGACAGTCGGAATGCCTTGCGCGTGAAAATCGAGCATTGCTTGGACGTGTACGGCCATCGAATCGCGTGCAGCAGCGGCGACTTTAGTGGGATTTTTTTCTGCTTCGTGACGCCATTGCTTGACTGTCCAGCCGGCCGGCAAATAACCGTTAACTGGATCGTGCGCCGAGGTTTGATCGGTTACGAGGTCGGGCTTAATACCCGCTTTTACCATATCAGGCAAAATTTCAGCTGCATTACCGAGTACACCAACAGAAATTACAGTTCCGCGGGTGTGTGCTTTGTCAATGATTTTTAATGCTTCTGTTATTGAGGTAGCGCTGGCGTCGAGGTAGCGATTGCCGACTCTAAAATCGATACGTGTTTGATCGCATTCAATCGCAATCATCGAAAACCCCGCCATAGTTGCGGCCAGAGGTTGTGCTCCACCCATGCCACCGAGTCCTGCGGTTAAAATCCACTTACCTTGTGGTTTGCCGGCAAAGTGTTGCCGACCCGCTTCAACAAAGGTTTCATAAGTACCCTGAACGATGCCTTGAGAGCCGATATAAATCCAGCTGCCAGCGGTCATTTGGCCGTACATCATCAGATCTTTTTTATCCAGCTCATTGAAGTGCTCCCAATTTGACCAGGCGGGAACAAGATTCGAATTGGCGATCAGCACGCGGGGCGCGTCGGCGTGTGTTTTGAATACGCCGACAGGCTTGCCTGACTGCACGCAGAGGCTTTCGTCATCCTCGAGTGTCTTTAATGTTTCAAGGATTTTGTCATAACATTCCCAATTACGAGCGGCGCGACCAATTCCTCCATAAACAACTAGGTCCTCCGGACGTTCGGCGACTTCTGGGTCGAGATTGTTTTGAATCATCCGATACGGTGCTTCGGTTAACCAACTTTTACAGCTTAACTCAATACCACGCGGTGCTCGGATTGTACGAGAAGGATCGTGACGGTTTTTGTTACTCATTATGATGTCCTCTTGAAAAATCCGGGAGTGAGTCCTGGCATAAAAACTTGTCGGTGTTCTGGTTACATCCACAAAACTAGGCGTTATTTGCTACTTTACTAAGCGATAAATTAAGCAGTGCAGCTTACTACTGAGGGTGTTATATTTAGATTAAAGCACACTTGTATATACAAGTATAGCGTGGTGTTTTAAAACGCCGCCAAAATGGCCTTCTCGATAGCGCAGCAGTGCCCAGCCTTGCGTCAAATATTGCGAGGTAGTTGTTTTAGATCAATTGATACAGCGAGTACCAGTGTGACAATAATTGCAAGGTATACAGGCGAATCAACCTTGAACACCTATCCTGAGCAATCTACTGGAGTACTAACTATGCTTAACGAAAAACACGACCTTGTCCACGAACTGCCCGAGCACCGTGACACTATCCATCAGCTAAAAATGAACAATAATCGCTTTGCTCGATTATTCGACGAGTACCACAACGTTAATCACGAAGTTCACCGCATTGAAACCGATGTCGAAACTACCTCGGAAGATTATCTTGCAGATAAGAAAAAACAGAGGTTACATTTGAAGGATGAGCTTTATTCAATGATCCAGAAAACTTGAGGTATTCAGAAATTAATAATTAGAAGGATCGGTGGCTACTTAAGTGAAAAAACCCAATTAAACCTAAGTGTTTGGTATTTTTGGGGATATGCAAAAAACGGGTCAATTAGCAACTGCGGCCTCCACTGTACCCCGGCTCAAGGCCGGGGTGATAACAGAATTGGGCATATATGATCCTTAGCTTTGCTCCAGTAGGTTGTTTTTTGTTGAGGTCAATGTATGTCTTTCACGAGTTCAATGAATTTATGAGCATTTTTGTTTTTGACATGATTGCCAGGCCAAACCGCATAAATTGGAATCGGGTCTACTCTCCATCTAGGTAAAACCTCTACGAGTGAACCCTGCTTCAATTGATCTTCGACTAAAAATGTTGGGGGGGTCGCAAGTCCCATATTTTGAGTACAAAACTGAACCATTGCATCGACACTGTTAACGGTCAATTGGCTGTAACTTCCGTATGCCTCACACGACTCTCCTGCTTTTCTTAATATGCGTTCGTCAGGCATCATGGCAAGTTTGATCCATTTCCAATGTTGTAAGTCTTTGGGGGTTCGGGGCACTTTTTGGGTTGCGAAATAATATTGGGAGCAAACCAGTTTTCGCTCGATACGGGTGACGAGCTTTGACTTTAGAGCGCTATCCGGCATGTCTCCAGCTCGTATCGCCACATCAATGCCAGACCGAATGATATCCTGGCGTTCATCGGTGTAGTGGATTTCAAAATCTATATGCGGATTGTCGGTACAGTACTGAGAGATTTTCTGATTGAGTGTAGAGCGAAGAAGCGCAGTCGTTGCTGACACGATTAACCGACCCGGTAAAATGCTCTGGTTTCCGGCGATTTTCTCAAGACTAGCGGTGACGCCCGACAGTAAATCAGAAGCATGCTCGAAAAGGTATTCACCTTCCCTTGTTAGAGATAGCCTTCGAGTTGATCTGTATAACAGCGCGTTGCCTATCCGTTTTTCCATCTGAGCCACGTTATAGCTAACCGCCGAAGGGGATAGGTTTAATCGTTTAGCCGCTGCTCTGAAAGATCCATTGCGGACTACTTCTACAAATATCGCTACCGCTCTAAGTTCATCAATCATTGTGCAACATAACATAACAGTGAAAGTTAATTATACGGTCTAATCAATAGAATATGAATGAGTTAAATTAGCGGGAATTTAAAATAGCCGGATCAAACTATGTCTGTCCTTATCGCAATGATTTCATTCTCGTTAGTGATGTCCATCTCACCAGGCCCAGTCAACATGATTACAATGTCAATAGGTGCCGCAAGTGGCTCTCGTAAAGCGCTGCCGTTTGTATCGGGTGCAACCATTGGCTTCACAATGTTATTGTTAGTTATAGGTGTAGGATTAGGTGAATTCGCGACAAATGCGCCTTATTTTATGGCAGTGTTAAATGTGATTGGAACCGGCTTTATTGTTTACATCGGATACAAAATTGCGACGTCCGATAGTAATTTGAAAATGATAGACGACAATTTGCCAAATTTCACCCACGGATTTCTCCTTCAATGGCTCAACCCCAAAGCCTGGGCGGCTTGTTTCGCAGGGGTTGCACTATTTAGTTCTCCTGACAGTAATGGCCCACTGTATACATTCGTATCCATCTACCTTGTCATTTGTTTTGTCGGTATTGGTAGTTGGGCTGTACTTGGCGATAAAGCGCTTTCTTTAATCAAGCATCCCACAGGGATAAAATATTTCAATCATCTGATGGGAGGCACCTTGATTGCGGTTGCATTATTTTTGTTTATTCAGTCAATAATTTTGGAGTGATCGAGTAAGCTATATATAAGGTCTAGTTCTGTGAGGAAGAGGCTTTTTTGAGATGGTCCGCATAATCTTTAAACGGATTAAATACCTGGATATAGGGGGGCGGTTCTCTGTAAAATGGTAATACTTAGATTTGTCTGACAAATAGTGAATTCCTTGTTACACGTGCTATAGTCCGATCGGCTTGAAGTTTGTTGAACCTGTGCGACAGTCAATCTTGAGCTAGTGGTTGAGCGAAATACTATAGTTATGAAACCAGACAAACGTTCCGTCGTTGTTACAATTGACTAAAAATAGAGAATTATGACTGAAAAATTCGATTATATAATTGTTGGTGCGGGCACAGCAGGATGTCTTTTAGCTAATCGCCTCAGTGCGGACCCGACCAAAAATGTTTTATTGTTAGAGGCCGGAGGTAAAGACAATTACCATTGGATTCATATCCCAGTAGGCTATCTATATTGCATCGATAACCCTCGCACAGACTGGCGATTTCGGACCGAAAAAGAACAAGGCCTGAATGGTCGCTCCTTACTCTACCCGCGTGGCAAGACTCTAGGCGGGTGCTCCTCCATAAACGGTATGATCTACATGCGCGGACAGGCTCGCGACTATGATAATTGGGCTAAGCTGACAGGTGATGATGACTGGTTATGGCCGGCTTGTCTGGATGACTTTAAAGCGCACGAAGACAACTATCGTCTCGATGGGTCGGGAGAAACCGCTGATAAAAAACACCGAGGTGGCGGCGAGTGGCGTGTCGAGAAGCAGCGTCTTAGTTGGGAGGTGTTAGATTCATTTGCGCTGGCAGCAGAACAATCTGGTATCCAGCGAACCGATGACTTTAATACCGGTGACAACACAGGTTCGGGTTATTTTGAAGTGAATCAACGATCTGGTTGGCGATGGAACACGTCGAAAGCGTTCATTCGTTCGATAAAAAACAGGCCTAATTTGACGGTATGGACTCATGCTCATGTCGAAAAATTAACGCTTGAAAAGGATTCAGATGGTCAACTTGCCTGTAAAGGTGTGACTGTCCTGGTTGAAGGCGTTAAGAAAACGGTTGAGTCTAATATCGAAACCATTTTATCTGCAGGCGCTATTAACAGCCCGCATATTTTACAGCTTTCAGGTATTGGAGATCCGCTTGATCTCAAAGCCAACGGCATCGAAGTTCAACATAATCTCTCAGGTGTTGGCAAAAACTTGCAAGATCATCTTCAACTACGCACAATTTTTCGAGTCGAGAATGTAAAGACGCTGAATGAAAAGGCTTCCACTCTGCTCGGCAAAGCTTCAATTGGCCTTGAATATCTCTTAAAGCGCTCGGGTCCTATGAGTATGGCGCCGTCTCAAATGGGTGTGTTCACCAAATCAAGCCCAGAGCAGGAGCATTCCAACATAGAGTTCCATGTCCAGCCCTTAAGCCTTGAAGCATTTGGTGACCCTCTCCACCCCTGGCCAGGCATGACGGTGAGTGTTTGCAATCTCAATCCGACCAGTCGCGGAACCGTAAAATTGAAAAGTTCTGATCCTCATCAAGGGCCAGCAATTGCACCCAATTATTTAACTACGGCTGAGGATAAACAAGTGGCCGCTGATTCTATTCGCGTTGCTCGTAATATAATGGCCCAGCAAGCGATGATGCAATACAAACCAACTGAGATAAAACCGGGCCAGGAACACAGCACTGACGAACAACTGGCTAAAGTTGCGGGCGATGTTGGAACAACCATATTTCATCCTGCTGGCACAACCCGTATGGGCCATGCTGATGATGTAGAATCGGTCGTCGATAGTCATCTGCGTGTTCATGGTATCCGAGCGCTGCGCGTGGTTGACGCTGGAATTATGCCGACAATTACCAGTGGTAATACAAATTCACCGACACTGATGATTGCCGAAAAAGCAGCCCGTTGGATAGCGGGATCGATCTAATTATAGGAAAAAAATAATGGCTGGAATGAATGAAATCCCTCTGAAAAAAGGGCCGCTTGAAGGCATAACAGTTCTCGATTTTTCTCGAGTACTAGCAGGTCCATATTGTACGATGGTGCTGGCGGATCTTGGTGCCAGGGTTATCAAGATAGAAAAAATAGGGACAGGCGATGATACCCGTGACTTCGGTCCTTTTGTCGAAGGCGAGTCTGCTTATTTTACTTGTTTTAACAGGAACAAGGAAAGTATCGTTCTAGATATTAAATCACCGCGTGATCGCGATCTTCTCGAACAGCTTTTTGATGAAGCTGACGTGCTAGTGGAAAACTTTCGTCCTGGTGTTATGGATCGACTGGGTTACGGCGCAGAGCGAATGAAGAAAACTCATCCTCATATTATTTACACATCAATATCTGGATTTGGCCATTCTGGTCCCTACAAAGAATTTCCCGGTTATGACATGGTTGTTCAGGCCATGGGTGGGATCATGAGTTTGACTGGTTGGCCGGATGGTGAACCGGCTCGTGTCGGAACAAGCTTTGGCGATCTCGGTGCGGCATTATTTGGTGTGATCGGAATTCTTGCCTCACTCCATAGCCGCAACAAAGATGCACAGGGCACGCGTGTCGATATAGGCATGCTTGATTGTCAAGCCGCCCTGATGGAAACAGCGCTAGCCAGATATGATATTGAAGATAAAGTACCAAACAGGACGGGCGATAGTCATCCGTCTCTGGCTCCGTTTGAAAGCTTCAACGCTGAAGATGGAAAAATTGTCATTGCAGCAGGCAATGACCAACTGTTCATGCTTGCCGCAGAAGCCCTTAATTCACCAGAACTAGCGATGAATCCATTGTTTCTGTCGAACGACCTGCGCTGCCAAAATCGCCCAGCGATGGTTAAGGCGATCGAGGCTATTACTAAGACACAGCCGATTCAACATTGGATTGATGCTCTCAATGAAGCGGGTGTGCCCTGCGCCCCGATCAATACCATAGACAAACTTTTTGACCATCCGCAATTACTCGCCCGCGATATGATTATTAAAGTGCAAGGCAAAAACGGCAAGAGTTTCAAGACTGCGGGCAATCCGATTAAATTAACAGGGCATGAAGAAATCGATGTCAACACGCCTCTCAAAGCACCTGGGTTAAGTGAACATCGTGAAGACATTCTCGAAGAACTTAAAGCCAAAGAATTCTCATATGCCTCGTCCTCAACAATGCATCACGATGATTTTGAGGGTGATAGCAACCCATCTGTTGATGAATTTGAAGCAGATACAAAATCCAACACTAACTAAAATAACAACACCGTCTTGAGCACTTTGTGAATTCAAGGCACGACCTAAAGGAAAACACTCATGGCCACTAAAAAACCCGAAAATAAACCAGCTGATTCAGTCGCGAAAACACAAGACAATACTGTTACGGCTGACACTAAAATGATCATTGTCGAGCAGCGCGAAAGTGTCGGTCTTATTACACTGAACCGACCCAGATACCTCAATGCGCTTAACCGCCAGCTCGCCAATGAAACACTCGCGGCACTGAAAGCATTTGATGCCAACGATAGTATTGGCGCCATTGTTATTACTGGAAGCCCGCGCGCTTTTGCAGCGGGTGCCGATATTGAAGAAATGGCAGAAAAAAGTTTTGCTGAATTTTACATGGATGACTTCCTTGCGCCATGGGATGAGGTGAAAACGATTAGTAAGCCAATCATCGCCGCGGTAGCCGGGTATGCGCTGGGTGGCGGTTGTGAGTTAGCGCTTCTTTGTGACTTCATTATTGCATCCGAAGACGCTCAATTTGGTCAACCTGAAATTAAGCTAGGCGTTCTTCCTGGGATCGGTGGTACACAACGCTTAACTCGATCAGTTGGCAAGGCATTGGCAATGGACCTTGTTTTGACGGGTCGCAACATCAATGCACAGGAAGCAAAAGAAGCCGGCATAGTTGCTCGTGTTGTACCTGCTAAAGACTTGCTTCAAACCACTCTGGAAGCTGCACATACGATTGCAGGCTATAACACCCCAGCGGTGAAGATGGCAAAAGCGGCGGTTAACATGGCTCTGGAAACGCCACTCAGCGATGGATTGCGTCAAGAGCGTTTGATCTTCCAGGCATCTTTCGCCACCGAAGGACAAAAAGAAGGAATGAACGCCTTTGTTCACAAACGTGCACCGGTATTTCGTAACCGCTAGAGATTCCTCACGAGACTCAATCCATTGTATTGCTTCGGCGCAATAGGCTCCGCTATTGCGCCCTACGGTATTTGGGAAGGTGTCGTTAATTGGAGGAACGAAGGGTGCAATAGCGAAGCGTATTGCACCGCATGTCTCAAAGATTCTCACTAACTCAAAGTTCAAGCATGTCTCCATACCAGTTTTCAGGATAATTAAGGCATTAGCGAAATGATTAAAGTTGAGAATGACCAACCTTTAATCCGATAAGGCATCTGAGATACCCCAATCGACTTTGTTCCGATTGTTCTTATTTAGGGTTAAACTCGAAATGCCTTTTTTCTAGTTTAGCTAAACCGTAGGAAATATAGTTGCTCTGAACCAGACCGAGGGCGATAGCGTTGCCTTGATCTAATGCGCGCGCAACTTCTGTAGTTTCGCTAAGCAATGTATCTGCAATGTTTTCAGGATCGGTTCTGGCAAACTCGTACCAGATGCGTGCAACCAGAAAATAAAAGTGATCCCACATTTGTTTGAGCGCAGAGTTCCCAATAATTTCTGCTATCAAATTATGCTGATCGTGATTGACGAGCCAGTAATCAACGATATTGAACTGCTGTGTTAACTGGCTAGCTCTTTGCTGCAGTGCCTGCGCTCTGATCTTTATGTCTCCGTTAATGTCTCGTGGGTTCATTTGGCCGATACACTCGGCGATCTTGATGCGCATGCAGTAAATGTCGCGTATTTCTGGAAAACTGAGTTCAGTCACCAGAGTACCGACGCCATCTTTCGATTCCACTAGGCCGCCGTGTGCCAATTGCTGTATTACCGACCTGATCGGTGTCCTGCTGACGCTGAATTCGGCTGCTAGCTTTGATTCTCTTAGGATAGTGCCTGGCGGGTAGTCAAGCAGGCAGATCCGATTACGGATTTTTTCAAAGATGTTGTCCGCTGGTACTCGGTCACTATTAGGGTACATATTTAATTTATTTAGTTAAGTGTTTGATATTTTGGGAATAGTTACTCAATCGAATGCATTGAAGTATACACCTGACGAAAATAAATTGTAAATATAGCGATAACCTTGTACATTTTGAATGTGGTGTATACACCTGTTGGCCACACTATGAGGCTTAATATCATGTTAGAGCAAGCGCGCGAACGCACGATCGAATTTCAAAAGCGTTTAACCGAGGCGGGAATTGACACCGCAATTATTACTGATGAAAGTTCAATTGCATACCTCGCAGGGTTTTGGGGATACCTGTCTGTCGAATTTGGTCGGCCCACTTTTTTACTGTTACGGTCTGGCGAAGCGCCTTGCGTAATCACGCCACTGATGGAAAGCGAGATGGTTGGCAACATGACCTGGATCGACGATATCATGACCTGGGAAGATATGGGGTCGAACCGATGGGAGAATGTATTGTCGCGAGCCATAGGTGACAAACCAGGTAATATTGGAGTGGAATCAGCGGTTTTACCCGCCTTGGTGAGAAACTGGTTTGATGATCAAATGGCCGGTACTAAGCTCAGCGATGTCAGTTCCACTATGGGCGCTATGCGTATGATTAAATCGCCAGAGGAGATCGATGTCATGCGCCAGACTGGGGAAATTGCAGGCGCGATGATGCAGGCCGCTGAAGGCGCTCTAGCCGAAGGTGCGCAGGAATACGAGGCCGCGTTGGCGGTCATCGATGCGGGCACTCGAAAAGCAGCGGGTTTTCTGACCGACCGTGGCTGGGAAGCTTTTATATCTCCAATGATCCATAACTTGCAGGTCATGCAGTCCGGCCGCGACACTTCTATGGTGCATCGCCGAGCGAGTGTTAAAAAGCTAGAAAAAGGCGATCCCGTGTATTTTTGTTTTTGCAATATGGCCCAGTTCAAACAATATAAATTAGGTTTCGACAGGATGTTTTTTATTAAAGAAATATCTGATGAAGCAATGAGGGTGCAACAGGCTGCAATCGATGCACAGCAGGCGGCAATTGCTGCGATTCGACCGGGTGTGACAGCCGAATCCGTCGCACAAGCGGCCGATGAAGTTTATCAGGCAAGAGGATTTGAGACCGGATACCGTACCGGTCGCTCGATTGGTATGGCTTATCTGGAATCGCCTGAGCTAAAAACCGGTGATAAAACCCTGTTACAACCGGGCATGACCTTTGCGGTCGATGGCGGTATATCAGTTGATGGTGAACATGGCGGACGAATCGGTGATTCGATTGTCGTCACTGAGAATGGTGCTGACTATTTAACTCACTACCCGCGCGAGATATTAATGGTTAATCGCTAATGCGGGCTGGCATATTTCAATGTGAATGTGGGGGCTTATGCCCGCAGGAACGGTTCATCCAGCTTGAACAAGCCATTTCAGATCAGCAGCTTGACCTCGTAGTTTGTCCTGAGTTATTTTTGTCCGGCTATGCCGTGGGGGATGATTTACGCCGACTCGCTGAGACGAAAGAGGGGCCCTTTTCGAATAAAGTGGCTAGCCTTGCAAAACAGCAGGGTACAGCCATTATTTACGGTTACCCTGAACAGCAAAACGGATCGTTGTTTAATTCGGCTATTTGTATCGATGCCAGCGGACATATTGTTTCAAATCATCGAAAATTGTTGCTGCCGCCAGGATTTGAGTCGGAATATTTTTGTCATGGAGATCAATTATCGACTTTTAATTTGGGCCTGTTTAAATGCTCGATGCTGGTTTGTTATGACGTTGAATTCCCTGAGGCGGTGCGCGCTGCCGCCGAAGCAGGCGCTCAGATTATTATCGTACCTACTGCTTTAGGTGATCAATGGGGCGTTGTGGCCCATAAACTAATTCCAACTCGGGCATTCGAAAATGGGGTCTGGGTTTTGTATGCCAATCATGCTGGTGTCGAGAATGGCGTCAGTTATCTTGGTAATAGTTGCATTGTTGCGCCCGATGGCAGCGACGCCGTCAGAGCTGGCATAACAGAGCAATTAATTAGTACCGAAATAAGTCTCGAAGCGGTGACTCAGGCTCAAAATCGCTTGCCTTATCTTAAAGTGGTGCCGCAACTTAGAGCCTTAATTCGATAAGGGCGAGTATCCGATGACTTCACAAAATATAGCAGCAGAATTAATGGATAGTCGAATAGTTGCGGCCAAAATGAGCCCTTGTCTGGATCGAGGTAGGCACTATCGCGCCAAAATCGGTTATGTTCTTTTGGCCACCGAACAAACGATAGAAGATGACGTGATGCGTTTGCGCCCAGAAGGCGTTGGCGTTCACTTCGCACGAGCACCAATACCCGACTCCATCACCAATGCCACGCTAGCAGCACAGGTCAATCACCTGGCGCCGTGCGCACAAAGTTTGTTACCGGACGGCAGCCTCGATGTTGTTTGTTACGCTTGTACCTCAGGTAGTCTTGTTATTGGTGAAGACCGCGTGCATGAAGAGTTAAGCAAAGGCGCACCGCAAGCCAAAGCGACATCACTCATCAGGGGTGCCATTAAAGCAATCAATACAATCGGTGCACGTAAAATAGTAGTAGTGACTCCTTATCTCGACGAAATAAATAAGTGTGAGTTGGACTACCTAGAAAAGGCTGGTATAAAAGTATTGGCTATCTCAGGGTTAAACCTTGAAAAAGATAGCGATATGGTCAGAGTGCCGCCGGACTTTATTGTTGATTTTGCACTGTCGTTGGATCGCACAAAAGCTGACGCGATTTTTATTTCTTGCGGTGCCTTAAGAACGCTTGACGTTGTCGACGAGATCGAAAAGCGAGCAGGCATACCCGTTATCGCCAGTAATCAGGCGATGATTTGGGATACATTCCGACTGGCTGGAATTGACGATCAGTGCGAAGGATACGGTGAATTATTTTACCGATATTAGGGTGCTTTCAAGATAGAAAGGGCAGGTCAATTTTGCTCCAATTAGTTGACAAAATCCCTTTGTATTGAGTTCTTTGCATTAGCTTTATTTCCGATGTTGCCCTTAGACTTTGTTGGGCTTCAAGCTTCAACCGACGTGTTAAAATATTAATTGGGTGATCAAATTTAACTTGATCATTGCTAACTTAATTAACCTAATAAGAGGAATATTCATGAAAGTAGCCTATATTTTTTCGACCCAGGGTCACTCAGTTTCATTCAAACTCGCAAAAATGATTTTACCTCAACTCGAAAACGGCACGCACGGTGTAGAAGTTGTTGGAATGTTTTTCTTTGAAGACAATAATTATGTTTTACAGCAGGGTAACCCGATTGGAGAAAGGCTTGCTGCTCTGGCTAACTCACAAGGCATGTTACTAATGGGCTGTGACCAGTGCTGCGAAGAACGTGAAATCGAAGACGGCTTAGTGGACGGTGCGGTCATTGGTTGTTTTCCAAAACTTTACGGCGCCTTATCGGGCAACATGCCAGATCAAATCATCACGCTATAAACGTCAGCCTCATTTTGGTGGTAGGTCTTGATGCTATAATTGTAATCGTATTAGTCTAAGGGGTGTAGGGTGCAATAGCTTATTGCACCGTATGTCTCGAAAATTGTTAGTCACTACAGGCTAAAGTATATCGCCGCACCAGTTTTCAGGATAAACATGTCAGTTGATTGAATGGGGCGAAAATTAAGTTATGTTTCCCAAAGTAGGTCGCTTTACAAGACAGATCCACTTCAAATGCAATAATCCCAAGCCTGATTTCGAACTATGTTAGGGTGGTATATTCAATAGTGAATAAAGGCGTTTCGGTAATATGAACCCAAAAGAGGTTCCACTAGAAAGTTTTCAGAGTAAATTTGCCGTAGATGAAATAGAGCAAATATTCGAAGCAATGGCCGATGGGGTTTGGGTCTGCGATTCGACTCCAACCTTACTTTGGATCAATAGTGCCTGTGAAGAATTAAATAGCATTAAGCGAGAAGATGTTTGCGGTAAATCCGTTGATGAACTTCTCAGTTCGGGCAATTTTGATAACGACGTGACCCATCGAGTTTTGAATGGAAAGAAATCGATCACAATAATTCAAAAAGTTAAATCAAAACGCACTTTGTTGGTTAATGGTATCCCAATATTTGATGATCAGGGCAACGTAAAATTTATCGTTGGAAGCGAACGAGATGTGACTGAACTCAACCTATTAAAGGAGCAGCTAGAGCAAAAACAAGCGTTAGCCAGAAAAATACAATCTGAACTGCTAACGATGAAGATGCAAGAATTGAAAATGGAAGAAATCATTTCCGTCAGCGAGGTTATGGTGCGAGTCATGGATACAGTATTGCGCGTCGCAAATTTTGATACCACCGTGTTACTTACGGGTCCATCAGGTTCTGGGAAAAGTATGATTGCGAAGCTGATACACGATGGTTCAAGCCGGCGTGATAAACCTTTTTTGATATTAAATTGCGGTGCAATTCCGGACTCATTGGCCGAAGCTGAGTTATTTGGCTATAGCGATGGTGCTTTTACCGGTGCACAAAAAGGTGGCAAGATGGGCCTGATAGAGGCTGCCGATGGTGGTACTTTATTTCTAGATGAAATTGATTCGTTTTCTCTTGATGTGCAAGTTAAGTTATTAACCTTCCTGGATACTAAAAGTTTTATTAAAGTAGGCGGTCGTCAACTTCTGCAGGTAGACGTGCGATTAATAACGGCTACCAATAGTGATCTAGAGTCCAAAGTGGCAATGGGAAAATTTCGTCCAGACCTTTGGTATAGACTCAATGTCGTGCCAATAGACATTCCTTCACTAGCTGAGCGCCCAGACGATATTGGGCCTTTAATCACCCGCTACATTAACCAGCTTTCTGGTCGTTACGGTACTAAAAAGGCTATCAATCGGTCAGCAATGGACGTCCTCTCCCGCTATCATTATCCGGGTAACGTACGTGAACTGGAAAACATACTTGAGCACAGTTATGTTTTGTGTCAATCCGATCAGATTGGTACTGAAGACCTGCCCCAAAATGTTCTTGATTCGGTCAGTCCAATCCGATCACTTCAATCAACTACCAATAATTTGAAACAGGCCCTTGAAGCAGTCGAGCGAGAATATTTACACTCAGCTTGTCAAAACTTTAAAACACAGGCCGATATTGCTGCTTCTCTAGGTACTTCCCAACCCAGTATTGCCCGATTACTGAAGAAGCACGGGTTCAGGGCTGGGGTCAGTTAAGTTTTATTCAGTAATGAATAAGTCACCTTAAATATTCAACTCTGTATAAAATAGTCAAACCTAAAAAATATATCTTATTGATTTGTATGGATTATTTTGTCTGGTATTTTTGGCATAGATGCTGCATGCATGAAAGGCAGCGGTTTCGCCAAACAATAATTATCAATAATTTATTCCATACGAGGAGAGTCATGAGTCACAAACACTTACTTAATAAAACAATGACAACGGTATTTGCATTAGTTCTTGCAAGCATGCTGTTTTTTAGTGCCTCCATTCGTGCAGCGAGCGACAGTACCGTTACCTACGCCATGTATGGTGACATCGCAGACTGGGATCCAGCCAGTGCAGCCTCTCTAGAGGTTTTGATGCTGGTCAACGTGTATGAACCTCTATTGTGGTACAACGCCCCAGGCAGTGCCGAGCAGTTTTCTCCGGCACTAGCGACTAGCTGGTCAGTCAGTGATGACGGCCTGTCATGGACTTTTAACCTCCGGAAGAAAGTCAAGTTTCACGATGGTGAAGCGTTTAACGCGGCGGCAGCGAAAGCTTCTTTAGATCGGACTATGAAGTTAGGTAAAGGTCTGGCTTATATCTGGGGGAATGTTGAATCGGTGACTACTGCGGGCGAACACACTCTAGTTATAACAACCAAAAATCCACAACCCGTGGATTTAATCGCGTCTTCACAGTATGCGGCCTATATGTACTCTCCCAAAGCAGCAAAATCAGGGGCTGACTGGTTTAATGCCGGAAACGCCGCTGGAACTGGCCCTTATACAGTCCGTCAATGGAATAAAGCGCAACAGGTTGTATTAGAGCAAAATGCTGATTACTGGGGCGGTTGGAATGACTCAAATTTCAAGCGAGTTATCTTGAAAGTTGTTACCGAGAACTCTACGCAGCTACAAATGTTCAAAGGTGGAGAGGCTGATTTTATATCACTGGCTCCAGCGGATCTAATGGACTCACTTAACAAGGAAGAAGGATTATCAGCGTATACAATCCCTTCATGGAAAAACTCACAGTTCTTAATTAACACTCAAAAAGCGCCAACTAATAACAAAAAATTCCGTCAGGCACTAACCCATATTTGGGACTATGAAACAGTGGTCAAGGAAATTTATGCCGGTACTGCAGAAGTAGGTCGGGGTCCAATTCCAGCCACCATGTGGGGACATGATAGTTCTATTCAGGCACCTGCATTCGATCTTAAGAAAGCCAGTGCATTACTGAAAGCGTCGGGTGTACCTAAGTCAAACTGGAAGGTGACTATGGGATATATCAGTACTTCTGAAGAGTATAAAAACTCGGCATTATTATTTCAGGCCAATGCGAGTCAAATTGGTGTAGAAGTTGAGTTGCTGCCAGGTGACTGGGGAACAGTAGCCGGAAATGCCAGAGCACTGGAAACAGCGCCTAACATGCAGTCAATGACTTGGTGGCCTGGTTATGCAACACCGAATGACTGGCTAGTAGGTTTATTTCGTACTGATAAAACCAACTTGTTTAACTTTTCTTATTACGCCAACCCTAAATATGATCAATTGCTGGCAGAGGGTATAGCACTTGAAGGGTCAGATCGTGCTCAGGCAATTGCGAACTACGGCAAAGTACAGCGTATGCTGATGGATGATGCTGTCGCTATCTTTTACGCCGATATCAAGCAACGAGTGGCGCGCGCTTCCGATATTAAAGGTTATAAGCCAAACCCCGCATATGCTTCGGTATTTTTCTATCAGTTGTCACGATAAATCTTAGTCATTACTGATACATAAAATCGAGTTGTTATATGGGCAAATACGCGTTTCATCGCCTGTTGATGATGGTGGGCATTCTTATTGGAGTGCTCACTATTACCTTTGCCTTGAGTCGAGTTTTGCCCGGCTCACCCATCGAGATGATGCTGGGCCAGCATGCTACCCCGGAGCAAATTAGGATAACCAAAGCAGAATTTGGTTTGGATAAACCTATCCCAGTTCAGTACTACCAATATGTGAAAGGTATTTTCCAGGGGGACTTTGGCATCAGCTTACGAACCCGGCAACCGGTGTTAAACGATCTGCTGGAACGCGTTACAGCTACTTTCGAACTAACCACGCTGGCCGTCATCTTGGTCATCGGGTTGGGGATACCTTTAGGGGTTTTGTCCGCAGTGCGACAAAATACATTGAGCGATCATGTCACACGTAGCTTTTCAATCGCTGGAATGGCCTTGCCCATATTCCTTGTGGCGATGGTGTTACAAATGATTTTTTATGGTTGGCTAAAATGGCTGCCACTTCAGGGGCGAATAAACGTCGAAGTATTGCTGGACTACCCTTTCGATCGAGTGACGGGCATACATCTTATTGACACATTATTTGCTGGTCAATGGCCGGCATTCAAAAGTGCGCTGTTACACCTTGTACTGCCAGTGGCAACGTTAACTCTAGCTTCACTATCAATAGTAATACGCATTACTCGAAATACTATGGTTGAAGTGCTGAGCCAGGACTTCATTCAAACCGCACGAGCATTCGGCCTGTCTGATCGGCTAATCTACTATCGCTATGCATTGCGAGCAACGCTGATTCCGATGATGACGGTGATCGGGCTGACCTATGGATTTATGTTAGGAGGGTCCGTGGTAGTCGAATATATCTTTGATTGGCCAGGTCTGGGTGGCTATGCCGTGGGTGCAATCGTGAAAAATGATTTTCCGGCCGTAATGGGGGTCACACTATTCCTCGCTACAATATATTTGAGTATCAATTTAATCGTAGATTTGCTCTATCAGGTTGTTGACCCGCGGTTACGCTCAGCATGAACGATGCCAGCGAAAATAGTCCGCCTACTGCTGCCTACATTCCGAGTAGAACCGAGCGGTACAAATATTTTATTACAAACAATGTCTTATTTGTGATCGGCGCTAGTTTGTTTTTAATCATTATCCTGGTCGCAATTTTCGCTCCTGTGATTGCGCCTTACGATCCGTCAAAGATTAATTTTTCCGTTAAGCTGGTACCGCCTGGTTTTGCGCATTTGATGGGTACCGATGAACTCGGTAGAGATATATTCTCGCGAGTTCTTTATGGTGCTCGAACGTCATTACTCATTGGCGTCACCGTGTTATTTGTATCGATGGCGATCGGTGTGCCGATTGGTTTGATTTCAGGTTATTTTGGTGGTCGAATCGATACCATACTGATGCGATTTTCAGATATATTCCTTGCATTTCCGCCGTTACTTCTGCCCATTGCGATTACCGCTGCGCTGGGTGCTGGTCTCTTCAATGCGATGATGGCTTTGGCTATATCCTGGTTCCCCTGGTATGCCAGAATTATGCGAAGTTCGGTCATTGGTATTAAACAGGAACTGTATATCGATGCTGCTCGGGCAATGGGTGTTGGCCATTTCCGAATTATGCTAAGGCATGCTTTACCGAATGCATCGACGCCAGTCATCGTGCAGGCATCGATGGATTTCGGCTATACCATCCTGGCGGCGGCATCGTTGAGTTTTATTGGTATTGGCGCGCGCCCTCCGTCAATCGAATGGGGGCTGATGGTGGCCTTGTCACGTTCAAAATTTCTTGATTTTTGGTGGACAGCCGCGTTTCCTGGTTTAGCAATTTTCGTGGCAGTGCTAGCGATCAATTTAGCCGGTGATGGTGTTCGAGATTACCTCGATCCAAAGCACGGGAATTCACGATGATGGAACCTGTTCTTCAAATTAAAGACTTGAGCGTCGCATTTCCAAACTTTTCGAGTCAGGTTACCGTAGTTCGAAAATGTTCGTTAGAAGTTGGTAAAGGTGAAATTTTGGGTTTGGTAGGTGAATCAGGCAGTGGCAAAACAATGACCGCCATGTCCTGCCTTGGCCTAGTACCGAAACCAAGTTATACCTGTGGCAGTGTCAATGTGGCTGGGCAAGAAATAGTCGGTGCGAAAAAAGCGACGTTAAACCAGTTACGTGGTGGAACAGCTGGAATGATTTTTCAGAATCCAATGACGGCTCTGAACCCATTTATCTCCATTGGTGATCAATTTAAGGATGCGATACAAAGCACCACTTCAAGTTCAGGCAGGGCTGCTCGACAAAGGGCGTTAGATGTTTTGGGATATGTCTATATTCCGAACCCAGAGCAAACGTTAAAAAAGTTCCCTCATCAATTATCGGGTGGTCAATTGCAGCGCATCATGATTGCCATGGTAATCGCTTGTAATCCACAGTTATTGATTGCTGACGAGCCGACAACGGCGTTAGATGTCACAATCCAGGCACAGGTTTTATTATTGATTCGGGAGCTAGCGCTTAAAAATCAATTGGCAGTTTTATTCATTACCCATGACTTATCGGTTGTCGCAACTATATGTGACCGGGTTGCCGTTATGTACGCTGGATCCATCGTCGAGACTGGCGACGTCGCTGATGTGTTCGGAAATCCTGCACATCCTTATACCCGGAAGCTACTGCAAACTGTCCCGGCAATTGGCAAGAATCATGGTCGTTTGGAGTTTATCCCAGGTCAGGTGCCAAATATGTCCAGCCTTCCCAATGGATGTGCATTTCAATCCCGTTGTGAATCAGTAAAAGACAAATGCCGGAATGAACCTCCAGTTGCTATTTCGTTAACTGGCTCTCATCAGGCAGTTTGCCACTTTCCAATTAGTCAGGGAGCAGGGTCGCAGTGAGTCCAATTCTCTCAGTCAAAAACCTGCACAAACAATTTCGCAGTAACAGTGGTGTTGTTAATGCAGTAAGTGATGTCGGCTTCGACTTGCAGTCAACGCAAACATTGGCCTTAGTCGGTGAGTCTGGCTGCGGCAAAAGTACCATAGCTTCCGCAATCATGCGGCTCATCGAAATAGAGAGTGGTGAAATCCTATACGAGGGCAGGGACGTCTGCGCAATGGGTATGAATGACCTACAACTGTTTAGACGAGAGGTCAGCATTGTGTTTCAGAACCCCTATTCATCTCTTAATCCAAAAATGCGAATAAAAAATATCGTCGGTGAGCCACTGTCTGCCTGTTATGGTGTCAAGGGCAAGGAGTTAAAAGATCGCGTTATCAGACATTTGCAAGATGTGGGCTTAGGCGTCGAACATTTGGATCGTTATCCACATCAGTTTTCAGGTGGCCAACGACAGAGAATTGCGATAGCCCGAGCTTTAGCATTGGAGCCAAAAGTTTTGATACTTGATGAGCCTACAGCAGCTCTTGACGTCTCGGTACAGGCCCAGGTTTTAAATTTATTACAGGATTTGAAACAACGAATGGGCATGGCCTATCTGTTTATTTCCCATAACCTGGCGACAGTGGAGTACATCGCAGACTATGTCATGGTGATGTATCTTGGCAAAATTGTGGAGCAGGGGCCGGTTGAAGAAATTTTTAGATACCCTCGGCATCCCTATACTCGCGCATTGCTAGATTCAGTGCCATCCATTGACCCAGCAGAACGCAACCAATTAAAAGTTCTCAAAGGTGAATTGCCCGACCCAGGTAATCTCCCCGATGGCTGTGCTTTTTATACGAGGTGCAGGCAAGCTAGCGAACTATGTAAAAACCAGAATCCTGAGCTTGTATCTAGCAATACTAATAGTGCCTTTGCCTGTCATAACCCTAATATTTCGGATTAATTATATGAATAACTTCGCAATCGCTGGAATTCAATTTAATGCGATTAATGGGGACAATCTGGATCAAATGACTAAGCAGGTTGACCAGGTGATGAAACGTTATCCCTGGGTTCAGATGATCATGTTTGGTGAGCTGTGCGCATTTGGTACGTCATTTAACTCGGCCCAACCGATGCCAGGAACCGCTGAAAATCATTTTTGTGGCATAGCGAAAAACTACAATATATGGCTCATACCTGGGTCCATGTATGAGATCAATGGTGATAAAATTTATAATACGGCACCAGTAATCAACCCACAAGGCGTAGTAGTTACTCGACACAGAAAGCTGTATCCTTTTGAGCCCTATGAAAATGGTGTCGAGGGTGGTCAGCAACATACTGTTTTTGATATTCCAGATGTGGGCCGGTTTGGGGTATCGATTTGTTATGACATGTGGTTTCCGGAAACAGTCAGAGCGTTGGTCTATCTTGGTGCTGAGGTGATACTGCATCCGACACTGACTAATACGCTAGATAGAGACCTTGAATTGTCGATAGCACGTAGCAGTGCGATTACAAACCAATGTTATTTTATTGACATTAATTCCAGCGGTAGTCTTGGTAATGGTAAATCAATAGTCGTTGGTCCTGAGGGTGAAGTCATACATCAATCAGACCGTAACGAGGAACAAATTCCGGTAGTTCTGGATCTTGAGCGAGTGGCATTTAGCCGTGATAATGGAGTTCTTGGTTTGGGCCAGCCGCTTAAAAGTTTTAGAGATCATAAAGTCAGTTACCCGCAATACAAAACGGGAGCAATTTCTGATACCTTTGACCGGCTGGGTAGTTTAAAAAAACCAGAACGCATGCAGCAAGCCAAAAAACGAGCGTAAAAGTCCAGGGTAGAGCTTTCTGAATTAATTTGAGGTTCACTTCCAGGTTTGCTAAGCAGTGTATTACGCTGCGCTAATACCCCCTACGTTAACTAAGCGAAAGCTGCTTTCAATATCGGCTCAGCATGACAAGGTTATAGTGTCATCAGGATTTTTGTCAATGTGCCATTTTGGATTAATTCTTCGAAAATATATTACCCGTTATTTTTTTAATCGAACGCCAACTGCCCTGAACATTTTTCTTGACTGACAGTTTATTGGCCTTTTTAAAAAGGGCCTCAATTTTGTCGACAGCTATTGTTTGCTGACCGTCTGTTTGTCCCTCTATATTATTAATGTTTCGAAGAAAACCGAGAATCTCTTGGGACATCATTTTAAAGTTGCAATCACGGTTTCTGCTAGCAAACTCAGCTAGTGACTGTGCCAGCTCGTCAACTGAGAATTCGTCGAGTGTTGATAAAGTATATTTCATACCTTCACTGACAAATTCTGGATCAAACCCCCATTGTTTGACGAAGTAGTCGTGAATCATGGTCTTTTTTGCAGTGTCGATGTTTGGCTCTGTTTTGGAGACCTTGAGTGCTAGTGTTGCTAGTAGGTCGAATAGACTGAGTGCAAGCACGTCGAGTGGTGTATTGATGAACTTAGGAATTACTGTGACACGATTGTCTGATGATTTTTTCAGGTATCGAGTGATGCCCATCCAGGTGCCGCCGGTAATGACGCTAGCAGCGATGACCCAGCCGACCGGTGTGACGGCTGCGCCTATACCGAGCAGGGCGAGGAAGCCAGACGGGGCAAAAAATGTGGTTGCGACGGCAGATGATTTTGCTACCACGGCGGCGGTTGTTGCAACACCCGCCACATCCCAAGCTTGAATGGCTGCATTTTTTAGTTTTAGTTCGGCATAGGCGTCTTCACCAATGGCCAGTTTGGCTTTAAAGTTTAAGGGTTCTGAAACAATTTTTTCGATATCGTCGAACCAGTCGATTTTTTTTTGATTATCCATGGTTGATATGGCGTTTTAAGTTATTCGTAATTGGTTGTTAGTGGCTATAAAGTGGTGCTGGTTCATTTTAGTTTCCATTTTATATTTGTTCTAGGTCCGGTAGTAATCATCCCAGCGCTGATCTAATACCATCCTGAATCGTCACAGCACTAAACTGCCCATCGGTTTCAGTCACTAGCTTGAGCGCTGTTAATTTATTGAGGGCGTCATCTATTTCAAAATCGACTTGGCATTGCCATTGGTCGGCTAACCAGCATTCGATACTCTTATCCAGGTCTTTGGTGGTCATCGGTTGACTATGCCTGAGCAGAAAATAATAGGCCAGCTCGTCTTCTGATACGCGCTCATAGTTGGCTTTTACTAGCAAGCCGTGAGTAATTCGACAAAATCGTGTTCTGGAGGCGAAGGGCTATTTTCGATGCTGCGGGTATCAGCGTCTGGATCTATGGACGTATAACTATTTTTGAGCGATTCGACTAATTGGTGAAACTCTAAATGGAATACGCTATCGAGCATGTGACAGAGTTGTTTAAAGTCTACTTCGTTGCCTGCCCCTTGACCCCCCAGCTTATTTTCCTGTAGGCACATTTTTACGATGTCAGTTTTTCGAAACGGGATAAAGCGGTGACGCGCTGAGGGTGTTTGCATGGCCGAGTCTTATTTAGATTTATTATAATTGGCTACAGTTAATTGTAACCGAGTTAGTGGCGCAAATTTCTATTTATTGGTTAAGGGTTTAATCAATTATGCTACGAATCCACTTTACTTTAAACTACAGCCTATGATGAATGAATTTATATTGGCGCATAGTGCGGATCGCTCCGGCGATGAGTTGCTGGATGATTGCTTAAATCAATTGGGTAGTATTCCACCTGAGGCAAATTTTGGGTTTTTATATCTCAGTGATCGTGTCGCTGACCAGGCTGAATTTATTCTTGCCAGGCTGAAGCAGGTCACTGGCATTTCAGACTGGGTTGGTACTATTGGTATCGGCATTATTGCTAGCCAGATTGAATATTATGATCAACCTGCGATGGCAATTATGGTGGCCGGGTTTAATGAAGCTGATTTTTATATGTTGCCGAATTTAACGGGTGCTACTGCAAATTTACCCGCTGAGCTTGCCAAGTGGTGTAATGCCAATGACTTTAATGTCGGTTTGCTGCATGCCGACCCTGGCAATGTTTCGACGCAACCGCTGTTAAAGGATTTGGATGCTGTGATTCCAACTGCCTTTTTAGTGGGTGGCATTACATCCTCGCGTGGCAGTAATGCTCAATTTGCGAATCAAATGTTACATGAGGGTGTGAGTGGTGTTTTGTTCTCGCCGGAAGTGCCGATAATGACTAATTTGACCCAAGGCTGCACGCCTATTGGTGGTCGGCATGTAGTGACTAATTGTGATAGTAATATTGTGCGTACTCTCGATAATCGTCCCGCATTGGATGTGTTAAGTGAAGATGCAGGTGAAGTGATTGCGCAGGATTGGCAGCAGGCAGCTGGTTATATATTTACTGGTTTAGTGAATAAAAATTCTGATCTGGATGATTATTCTATTCGGCAGATTGTTGGCATTGACCGAGAAGAAAAGATTTTCGCTATCGGTGACTACCTACAACACAATGACGAAATTATCTTTTGTCGGCGTGATGGCAACACCGCAATTGAAGACATGGAGCGCATGCTGTTAGATTTTAAATCTCGCCTCAAAACACCCATCAAGGGCGGCGTTTATGTATCCTGCCTGGGGCGTGGACGCCAACAATTTGGCGAGCACTCTGAGGAAGTTCGTTTTATCCATAGTGTGCTAGGCGACTTTCCATTGGTTGGCTTTTTTGCGAATGGTGAGATACACAAGAATGCACTTTATGGTTTCACGGGTGTGCTGACTTTATTTGTTTAATCACATTTTTATCAAGGTAAGGAAATATGGGTGATTCGTGAAGCAAATAAATCCGACGTCATAAATTTGGTGGCATTGTCACTGGAAGTTTGGTTTAAAACATATTGTTACGATGGCATTACTAGCGAAAACTCGAAATACGCTTTATCGATGTTCACCGAACAGTACTTTCATAATTTGATAACGAATAAGAATTACCGAATCTTCGTGTATACCGACGGTATCTATCTCAGGGGGTACGTACTTATTAACTTAGATTCTCAATTTAATAAATTTAATGTCGGTTTTGAAATTGAAAAGTTTTACGTTCACAGTGAATATCAGGGAAAATGGATTGGGGCAAAGCTGCTGAACGAAGTGAAAGCAAAGGTAGGTGATAAGTTTTGGCTGTATACCTGGGTGAGGAATCAGTCGATTGACTTCTATGAGCACTTTGGTTTTCAGGATACAGGGGAATATCAATTCACATTAGGGAATGAAGTAATAGATAATAGAGGGTTCGCGTTTAGTGGAAATAGTTAAGGGTGGTATTGTAACAAACGGCCAATATTAACGTGATGTGATGATTTTTATTAGCGATAACTCGGCGATGAATTTCACTATTAGGAATTTAATAGCACGACTATGAAATATAAGTATTTTACTTGCGATGTTTTTACAAAAACGCGTTTTGGTGGCAACCCACTTGCTGTCCTACCAAACGCTGAAGGACTCTCGGCCCAACAGATGCAAAAAATCGCGAGGGAGTTTAATTATTCTGAGACTGCCTTTGTTCTTCCCTGCAAAAACGGGTACACAAATAATGTGCGCATTTTTACGCCAACGATTGAAGTACCTTTTGCCGGGCATCCAAATATAGGCACTGCTTTTACACTTGCAAGCATGGGAAAATTTGGCCGATTTCACGACAAAATAGACGTTGTTTTTGAGCAGAATGCAGGTCCTGTTCCTATTGCTATTCGCAGCACGGATGCGGGTTTTTGGTGCGAACTTAAAGCCCCCGAACCTTTGTCTACTTCACAGGCCATTTCACCTGACTTAATTGCTTCGGCGATTTCGTTGCCTTCAAAAGACATAGTCACTAGTACGCATCAGCCTCAAGTTGCTTCGGTGGGTTTGCCTTTCATCATGGTAGAGCTAAAAGATTTAGCTGCGTTAGAAGCGGCGAAGACTTACTTACCTGCTATTAACGAAATTGATGCAAGAGGAATCACCCCAGATATTCTTGTTTATATTCGGTCTGATGAAGAGTTTGACATCCGAGCCCGTGTTTTCGCGCCTTTGGATAATGTTCCAGAAGATCCAGCAACGGGCAGTGCTAATTGCGCTCTGGTTGCAATGCTCACTCAGTATCAATCAGATTCGGAGGGCATGTTCGAATGGCGTATCGCACAAGGGGTTGAAATGGGACGCCCTAGCCTGCTTGAAGCTCGCGTCGCTAAACAGGCCGGAACGGTTACCAACGTGTGGATTGGAGGTCACTGTAAAATGGTGGCTGAAGGGTATATTCAGGTCTAGTTTGGCCATTTTAGCCAGGCAGTATTTTCGCTCCGGCTATGTTTTTTTCACCTCACTATTGTTAGAGACTTTGGGTTCACCTTTTGGCCATGCGCCGAGAGGATAAGGGTGGTATTCGTTATTAAATGTCAGGAACTGAACGATTTGATACACGTAGGTTGCGATACTCTGGCCCAGTTTAAGCAGGCGATCGTTGGTTTGGCCAGTGATTAGTTTATGGACGAATTGAAAGATAATAACACCGTATAATATGGCATTAGCTATACCGCCTAGAAACATGAATAGCAGCATGTAAAGTCCGCGTATCCAGGTCGATTTTTGTCTTAGATTGTTTTTAGTGTCGTTATTCATATTCCTGTTCCCATCTCCATTCCATAAATAAGTTTGGTTGCCAGATACTATACGCTTAATTGGGGTGTTGTTAATCCAGATTAGGTTACTTGAGCATGATTTCCCTGAATTTGATATTCATGTTGTTTCAGGTTTTCCTGTAGCCATGACCAGGCTATATCGAACGCATCGAGTTCTCCGGCTAGTGCTTCGGGCTCGCTTAGCTCATTCGCATTGAGATATTGGTGTGAATGCTCTTTCGAAAATGCTGATGTGTTAGGTAGAGTGTTACCACCGACCACTGGCGCAACATATCCCCAGACATTCTCAAAACAGAAACGTCGTAACCCTGTTTGATATAATCGATTAGTTATTTGCATGATCGGTAGCAAGCCCTGACCGATAGGTACACCCTGAATGATATCGGTACCGTCTTTTTCGATGACAACATGATCTTTAAGATGAACGCCGGTGATGTGGTCAATCATCGCTTCGAGGGCTGCCATAGGTTCTTCTGCGACCATTTGTGAATTGCCATAATCATATAGGGCGCGAATGCGGGGATGATTGACCTGGCCTAAAATATTAGCCAGTGCAGCACCTTGAAAGTCTTCGTGATTTTCTAATACGATGTTGATACCTAGTGCTTCTGCCTTTGGCGCAATGGCTCGCAAGTCGCGCACTGTCCAGTCGATAAGATCAGTTAAGGCGCCGCTATATTTTGTATAAACCCGCAGTTGCTCAGCGCCAATGGCTTTTGCGACATCGAGCATGCGGGTTAGGTTTTCTAGGCTGGTATCGCTGGTGTCGAGTTCACATTTCATCGAATGGGCTTGCAGGTATTCCCGAACCTTTTGAAAATGTGACTCGCTGGTGCCACTAAGGTCACGGTAGCCTGGGCCATTCGCTGAAATGTTAACGCCGGTAAAGCCCGCGTTGTTTGCGAATTCAATGAACGAAAAGACATCAAAATCATCTCGATACCTGAATTGGTAACGCATCGAAAAACTATGGATGTGAAATTCTATAGATTTCATGTTGACTGTCCTGTTGGTTATTATCTTATTATCTGGCTAACGCTCGAGTCCACAGGTTGCTGGATATTTATTAAGTTAAGATCGGCTGTCAGTGCCTTGCGATAAAGTGTTGATACCTCTGGTTGGCTATGTCTTAACGATTCTTCACGAAAAAAACAATAGGCGAGGAAACGAGTGCGATAATAAATGCCAATTTCTTCGATTCGTATCATCGCGTCAGGATTGTTATAGGCATCAAAAAATATTGATAATTGCTCGTCACTTAAAGGGTCAAGTCCGTACAGAATTTGCATGGAAGGCGAACTGAAATTGATGAGATCTTCAATTGGGTCGCCCAAACCAGGGCATTGCCAGTCGATTAAAACGGGGCCTTGGTTCCCGACAATTATATTTCCCGGACCGCAGTCTGTATGAATTAAGCGGCGTTCAACGGTGCCTGACCAATTACCAGGTATCATATGTTTATCTAGCAGTTTGGTAGCTTCAGTGCTGTCTTGCATTTGATCGAGGATTGATTGTGTTTGTTGTATCAAATCGGCAGGTTTATAGGGTAGCTGTCTGAATGGTTGACCGGTTGTTACTTGATGAGCCTTTGTTTGATGGACTATGGTTAGCATTCGGGCCACTGAGGCAGTGTCATCTTGCCACTGTTGCCCTTCGACAAAATCGTAAACGAGTATTGCGCCGGTTTTTGCGGTGGGTAAAAAAGCGATATATTTTGGGGTGACGCCAGCGCTTTCCAAAGCTTTAAGCGCCCCGGACTCGTGATCTGGTAGAACGGGAAAAAGCGGCACATTGGAAGCAGTCACATATTGTTTGATAACCCAGTCAATGCCATCGTTGTTTCTCAGTCGATAAACATAGTTGTGATAACCCCCCGTTAGCTTAGTTATTTCAATTTGACGGGTATCGGTTAGTAGGCCCTGGTTGGCTAATGACTGGATAATACGGGTAGTTCTTGATGTGTCATTGTTGGTGTCTTTTGTCATTTACATTTCAACTATAAATCTAGCCAGTGATAAATAATATAAATAGATCTTTCAATCAATTAGGACTGCGATTATAGTATCGTAGATAGACGTAAGCCGCGATAGGAGAGAGCCAAAATGGCCGCCGAAGACGCAACCGCCCGGAAACGCTCAGGCAAAAAGACTGTCATGGTTGTCTAACTCTGGAGAGTGGTATATCGCTACCCACCGAAGGTGAAAGGTTGATGGATTGGGCCCGGCTTGAAACCAGGTTAAAATACTATCGGCTCGATCTCTCAGGTAACCGGACAGAGGGGTTTTTCTGCTAACTACTTTAGGTGTGTTATGGGTAAAAAAACTCCGTTCTATCAATCTCATCTCGATGCATCGGCCAAAATGGTCGACTTTGCTGGTTGGGATATGCCCATTCATTATGGTTCACAAATTACTGAGCACAGCATCATCCGCACGGATGCTGGTATGTTTGATGTATCGCATATGACGGTGGTTGATGTTACTGGTACTGATTCCAGTGCTTATTTAAGTCATTTGTTGGCCAATGATATTGCCAAGTTGAAGCTGCATGGCAAGGCGCTTTACAGCTGTATGTTAAATGCCGAGGGTGGTGTGGTTGATGATTTGATCGTCTACTTCTTAGGTGATCAGTTTTATCGTGTGATTATCAATTCGGCGACACGTGATAAGGATCTGGCTTGGTTGAATCAGCAAGCAGAGGGTTTTTCAGATATCAGTTTGGCGGTGAGAGACGATGTTGCAATGATTGCCGTGCAGGGCCCGGCAGCCAGAGAAAAGACCTTAACTTTATTTGAATCTAATCGCGCTGAACTTGAGTCTGTAGGACGCTTCGGAGCTGCAACCATTGGCGATTTTTTTATTGCGAGAACTGGCTATACCGGCGAAGATGGTTTCGAAATTTTGATGCCGCTAGGTCAGGCTGTGGATTTTTGGCAACAGCTTTTAAATGCGGGCGTAAAACCTTGTGGTCTTGGTGCGCGTGATACGCTGCGGCTTGAGGCAGGCATGAGTCTTTATGGTACTGATATGGATGAATCAACAAGCCCGCTTTGCTCTGGGTTAGGCTGGACCTTATCACTATCAGATGATAGAAACTTTGTTGGCAAATCATCGCTTGTAGAAGAACAGCAGCAAGGCATTAAGCAGCAATTGGTCGGACTCGTTTTAAAGGATAAAGGCGTCCTACGTAATCACTTGAAAGTGATCACAGCAAAAGGAGAGGGTGAAATTACGTCAGGTAGTTACTCACCCACGCTAGGTAAGTCTATTGCATTGGCTAGAATCCCTACCGGCGTGACCGGTGAAGTTGAAGTTGAAGTACGAAATAAATTGTTGAAAGCAGAGATAGTTAAAATTCCTTTCGCCCGTAATGGCAAGTCTTGTATTTAATTAGTAGGAGAGAAAAATGAGTAATGTACCTTCCGAGTTAAAGTTTCTGTCGTCTCATGAGTGGGTAGCCGTCGAAGGCGATGTGGCTACAATCGGTGTTTCGGATCATGCCCAGGAGTTACTGGGTGATTTGGTTTTTGTCGAACTGCCAGAAGAAGGCAGTGCAGTGGTTGCTGGTGACTCTGTTGCCGTGATTGAGTCGGTCAAAGCGGCATCAGATACTTACGCGCCTATTTCGGGTGAAATTATCGAAGTGAACTCTGAGCTAGAAGATTCTCCAGAGAAAATCAACGATGATCCTTATGGCGACGGCTGGATGTATAAAATTAAGATTGATGATCATAGCGAAGTGGCTGATTTGTTGGATGCCAATGCTTACTCTGAAACAATCGCTGAAGAAGAATAACGCCACTGCTATTCTGATCGCCGTTGCTCTGCGTGGTTCTGCCTGAATCAAGCAGAGCGCTAGATCATGAACTTGCCTGTAAAATAGCTTTTAAAATAGCTAGATTACATCAAACAGCTTTCCCTTCAACTCTCTGCATTTATTATGGCGTATAGCGGCAACAAAGGTTTCAACCGGTTAATTAAAGCGGCTCAATTCAGTCGGCAGGGCATACTGGCAGCTTATCAGCACGAGGAAGCTTTCCGGCAGGAAGTTTGGTTAGCTATCGTGCTGATTCCTTTAGGGCTATATCTTGGCGGCAATGGTGTCGAAAAAGCATTGCTTGTGGGCAGTGTTTTATTGTTACCCATTGTAGAGATTCTTAACTCCGCAATCGAAGCGGTAGTTGATCGCATCGGCCAGGAAAAACATGAGTTATCGGGTCGGGCAAAAGACATGGGGTCGGCGGCTGTGGCTTTGGCCGTTTTGCTGCTGATAGTGGTTTGGGGACTTGTCCTGCTTGTTTAGTATTCTAGCTAATAACTTCAAGCCACTAATCCCGAAAAAATCACTATTTTTAGAGACACCCTTAATTAAGTCGTTGCATTCAGGCATAATTCCGTTTCTAATTTTCTGCGCCTATTTTTATGATTGCCTACCCTGAAATTGATCCAGTTGTTGTTGCTTTAGGGCCTTTAAAGGTTCATTGGTATGGGCTGATGTATCTACTCGCGTTTGGATCTGCGTGGTGTCTAGGTAAGCTTCGTGCCAAAGTTGCTGGTGCGCCACTTAAACCGGTCGATGTCGATGATTTAATTTTTTATGGTGCAATAGGGGTTGTGCTGGGTGGGCGGATTGGCTCTGTATTATTTTATAATTTTGATAGTTTTCTCGAAAACCCGCTTTATCTTTTTAAAATATGGGAAGGTGGCATGGCTTTTCATGGCGGCTTTATTGGTGTTCTGGTTGCTATGGAGTTGTATCGACGCAAACTCAATTGTGGTTTTTGGCAGCTCACTGATTTTATTGCGCCGCTGGTTCCTTTGGGAATTGCTGCTGGACGGTTTGGTAATTTTATCAATGCGGAATTATGGGGTGCGCCTTCCAATGTCCCGTGGGCGATGAAGCTCTCCTGTGAGCAATTTCCGGCAGATCGATATATCGACTTTGCGGGGTCGCTTTGCTATAGCGCGAGGCACCCATCGCAGCTCTATGAAATGCTGTTAGAAGGATTTTTATTATTTGCTGCGCTTTGGATCATTTCGTCAAAACCAAAGCCTATAATGATGGTGTCGGGGTACTTTGTATTGTTATACGGAATAGCGCGAACCAGCGTCGAATTCATCCGCCTACCTGATGCCCATATTGGCTATTTGATGCAAACAGACTGGCTCACAAAAGGCATTGTGCTGTCAGCACCTATGATCATAGTAGGGCTGATTATAATTGCTTATTCACGCAGAGAAGGCCGTCATGCAACCCTATCTTGATTTGATGCAACATGTATTGGACAGCGGGACTGAGAAAACCGATCGCACGGGAACAGGCACGCGGTCAGTCTTTGGCCATCAAATGCGCTTTGACCTAAGTCAGGGTTTTCCGCTCATAACCACTAAGAAACTGCACTTGCATTCGATTATTCACGAACTGCTTTGGTTTTTGCAGGGTGATACTAATATTGCCTACTTGAAGCAAAACAATGTTCGGATATGGGATGAATGGGCGGATAGCGAGGGTGATTTGGGGCCAGTTTATGGCGCGCAATGGCGTTCGTGGCAGGCCCGCGACGGAGGCGTTATCGATCAAATTCAACAATTAATCGATCAAATAAAAACAAACCCAGATTCTCGACGATTAATTGTCAGCGCGTGGAATGTGGGTGAAATAGAGCAAATGGCATTGCCACCTTGCCATGCTTTTTTTCAGTTTTATGTTGCGGATGGGAGGTTGTCCTGTCAGCTATATCAGCGTAGTGCGGATATATTTCTGGGTGTGCCTTTTAATATCGCCTCTTATGCTTTGTTATTAATGATGGTGGCGCAGGTCACAGATTTGGAGCCAGGTGATTTTGTGCATACGCTAGGTGACGCCCACATCTACAATAATCATTTAGAGCAAGCTAAATTGCAGCTAAGCCGTGCAACCTACCCGTTGCCAAAAATGGTTTTAAACCCCGAAGTGACTGGCTTATTTGATTTTCAATTTGAAGATTTTGAGTTGAAAGATTATCAAAGCCACGCGCATATTAAGGCCTCGGTAGCGATTTAAAAACCTAAACGATTCGATTAGATTATTTTATCATTCTCTCAAATACAGGGATTCTTATGACAAATTCAGTTCTCAACAATATTAAGGTCAAGGTGCAAACTCGGTACATCGAAGATCAATCGAATCCTGAGAAAAACTATTACGTTTTTGCTTACACCATCACCATTGTCAATCAAGGGCAGCAAGCTGCTCAACTGTTAACGCGGCACTGGGTCGTTACTGACTCTAACCACAAAGTCCAGGAAGTCAGGGGCGACGGCGTGATTGGCGAGCAACCCATTTTGAAACCGGGTGAGCAGTTTGTTTATACCTCGGGCACCATGTTAGAAACCTCTGTTGGCACAATGAAAGGTAGTTACCAAATGGAAGCAGATGATGGTTTTCAGTTTGATGCCACGATTGAGGAATTTGTATTATCAACGCCACGAGTGTTGCACTAGCTAATTGTACGATCAAAGCTGATTAATGGCTGTCTATGCAATTGGTGATGTGCAGGGGTGTTATTCACAGCTTTTGCGGCTGCTTGATAAAGTAAAATTTGACCCTGCTAATGACTCGTTATGGTTTTGTGGTGATTTGGTCAATCGTGGCGCTGAATCACTGCAAACGTTAAGGTTTATTAAGTCATTAGGTGATCGAGCCGTATCTGTGCTTGGCAATCACGATCTGCACTTATTGGCGCTCTATCATAGCAAGGCAACCCTCGACAAGAGCGATACTTTATCGCAGGTGTTAACTAGCCCAGACTGCGACGAATTGATGCATTGGTTACAAGCTCGTCCGCTGGCTCATTATGATGATTCGCTAAAGACAATCATAATGCATGCGGGTGTTCATCCACGTTGGAGCCTGGAACAGGCTCTTGCGCTCTCTCTTGAGCTAGAGCAAGTATTACAGGGCGAAGATAGTCGCTTATTCTTCGAAAAAATGTACGGCGACTCGCCTGACTTTTGGTCAGATGGCTTAACTGGATTTGACCGGCTGCGTTGTATTACCAACGTTTTTACCCGAATGCGATTTTTATCCCCTGATTATCGACTTAACTTCACCGCTAAAAGCGCGCCCGAGCAGGACAGCGATTCCGATTTAATACCCTGGTATAACTTGAGTAGTCAACTAGACTCTAACATCAACGTGATTTTTGGGCACTGGGCAACATTGGCTACCGGTCAATATGGTAGGCACTTTGCGATAGATGGGGGTTGTGTTTGGGGTAGGTGTTTCACTGCATTACAGATAGATGCTGTTGAGCCCCGGTGGCATAGTATTAATTGCAGTTAACGGCATTGCTGTCTACAAAGCTGTGATTTAAGAAATGCCTGCTAAATTATTGATATTGAATTCCATAAGGATATTTTTTTCCGCTTTTGCAAAAATACCTCACTGTATAATGCAATGTGCAGAGAACGTTGAAATTGTTTGTCAGAAAAAATCGTCGTACATTCATAGCATTAGAGGAAGAGTCGTGATCAAAAAGGCGTTAACACTCATAATATTGGCTTTTTCATTGCTAATATTTAGTCCGCTAACTTCCGCTACTACGAGCGTCGAGCTGGTTCAGTCCTCGAGAGTGATTTTGCAGATTAACCCGGGTACAACAATTGATGGATTGATACAGCGAATTTACCCTAACGATGCGACGCTTTGGCAGCAGATTAAGAAAAAACTGATCACGCTTAATCCTCTTTCATTTCATCAATATTCTGAAGAACTAGTCGAAGGTTCTCGTCTTAAGCTTGTCGATATCAAGCGCATATATCAAAAAGAATTGAGGCCTAAAAACAAAGTAGGTTATGTTGCAGATAAAACAGGCACGGTGCGTGTTAAAGACTTAAATGGCAATACTCAGGCGCTGTTAATTAACTCTCAAATATTTGAGGGTGATCGCATATCGACGGATAGTAACGCGACGATTGTTATTGCTATGGATGATGGTGCTGAAGTTTACCTGAAAGAAGATTCAATTCTTAAGATCACCGAATATGTCATTACATCAGGCTTTGATAACGCGAGCAGTAGTATTATGGATTTGCTACGGGGTGGTTTCAGAACCATTACCGGTTCTATCGGCGCTAGTGTTCTAGCGAATTATCAGGTGGAAACGGGTCTTGCAACTATTGGAATTCGCGGAACAGATTATGTTGTCAAGCTCTGTAAGCAGGATGATTGTAGTCAAACAGTGAGCCGTAACGATCCTGTGGCGAAACTACATGCTGTTGTACTTAAAGGTGTTATTACGTTAACCACTGAAAAAGAAGTTCAAATACTGATGGCTATTGGTGAGTATGGAACGGCTTCGACTGACGAGCTTACCTTGCACGACGATACACCGGTGCCCTATGGCATGCTGAATGCCGAAGAGGATTATCAGTTCAACGTGACTATCCCTAAACAAAAAGTGCTTGAGGTTAATAAAGCAGAAGAATCTAGTCATTCCTGGTACTGGCTTCTAGGACTACTATTATTACTTTAAGGCGGCTGAGATGGACAATAAAGCTTAAGATCAACATTGATTGGTCGATATTAAATCTACTAGAACTAAGAGGCAGGCTGTGAATTATTCAAGCGTATATAATTTTTATGAACATTTGGTTTTTGACTGTATTTCTACTGAGTTGAATTCCCGCTATGAAGGTAGTGACGAAGAGTTCTTTCTGGATGTGGCCTGCTACTCGCTGACTCGGTTGCCTTCGCGATATATTCGCCATGAAATCGACATGGCCTACTATCTAGCGCCTGGAGAAAGGGAGGAAATGGCTGAGCGGGTAAAGCAAGAAGTGATCAAAGCGGCAGAATTTATTCACACTCGCCAACAAAAAAGAAGTAGTGAGTAGCCGATTAAATTGTTTCGCTAGTCGAGTGTTGAGTCTATTCACAGTTAAGCGGCAAAAGCACCGGCAATTTCAAGTAAAGCTCTAACTGTATATTGCTTGTTGCCAAGCACGATTAACTGATTGATTTGCACGTAACCTTCATGAATCGGCACTAGGCGCTGGTTTTTTACAAGGAAGGTGCCATTAGTTGAACCTAAATCTCTTATAAAAATCTCACCATTAATGATTTGTAATTCTGCATGCTGCTTACTAACTGCTGGGTCGTTGATGTAAATATGACCTTCTCTAC
Source organism: uncultured Acidimicrobiia bacterium (assembly GCA_964195315.1). GTDB lineage: Bacteria > Pseudomonadota > Gammaproteobacteria. Next base: position 12,343 of record CAXMOZ010000055.1, on the reverse strand, counting down.
CGATGATGTAAGTTCTGCTATCCATGCGTTTGATCTCCGTTTGTAATGTACTGTCCATTATTAATGCTCCGTACCATCTCCTGATCGCGACGATTTTACCTTAATAAATTCTAAATTTCCCGTAGATATTTCATAAAAGAGTAGGCGTGAGGATTTTTTTCATCAGCCTCAAAATCTTCTCGATAAGTTTCGGACCACTGGCTCATATCTATCTCTGGAAACCAGGTATCACCTGAAAATGCATGGTAGATTTGGGTTATATACAGGGCATCTGCCTGCGCTAACGTTTGTAGGTAAAGACTAGCGCCGCCAATGAGCATAACCTCTTGTACTTCTTCAGGGACCAATGACATCGCTTCGTCAATACTGTTGGCGATATCACATCCCTTCGCGGTATAAGCAGTATCGCGTGTGATAATGATATTTTGACGGCCGGGCAATGGTCTACCTATCGCGTCATATGTCTTGCGCCCCATGATGATGGGCTTTTCCATAGTGGTTCTCTTGAAAAAGGCCAGGTCAGCAGGTAGGTGCCATGGAAGTGCATTATTATTGCCAATGAGACGGTTTTCGTCCATCGCCCAAATAAGCGAAAGTTGGGGTTTAGTCATTTGAGTCCTGGTTAAGTTTGGCATTGGTTAGTCGAGCAAAATCTTCACTGGTTAAGCATTCTGCCCGCAGACTTCGGTCTATTTGTGCTGCTTCGAAACAGCTTGGATCAATCATTTTTTTGAGTGAATTCGAGATGGTTTTTCGGCGTTGCCCAAAAGCTGTTTTGACTATTAATGCAAACAGCTCAAAATCATTGACCTCAATAATCGGCTGAGGGTGAGGTATTAATCTAATAATTGCAGAATCAACTTTCGGTGGTGGTGTGAAGGACTGAGGTGGCACATCGAATAAATATTCGCATTGGCAGTAGTACTGCATCATGATTGAGAGTCGGCCATAATTTTTATCACCAACATTCGCGACGATGCGCAGCGCGACTTCTTTTTGCACCATGAAATGCATATCACGAATATGTGATACCGACGCCATTAAATGAAACATGAGCGGTGTAGAAATATTGTAGGGCAGGTTACCGGCAATTCGATACTGCAGGCCACTGACTTCTGCTAATGCGTTGAGATCAAACTCTAAAATATCGCAATTAATGATATCAAGAACACCGTATTTAGCTGCGCTGCGTTGCAGGATGGGAATCAAATCACGGTCGAGTTCAACGGCTATCAACTGCTTGCATTGTGCTAGTAATGGAAAGGTTAGAGCGCCTTGGCCTGGACCAATTTCTAATAAGTTGTCATTTTCAACGGGTGCAATGGCACTCACTATTCGGGCAATGATATGTTGGTCATGCAAAAAGTGTTGGCCGAACCTCTTCCTGGCCTGGTGTGGTGCGGTATTACCCATGTTTTATTCAGTATTATCAGAGAGTTATAAAATGGACTGTGAGAATACCCACAGGAACCAATCAGTTAGAAAATTGCGGTGGAGATTATAACTCGCATCGATAATCGCATCGGTATTTATTTTGGATTATTTTGATGAAAAAAAGGACTTTGTTGGATTAACTGCTAACGTGTCAAATGGCATGCAAAATTGACAGAACATCAGTAACTCCTGCACCACGGTTCAATAATCTAGTTGCAAATGTCTTTCTCATATTGTGAGTAGAAATATCTTCAATGCCTGCCCGTTTAAAAGCGGCTTCCAAAGCACGATTACTCTGCACTGTTTTATGACCGCTAAATCTGCCAGGGAATACATACTCACTATCAACGGATTTTCTACGGTTGGCTAAGGTGGTTCTTAAACGATTGGTCATCGGAATAAAATCATCGTTGGATACTTTTGATCGGTACAGGTAGACAGCATTGCTATCAAAATCAATATCGGTCCACTTCATTTCCGATGCTTCATTGACACGGAAACCACCATCGATCATCACAATAAAAATATCACGAGCTGCTTGACGACTCCGTTTGTGCATAGGGGCTTGTATGCCGATGGGATTGAGCTCATTTAAAATACGTTGCTCTTCATCATCGGTTAAATAGCGTATTGGTTTATCCTTGACATTCCAGTTACCCCATTCATATTCTGGAATGTAATAACCTAAGCGTTTGGCATGGTGGCAAAACCTCCTGGCAAAGTTGAGTAGAATTTCAATACCTACGGATTCTCCATAATTTCTCTAGCCACCAATATTGATGTATAATCGAATCATTATTGATGAATAGAGAGATCCCTATGAGAACTACAGTGACCATAGACGACAGCCTATATGCAAAAGCGCTGGAGGTGGCCGACCCAGATATGGAGAAATCTGAGCTTTTCCGAGAAGCTATTAAAACCTTTGTGCGAGTACAAGCAGCAAAACGATTGGTTGCATTGGGCGGGTCAGTACCTGACATGCAAAACATTCCCCGCAATCGAGAGGAACTGGCATCTCCTTGAATGTTTTAATTGACACGTCCATATGGATTGATCATTTTAGAAATGGTAATGATTTGCTGATTCGTTTAATTGAAATGGATTCAGTGCTTATGCATCCAATGGTTTTAGGTGAGTTGGCTTGCGGTACGCCCCCTAAACCGCGCAGCCAGACTTTGAGTGATATGGAGCTTCTAAAATCGGCTAATCAAGCCAGCTTGACTGAAATCATGCTGTTCATAGAACGGAACAAGCTTTACGGACTTGGCTGCGGATTGATTGATATGAACTTACTGGCGTCAACTGTAATCACACCCGATACTAAATTATGGACATATGATAAGCGGTTAAATAAATTAGCAAATAAACTCAATGTTATCTACCAACCTGTTTCGACGGAACCGCGCCCGTCGTAGTGCCGTGCATTGGGGAGGTATGTCTGGCTTCATCAATAAACCATTGCCCAAAAGCCGCTATACGAGGGTGGTCGATGTACTCTTTCCGTGACCGCTAGCAGTAATAGCTAGCTGGCAAGAATGTCAGCTTCATAGTCTTTAGCATGTAATAACTGTCGTCAAAACTGGCAGCAGGCAAGTTATCCTAGTCACTAACTCTGTGATAAATGTGCAGTTTTCATTCAGGGGAAACCTTTTGGCCGAAGCGTTTACGAGCTTGATGCATAATTATTTTTGGTAGCCATTATTACAGTAGATTTGTGCAGTTGATTTGAAAGATCGCCGATGCTATAGCAGCCATTAAGCTGCCCGAGTTGGCTTTGTCACTACCCGCTAGATCCAGAGCTGTACCGTGATCGACAGAGCTACGGATGATGGGTAAGCCGAGTGTGGTATTGATAGCGTTATGAAACCCAGCGTGTTTTAGCACGGGCAAGCCCTGGTCGTGATACATCGCTAAAACGACGTCAGCATCGGCCAGAGCCGATGGTGTGAATACAGTGTCAGCTGGATAGGGGCCGCTGACATTCATGCCTCTGGATTGAAGTGTTTCAATAGCAGGGATTATCGATTCGATCTCTTCGTGACCCAGGTAACCATTTTCACCGGCATGGGGATTGAGGCCGCATATTTTAATATGAGGATTGTTGAGGCCAAATCGTGAGCGTAGATCGTGATCGACGATTTCGCTGATCTCAATGATCAATGCTGTGGTGATGGCGTCAGGGACGGCTCGCAAAGGCATGTGGATGGTAGCTAGTGCGACTCTTAAATTATCGGTTGCGAGCAACATAACGGGTTTTTTAACGCCACATATTTCGGCGAGGTACTCGGTGTGCCCACTAAACGGAATGCCTGCTTCATTAATGATGTCTTTTTGTACGGGCGCTGTGACCATGGCATCAAACTCACCGGATAGGCAACCTTTGCAGGCTCGATCAAGAGTTTTGAGTACGTAATCTGCATTTTTTTTATTAAGCTCACCGGCTATACAGGGAGCACTTAAAGGTATTTGCAGTATCTCTAGCAAATTCACATCGGTGTTGTTTTTGCTTGGTTCATAATCAGCATATTGTTGGCTATAGCCTAGCTGTTCCGCACGTTGCATGATCAACTTTTTATCGCCTATGATGACGAGTCTGGCATCGAAGTGATGGGTCTTGATCTGAGCGATTATGTCTGGGCCGATACCCGCTGGTTCGCCGCTAGTGATCGCTATGCAGGGGCTGGTTTGACGCGATGATGATGAGTTAAGCATCAGAGTCGGTATCAGTATCAGCGTCAGTGATGATCACATAAGCTTCGTCTCTCAAGCGCTGCTGCCATATTTCAAAGACTTCTCGTTGTTTTTGAAGCAATAACTGCTCGCGAATTTTATTGCGTTTGACTTCAGCTGTTTCATCCAGCGTGCGATGCCCGGTAACTTCGACGATATGCCAACCAAAGGATGATTTAAATGGTTCGCTGATTTCTCCTGGCGCCAGTGTATTGGTAATTGTTTCGTAACGTTTTACTGTCGCACCTGGCACCATCCAGCCAATGTCGCCACCTTCTGCCCCCGAAACATAGTCGACTGAATGTAACTTTGCTAATACTGAAAAATCTTCACCGTTTAATATACGTTGGCGTAATTCGACCAGGCGCTCTCTGGCAGTTTCTTCGCTGATGATTTCATTGGCTCTGATCAAGATATGTCGTGATTTGGTTTGCTCTGTGAGTATCTGGTCAATAGCGCGGCGCTCGTTCAGGGTTATGATGTGAAAGCCGCTGGGGCTGCGCAAAGGACCATCATAGTCACCGGATTGCATTTTGATTACCGCATCAGTAAACAGCCCTGGAATTTCGGCTCTGCCGCGCCAACCGAGGTTACCGCCTTGTAACGCAGTAGCGCCAGATGAAAACTCATTGGCTAGTTGGTCAAACTCTGCACCCTGTCGAAGTCTCGCTAAAATGTCGTTGGCAGATTCTAGCGCAGTATTTATTTTTTCTGGTGAGGCCGCATCAGGCAGTGCGATTAGAATATGAGAAATGTTATATTCGACTTCTTCCAGGTCATCGCCCGTGCGTTCAATAAATTCATTTAGCTCGGTTTCGCTGATTTTGGCGGTGCGGGTAGTGTATTGGCGGCGCAATGTGCCTAACAGCATTTCTTTCCGTATGTTTTCTCTGTACTTGTCATAACTAATACCTTGAGACAGTAGTAACTCCCTGAATTCGGACAAGGTTTTTTGATTGTTTTTAGCGAGATTTATCATTGCCTGATTGAGCTGGCTATCACTGGTTCTGATACCTCGTTTCTTCGCGCGCTGAATCAAAATTGACTCGTTAATCATCAGTTCCATTAACTGTCGGTTCAGCGTTTTTGCTTCGGGTAAACGTCTATTATTGTGAGCGAACTCGGCTCGAATTATCTCTAGTCGATTATCCACTTCACTGCGCGTAATAATGTCTTCGTCAACTATTGCAACAATGGCATCAATGGGCTTTGGCGTGGCTAAAACATGTGGTGAAAGCAGGCTGCCCGATAAAACTAGTAATACAGGTAGTGATCTAAATAGCTTTTCAAATAGTGATGCAAATCGAATCATTGGTTTATGCCATAGTTGAAGTCGGTATGAGCGACTCCCTAAAAATTAGGGTTGTAGCCAGGAATGGCGCTTGTCAGTTGACTGTCTAGTGTTCGGCTCGACTGACCCAGCCCTTTTAAGGTTAATTCAAAAAATATCGCGTCATCTTTTTCGGTGAAGGTATCGTTGCTGGTTTGGCTGGAGAGTATTTTAATCCCCCAGCAGCAGGATTCATAGCTTACGCCAAATAAATTCTCAATTGGTTCTTCAAATAATAACGATTCGGAATACTTCGCCAGCATCGTCCAGCGCGGATTGATGGGGTAGACAATGGATACGGCGGCTTGTTCCAGAACCGTTTCATCAAAGAAGTACTCAAGATTGGCAGCAAAACCGCTATTCCGGTAATAAATAGATAATGTTTTTTCGGATGCTCGCTCGGTTATTTCTTCGTAAACCAGTTTGGTACTTATCGATAAGTTTGCGTTGGGATGGATCGTTGTCTCTGTAACGATATTAGAGCGCGGAAAGCTCTCTGGTGTGTTGCCACTAATTTGAACGCGTCGGTCATCGGCATAAAAAATTTGACCTATGCGCGAATAGAGCAGCTCCGCGCCTGAATCATTGTCAAAAATACGTGTACCAATACCCAGCGTAACCTGATTCGCGTCACCTATCCGATCAGAGCCACTAAATCGATTGGATTTGAATAAATTCATGTAGGTATCGGATAGCACGGCTGAATCAAAGTCTGGGATATTGCTTTGGTCTTGATATGGCGTGCGCAGAAAATAAAGTCGTGGTTCTAAGGTCTGAGTCCAGTTAGTGCCGGTATTCATTTCTCTATCAAAAAATAATCCAGTATCCAGGCTTAAAATAGGTATGTCGCGCTGGATTGAATCGTCGCCCAAACTATTATTGTCTAATTGGTAATCTGAAAGGGCATATTCAAGCTTAGGCTTGAAAAAATACCAGCTGTCAGATTGCTCCCAGCTTATATAGGGTAGTAAATGAGTGCGGTCTCCCACGACCTTGCTATTGCTTTCGTGGTCAAAGCTCACCCATTGGCTTTTAGTATTGAATTTAATGCCATTGTCGAATGCTTTAAATCGGCTTTTAATCGTCAAGTTTGGGAGTTGACGATAAGGTAGGCTAGCAATCTGAGTTTTAGGGTCAGGCGTTTGGAAGGTTTGAATCAGCAAGCTGCTTTGCCATAGTTCGGTGCTGTGATTTAACTTGATATGGCGATCTAAATTATCGACATCATCAGTACTGTCACCGAGTGATTTAAAGTCGTCGAAGAATGTATCGTCAGATACTTCGCGCCAGGCGATATCAGCGGTAACATTCGAACCTAAATTGGATCTATGTAACCACTTTTGAAACCAGCGTCTATCATTTTCCTTATCGTCATCAAGATAGGAAAGATCAGCCTGTCCAGCATGATTTTCAAAAAGGTAGCGATTCTCAGTATTGAGTTGTACGCCCCGATCACCATACCAGGCTGGGGTAATAGTGGCGTCCAAGTTGGGTGCAATATTCCAATAAACGGGAACAGACAAGCTGCCGCCGTTGTTACTAGAGTAGCCGGCGCTTGGTGTTAAAATACCTGACATGCGCCGATCATCAATCGGAAACTGAAGGTAGGGCAGATATAGCACAGGCAGGTCCTGAATATAAATAATGGCATGATGAGCAGTACCAAGGCCTGAATCCTGGTTGATGTCGAGTTGATCGGCCGTCAGGTGCCAGGTGCTGTTACCTAGGTCGCAAGTAGTGTATTGGATGTTGTTGTAACGGCTCAGAGAGCTGTCGAATCGGATGACTTCATCCGCAGTGCCACGAACATGCTGCTCAGGTAAATTAAATAAAGAGGATGCAAAGTAAGCCGACTGGTCTTTTTGACTCATTGTCATGAATTCAGTTTGTAATCTATATCCAGGACTTTCAAATATCACATGCCCTGAGGCCTTGGTCTGCTCCGTGGCGTTGTTCAGGGTTAGCTCGTCGGCGAGTAAAGATTGAGTGGGTTGAGTAAGCTCTACCTGCCCGCTGAAATAAAGTATGTCATCGTTTTGGCGTGACATAAAGTTCGCCTCAATCTCAGTCTTGTCGTTGATGTCTGAGCTAGTTGTCGCCATTACTGTAAAGCTAGGCGCTCGACAAAGTCCCCAGTTGCCATCTGCCCACGCTACACTGCTGAGTGAGCTACTTAGCAAGAGAAATGAATAAGTCAAACAGCGAAGTAAAGGCAAGACGATCCGGGCATTGAAATGGTTAGAATGATGACCTTTGCCGCCGATGGCGGAAGAGCATAATCTAGCAGAATTCTATTAACCCTGCCTTAATAATAAACCCATTTTGATGTGAGATAGGTGATTCAATGCAAGAAACCAGTTTGACTGAGTTTTGAAGCAATAGGGTGAAATGGCGCAGTGATATAACGTCGTGGTATCAGTGCTCAGTCTTTAGTGGCTCAACTATCTAGTGAGTGGGTCAATATTCAAGTGGCTATTGAGGCGCGTCTTGCCTTTTGCCTTAATCAAAAACAGGGCTAATGCTGTCTTGATAGTCAATTGAGGGCAGAGCTGTCGATAACGGCAGTTAGTGGGTTGACTGGCCGATTTAATCGACTTAGTCTGCGTAGCAACTGTTTTATTTGACCAACCCTATTCGAGGAACATTGAAATGAAATGTAAAGCGGCAGTCGCCTGGGAAGTTAAGAAACCTCTACAAATTGAGGAAGTTGAAGTTGAAGGGCCGCGTGAGGGTGAGGTTCTACTGAAAGTGATTGCTTCGGGTGTTTGTCATACCGATGCTTTTACTTTGTCGGGCGATGACCCTGAGGGTGCTTTCCCTGCGATCTTAGGTCATGAAGGTGGCTGTGAAGTAGTCGAGTGCGGTCCTGGTGTGAAGGATTTAAAGCCGGGTGATCACGTTATACCTTTATATATACCTGAGTGTGGTGCTTGTGAGTATTGTCATTCGCCTAAAACTAATTTATGCCAGTCGATAGCTGGAACCGTCTGGACTGGTTATATGCCAGACGGCACCCGTCGTTTCTCGAAAAATGGCAAGGCGATCCATCACTATATGGGCTGTTCTACTTTTAGTGAATATACCGTTGTGCCTGAAATTGCATTGGCTAAAATCAATCCTGCCGCACCGCTCGACAAAGTTTGTTTGTTGGGTTGTGGTGTTACTACCGGTATTGGAGCGGTGTTGAATACAGCCAAAGTAGAACCCGGTTCGACTGTGGCTGTGTTTGGTCTGGGCGGTATTGGTTTATCTGCCATTCAGGGAGCGGTAATGGCTAAAGCGAGTCGAATTTTGGCGATTGATATTAATCCTGCGAAGTGGGAAATTGCGAAAGCACTCGGTGCGACTGATTTTATTAACCCGAAAGAAATTGATGGTTCGATCAGTGAGTATATTCAAGAATTAACAAGCGGTGGCGTCGACTATTCGTTTGAATGTATAGGCAATGTGCACGTCATGCGTGATGCACTTGAATGCACTCATATGGGTTGGGGAGTTTCAACTGTTATTGGTGTAGCTGGTGCGGGCAAGGAAATCAGTACCCGTCCTTTCAATTTGGTGGTTGGTCGTACCTGGCAGGGCACTGCTTTCGGAGGTGTGAAAGGCCGATCGCAACTACCAGGTTATGTTGATCGCTATATGTCAGGTGAAATTGAGCTCGATTCGATGGTGACTCATACCATGCCCTTAGAAGATATTAACCGCGCTTTTGACCTGATGCATAGTGGCGAGAGCATTCGCTCCGTGATTATTTTCTAAGTCAGTTTTATTAGTGATAGAGATGAACATGAAAGAAATCGAAAACGTTAAGGAAAGTGGCGGTTATTTAAATCGCTACACCCATGAATCCAGCGTTAATCAATGCGCAATGACCTTTTCAGTCTTCCTGCCACCGCAGGCTGAGAACGAAAAGGTACCGACATTGTATTGGTTGTCGGGCTTAACCTGCAATGATGACAATGCGCGTACCAAAGCGGGCGCTCAGCGTTTTGCCGCGCAACATGGTATTGCGATAGTGTTTCCTGATACAAGTCCACGTGGCGAGCAAGTTGACGATAAACCCGACCGTTATGATCTTGGGCAGAGTGCAGGCTTTTACGTCAATGCAACCGAGGCACCCTGGTCGAATCACTACCAAATGTATGACTATGTTGTGACTGAGCTGCCAGCGCTGGTCGAAGCGAATTTACCTTTGTTGCCTGGCGTTAAATCGGTCAGTGGACATTCCATGGGTGGTCACGGCGCGTTGATCTGTGGATTAAAAAATCCGGCTGCATTTCGATCAGTATCGGCATTTGCGCCGATTGCTAATCCCGTTAACTGTGATTGGGGGAAAGGCTGTTTTGGGTTGTATCTCGGTGATAATGAATCAGATTGGAAGGCCTATGATGCAACTTGCCTTGTGAATGGTGGCGCGACTGTCTCTGATATTTTGATTGACCAGGGTGAAGCCGACGAATTTTTACATGAAGGCCAACTGTTACCCGAAAATTTCAAGGCTGCCTGTGATGCAAAAGGGCAGCCCTGTACAGTTCGCATGCAGCCTGGATATGACCATAGTTATCATTTTATCGCCAGCTTCCTGGCTGATCATTTCGAGTTTCACGCAAAGTATTTGAAGTAGTTATGATCGACTATTTAAATCCAGGCACAGCCTCATGTGCCTGGCTTTAAAGGTTTTCGCATCGAGGGGCATTGACTAGGCTTGGCTAGCGTTTTCCACCACTGCGAGTTGGTCGGTTTTTGGAGGATTTCCTGGTGATCATGAAACGCATATCGCTGCTCATTTTGTTGTAAAAATCCCCAGGACTTTGCTTTTGCGCCGTGTATAAACAATGTCCAGCATTCGGCGTCATCAATCAGATTGATACGGTGAAACTCCCTACCATTAATCCAGTTAAAACTTCCCGCTTCTATGGTTTCGCTACGCAGTTGATTGTCTTCATTGGCGTCAGCCATTCGGATCTCTTCGTATCGACCTGAGAGCAAAAAAGAGCAAGCCGATTGCCATGGGTGGTTATGTAATCCACGACCGGGGTCACTGGCGACGAAACGATGTAAGTATATTTGGCAGCCAAGTGGTAGCCTAAGCAAATGATAGCGTTCAAGGTAAGGCAGCTTATCCGGTCCATTGATAATGCGGCAACGGCAATAAGAGGACAGCTTAAACAAAATACGATTGATAACAGACATGAAAGCTCCTTGATTTTGAGTGTGATGCTATTATCCTGTTTTACTGGCTCACGAGGTGAGCCAGGTTCTCGGAATCTTGCAAAAAAACGCCACCAGTAGAGTCAAAGCATAATGGATAGAACTGAGCGCTTTCACATCATCGACCAAATGCTCTGTAACCAGACCAGCGTCACTCGGGATCAGTTTTTACAGGCCTTGGAAATATCACTAGCCACCTTTAAGCGTGATCTAGAATATATGCGCGACAGGCTGGCTGCTCCCATCATATGGAATCGAGAGCTAAACGCCTATTGCTATGACCAAAGCGAAGTTGAATCGAGCCAATATCAACTACCGGGCCTCTGGTTTAGCACTGGTGAAGTTCAAGCTCTGCTGACGATGGACGCCTTGTTGGAAAGCCTGCAGCCAGACATATTAACGAGTCATATTAGGCCTCTGCGTTCCCGGATTAGAATGCTGCTAGACAAGGGTGATCATAGTGCCGACGAAATTGCTAAACGTATTCGTATCTTGCCCGCTATGGCAAAACCTATTAGTACACAGCATTTTCAAACCATCAGTCAGGCTTTGCTCAACCGTAAACGCCTGATGATGACCTACCACAATCGTCAGAGTAATAGTCAAACCAGCAGAGAAATATCACCACAAAGACTGACACGCTATCGAGATAGTTGGTATCTCGATGCCTGGTGCCACCTCAGAGAAGGGTTGCGCAGCTTTTCGGTTGATGCCGTTCAGAAATTAGAAATAAGTTCACAGCCAGCTATCGATACTGATGAAAGTCAACTCAATAAAGAGCTTGAAAGCGGTTATGGTATTTTTTCAGGCGCAGATACAGAACAGGCTGTTCTGCGTTTTAGCCCAAAGCTCGCGCGTTGGGTCTCGAATGAGCTTTGGCACCCAGAGCAAGCTAGTGAGTATGATGACAATGGATATTTTATTCTTCGGGTGCCCTACAGCAACGATACTGAATTGATGATGGATATATTAAAATATGGTGCCCAGGTTGAAGTGCTTGAGCCTCTTAAGTTGCGCGATAAAATGTTAGGTGCAGTGGCTGCCCTCGAGGAGCTGTATCCCAAATAGTATTTGATTTGTGGCGGTACCAAATTTGTAGCTCGTGATCGACCTATCATTTCTTACTTTTAGATAAGCAGCGAGTAAATTGGACGTAGATATTGATACTGGAATGTACTATGCTCGTTTTGCTTAAATCATTTGTCGGGCGTGAATTTTTATTTCATGTCGATTTACCATAAAAATATTTAATAGGGTTGGGCTGACTGTTACTGGTCAATCAACTTAATAAAAATAAATACGCGTAGTAGGGCTTTAGTGTAAATGACAAAAATTAACGAGCACTCCCTTTTTTTAATTGGGTCGAACCCGATATCGGAAGAACAGCCTTGTGGTGCCAATGTTCGATATGAGTCAGACTTTGAGCAACTTGAAGCTGAACTTGCTAAGCAAGAATCTCTCAGCGCTGAGACGGTCGACTGGGATGTTGTGGCGCAGCTGTCCTCTCGAATTATTCAGAACTCATCTAAAGACTTGCTCGTCGGCTCCTACCTATGCTATGCCCTACTAGTTAAAGATGGTTATCACGGACTAGGCGTCGGTATCAATGTTTTGAATGATATGGTGTCGCTGCAT
>CAXMOZ010000054.1:0-2029 GCA_964195315.1 uncultured Acidimicrobiia bacterium | reverse complement strand
GCTTAACAGTGGTGCTAATGCCGAAGCGACTATTTATTTAAACCAGTCTACAAAGTTAATGTTTGACGCAATCAGAATGTCGACGCCAACATCAGTGATTGAAAAGGAAATAATTATAAACTACGGTGAAAGGAGACAATCCGTCATTGCCTTAAAAGATGCGTTTGACCGAATTTCTGATGAAAATCACGAGCAGGAAAGCAAACTCAAAGTCAATAAGCAGTTGGAAAAATTAATTAATCGGGCTGATAAATTATTGAAAAATGGTGAAAACACCCGGGCGCGTACCGAAATTGACAAGGCTTACCAATTATTAAAAGTAAGCATAGATTCAATCAGGTCGGGTCAGACCCTGGTGCGATCGCTCCAGTTTGAGACCAAAAAAGAAGAGTTTCTATATGAAGTTGATCGAAACGATACGCATAGTATGCTGATCGGTCTGTTGGTCGACGAAAAAAATAAATCAGATTCCACCAGGAAGATGATCATAAAATTTGTCGAGGAATCAAAGGTGTTTCGTAAACAGGCAGATGCCTATGCAGAAGATGGCGCTTATGAAATTGCTATAGATTTGCTGGAGCAATCAACCAGGCAACTCGTCAGGGCAATTCGCAGTGCCGGTATTTATATTCCAGGTTAATTCGTGGCAGATCCATGAAAATAAACTTTAGCTTTTATATATTACTTTTTTCCATCTCGTCTGGACTGCAAGCTGCGGAACAAACCTGGAAGCCATTGAATAATGATGGATTACACGACCCTGAAAGCCCGGCGATAGAGTTTTTGCAAGAACCTGCGGAGGCACTTACGCAACTACCCCCCGACACTGTTGGTAACAAGGTGTTGTGGATTCGGGCATTGCGGGAGCAATATATCGAACCGCGCACCAATATTTTACCGGACACTGAAATTGAGATACTCGATATGGATATAATTATGGAACGGACTGGCGAAATGCCTTTGGTGCTGTTTCCGCATAAGCCACATACTGAATGGCTTGACTGTAGTAACTGCCATGACGAAATATTCATTGAGAAAGTCGATGCAAACCCGATCAATATGATGGCTATTTTGACTGGCGAATACTTTGGTCGATGTCACGGTGCAGTGGCGTTCCCATTGACCGAATGCAACCGTTGCCACAGCGTTATTAGAAGCACTTTTACTGGTAAACCAGGAGTTCAGCCGAAAAGTAACTGACTGAATGGATAATCGAAATCACGATAAACGATGAAAATTATTATGTTGTTAAACAGGATGAAATACTTTGCCAGGAGCAAAGTGTTTTCCGTGCTATTCATCCTGCTGACAGTAGGTATGACTCCTGATGTTTTATCTGAATATGCGGATGTGGTGTTAAATCGAAATGCCGGGGCAAACGATATGCGCCCGGTAATTTTCCCTCACTGGTTTCATCGTATCCGTTTTCGCTGCAAAGTCTGCCATAACGAACTGGGATTTATAATGCGCGCCGGATCGAATCCAATTGATATGGGTAAAATCAGCGACGGGCAGTATTGCGGCATCTGTCACAATGGTGAAATCGCCTGGGATATAGAAAATTGCGACCTTTGTCATTCAGGCATACCCGGTTTGAAAACAGGCATTCGAGGTAGTAATGAAACCGGGGGCCCGGGCAAATGGTAAAAAACACATGACCAAAGCCCATCTAGCTACTACAGCGGGTCTGATAGTATGCCTGTTAAGTGCCTGTACCGCCTTACCGGACAAGCTCATGTTTAACATGCCTACCGGCAGCATCGAACCTGGCAATCAGCAAGTATGGCCACGCCCGCCACAAACACCCCGTTATCTCTATCTCGGCGATATAAGGGGTGAATCCAGCCGCGCGCAGGTTAGCAAAAAAAATACCAGCACCCTGTCACGATTTTTTTCGGCACTCGTGGGGCTTGAAAACGAATCTATTCCACTGATCAACCTGTTACGCCCACAGCACGGGGCCGCCGATGGCAAGGGTCGTATTTATGTGGCCGATCCCGGTCGACAGTCGGTTTTTGTTTTTGATGAA
>CAXMOZ010000053.1:0-6266 GCA_964195315.1 uncultured Acidimicrobiia bacterium | reverse complement strand
AATGGTCCCACTGGAGCCAATAATTGTATCGAGATCGACCCCGGTGTCGACGGCTTGGAATATAGAGGCACTGTTATTGCTTGGGATATCAGCAGCAAGACAAATTTTTCCAGTGGTTGTGGTGATTCCGCCAAGCGCTGTCCCATTATTGTTATTTCCCGAGTTGTCGATAACTTCATTGGCCGTGCCATCCCAGCTTGGTTCGTCGAAACGATATTCTAATGCTGGAGTTGGAGGAAGACATTCTCCAAATTTCACTGCATTGCTAAGAGCACCATCACGCAGAATTTCATAATCTGCAGGTGTTTCAGAAATAAGGAGGCCATTCGCAATAGACACTTCCATGTAGTCCTGACCGCCGCGCTCAAAAAATATTGCTGTTATGTCAAACACAGAGTCCTGAGTTAACGTAAAAGAGCCGCCTGTTCTAGCATTGGAAGTTGCTCCTTCGAACCGTAACTCATTGCTCGCCCCAGCCGCAGAGCCGCCAAATTTGTTAAATGAAACAGTGCCACCAAATACTGTATCCATAACAAGACTGAAACCATCATCGCTCTCAACGAAAATGGTATAATTGCCTGCGGCAAGACTTAAAGTTCCCGAGCTGTGAACTAAGAAATCTGAAAAGCTTTCATCACCCACTGTACCGATACCCGGATAGGGTAATGTGCCTGCAAAGGCGTTAGTATCGCCACCAAAGTCAATTCGACTTACATTGCTTAAGCCGCTTGCCGCAACATTATAGGTGCTGCCTACTGGACCCACTGACGGCGAGCCTGCAGACAGCCAGGCAGCATGTATGGCTAGCGCTTCAGTTGCTGTGCTTATCTGAGAGTCACTGCCGTCGCTAATTCTAAGGCCGACAGCGTTTAGCGTACCAGCACCACACTGGACTACACTTGGACGGATAGAAATGGCACCTACAGCCCAATCATCAGTTTCGTTCAGCCCCCAGGTCAATGTCGCACTGGCTGAGCCTGTGCTGGTAGCACCTGCACCGACAGTTCTATTATTGCCGTTTTGGACCTTGTAGCTCCATTGTTGAGTACCCATAGTCGTGGACGGACTATCATCCTGTCGTTCTGCAGCCATGACGCCGAGTACTAGCTCACCAGTGGCTGAAGTGACGTTAATGCTGGCAGTACTTGACTCATCAGTTTGAGACTGAAAGGCGCCAAAAGGATTCGTTTGATCAACGCCCGTAAAGGTAATTATACCAATACCAGCACCATCTTGAACCTGATCGTAAAAGTGACAGTGACATCGGCCGTGGTGATTGGTGGGTTAAGGTAGGACCAGAGCTCCACTCTTGAGTCATCATCTCGTGCCACTGAGCCTACGAAATTTAAATTTACTCCATTATAAGTCACGGATACTACCGTTTCAAAATCGTCATTCAGCATTGAGACGCCGACGATCATCAAGCGGTCAGTACCCGATGTGGCATGAGATGTCGTTAGCGAATTGGGATTATTATCGAATTCAGTCGATACGTTATCCACTGTAACCGCTGCATTTGCTAGGCCAGACCAGACAATGCTAAACGCTAGCACCAGAATTGTTAGTCGCTGTTTTCGACTGTGGTAATAAGCGAGCTTAGGCATAGATCAATTGACTGTGTTACCTGAAATTTATCTATCAATCAAGGCAACACCATCTCTTTGTAAGCACCTCGGGTGCGCAAAGTAACCACGACGGGATCGTCAGTCCGGTTGCGCCAGAACCAACCATGATTGCCATTAAATGCGGCGATTAATTGGCCCGTTTGTTCAGGTACAGATCGACCTTTCTCATAACTAATGTTTTGTCCATTGCCATCACCATGAGTATCGTGATTTAGAATTGAGCCGTTTGCAGTCCACTCAAACTCAGCGATTTCACCTTCGTCCATAGCAAGCTTGAGCTCAATGCCTTCACCAGGGTCGAGGGTATAGTCCACTTCATTGCGCCATGGAATAACAGCGGTGTCGGGTTTTGAAGCCGATGTTGGTTTTTCAGTTGTCACTCGCGTATCAGACGTTATTGAAGTCGCACCGACGGCTGTGGCAATCGCCGCCAACTGTAATTGAATTTCATCTAGCTTCAGGCTTATGTCTGAAGCGCTAAGGTCAAGCAATCCGTTTTGGGCCATTTTAGCGGGCGCAGCATCTACGTCCGCTTCAGCATGAAGTTGCTCTTTGATGTGCCCCATTTCAGTCAGACCCAGTACCTGTCCGACACCGGTCAGGTCGATGCCATATTCTGCAGGCAACCACACAAACGTGAGGATCGCGCTAGCAGCAATAGCAGCGCCCAGAGTCGCCTTGACCAATCCACCAGCGGTAGCGTTGGCGCCTTGCACATGGGACGAGGCTTTAGAAACACCCTCTCTTGCTTTGGACTTCATTTGATAAGCTTCTCTAAATTAGTGAACGTGTGCGAGTTCTGTAATAACAAACCCAGCAATTTGAAATCCCATTAGCGTGAAGCCCGCTGCCATCATCACGACGTTGGCAGCATAAGCTTGTCGTACAAATGAAGCGCTGCTGCGCCAATACCGCATCACCAGCAGGATAATCGCCAGCGCCAGCAACTGACCGATCTCGACCCCGACATTGAAAGCCAGTAGATTAGGCACCAGCCCATCGGCTGAAATATCGTACTCAATAATCTTCGAGGCAAGCCCGAATCCGTGCAGCAGCCCAAACACCAAGGTTGCAGAACGAGTGTCTGGCTGGTAACCAAACCAGCGTTCAAAAGCACCCAAATTGTCCAATGCCTTGTACACCACCGAAAAACCGATAATCGCATCAATGATGTAGCTGTTAATGCCAAAATCAAAATAGACACCTGCCAGCATGGTGATGGAGTGCCCAACCGCAAACAGACTGACGTAGACTGCGATCTGCCTCATACCGTACAAAAAGAAGATGACGCCCAATAGAAACAAAATGTGGTCATAGCCTGTGACCATATGCTTGGCCCCCAGGTAGATAAACGGAATGATATTGACCCCAGTAATTTCTTGAATGTAACCCTTGTCACCCTGGGTCACTGCATGGGCCAACACCGAATCGGTCCACAGCAACAGGGTAAACGCCAATAAAATAAGCGACATAGCCAATCGGCTAGTAGGTGTTTGATGGGATATGAGCATTACAGATGATGAAAAAAGAATATGGAATGATTATACAGAATTAAGGGGGCGATAGCACATGGGAATGATTCCAATTTACGATCGATCCATAATTTGATCACCCCCTAATTTAACCGATATCGCCCCCTGATTTGATCAACGACTCGGCCTAGAGTGTTAGGGTTTGTAGGAATTTGATTACATGGCTTTTTTATATTCAAACCTGGTTGTCGATTTGAGCATATCTAACGCGTCATGACTGCTATTGGTTGATAACCATTGATCTACTTCATTATTAGATAAAGTGATCGGACAACGATGATGACCAATCGTTAGAATTGATTGAGGTGGTGGACCCGTAATAATGGCAAATGACCTGAATGCAACCTCGCCCCCAGGTGATGACCATTCATCATAGACAGCTGCAAACTTAAGCGTTCCTGTGTTTACTGGTTCGATAACGGTTTCTACTTTATTGACGTACTCATAGAACTGTTTGACAACAACGACAGCATGGTTCCGGCCTATTAGCTTGCGCCAATTATGAGCTGATAGTAACGATTCAACTTTGGCGTTGTACATATTGTATTTAGTCGGGACTTCTTTATCAGAACCCTGCGGCCTAATCCGATAACGCATTGGAACAATACGTTTCTCTGAGTCTTGTTGAATGATGACAGGGGCAAACCAGTTGGGGTAAAACCGACCATCATCACAGTATCTAAACTTAGTCGATTGTGGTTTACGGCTTAAGCCTAGCAATGACTTTATTGTGTCAGGGCCAGCAGCGCTCTCGAAGTTTTGAGCCGCTTCTAGCTGGTCAAAGGCCTCAGGCCAGGGGTTGGCACCCAGGTCGTGATTCAACTTTTTGAAATCTTTCTCCGCGAGGGACGAATAGCACATAGGAACACTCTAACAGAATAACTAGCTCAAATTGAAACGTGGGTTTAAAAGCACGATAAACTTCATTACTTTACTACCCATTAACTTGAATAGGCTTTGAGACAATTGCTAGCCTCTTGCGCCAAGGTCTGCACAAGTTCAGAGGCTGGCATTTCTCGAGTCAGAGCAACTGATTGTCCTGCCAATAGTTCCATATAGTCTTCATCACCTAACTCTGCTAGTGGAAGGGTTAAACTATACTGAGCGGGAAAGGGAAGCGGTACTAAATCGGTCCTGGATAATTCATCTATCAGCTTGTTTTTAATAAACCGAGCTTTTTTGCCCGATATAACATCAGTCAGAATTGTGGATGCTTCTTCCGCAGCGCCAAGGGCGGTACGCTGAGCATCGAGAACGTTAGCTTCACTACAACGCAAAAATGCTGTCCCAACCAGTACGCCACTGGCGCCCAGCATTAATGCAGAGGCGATAGCTCGACCGTCAGCTATCCCACCCGCTGCAACAACCGGTACTTTCACAGCATCTACAATCTGTGGAAGCAGAGAGAACAAACCAGATTGCATACTCACATCGGCACCCAAAAATGTCCCCCGATGACCGCCCGCCTCAATGCCCTGGGCTATAATGCAATCCACTCCATTTTGTTCAAGATATTTTGCTTCAGCGACAGTTGTCGCACTGCACATGATGTAGATGCTAGCCGCTCTCAATTGGTTTACGATCTCTTGGTCGGGCAATCCAAAATGAAAGCTTATTACTTCAGGCTTTATAATTTTGAGCATTTCCAGGTGCTCTGGATCGACCAGCCCGGCTGAAGCAGTTGGTGTCGGTATAGGTCCAAGCCCCTTTTCATCATAAAGATTTTGAACGCGTTCGCGCATAGCCATAGCGCAATTTGACAGGTCTTCTGGGGCGTCCCAAAGAGGATAGTTTACATTTAAGCCGCCGTTACTCTGCTCACGAAACCCCGCTATACGGCTTTTGACATCTTGTGCAGAGAACCCCCACATGCCTAATGCACCGAGCCCACCGGCGTTGCTAACAGCAGCGGCGAGCTCTGGTGTTGTATACCCCCCCATCGGGGCCTGCAAAATTGGCCATTCAAGATTCAGTCTTTCAGTCAGGTTGTTTCGCGTCCACATGTCTGATGCCACTCGTTTTACTTAAAATTTAGAACATTATAATTTTAGAGGCTGTTTAAAAATTTGTACCAGCCACTTTTCCGTCTTTACTGAAAGAAAATGTAGTGGACGTAACGAAGTAGCGTAATGTGCCGCTACTTCGACAAATAACTCATCCCTTCTTCCAGCCCTTTAACTGTCAACGGGTACATATGACCTCCTAATAAGTGATTGGTCATTTCAATTGACTGCGTGTAGAGCCAGGCTTCAGGCGGAACCGGGTTGATCCAGATAATTTTTTCGTAGGTTGCTTTTAATTGTCGCATCCATGACACACCGGCCTCTTCATTCCAGTGCTCTACGCTGCCACCAGGCTGCATGATTTCATAGGGTGCCATGGAGGCGTCACCAATAAATACGATATTATAGTCACTGCTATATCGGTGCATAATATCCAGCAACAAGAGGCGTTCATTGCGACGACTATTGTCGCTCCAGACCGACTCATAAATAAAATTATGGAAATAAAAGTATTCCATATGCTTAAATTCTGATCGCGCAGCAGCAAACATTTCTTCACATATTTTAATATGTGGGTCCATAGAGCCACCGACATCAAAAAATAACAAAACCTTCGCCGAGTTATGACGCTCTGGTATCATTTTAATATCGAGCAAACCAGCATTGTTGGCGGTGCAACGGATAGTATCATATAGGTCTAGTTCATCTTCGGCACCGGTTCGAGCGAACTTGCGTAATCGACGCAGAGCTACCTTAATATTGCGCGTGCCGAGTTCGACACTATCATCGAGGTTTTTAAATTCTCTTTTTTCCCAGACTTTAACGGCTTTTTTATTTCTGCTTTCACCACCGACCCGAATTCCCTCCGGGTGATACCCGCTGTGGCCAAAGGGTGAAGTACCGCCAGTGCCTATCCATTTACTACCACCCTGGTGGCGTTTTTTTTGTTCATCCAAACGTTTTTTGAATGCGTCAATCAGCTTGTCGAGACCACCCAACGATTCTATCCTAGCTTTATCTTCATCACTCAGTTGTTTGGTGAATTCATGGCGTAGCCATTCTTCGGGAATCATTGCCTGAATAATGTCTTCCAGCGACTCCAGATC
>CAXMOZ010000052.1:0-45520 GCA_964195315.1 uncultured Acidimicrobiia bacterium | reverse complement strand
CATAATAACGCCGTAGGGATGATGAGGAGAATGAGCACAAATAACCATCGGGGCCAGGCAGCCAAAATCTGCCAATAACAGGCCGGATATATGAGTGCAATGATTTCACTCTCACATCAGCGATTAAATGTCCTGCAAACGGAGTGGGTTCATATATGAGGGAAGTGCCGAAAATGCAGGAGCAGTGAACTTATCAGGCTTTGATTGCTTTAGGCTGGCTGCTGAATACTTGCATCGACTATAAGTAACTGGCTATATCTGTCGGGTTCTTGATAGCAAAGGCAACTAACGACTTTTCTTTACTACGCAAACTGATTTCCTAGGTTGGAAACTGAACGAAACCAACACCAGTATTGCTCACCACATCCAGTGAACAATTAATATACTTTGCAATTTTTTAGACTACCCCTCGAGCCATGTTGCTGTACTAATACAGTCTTCAAGTGTGTACCATGAAAATAGGCGAAAGAAAAAATGTAGCCCTATCATCACGTGACTCCATACAACTAGCATTAAAAGGGTTTGCCTAATCGTTAACGAGCTATTACCGAGAATCGAATTAAGCGTGATTTTTAAACGGCTGGCTCAGTGTTAATTGTGATAATTCCCAGATAGCTATGCGCAGCGTCGTTCGTCGATAAAGCGATATTAATGCCAGACTAAAGTGTGTCAGTAGCGATGCATAGATCAAAATGCCCCCTACGCTGCTACGCCAGAAAGCAGTCACTACTTTACGGATCGTCTCCATCGCATCCAGAGAGATTTTGCCAGGCATGCGATTGCTTAGGTGGATCATGATATAGCACGCCATTATCTATCCAGTGGTAATAAGTAGTCGCCGTTCTGTCAAACTCAACTGGGCCATGATCAATCCTACAGCATTGATTTCATAGTTTGCATTATGAAAAGCTATAACGGTTAAAGGTATTGTGCTGGGCGAGACGCTAAATCTAATGTTTGTTATTATTACTGCTTACAGATCTAAGGGACAGGGTATGGGAATCATCAGGGTACTTAACCATTTAGTGTTATCGGTCAAAAATCTGGATCAAACAGTTGATTTTTTATCGAGTGCCTAGGACGGCAAGAGTGAGGAAGAGACGATAGCTATCCTCGTTCTGCGGTATCGGGTGGTACACTGCAGTTGACACTTTGGCAGGTTGGCCATAAACGGGTGATTACCCGCTTTCAGTTCAGAGAAAATGTTGGGCTTGATCATTTTGCACTAAAAGTCGCGACCAAATAAGATCTCAATAAGCTGGCTTAAAAAATACAGGGCTATGCTGGATTGACTATAGAGTTTATGCCAGAGCTATTAAGTACTGGCTCGAGGAAGCAGATGATATTCAATGAATCTGGTGGCATCCGAATCGAAATCATATGGCCTGGTACTTAATGTGAGTAATGTAACATCTAATATTGTTTTAACAACGTTGAATGCTAGGTATATGCATTCTGCGTTTGGCCTGCGTTATCTCTATGCTAATTTGGGTAATCTACAACCCCAGGCGCAAATTGTTGAATTCACTATTAGCCAACGCCCAATGGATATTGTCGAAAAGCTACTAAGCTATGAACCAAAAGTCATTGGCTTTAGTGTTTATATCTGGAATGTAAAAGAAATTAGCGAAGTCATTGCACTGATTAAGCAGGTTTCACCAAAAGTAAAAATTGTGCTTGGTGGGCCTGAGGTTAGTTTTCCGAACGACTTACCGCCTATGGCCGGCCTAGCTGACTATATTATTACTGGCCCAGGCGAAAAAAGTTTCCCGACTCTATGCTTTCAACTGCTCATAGGAAAAGCGCCTGAACAAAAAATAGTCACTGGTGATGCAATCGATCTTGGCGATTTAGAGCTCCCTTATGAATACTACAATGATGAAGATATTCGTAACCGCCTTATCTATGTTGAGGCATCACGAGGCTGTCCCTTTAAATGCGAGTTCTGCCTGTCGTCCCTTGATAAAACGTCGGTCCCCTTCAAGCTAGAGGCGTTTCTAAACGAGATGGACAAGCTGCATCAGCGAGGTGCACGTAACTTCAAGTTCATTGACCGTACATTTAATTTAAAGGTCGCTACTAGCGTCGCCATTCTGGAGTTTTTTCTGGCTCGTATGTCCGATGATCTTTATCTGCACTTTGAAGTCATCCCCGATAACCTGCCTCATAAATTGAAAGCAGCACTGGTTAAATTTCCAAAAAACTCATTACAGTTTGAAATTGGCGTACAGACCTTTGATCCGGATATTCAACAACTAATCAGCCGAAAACAGGACAACCAGAAAACCCACGATAACCTTCGCTGGCTTCGTGAAAACACGGGTGCACATATTCACGCCGATTTGATTTTCGGGTTACCCGAAGACAGTCTTGATAATTTCGCCAATAGCTTTGATCAACTAGTTACCTTAGCGCCGCAGGAAATCCAACTCGGCATACTAAAGCGCCTGCGTGGTGCACCAATCAATCGTCACAGCGAATGGTACCAACTGCGTTACAATCCGAATGCGCCCTACAATATACTCCGCACCCGTGATATTAGTTTTGCGACGATGCAACGGGTAAATCGATTCGCGCGGTTTTGGGACATGATTGGCAACTCAGGGCGATTTCGAGAAACACTACCATTGATTTTGGGCGATACCCCGTTCCAGCGATTCCTCATGCTCAGCGACAACTTATATGAAAAGGCAGGCAGTACTTGGAAGATATCGCTGAAGCGCATATTCGAGTTACTCTACCAGGTTTTGGTAGAAGGTTTTG
Organism: uncultured Acidimicrobiia bacterium; assembly: GCA_964195315.1. Classification (GTDB taxonomy): domain Bacteria; phylum Pseudomonadota; class Gammaproteobacteria. The sequence goes on along the minus strand of CAXMOZ010000052.1, from coordinate 42,757 downwards.
GTGAGGACTCCAGTCTTGTCAAGCAGACACTGCTACTCGATTATCAGCGTGCTGGACAAAAATCGGCGCTCGACTTAGGTGGGGCATCTTTAGAAATCATACCCAGAACAGGTAAGGCAAATAAGCGACAGCAACAGCACCTGTAGTGAATTGACCTAATCATTGACGAATTGAGATAAAAAACGATGTTGAGCAGAGACTTTACTTTACCACCTAAACAAACGGGTTCAAGTGTCTGGATTGGAAGTGATCTGGCTAAACGTGAGAATGAGTGGTTAGCACATTTATCTCCCGCAGAGATATCTGAACTGGAGAGCGCAGCTGAGCCGTTGGTCAATGACTCATTCAATATTGGTACAATGACACAAGCGCAATTTGTATTGCCGAACTTAAGCAAAAAATTAAATGTATTACGCAACGAGCTCATCTCGGGTCGTGGTTTTGCCGTGCTGAGAGATTTACCTGTTTCCAGTTATAGTGAACGCGAAGCAGCGACCATTTTTTATGGCATTGGCTTACATTTAGGCTTGGCTCGATCACAAAACGCAGCGGGACACGTATTGGGCCATGTACGCAATTTAGGCGCTTCAAGCGACAATCCCAATGTACGTATTTATCAGACAACCGAGCGCCAAACCTTCCATACCGATTCATCCGATGTGGTCGGGTTGATTTGCCTTCAAGCAGGAAAATCGGGTGGATTGTCGCAGTTGGTTAGCGCTCAAACTATCTACAATGAAATACTCGATAACCGTCCCGATCTACTGACGCCGTTACTTGACCCCATAGCGACTGATCGCCGTGGCGAAGTTCCCAATGGTATGTTGCCCTATTTACTGATTCCAGTTTTTAGTTGGTTTAAGGACTGCTTAACCCCATTTTATCAACGCCAATATATCGATTCGGCGCAAAGATTCGAAGAGGCGCCTCGTCTCACACCAAAGCATACTGAAGCTTTGAATTATTTTGATGACCTGGCAAACAACCCAGAGCTGAACCTCTCTATGCAGTTGGAAAAAGGTGATATGCAATTTGTTTACAACCATGCCTTATTGCACGATAGAACCGCATTTGAAGACTGGCCAGAGTTCGAGCGCAAACGACATTTATTGAGACTATGGCTTTCGGTTCCAAGAGATCGACCTTTGCCAGCCGAATTCGCTACTCGTTTTGGGTCTGTCGAAATAGGTAACCGGGGGGGCATCGTGGTTCCCGGCAGTCAGTTTTGCGTGCCCTGGTCGAGTGACTTGCCTTCCTATAGCTGATTTAACTACGATTGATCCTTCTACTGACGCGGCCTTAATCGCAAGATACTTCCACTGTCAGTCGATAGATAAATCCAACCCTGTGGGCCTTGCGCCAAAGCTCGAATGCGATGATTTAAGTCACCTAGTAACCGTTCCTCATTCGTTGCCTGGTTATCGGGCGAGATTGAAATCCGATTCAGATGTTGGAGTTTTAATGCGCCTGCGAAAAGATCGCCTTGCCAGTTAGGAAATGCTTTTCCGCTATAGAGTAAAAAACTGCCCGGTGCTATGGATGGAATATAAACTTTTACTGGTGATTCGATCCCCTGTTTTGTTTGCCCTTCGCCGACATCGAATGACCCCCAATATTCTTTGCCATGGCTAACCACAGGCCAGCCATAATTTTTACCCTTTCGAATCAAGTTAATTTCGTCGCCACCACGGGGGCCATGCTCAATCGACCAAAGCACTTTTTTGTCATGATCAAATTGCAGTCCTTGAGGGTTTCGATGACCATAACTCCAAATTTCATCAAGCGCTCCGTTATCAGCCAAAAACGGGTTGTCGTCTGGCACAGTTCCATCCAAGTTGAGTCGCAAGATAGCACCGATATGATTGCCTAGATTCTGTGCCTGTTCGCGTTCACCACGGTCACCAATACCGAAGTAAACATGATTATTATCATCAAAAGTGATGCGACTACCGAAATGCTGTCCCTTACCAGTAGCTGACTGACTCATGATTAAATCCTGCCAGTTGGTAAGCTCATTGTTAGTGCGTTTCGCTCGGGCTAAAGTCGTGGCAGCACCGTCAGCAGTGGATTTGGTATAGGTGAAATAAATCCAGCCAGTTTGTGCATAGTTTGGGCCAATAACAACATCAAGCATACCACCTTGACCCTTTGATGAAACGATTGCAGGGCCCGTTAAGGTTTCGACTTTTAAACTGTTAAGATTGAGCAGTTTTATTTGACCACTACGTTCGGTAAAGATGAGTTCATCGGCATTAAGGAAAGCCATACCCCAAGGTACACCCAATCCTTGAGCTATCTGCTCAAGGATGAAATTTGAATTTTTCTGAGGGACTATTTTAAGGTTTGTGGCTAGTGCTGGCATGGTGCAAAGCAACATAACAAGTAATAGGACAGTTCTTAACCAGCTCTTTTTTCGTATCAGTATCATTGGGGCGTCCTTACAGGGAGTAATTTTTTAGAGCAAAGTGGGGTCTATAATAGAGGTGCAATTGTCGATGAATAAAAATTGACGCAGCACAATGGCTGATTTTAGAGCAGGACATAAGTCTAATTTAATCTGCTATGAATCATAACTCACAGGTTGAAAGCCCGATTCCCAGTGAGTCGATTGTTCCTCGATTGCCCCCATACCAAAGGTAAACAGTTTTACCATCAAGCAACGCGGTGGGCCCTACAATGTCATCACTGTGCCAGTCGAATTCTGTTTTTTCAATAATGTGGGTTTTATCTTGAACCCAATTAGTCTCGCCATCAGCTGAGTAGGCATGATGAATTTTAAAATGATTAAAAGGTATGTCAGTAACAATGGTTTCAAATAAATGCACTTTGTTATCCATTAGGGTTGCTGAAGGAGTTGAAAAGCCTTTTATGTTATTTACTCTAGGATAAACCGCTTGTTCGGCACGCATCACTTCTTTTTGTGCAGACCAGGCATCTGTATCACCATCATAGATCGATAAACCAATCACGTCAGCGGTCGATCCTACCTCCGAATTAGACCCTGTTGCCGTAAAGTAGAGATAAATTTTATCATTAAAAACAACAGCACCCGGCTCTGCTACAATCCATTGATCAAAGGTTAATAGCGCTGTGGTATTTGTTGCGTTAGTGGGATCGCTAGGCGCAAGTAAAGGCATGTTAGCAGGTGTTTCCCTTGTCCATGTTATGCCATCAAATGAACTCGCGTGTCCAATCCGATAGGCAAAGGGATCATCAAAAGCGACCGGATATCCGGTATAGAAGAGATGATATTTGCCTCTGTAATAAACAACGTCAGGGGTTTCTATACTTTTTTTGTCCCAGCCACTGGCGCTCCTTTCAAAAACTGCAGTCGATGGGTTCAGTGCCCAATTGATGCCATTAGGTGACGTCAATCGGTAAGTTTTAATGTTCTGATCCCATGATCCAACCGGGTCTAATGGGCTAGTAAAAAGTGATGATGAAGCATACATAATAAATTGTTCACCAACTTTTAAAACCGTAGGGTCACCCCAGGTCGCACCTGTTAAGAGCAGACCATCAGGCCCAATAACAGGAGTAGGCGATTGGGGTACAAAGCATTCAGGGTTGAGTCTCGAAAAATCAGGGTTAGCGATCGGAGTAGTGTTAGCGATTCCGCTACCGCCTCCACAGGATAGAAGACTAAGTAATAAACAGAAATATATGACTAATTTCATTACATGCCACTATATTTTGGATGCTGCGAAATTCTTTTGATCCAGGCCTTTATCGCCGGATAGTGCACCAGATCAAAGCCGCCTTCTTCGGCCACATGGCTGTAGCCATATAGTGAAATGTCTGCAGTGGTTAAACTTTCCCCAACTAAGTATGACGAACATTGCAGCTTCGACTCCATAATGCCTAAAGCTCGATTCCCGCCTTTTTGTTTAGACTCATATTCTGCCCGCCTGTCATCGGGCAAACCAAGGTATTTGGCGATAAATCTGGCCACTGCAATAAAGGGCTCATGACTATATTGCTCGAAAAATTGCCACTGCTGTACCTTAGCGGTTAGAAAAGCGTCCGTTGGCATTAAACTACTGCCATGGGCCAGATAGTTCAAAATCGCATTTGATTCTGACAATAAACGACCATCAGGTAACTCAAGTAATGGGATTTTACCGGCAGGGTTTTTAGTCAGGAATGCTTGCGTTAAGGTTTCACCAGAAAGGATATCAACATGAATCCATTCATGTTCGATGTCTAATAATGAGCATAGTAATTTTATTTTATAGCAATTACCCGATTGAATATCGCCATATATTTTCACGATGCCTCCTTAACTAAAATTGACCTTATTAATCGAGCTTGCTTAGCATTGCTCGGTAGTTAAGTTCACATTTAATCTTTTGCCGTGTTTAAAGCCTTTCCAGTAGGAGGTCTTAACAGCGGCTTGAAACTCCTCTGGCACCGTTTTAATAAAGGTATTGAAGTCACGGTTAAATACTTTTTTGTCAGAACAAAAATTACGCTTATAGGCAAGTTGGCCGGTTAGCTCAGCAATACGCATATGACGCAGTTTAGGATCTTCGGGGGGCTTTTTTACTTTCACTACGGTTTTTTCACTCGCCTTGGGTTTACCCTCTTCAATAACATTGGTTTGGTCTACCACTTCGACATGTTTTCTTGCTTTAGTCTTGCGTTTACACTCATCTTCAGACATAAGTGGCGTCTCACTTTTGCTCTTATCGAAGCCTTCCTGGAAAGCACTTCGCATGGCATCCTGCGCCTCGTCGGGCATGCGTTGTACGCGCTCGGTAAAGGCGGCTAGGACTTCCGCTTCACCGCATTGCAGACGATCATAGCTCATCGTGCCGAGTGTTCTCGACAGGTTGACAATCTTTTCATTAGCCGCAGTTTTTACGGCAGCATCAGCATCAGGGGTTTCGTTCGCAGTATCGACGGGTTTATTGATATCGGTTAGAGCCCGATCAATAATAACCATGACTGAATTCAAGCCCTGGTCGAGTAATTCGGCGCGGCTGCTAAATGACAAAATCGCGCTACAAAAGGCGCAAAGTAGTGTCAATGCAATCTTATTGCTTCTCATGGAATTTCCGTGTCGTTGCTATACTCTGATTAAATCACGTCTAGCCAATTTCATCCAGTTTCACCCTCGTCAGGCCACTGTAATTTTGCGCTAGGTTCGCTTTTCAAGGATAATGCGCCAACTTTTTCTGTGATGCGATCTCTTTGAAACACCCTCGTGCTTCCCGTTGGTTCGATTATGCTCATCTATCCGCCAGAAAACTCGATCCTGTGGTTATCTCGTGGCTGAATGATCAGGGCTCACTAACCAAACGATTAATGGACTATTGCCCAGGTCATTTTTCGGTTCGGGTGCTGAGCCAGCAGTGGATAAAACCACAGGCTGAAGAAGCAAGATTGTTAGCGGTGCCTCGCCACCAAAAGGCTTTGTTAAGGCAGGTTCAGTTGTTATGCGATGACACCGTTTGTGTTTATGCACGTTCGGTTATTCCGCTCGCCACGCTAAAGGGAAAGCATCAGCGCCTAAAGCGCCTCGCCAACAAGCCTTTGGGTGGATATTTATTCGCACAACCCAATTTAAAGCGCAGTCACCAGCACATTGCACGTATCATTAGGAAAGACCCGCTATTCCAAATTGCCTTGCCAGATGCTGAGCAAGACTGTGATCAGTTATGGGGTAGGCGTTCCCTGTTTTCTATTGGGAAAAAATCATTACTGGTGAGTGAATTTTTCCTGCCAGCCTTATTTCAGTCAGAACGGCCCGAACCAGATAAGCTAGAAGCAGAACAGCCCGAACCAGAACAGTAATGCCCAAAACAAGTTGAGAAGATATGAACACACCCCATAAAATTGGATTCGTCAGCCTCGGTTGCCCCAAAGCAACAGTTGATTCAGAGCAAGTCATTACTCAGTTGAGAGCGGAAGGTTACGAAATTGTCCCGAGCTACGACGAGGCCGATATGGTCATCGTCAATACCTGTGGTTTTATTGATTCGGCCGTGGAAGAGTCACTCGATACTATCGGTGAAGCGTTGCAGGAAAACGGCAAAGTGGTTGTCACCGGTTGTCTTGGTGCTCGATCAGAAATGATCAAGGAAAAATTCCCGTCGTTGCTCGCCGTCACTGGGCCGCATGCCAAGAATGAAGTCATGCAAGCTGTGCACGAGAATTTCCCTGCACCACATGACCCGTTTTTTGATTTAGTCCCCAAACAAGGTGTAAAACTAACACCTCGACACTATGCCTATTTGAAAATTTCAGAAGGCTGTAATCATCGTTGTAGCTTTTGCATCATTCCGTCATTTCGAGGTGACCTTGTCAGCCGTCCAATTGACAAGGTAATGCAGGAAGCATCCCATTTAGTGAACGCTAATGTCAAAGAAATACTGGTTATCTCACAAGACACCAGCGCCTATGGCGTTGACGTTAGATACGCGACACACTTTTGGGAAGGGCAGCCACTTAAAACTAAATTTATCGACCTTGCGAAGGCGCTAGGCCAACTTGGCGTTTGGGTGCGAATGCACTATGTTTACCCCTATCCCCATGTCGACGACGTCATACCACTCATGGCGCAAGGATTGATACTGCCGTATCTCGATATTCCGTTTCAGCACGCCAGTCCGAAAATTCTAAAATTAATGAAACGCCCCGGCAATCGCGAACGCGTACTTGAAAGAATTCACAGCTGGCGCGAAGTCTGTCCAGAGCTGGTAATCCGCAGCACCTTCATTGTTGGCTTTCCGGGTGAAACCGAGGAAGACTTCCAGCAACTATTAGACTTCATTGAAGAGGCACAACTCGATCGTGTTGGCTGTTTTATGTATAGCCCTGTAGAAGGCGCGGATGCCAATGATCTGCCCGATCAGGTGCCTGAAGACATCAAACAGGAACGCTATGATATTTTCATGCAGGCACAACAGGTCATTAGCACTGCTAAACTAAAACAACGTATTGGACAAACCATGCAAGTGCTGGTTGAAGAGAAAACTGACGAGGGTTATGTTGGACGTTCCTATGCTGATGCGCCAGAGATAGATGGTCTGGTTTATATTGAAACGGATCAAGCATTGGCTTTGGGAGAGTTTAGTCAGGTCGAGATTGTGGATGCTGATGAGTATGATTGTTATGGAGTTTTGGGCGAGTAGGTGGGCGGTTAAGGAGCAATTCGATGTCTGGAAAATATATAACTGTCATATTTGAAAGGTTCAATAATTTCTAGTTGAAGCCTTGAATTTTGGGAGCAACGTAGGCCAGATAAGCCTTTGAGAACTTGCCGGAAGGCGCTTCGCTTTTCCGGCCTACGCTACTATCTGTGTTCTTGCATATTTCGCTCACAGCCTATTCTAAATAAAATTCGAAGGCAGGAATTACCTCTGTGGAACACTGCTATTCGTTATCTAATTATGACTTGTCACAATAGAGGTTGTGACTAACCTACCTCCGTATAACCCTGCTTATAGCCTACCCAATTTTTCAAAAGCATTTCAGAGGCCTTCGAGTTATCGGCATTCAACATTAACTGCGCCAGTTCATCGACTTTGTCGAACCAGCTTTGATCTCGCAATAAGTCTGCTATCTTAAAGCTTGCTTCACCTGTTTGTCGTGTGCCTAATACTTCACCTGCGCCGCGTAAATCGAGGTCTTTTTCGGCAATGATAAATCCATCTTGATAGCGTCGAATGATTTCGAGTCGCGTGAGTACTTGTGCTGATAAATCTTGTTTGACGAGCAATATACAAAAGCTTTCGCGTGCGCCGCGACCTACTCGGCCCCGTAGCTGATGGATTTGTGACAGGCCTAGTCTCTCAGGATTTTCGATGATCATAATGCTGGCATTGGGTACATCGACACCGACTTCGATGACTGTGGTAGCAACTAGTATTTTGGTTTCACCTTTTTTAAAGGCGTTAATAATGGCTTCTTTTTCAGCGACTTTCATTCGGCCATGTACGAGTGCGACTGATAGTTCTGGCAGCTGCATCTGTAACATTTGATAGGTGGTTTCAGCGGCCTCACATTGCATGACTTCTGATTCGTCGATGAGAGTGCAAACCCAATAGACCTGACCTCCTTCCTGGCAGGATGCAGCGACTCGCTGAATCAGGCTATCTCGTTTGGTTTCTGGAATGATAGACGTTGTGACCGGTTTTCGACCAGGGGGTAATTCATCGATTTGCGAGTAATCTAGATCCGCATAGATCGACATAGCCAATGTGCGTGGAATTGGCGTAGCGGTCATAATCAATTGATGAGGCATTTGCTGATTGGCCGTTTTCTTTTGTAATGCGAGCCGTTGATCGACACCAAAGCGATGTTGTTCATCGATGACGATAAAACCAAGGTTATTAAAAACTACCGACTCCTGAAATAGGGCATGGGTACCGACAACAACATGGGTTTCACGCGAAGCAATTAATGCCAATTTTTGATTGCGCTTCTTACCTTTGTCTGCCCCCATTAAACAAACGACGTTAAGACCCAACGGGGTAAGCCAGGTCAGTAGGTTTTGATAGTGTTGCTCGGTCAGTATTTCGGTTGGGGCCATCATCGCGGCTTGAAAACCTGACTCAACTACGGGCAGGCAAGCCAGTGCAGCGACCACTGTTTTACCCGAACCAACATCGCCTTGTAGCAAACGCATCATTGGCTGCGATCGACCAAAGTCTTGCATTAGTTCAGCCATGACACGTTGCTGAGCCATTGTGAGTTGGAATGGTAGATTTTCGATGAATTTTTCATGTAGCTCACCATCGGTTTTAATCGTTGGGTTATTCATTCTTTGAATCAATATTCGTCGTTCGAGTAATGCCAGCCGATGAGCGGTTAGTTCTTCTACGATAAAGCGATATTGAGCAGGGTGTCGACAGCTAGCAATTAATTCAGTGTCGGTTTGCTGTTGTGGGCTATGCAGACTGAGCATTGCCGACTTAAAATCAGGGAAGTTATTTTGAGAAAGCCAGAATTCGGGCAAGGTTTCTGGCATGTCGTTTTGGTCTAGTTGAAAGATAACCTGACGAATAATTTTCGATATTGATAGCTGATGGAGGCCTTCCGTAGTTGGATATATAGGCGTTAGATTCTTTTCTAGTGGTGGCGGATTGTGAGGGTCTACTACTGCAAATTCGGGATGGACCATTTCGAGTTCGCCTTGCGCGATACGAACTTCGCCGAATAACCGAAGTTTGTTGCCCTTCTGTAACATTTGCTGCTGGCCACTACTGAAAAAAAACAGCCGAATAGTTAGCAGACCACTGTGATCTTCAAGCTTGGCGACGAGCATTCGGCGAGAGGGCCCCTGACGTCGAAAGTTAACGGCTACCTGCAGCACTTCGGCTTCGATTAATTGTTTGCGCCCAGGTTGTAAACCGCCAATGGGGGTTACTTGGGTTCGGTCTTCGTAACGCAGTGGCAGGTGGAACAACAAGTCACGTTGGGTCTCAAGCCCGAGTTTTTTAAGTTTCTCGGCGACCTTTGGCCCAACACCTTTTAGAAAACGCACCCCCTGTGCTGACCAGTGTTCCATTTCATTGTCTATGGTATTTTCCTACGTTTTTTTCGAATTAATCAAGTGCGAGGATCGCATCCATCTCAACTTCCGAACCTTTCGGTAATGCCGATACTTCGATGGCGGCTCTGGCCGGATAAGGTTGAGAAAAATATTTCGCCATAGTCTCGTTTACGATTGGAAAACTGGACAGGTCAGTGAGGAAAATATTGAGTTTTACAACATCCTTTAAACTGCCACCTGCGGCCTCTGATACGGCGCTGAGGTTATCAAATACGCGAGTAATCTGAGCTTCGATGCCGCCACTGACGATTTTCATCGAAACCGGATCAAGTGGTATTTGTCCCGAGATATAAACCGTGCTGTCTACTTTAACCGCTTGTGAATAAGTGCCGATTGCGGCGGGGGCTTTGTCGGTTTGAATAATAGTTTTTGCCATGAGATTGTCTCTAATTGCCTGAATTGAAATAAACCAAATTGAACTGCGCATTATGCTGTAAAAAGTCGGCGCTGCAAAAATGTTTTAATACCGGTCCAGTAGAGCAAGCTATGAATCCAAGACAGAAGTTTTCTGTGTTTAAAAGCTACTTACGAGATATCCGAATCACCACTGACAGCAAGCGTAATTTCTTCATGATTCGAGCCAGGTGGATTCTATCGGTAACAACCACGACAAATTCAATAGTCGATATTCGACCATCCTTTTCGGTTAGGTTAACCTGTTCAATATTAGAGGATGCATTAGCAATCGTGGTGGCTAGATTCGCTAATACGCCGCGCTGATTGGCGACTTCAATTCGTAAAAAAGCGAGGTATTCGCCTTCGACATGCTCTGACCATTGCACCGACAGGTGTCGATTTTCGCTACTGGTCTCAGTCATATTTCGACAGCTTTGTTGATGTACAACAATACCCTTACCAGATGACATGTGGCCCATGATTGCGTCACCGGGCACTGGCCTGCAACATTTGGCGAATGATACCACCATGCCTTCTGTGCCTTTAATAGCAAGTGGCTTTCCAGATTCATCAAATGCGCTTGAATCGTCATCCTCGATATCGTACATCGCTTTTGCCACTAAACTCGGATTACGATTGCCAAGACCAATTTGTGCCATCAACTCGTCCCGATCCGTCATGCGGTACTGGCTTAAGACACGTTCTAGTCTTTCTTCGGTAATCGTCTCGTCACGTCCGACAATGTGATTGATCGATTGCTGTAACAACCGCTGTCCTAACGAAACCGCTTCGGATGTTTGCAATGACTTAAGGAAGTGCCTGATGTTAGTGCGTGCTTTTGCGGTGATCACAAAATCGAGCCAGCTGGGGTGAGGGCGACTGGCATCTGAGCTGATAATTTCGATCGTCTGCCCGTTGAAGAGCTTACTGCTCAAGGGCAACATTCGGTTGTCGATACGTGCTGCGACACAGGTATTTCCAACATCGGTATGAACGGCATAAGCAAAGTCGACCACGGTAGAGTCTCGTGGCAATTTTTTGATCTCACCTTTTGGCGTAAATACATAGATTTCGTCGGGGAACAGGTCAACCTTCACACTCTCCAAAAACTCCTGAGAGCTACCCGATTTTTGCTGCATTTCGAGCAGGGTCTTCAACCATTCGAGTGCGCGGTTTTGCGCCGTCGAGGTGTTATATTCGCCTTCTTTATAAATCCAGTGAGCTGCAATGCCAGACTCGGCAAAATGGTCCATCTCTGCGGTTCGTATCTGAACTTCAATTGGCACACCGTGAGGTCCAAATAAACTGCTATGCAATGATTGATAGCCATTGGTTTTGGGAATCGCGAGATAATCCTTAAAGCGGCCAGGCAATGGCTTATAGAGGTTATGCACAACACCCAGCACGCGATAGCAGTCATCTTCCGACTCGGTCATGATACGAACGCCAAACACATCGGTTAGCCCTTTGAAACTGAGTTTTTTCTGCTTCATTTTTCGATAGATACTGTGAATATGTTTTTGCCGGTATCTAACGGAGGCGGAAATATTGGCTTCCTTCAAACGATCCTTGATCGCATTTTCGATGGTATTAAATATCTCTTTGCGATGTCCAACGACTTCTTTACAGGCACTTTCGAGTGCCCGATAACGCATTGGAAAGGCGCTGCGAATCGATAAATCAAGCAGTTCGTGGCGCACCTTAAAAATACCAAGACGATTGGCGATTGGTGCGTAGATATCCATCGTTTCCTGGGCGATACGACGACGTTTATCTGGCGGCATGGCATCTAGCGTACGCATGTTGTGCAAGCGATCAGCTAGTTTGATAATAATGACGCGAATATCTTTTACCATTGCCAGCATCATTTTGCGAAAATTTTCTGCCTGGGCTTCGGCTCTACTCTGGATGTCAAGGTTGGTTAGTTTGCTAACGCCATCGACCAGTTCGGCGACTTCATTGCCAAACTGATCGGCTAATTGCGCTTTTTCGGTAGTCGTATCTTCAATCACGTCATGCAAAATTGCGGCGACAATACTGCTCATATCCATCCGCATCTGGCTTAGGATTAATGCAACTTCAACGGGATGACTGATGTAAGGTTCACCCGACACTCGGCTTTGTCCTTCGTGGGCTTTGGCACCTAACAGAAAAGCACGATAAACCTCTTCGACCTGATGTGGCTCGAGGTAGGTGGCAAGCTCAGCACATAATTCATTAATTTTAGTGCTGTCAGCACTCAGCGGCCGATCATCGGCGACTATTTCGAACAGGTTGGCGTTTTCGACCCGAGACATGCTTTAGTGATTATCCTATGGTGAGCTGACAATTTTAGAGATGCACTTTAATTTGTTGTTATACCATATCTATTGATCAGTGGTTAGACCTTGAGCGTCGCCGCGAATGACCTGATGGCTACGTCGATGTCGAGCCGGTGTGGTGTTATAGAATTTTTGGTAACAGGTCGTCAGATGTGATTGCGAGCTAAACCCCACGGCACTTGCAATTTGAGCCAATGGAAGGTGGGAATGTAACACCAATGACTGTGCTCGTTCGAGCCGGCGCTGATTCAATACTTCACCAGGTGTCTTTCCAATTTCTCGTCTAAACAGACGTAATAACTCCCTTCGACTAATTCCTACTCTGTCGGCTAAACCACTTACATTCATGCGCTGAGCGATCTCGGCATCGAGCAAGCTTAAAGCGCGTTGGACTCGAGCTGAAAAATGGTGATTACCATCAAATACCAATTGTGTTTCTGTTTCACTCGGGATCGAATAGTCCTGCAATAGCATTTGGCGCGATACCTGCTGTGCCAGGTCATGGCCTAAATCATTTCTGACCATTTCAATAAAAAGGTCCAGTGTCGAAGTACCGCCCGAGCAAGTCATTCGATTACGATCGATAACAAAGCGCTGATAACGCGACAGGGTTTTTGGATAGAGATGGCAAAAACTGGCGAAGTTTTCCCAATGTACCGTTGCTGCAAATCCATCCAGCAAACCTGCTTTAGCAAGTAAAAATGCACCATTCGATAGACCGCCTATCACTCGCCCAGTCGCAGCCTGTTGTTGCAACCACTGAGTCGTTTTAGGCGCAATTATTTCGGTCGGTTCGAAGCCTGCAACTACTAACGCAATATCAGGTGATGCAGCCGAACTAATATTAGTGCTGGGGTGCAACCATAGATCGTTGCTATCTTGAATTGGCTCGTCGTTTTCACATAGAAAAGACCAGCTATAAACAGGCCCTGAAGTAAATCGATTCGCATGACGTAATACCTCAAGGCATGATGCGATACAAAACATAGGCGATCTAGGACACAGGCATAATGTGATATGGCGGCGTATAGGCTTTGCCGTTAGGTTAGACATTGAAGCTCTTCAGGGTCAGTATTAATTCCATATGCCCAAATATGACAAATAACGTCCGATTTGTAAAAGAACTTTATTCTCGAACCGATAGCATAACGTCAAACTTGTACTATCGAGAATTTTCCTATGGTCAGACCTAGTCGTAAACGTAACCGCGGTGGCACAGCTACAACAGTCGCTATTCGCCAACTAGACCGTAAAGTATTACGCAATCGGTTTGCTCCCATTGAGGCGCTCGACGAAGAGCAGCTAGAATTCATACACAACATATCGCTACGTATCCTCGAAGAAGAAGGCATCGAAGTGATGGGCGATGAGGCACTAGCACTGTTTCGCAAAGCCGGGGCATTGGTAGACAATCAAGGCATGGTACGAATAGACAGGAACTTACTACTAGAAACGGTCGCATTAGCACCTGAAACATTTACTATCACACCGCGTAATGCCGCTCAGTCAATTGAAGTCGGTGGCAATGTATTGAATTTCGGATTGGTTTCGGGCGCGCCTAATGTACATGACCATATTAATGGTCGACGGGCCGGTAACTTTGCTGATTATCAAAAGCTAATTAGTCTGGGTCAGTACTTCAATGTCATTACCTTCTTTGGCAATCAGGCGACCGCGCCAACCGACATGCCGGCAAACTCACGTCACCTGGATACTACCTTCATTAATTTAACCTTGGCCGATAAGGTTTTTATGGCCACGGCTATTGGTGCTGGGCGCTCTCGTGATGCGATAGAGATGTCGGCGATTGCCAGAGGACTGAGCATGGAGGAAATGAAAAACAATCCCAGCGTGATGACCAATATTAATGTCAACTCACCCCGGAAATTAGACGATGCAATGGCCTATGGCGCGATGCAAATGTCGATGTTTGGTCAGCCCGTTACTGTCACGCCCTTTACTCTTATGGGCGCGATGACACCCACCACAATGGCGGGTGCATTAGCCCAACAAAACGCCGAAGCCCTATTGGGCATTGCATTGCTGCAATTGACACGTCCTGGCACGCCGGTCATTTACGGCGGATTTACCTCGAACGTTGACATGCGCTCTGGATCGCCCGCATTTGGCACACCTGAAAATAGCTTGGCTAATATTGCTGGTGGACAATTGGCCAGACGGTACAAACTACCCTACCGAACCAGTGCCTGTAATGCGTCAAATGCGGTGGATGCGCAAGCAACCTACGAAACCCAAATGGCACTATGGGGTGCGGTGATGGGCCATGGCAATTTGATCTATCATTCGGCTGGTTGGCTCGAAGGTGGTTTACTTGCCTCATTTGAAAAGCTAATTATTGACTGTGAAATGCTACAGCATATGTCAGCGATGCTTGAACCACTTAAAATAGATTTATCCGAAACTGGACTGGAAGCAATGAAAGAAGTCGGCCCTGGTGGGCACTTTTTTGGTTGTCAGCATACCATGGACCGCTATAAAAATGCCTTCTATGAACCCTTCCTGAGCAACTGGCAGAATAGCGAAAACTGGGTATTAGGCGGTGGTAAAGATGCCACGCAAAGAGCCACCGACATTTGGCCCAAAATCCTTAAGGAGTTCGAGCCACCAGCAACTGACCCTGCTATAAAAGAAGAGTTGGAAACGTATACGGCGAAAAGAAAAGAGTCGTTGGGGCGTGATGAGCCCCTATTGGAGCCAACAGATTAAGCCGACTGATTGAGGCTTCCGTCGATTGATTAAATTCAGTCGATGCTCAGGGTTGCTAATTGATGGGTGTTCTTCTTATTTCGAAAATGCTGAAGCCTTTGGTTGAATTGGCTTTTCCGCTTTATGGCCTATAGCATATTAATTAGTCTGACGCGCCGCCCTTGGATCGGTCTCGGCTTGTCCATGCTGTGCTATACTAATAAATGGCAGTACTGAGCCTGATTTTTAACTTAATAATATCGGAGTCGTCATTTTTCCTCTAACACCGAAAGCCCGGGTTTTGAACTTAATAAAACTGCTCACTAAATGGCTTGACCCGAATGGTACGAAGTTAAATCATGTAGCACGAAAAACGTTCCTATAACCCCCTCACCCAGTTGGGCAAATGACTGATTTCTGTTAGGTAATATAACTTGATTTAGTGCCTTTGAGATTGATTCCATAAAGACTTAGATACCACTAGATTTTAGGCCTAATAACATCAATAAGTTAAGTTATTTTCACCCAGGTAAAACTGGATTAAATGGACGCTAAATTTAGATTTGTACTAATAATTGATATTTAAATAAAAATTTGCCGAATGTCAGCACGTAATAGGGGCCATTCGCATGCGTAAGCTAAATTAGCTCCAATATAATTACGGCCATCCCTGAAAGGCTAATGTGGGTTGCCTTCAGCGTCTGATACGCTACCCCAAACTAGATAACCTCCACCCAACAACTTTGATCTGACCATTTGTGGAAATTTTCGCGATTTGTAGTGTTGCTACCTAGAGGTTTCATAAGCGGCTCAATACGGGGTCTATTAAGCCTTATCGGCTTTTACTTTTCTTCAATATAGGGCTACAGTTTTCCTGGCATCAGCCGATATCTTTGTTAACTTATAGCAACAGTGTGGTGTTGGAAATTGAAAAACTTAAGCTTAACTACCAAACTATTCTCCAGTAATGGGTTAATTATTGCGATTCTGGTAGTGCTTTCTCTCACTGTCTACATGGGTGTCAGCTCACTGCTGTATAATTTTAAGTGGGTCAATCATACTCATAAGGTATTAAGTGACGCTTCACGAATAGAGGCAGCCGCGGTGGATATGGAAACCGGCATGCGGGGATTTTTATTGGCAGGTAAGGAAGAATTTCTCGAGCCTTACAACGTCGGCCAAAATAAATTTTACAAACAAATCGATGCGCTTTCGATAACCGTTAGCGACAACCCCAGCCAGGTTGCACTTCTAACCGAAACCAAAGAAACGATTGCTCAATGGAAAGAAAAGGTCACTGAACCTGCTATCCAGTTGAGACGGAAAGTGGGTACTGCCATTACGATGGACGATATAACTGATCTAGTAGCAGAAGCCAAGGGCAAGGTGTTTTTTGACAAATTCCGTGGCCAGATCCAAACCTTTAAAGATCGAGAAGAATCGCTGATGGAGTCGCGCTTTGCAGCGCTGGAAAGCACGTCGAGCAGTATCATGTACACCACTATTTTAGGTGCTTTGTTGGCTGCCATACTGGGGCTGGTGATCACGTTTTATCTGGTCAAAAACATCATGCAACAACTCGGCGGCGAACCCGCCTATATTGCGAGCATTGCTAAAAGTGTTGCCGATGGGGATCTTGATATTTCGTTAGATAGCGGGTATTCCAGTGTTGGCGTTTTTGCGGAGATACAGAAAATGGTCGCTAATTTGCAGGATAAATCAAAATTTGCGAAGGAGATTGCAGAGGGTAACTTAAATGTAGACATTGTCCTTGCCTCAGACCATGACACGCTAGGTAAAGCTTTGCAGGGAATGGTAAAAAATCTAAACGAAGTGCTTGGGGAGGTTGATGTTACGGGTGGTTCAATTGCTGCAGGAAGCAACCAAGTTTCGTCATCCAGCCAAGCGCTAGCACAAGGGGCGACAGAACAAGCCGCGAGCCTAGAAGAAATCTCCGCCTCGCTGACCGAACTGACATCACAAGTGAGCGTCAATGCTGAAAGTGCCAACCAAGCTCAGCTGCTGACCACAAAAGTGCAAAATGCGGCGAAAAAGAGCGAGGGACAGATGGATAAGATGATCTCAGCGATGGCTGAAATACGTGAGTCAGGGGAAGGTATTGCTTCATTTATCAAAACGATTGACGATATTGCCGCACAGACTAATTTGTTAGCCCTCAATGCAGCAATTGAGGCAGCTCGAGCGGGTGAACAGGGGCGGGGGTTTGCTGTAGTAGCAGATGAAGTGCGTAGTTTAGCGGCACGTAGTGCAATTACCGCTAAGGAAACAAACGAACTCATCTTGCAGTCATCAGATAAAGCTAATCATGGTAATAGTATTGCCAATGAGACTGCTGAGTCGTTACTTGAAATTATAGCCAGTGTTAATGAAGCCTCGATATTAGTTTCACAAATTGCCAATGCCTGTAGTGAGCAGGCACAAGGGGCTCAACATATCAGTGCAGGTGTTGCTGAAATTGATACCGTCACTCAGATCAACGCAGAGGCAGCAGAAAATAGTGCTTCAGCCTCTGAAGCCCTGTCTGAGCAAGCCACTTCGCTTAGAAATATGTTGAATCGTTTCACACTCAACCATGGTTGAGTGTTGCCCTTAAATAATTCTATTACTCGGGCTTTGGTATGAAATTTCTGAGTGATTTCTGAAAGGGTTTGCAAATCTAATTATAGCGATTTTTAATCTAGTTTTAGCTGCTGAAACCCAGTTTTAAGTGAGTTCCTACGGATACCCTATAATTCTCTATAGCAAGAAACCAGGCCTGAATGGTGACTACAAAGCAGACCTGTATCGCAAACTTATCATGAGAAGTTCTATACGATAGGTCACCACCAAGAGATTAGCCATAGATTCGCAATGACATTAAAATCACTATTTAGATTATCTCGTACGTCCTCGACCACTTCGCAGCCACTCAATCAATCACAAGATGAGAACAGAGTGATCAAAGCCGCGAGGCGCAGACATCAAGATCGCCGTATAGGGAGATGCCAGAGCTACACTGGGAAACCAAGGAGAGAAACGCTCGACCGACGTAATGCCCTTTCAGATCGAAGATGCCTGTCTTAATGACTTATAATTAGGCAGCCACAAGGGCTATCAAGCGTTACCCACAGAGATACTATAGATTCAAAAAAAGTGGGGTTGAAAATAAAATGACAACTGATTAAGCATTACTAGCCAATAGGCTGTAGCCATATCAACTAGAGAAACTTAGGCGTTCGAGGTCGTGCATGATTATGATTTCATGTGCCATCGATCCATTAAACATCAATTTTGACCCCCTTAGTATTAATCTTGGCACATGATCTTCGAGGAAAATTGTCTTTTTAACCATTTATTAATCTTAATGATGAGCAAAATTATTCGCCAATTTCTGTTGTTCTTCAATAAGAACATCGATGTGACTTTCAACTTTGGTAATTAAAGTACTCTCGATGCTAGTGACCAAAGTCAGTAGATAATACTTGATATCCATGCTCGTTCCGTCATGGGTATGCTTACCAAATGTGGAGACTATATCAATCAATTGCGCTTGCTGTTGTTTTTCGCAATCAAGCTCTTGTTGAAATAACGCCTGATAATCTAGCGTACGGTAGTCAGCCATTCCTTCTTCTATATTGTCAGCTTTCAAAACCCTCCTTTTTTCACGAAAACTTGCAGTTAGACTGTCCAAATCTTGATTTTCCTGGTTTAAGTGATTGAATTGGTCGCCTGAGATAAAAACACCTTTAGTCTGCAAATACATAAGCAACAACGCAACATTCACATTCAATGCTGCATTGTCTTGTAGCCATAGCAATGTCGTTTGGTTATTATTTTGAGTGTAAAATTGCAAAGAGTATTGCCAAAATTTATGAGTGGAAATAGCTGTTCTTAAATCCAATGAAACTAACCTCCAGTTTTTTACTTAAAACTTGATTGGGCTTCTAGCAAATCAAGAAACATATCTTCAAGTTTACGCTTCGCTTCTAGTTGCTGGACTATGACAGCATTCAACTCATTTCTTAAGATAAATCAGCTCAAAATGTATCAAGCTTGGATTCAACTTGGAAGTGCTTAACTTGAATTGGTAGAAAAAATGGAAAGCTGGATGCCAGTCATCACTAATTGTTGCGCAGGGTTTTAGAAGTGAATAATCGTCAGAGATCGCGAAGGTTTTTTTAAGCCTTTAGATGTCCGAGGGATTCGATTTAAATTGGCGCCGTCGACAGCGGTTACTAGACTGGATAGTCAGAATGAACGAGTATTCAGGTGTTTGAAATACGAAGGGCTGACTCTTTTTGCTTAGCGTAAAAATATTTCAGGGACATTTTCTAGAGCTAAAGAACTACTTACGTCGTTCATCTCTGGGGGGGATGCCAAACATATCTCGATAGCATTTACTGAAATGTGGCGCAGAAATAAAACCACAAGCAAGCGCAATATCAACAATCGATTTACTGGTTTGTAACAATAAAAGGCGTGCTCTTTTTAAACGTAAGTTAAGATAATAACGTGTCGGCACGCAGCTTAGGTGTTTTTGAAAAAGGCGCTCCAATTGCCGACGAGAGATGCCAACATAACCGGATAGTTCATCGAGGCTGATAGGCTCTTCCAAATTGGCTTCCATTAAGGTTACCGCTTCAGTAAGCTTTGGCTGGTTTGAACCGAGATGCAGTTGCAAGGGAATTCTCTGTCGGTCGTCAGCATTTCGAATTCGCTCACACAGCGCGAGCTCTGAAATCATCGTCGTTAATTTTGGGCCGTGCTTACGGCCAATCAGATTAAGCATCATATCAAGTACCGCTAGCCCACCAGCACAGGTGATACGGTCTCGGTCTATCTGAAATAGGTCATCGGTAAATTGAGCGTTTGGAAATTCTTCGCGCATACTTGCAATATTTTCCCAATGAATGGTTGATTTATAACCATTCAATAACCCCGCTTTTGCGAGAAGGTAGCTGCCGGTACAAATCGCACCAACAATTAGATTGCGCTGCATCGCTATCTTTCGCAGTGCGGCCTGCATCGGTTTGGTCCACTGATCGGCTATTTCGATGCCGCCACAGATAAAAAAAGTGGACTGGTTACGAGCATCTTCAATGCTGCAGTCCGGTGTAATTGCTACCCCATTACTGGCTTTTACAGGCGTACCATCCAGCGTGCACACTGTCCATTGATAGAGTATTTTTTCTGCAGACTGATTGGCCAGACGCAGTGCTTCGATCGCTGATGAAAACGCAATGAATGAAAAGTTTGGAACAAGTAGGAAGCCGAAGTGCTCTGGTAGCAGGTCGAAATAGTCAGTACTCATAGGCAACAATAACAAGGAGTTGGAATGAACGGCGCTGGTTAACGTAATACCCGCCTTTCTCAAAATACTAGTCCCAATTTTGCTTTATTGCACGAGTTATTTATTCGATAGAAAGCAAGTAGTGGCACGAAATACTAGAACAGCATTTCGAACCACTATTTAAGTGAGGGTATTTCTAATAAGAAGCATCCGGCATAGAGTCTTTGCGTTGCTTGATGAATGCCAGTAAGGCCTCATCGATCAGCGGGTCTAACTCGGGGGCCTGATATTCTGCTAGCACCTTTTTCCAGCGTGCATTGGCTCTTTGCGCATGATCCAGGCTACCTTCAGATTCCCATTGCTCGTAACTATTGTTATCAGTAATAGGTGATCGGTAAAAAGCCGTTTTGAAATTAGCTTGTGTATGAGCACAACCTAGGAAATGAACGCCTGGGCCTACTTCTCGGATAGCGTCCATTGCCTGGCCGTTTTCCGACAGGTCAACACCGCCCATTAGAATTTCCATCATAGCCGCTTGGTCGACATCCATGATAAATTTTTCATAGCCCATGGCAAGACCACCTTCCATCCATCCTGCTGTATGCAGCACAAAATTGACACCTGCCATAACGGCTGGCATTAAAGTGCTAATGGCTTCCGATGCGGCCTGTGCGTCAGGTAATTTAGAGCCACATAAACCACCGCCAGAACGGAACGGTACGCCCAGCCTGCGCGCCAATCCAGCCATTGTGTAAAGTACCAATGCTGGTTCTGGAGTGCCAAATGTTGGTGCACCAGATTGCATCGACATCGAACTAGCAAAACTACCAAATACGACGGGTGCGCCTGGATTAACTAATTGCACAAACGTCATACCCGCCATTGCTTCGGCAAGCGACTGAGCCGCTGTGCCAGCAACCGTTACTGGAGACATAGCGCCTGCCAGGATAAATGGCGTTATGATGCAAGCCTGATTATTTTCAGCATAGACTTTGGCAGCACCCAGCATGGTGTCATCGAAAGTCATCGGTGAATTTGCGTTAATAAGGCTTGTAGCATAAGTGCGAGGGCGGCCTGTTTCAGGGTTGATATAGTTATCGCCAGCAATGATCTTGATCATGTCGACCGTGTCCTGCGCGCGCTCAGGTGCAGTAACCGAACCCATGAAAGGCTTGTCCGAATATTTGATATGCGCATATAACATATCGAGGTGACGCTTGTTAACAGGCACATCGACAGGCTCACAAATTGTACCACCCGATAAATGCAAACTAGGCGATGAATAAGCCAGTTTGACGAAATTATGGAAGTCTTCTAATGTCGCGTAACGACGGCCCTTATCCAGATCAAAAACAAATGGGCTGCCATAGGCCGGTACGAATACGGTGTTTTTGCCACCAATTTGGACGTTCTTCTCAGGATTACGCGAGTGATGCGTATATTCAGATGGCGCAGATGCCTGGATAATTGAGCGACAAAGGCCGCGCGGAAATCTAACCCGTTCGCCATCGACTAAAGCACCGCCTTTCGCAAGAATTTCGAGAGCTTCAGGCATATCCCTAAATTCGATACCGGTCTCTTCCAGAATAGTTTCGGCGTTATCTTCAATTAACTGATAACCTGCTTCATCGAGTACTTCGAAACAAGGTATCTTACGGGTTACGTATGGTTTACTTGGTGGCGCCTCATTACCGCGCGCAAGCCTTTCTTCACGCCCACCGCGACCACGACGCTTTGGTTTTGCTGATTCACTCATTAGTTAACTCCCGTTAAAGCCAATATTTTATGCTAGTGATCATAGCACCTTACCCATTAAACCGAATAAGCCTAGGCACGACATCCAGGTGTTCGCCCGCGCCATTTTTCTCTTATAACATTAGTGTTGTTGTTGAAATACCAACCAGCTAGAATGCCTATGTACAAAGATCCGCGAATAACAAAAAACAACGCATAATAGCCGTGACTAGATAGTCATTGTCAGGAGATATAGCCGTTTCTATTAAAACAGAGAAAATAGGAATCTTACTCATCGAGGGCTACCCTCTGATTCCGTTCAGTTGTGTTGTTGAGTCGTTACGAACAGCGAACAGATTAAGTGGTGTCGCAATGTTTGAGTGGCAATACTTTTCCCCTGATAGCAAGCTGGTAAACTCAAGCAGTGGTATCACTGTGCCAACCATGCCAATTAGTGAAGCAGACGATCTCGAAACCCTCGTCATCTGCGCCCCTAATACAGCACAGCACTTCGACGACACCAACGTTCTCAAGTTATTGAAAAAATTCGATAAACAAGGTGTCAACCTCGGTAGTGTTAGTTCAGGTAGTTTTCTGCTTGCTAAAGCATCTCTGCTGGACGATTGTCGCTGCACCATCCACTGGGAAAATATCCCTGTATTCAAGGAAATTTACCCACATCTGGACGTGACATTCACCTTGTATGAAATCAATAACAAGCGTTTCACCTGCTCTGGTGGCACAGCTGCTCTCGACATGATGTTAAAACTCATCGAAAACCAGCATGGGCGGGTGTTAGCTCAGGAAATATCGCAACAATTCCAGCATGACAGAATCCGAACCGATATCGATTCTCAGCAAATGGCTGATAGAATTGATTTGGCAATGAGTGCGCCTAAGTTAATCGATGTCATTAGCTTGATGGAATCCAATATCGAGACACCACTGTCACTACCCAGCATTGCAGGTCAATGCAACGTCTCACTGCGCCAGATCGAACGGTTGTTTCATAAATACCGAGGCGTGACACCAAGCCAGTATTATCTGTCGCTGCGGTTGCTGCATGCCAAGCAATTGCTGTTGAATACTAATCATAGTGTTATCGATATTTCGATTGCGACTGGGTTCGAGACTCAGTCTTACTTTACCGCTTGTTATCGAAAGTACTTTGGGAGTTCACCGCGGAACCATCGATCGCAGGTAGCTACAGAGCGGCAGGGTTAAGGGGGCTCTCAATCTCCTAATACTTGTCGAGTTCATCCTTCGACGACATGGGCCTAAGGCAGAAGCCTGTTGGAAAAAGGCCCTAAGGGTATCTAAATTCGATGCGTTCAAAATTTAATTGATACTGGCTCTATCTACCCCTCTTGTTTTAGCCGAGTGTATCGAAGGTAGATTGATAGGCACTACTTGAATAAAAATTTCTGACGCCATTTAAGACAACGTTGCGCATCGCGTTCTTCATAAATGCGAATAGCAGAGTCCATGTCCAGTGCAAACTCTTCTTCTTTATCTGCACCTAAGGCATTAATTCGCATGGTATACCACGCCGTCACTCCACCTTCAGGAGGTGACTTGAAGCTCGGAAACACAAGATTATCGGTTTTGTCGTTCAGCCAGAGTTCTGGCAACTGAGGGTTAAGTACCATGGCACGGCCCACACCGATCATATCGGTTGCACCACTCTCTAAGGCATTGACGGCCTGCTCTCTTCGCTTGAATCCACCTGTTAACATGAGTGGTATTTGAGTTACCTGTTTGGCACGTCGTGCAAAGTCGAGAAAGTAAGGCCCGCCACCGGTATTACCATCGGAATTTGCCTTCGCGCCTGGGAAATAAGTCCCACCACTGATATCTATTAGATCTATTGAAGTTTGATCGAGCAATCGAACTACCTCTAAAGCATCAACCTCGGTTAACCCACCTTCGAGTTTATCGGTTGAATTGATCCTTATCCCGATAGGAAACATGGGCCCAACTGCACGTCTCACGGCGTTGATCACCTCAAGCACAACCCGACATCTCGCCTCTATGGATCCCCCGTAACCATCGAGGCGATGATTAAACAGCGGCGACAAAAATTGATTAAGCAAGAAGCCATGTCCAGCATGAATTAGCACGCCACTAAACCCCGTCGTCTTAGCCAGTAATGCTGTTTTTGCATACATATCGGCTAACCCTTGAACCTCATCGATCGACATAGCAGCACATTGAAGTCCCTTAAGGTCGAGCGCAGAAGGGCCCCGAGGTCGACTAATCGGTGAATGCGATAGGGCACCGGCGTGGCCGAGCTGCGGCCAGAGATGAGCGCCCGCTATGGTTGCTCGACTGGCCAAAGACTGTAGAGCCTGTTGATTAGACTGTGGCCCGAAAACCAGATTTCCTGGCTTTTCCGCATAGCGTGGATCGCCTTGCACTTCACCTATGATTGACAAAGCAACACCACCTTGCGCCCACTTTTCATAAAGGCGAATTTGTTCTTTTGAAGGGTCACCCTCACCATTGCCGAGTGAATCCGACATCGGTGATTTGGTCAGCCTGTTTTTTAAAATCACACCACAGGGAAGCTCCAGCGAGTTTTTTAGATGACTAGGATTAGTTGTTTCGAGTGTTATTGGTGGGGGCATAATTTCAACGCTCTCATCGATATATTACGATTTATCAATGTAATTGATAAAAACTAGCCAGTAACTTTGTCATAGTCACCAACAATTTAAGGTGGTAACAGCTCGGCTTCGACTGCAGCGACGAAGGCGGCAATAGCCTCTTCGTTTCGGCTGTAAAACGTCCATTGTCCATGACGCTCAGAATTGACTAGACCTGCTTGCTTTAACTTCCCCATGTAGTTCGAAATAGTCGACTGCGATAATCCCGCCTTTTCCTGTATGTAACCAATACAAACGCCCTTTACGCCCTCGTGTTCAGACAAAGCGGGTAGAAAATTTGACCTGTCTTTGAGCCATATAATAATCTGACGTCGAAGTGGGTTGTTGAGGGCAGCTAAACTTTTTTCAATATCCATATATCGAAATATATAGATATTAGTATATAATAGCAAGTATCTCCTTGTAGTCTGGTATACATACATTCCAGACAGCCGCTAACCTGCAAATTCAAATCCTTCGTTATTTCCAGGATTTGGAGCTTAACATGGACAGCATCAGGAGCGATCATTTGCTTGATAGGCTGTGCGAAAACTCAAAAATGTGAGCATTGAAGTAATCTTAGTTTCTCACTTGATGTTGAAAATCGGGGATAAATAGCTATCAACTAGACACATTAATGTCGAATATAAATTGTTGTTCAAAAAATTAATTTTAAGTTAACTCTCTAGAAATTAGTAGCACTAGACTCTTTAAGATTGACCATAAAAAAGAGTCACGCGAGGTGACTCTTTTGGGCTATCGTTTTGTCCGTCGAAATAAAAATTACGACAGTTCAGAAATACCTAAGAATTAGAGGCTTTTCTCCTTCTAGCAAAGCCTAACCCGACTAAGCCAAGACCTAAAAGAGCGAGAGAAGCCGGCTCAGGTACTGCTGCGGTTACTGTAATCTCATCTATAAAGTTACCATAAGTGTATCTGTCAGCTTCAGTTGATTCAAAGCTCAACGTTGATGTCGCGCCACTTCCTGCGGTAAAACTTACAGACTGTGTACTCCAACTACCAACTACATGATCATTGACATCTAAATCGAGATCGCCAACTGTTACTTGAAACGCTTCATTACTTTCATTACTACTCTGGCTATCGCTTAGTCGGGCACTATATGCAAAGAACAGGTCATACATTTGTCCGGCAACGGTATTAAAAGTTTGGGAAATTCTCCAAATACTATCTCCGTTTGGATTGTCACTGTTCGAATGGGCATTCAATTCAGCGTGATGGTCACTACCATCATACGAAGCTAATCCTAATGTTGACCATATTTCTATGTTATCGCCTTCCCAACCATCTACATTATCGGCGTTGTAAAATTTCCAACCACCACCTCCGCCAATGTGGGAGCCAGTGGGTGCTGCTTCAAAGTCACCATTAACTATTAAGTTTGCACTCGCGGTTACTGTCCACAGCATGCCAAGTAAAACCCCAGCAATTGTTGTAGCTATTATTTTTTTACTCATAAATACAATTCCAAAAAAACCTGATAAAAAGCGCAAATTCAACAACGAATTTTTCATATCAGAGCAGTGACTTCTTTAAGTTCTAGTCATTTAAGCTTTTCCCTATTCTTAGCCAGAATTTGAAAATGCAAGCTCTAATGAAAATACTATAAGTGAAGTTGATGCTCAAAACTGATAGGTAATTCACAATTACTAAAAGATCCGTGAGTCAATTGAATGGGCTCTTGGCTGGCAGCGTTGAGATGCTGCCGTGACTTTTGAGGCAGTACGCGATATAAATCTGTTGAGCTCTCAGATATGGCTTAAATTAGGCGTACTTGGATATCTGACTGAGCGTGTCAATAGTGGGGCCAACAGGTTTGTACTCTGCTGCCAAAGGGGCCAGATAGCCCAGCTCAGAAATGACATTGAAGACATGTGCTAAATCTATTTCGCCGTGATCTGGAGCTCCTCGATCGGGGACCGACGCGAATTGAATATGACCAATAATCGGCATTAGATTTGTGATTCGATGGCTGAGATCTCTTTCTATTAGTTGCACATGGTAGCAGTCAAACATTAGCAAAATATTATCCGCTTCAACTTCATTAATAATGTCACGAGCCTGGCCTGTCGATGCGAGGAAATACCCCGGAGCATCGTAGCTATTTAGGGGTTCAATCAGGATATTGATACCGTAAGGTGCTGCGGCACCGCGAGCATAATTTACCGCCTCATCAATAGCAGCGCACGCTTCTTCAATGCGCTCCGGCATAGCGGACAGACCGTTATCACCATTTGCAATATTACCGCAACGACACATCATAGGGCCAGTGACACTCAACAGCGTCAAACCCCGCAGGTTTGGCTGCGCGTATGGCATCAGGCAAATCAAGTTTGCTCCATAGAAAGTTCAGATTGACAGAGAGTTTGGTCATAGTTCCCACTCAATATTAAAATGTGTAATCAATTCGCTGACTTGTGCTGAGCTTAGCATTCGCTGGTTAATACCTCTATCTACAAGCGTGCTGGTGAACTACTCTAACAATGCTCGACACAATAAAGCCTTCTGAACTAATCGATGCCCACTGGAGAGCATGCAACTATTAAACCGTTGCATGATTTTTATGGCGAGTCCTTGGCATGGTGCGCCGAGTCCGGCAGTGTTATCGAAAGTACACAACACGGCCTCAGCGATACCGACTTCGACTACCAGGTTTGCCGATAAAGCAGGGATGCAAGACTTGATTTGAATTTTTCCCGGTGTCAATTGACCCAGCATTTAAAACTGAATGACTGAGTGTTTAAAATTGATTTCTATGCATCTACCGACTCCATCGAGAAATTTCGTGACGAATTGAGTTAAATGTATTATACCTTGATCATAGGCGACGATTGGTGGATTCTAATATGGCAAACTCAACACTATCAGCAGATCTCGAGTACTGGAGGGATCAAAGGCCCTCTCAATGGAAAATGGATGAGTTCATTCATAAGGCCAAAATACTGGAAGATCGCTTAGCAGAGCTCGAAGAAAAGTCCCGTGACGATAAGCAGTAGTCACCAAGCGAAATTGATTATCATGATAATTCTCAGCCCAAGCTCAAGCGGCCTTAATAATCAGCAATGTAAATATCATTGCTTTAGCTCTTTTTTAAAAAATTGAGGATACGATGGCTTTTGGCAAGCTTTAATGGCACTGACGCCATCAATAGATATAAACGTATTAAGGATGTAGAAATATGAGCACGACAATGGCACCATCACTGAATGTTTTTGGCGAAAAGCTAATCCCTTGCAACGAAGCCCCAATGACTGGTTATTTCCGAGATGGCTGTTGCAATACCAGTGAGCAAGACGCTGGTTCTCATACAATATGCGCTAGCGTGACTGCTGAGTTCCTGACCTTTTCAAAAAGTGAGGGCAATGACCTCAGCACGCCACGGCCAGAGTTTGGATTTGTCGGTTTAAGGCCTGGAGATTCCTGGTGTTTGTGCGCCGCGCGTTGGTTGACTGCCTATAAAAATGATGCTGCACCGCATATACACTTGATGCGCACTCACCAGTTAGCGCTCGAAATTGTTCCAATGGAAACCATGAAAGCTTTTGCGGCTGACTTGAATTAGGCGTTTAGGTGGGCAATTATTTGACCGATATGCGGCCTAAATACAAGCTCAAAAGTTTAATCTATGCGAACTACATTTTTACTTTTAGTTACCCTAGTTATTTTTTTATGTCAACTAACCAACTGCTTGCTAAGGATGAAACACTGTCCAATATTTCACAGTTGCGCTGGGTCAGCAGAGTAATTTTAGTGCTTGCAGATCAACAGTCCGAAGCGGAATTGATTAATCAACTTAATCTAGCGAAGACGGAGATCGAAGAACGTGACCTACTATGGTTTGTGCTCAACGCAGAACTGCTGACGAGTAATTACGGTGGTGAAATTAGCAGCTCTTTTGGCCGTGACGTTCGCGAAAAGTATCTTGTTAACTCTATTAAGGCTGTGCTCATAGGTAAGGATGGTGGCGTAAAAAATCGTCAGCAAGTCCTTAGTCTGGACTCGATGTTAGCCCTAATAGATACCATGCCTATGCGTCAGTCTGAAATGGAACAAAATAAGGATTAGTCGATTGCCAGCTCAGCCATGCTTTGGTGGAGTTCAATAACAATATAAAACTTACACCGTTAGAAGTCCGTCTTTAAGCATAGCGCTGAGTGACTGGACATTTAAATTTCGCTAAACGAATTGATCAATAAATCAGCATCTTTGTCACCAACATCCATGTGGGTCACTATGCGTAATCGATGAGTGCCGACAACAGTGACTGTAACTCCTTTTTGTTTTAACAATGCAGACACCTCACGAGCGTTTGGGCCTGTTGCTGCAACATCAAAAATAACGATGTTGGTATCGATTGGCAGCATATTTTCAACCATCGGTAATTGGCGTAATACCTCGCCAATGCGCAAAGCCAGAGTGTGGTCGTCTTTAAGACGGGAAACGTTATTATCCAGGGCATATAGGCACATCGCCGTTAATACACCGGTTTGTCGCATCGCCCCACCCCAGCGCCGTTTGAATAGCCAGGCTCGTTCGATGAACGCCTGGCTACCTGCCAGAACTGCACCAACTGGACACCCCAGACCCTTGGTAAAACCAAGCCAGGCACTATCATAGCTTTGAGCATAGGATTGAGCTGAGATACCTGTAGCAACCACTGCATTCATGAGGCGCGCTCCATCAAGATGGGTCGCCAGACCGAAAGATTTTGCGGTTGTTGCAACCTCACTCAATTGTTCCGCAGGCCATATCGATCCACCACCAAGATTGGAGGTTTGTTCAGCAATTAGTAATCGACTGCGCGGTGCAAAACTAGAATTAGGGCGTATTGCACTATGCACCTGATCTGGCGTCATCATGCCACGCTCATCGTCAATCGGATTCATCATCACGCCTGATAATGCGGCCGGTCCACCACTTTCTGCAAAGATAACATGGCTTTGACGGGTGCAGATTACTTCATCACCTGGTCGACAATGTACCGCGATGGCAATCTCATTACACATAGTGCCCGATGGCAGAAATACCGCAGCCTCCATGCCTAGCATTTCAGCCACTCTGGCACATAATTCAACGGTACATGGATCCTCAGCATGACGTTCGTCACCTAGAGTGATATCCAGAATCGACTCTCGCATCGCGCGTGATGCGAGAGTTTGTGTATCAGAATAAAAATTCGCCATTAGTTTGTGACCTAAAAATCAGAGTAACTGAATATCAATTACCGTAGGAGTGTGTTGGAAGAATTAATGCGCATCTAAAAAATGATGGAGAAGAACAGTATATCCAACATTAAATTCACACCCTTCCCATTCGACACATAACCTTCAGCGTATAGCCTTCTTGGGGCTGCGGTCCGACTTATAAAGGCCCCAGTGTTTTTCCGCTTTTGACATCGGGTCCTCACCATCGAAACCGCCTTTCCAGTTTTCATCGAAAGATGAAAAATAAAATGAAATTAACTGATTTTGATTGACCCAATTATTGTATTGATCGAAGAAAACTTTTTGTTCGTCTTCACCCACCTTACCTATCATAAGTTTTGCTTCGTCACTATCACCCGCTCTCACTTTACTGGTGGCCCAACCAGTTTCGCAAAAGGCAATATTTTGGTCAGGATAGCGACTTTGAATATCCTCATAAGTTGTCTCTGCCCACTTCAGGCCCTGTTCCAACTGCTGACTGTTCCACAGCGCGTAACCATGGATGCAAATAAAGTCGAGTTCGTCGGCCACTTTCTTAGCGTGTTGCTTATTCCAGAAATTATAGTCATCGCTGACGGTCACTGGCTGCTTGATAGCCGCCCGAACGGCCCTGATTTGGCCGATGACTTTATCCACATTGTCGATGCGATGCCATGACCAGTCGACGAAAATCTCATTACCAACATTTACGGCAACAACAATCTTCTCAAAACGGTTAGCAAATTTTATCGCTAACCTGATCTGCTCATCATTTTCATGTTCAGTCTTGTGGCCATCGAGCCAGGCTCCGAGCATGACCCTTATCGGCAGATTATTATCTTCAATAACTTCGAGAATTTTTTTGGACTGGAGGTCAGAACCGTATAGCCTGATCAAATTCCAATGCTTAGCAATAATCTGTAAGTCTTCAAGAATATTGGCCTTAGAGGACAGGCCCTGATCGGGGCCCTCTCCATCACGATAGGCGCCATAAGAAATACCATTGCCTATCCATTTGCCATCCAGCGTGGGATTAAATTCTCGTTTAACCAGTGCCTGATCAGCTCTATTTATGTCATACGCACCCGTACTGCAAGCAGTCAATAGAAACAGTACAACAAACATCGGGTAACGAATAAATGAAATCATGGTTTCCTCGGCTGCCAAATTATTTTTAATAGGCTTCTTTGAGCTTTACAATTATCGACTTTATTTCAGCCAAACGTTTAGCATAATATCGAGATGCTTTAAAAAATTGATAGCCCGCGTTTGCAAATGCAGGCTATCAGGTGAATCACACCAACTTTATCTGTGGCCGTCCTTCCTCTGGCCAGTCTATATGGAAAAACTCGCCACGCGGTTTATCGACGCGCTCGTAGCTATGCGCGCCAAAATAGTCACGCTGAGCCTGTAATAAATTTTGCGGTAGCAAGGCGGTTCTATAGCTATCAAAATAGGCCAAACTAGAGTTAAAGGTAGGAGTGGCAACACCATTTAATACCGCTGTCGATACCACATTGCGCCAACTGCTGTCGGCGCTTTCAATGGCCGTAGTGAAATAGGGGGCCAACAATAAATTGGCTAAAGCGGGTTCGTTCTCATAGGCTTCTACTATTTTTTGCAAAAATCCTGCGCGAATAATACAACCCCCTCTAAACAGCTGGGCAATTTCTGCAAAGTTAAGTGACCAGTTATATTCGTCCTGAGCGTATCTCATTTGCTGAAAACCCTGGGCATAGGAGCAAATTTTTGAACAGTAGAGTGCGTCTTCTATGGCGTCAATGAAGGTTTTTTTATCGCCATCAAATACAATTTTACGCTGTGCGAGTATGCTTGAAGCAGCCACACGCTCTGTTTTGATTGCACTTAAGCAACGCGCAAAAACAGCTTCTGCAATGGTTGGAGCTGGCACTCCCATTTCTAAGGCGTCGGTGCTAGTCCATTTCCCTGTCCCCTTTTGTCCAGCTGCATCGAGCACTACGTCAACAAATGCTACGCCAGTTTCAGGGTCGGTCTGTTTTAATATATCGGCAGTAATTTCAATTAAAAAACTATTTAGACGACCCTTGTTCCAGCGCTCAAATATCTCGCCCATTTCAGGTGGGCTTAGCCCTAGAACCGATCGCATTAAGTCGTAGGCTTCACAAATCATTTGCATATCGCCATATTCGATGCCGTTATGCACCATTTTTACATAGTGGCCGGCACCATTGGCTCCAATGTATGCGGTACATGGCACGCCACCTTCAATGGGTTTTCCGGGAGATGCTCCCTGTATTTCTTGTCCTGTAACGGCGTCTACTTTTGCAGCGATGGCTTCCCAGATTGGTCTTAAATGCTCCCAGGCTTCTGGTGTGCCACCCGGCATTAGGCTAGGCCCAAAACGCGCACCCTCTTCACCGCCGCTAACGCCACTTCCGATAAATCTTAACCCTCTAGCCGTTAGCGCTTGCTCACGGCGAATGGTGTCGGTCCACTTTGCGTTACCGCCATCGATAACTATATCGCCAAGTTCTAGCAACTCGGCAATTTCTTCAATTACCGCATCAGTAGCAGGTCCGGCCTTGACCATAATGATGATTTTTCTGGGCTTTGATAATGACTCAACAAACGCTTCTAGTGTTGAAGTAGCAACCACTCCACCGGGTGTATTCGCATTTTCAGCTGCAAATTGGGTAGTTTTACTGGTAGTACGATTGTATACAGATATTTTAAAACCGTGATCCGCAATATTCAATGCGAGATTTTGGCCCATTACAGCCAGCCCAATTAGGCCGATGTCAGATTGCTTGTTGGTCATAGTTATCACTGTTTGTTAAAGCCCTTGAAAACACTCCAATACAGCATTATTGAGCGATACTGCCTGGAGTTTCGTACCTACATGTCGAAATAAGCCGGTTTATTACGAGCACCATGCCGTATTTGCCATCATCCGCGGTTGTTCGGTTTACTTCCTGTAACGGTTTACAGTTCCTCTTAAATATAACATTACTTAGGCTGCATAAAAGCGTTATACGACAGGGGGATTAAAAACAAAGTCAAAAAAGTAGACAATCCCAAACAATCGAAGCCCCACACTCGCCTCCATAAAAGTGCATGACCAACTCGCTTTGTTGAGATAAGCAGGATCGCGTGACTAACCATCTTGGGCACATTGATAATGTAGGCAAATGCAAGAAGAGCAATTTAACGACAGAACCGTGACGTCATACTTGTATTTAATTGAAATTGAATCAACATGTCCGGACGTTTCGATTACAATAGTGCGAAACCAATTTAATAGATTAAGGAGCTTTATCAATGCCTAAACTTTCTGATCAAGTCAAGCCTGGCGTCGTCACTGGCGATGATGTGCAAGCTATCTTTGCCTTCGCCAAAAAAAATAATTTCGCGCTTCCAGCCGTCAACGTTGTCAGCAGCGATTCGGTCAATGCAGTACTCGAAGCGGCCGCTAAAGTGAAGTCACCGGTCATCATTCAGTTTTCACAGGGTGGTGGTGCCTTTTTTGCGGGTAAAGGGCTCAAACTAGACGGCCAAGAAGCCGCTATTCTAGGCAGTATTTCTGGCGCGCACCATGTGCATTGTATGGCTGAGAGCTACGGCGTACCGGTCATTTTACATACCGATCATGCGGCAAGAAAACTATTACCCTGGATAGACGGTCTGCTTGACGCATCTGAAAAGCATTTTGCGCAAACTGGCAAGCCTTTGTTCAGTTCTCACATGATCGACTTATCTGAAGAACCCATCGAACGAAACATTGCTACCTGTAAAACCTATCTTGAGCGGATGTCAAAAATGGGCATGACACTCGAAATCGAACTGGGCTGTACTGGCGGTGAAGAAGACGGCGTTGACAATAGCGACATGGACTCTTCATTACTTTATACGCAGCCTTCTGAAGTGGCTTATGCCTATGAAGAGTTAATGAAAGTTAGCCCTCGGTTTACCATCGCGGCTTCTTTTGGCAATGTTCATGGCGTTTATAAACCGGGCAACGTCAAACTAACCCCTGCCATCTTGCGTGACTCACAGGCTTTCGTATCAGAGAAATTTAACCTGCCGACTAACAGCTTAAATTTTGTGTTCCATGGTGGTTCTGGTTCTAGCGAAGCTGATATTCGAGAATCTATTGGTTACGGCGTTATCAAAATGAATATCGATACCGATACACAATGGGCGACCTGGTCTGGCATTAAAGAATATTACGAAGCTAAGAAGGGCTACTTACAAGGTCAGATTGGCAATCCAGATGGAGATGAATCACCTAACAAGAAGCACTACGACCCTCGTGCCTGGTTACGCGAAGGCCAGTCGTCAATGGTTAGCCGTCTTGAACAGGCATTCTCTGACTTGAATGCGATAGACGTTCTTTAACCTGAATTAACCGGTTATTTGAATATCTCGATCATGGACGCAGAAACAACACGCATTTTATTTGGTTTTTTATTTTTAGTGGTGGGTATTGCACTTTTTGCAGGGGCAATCGCAACCAGACTTCGGATGGAAAAAGAAGTAATCGGTGACAAACGAGTGTTGCGCAATAGCCATTCACCTTGCTGGAATTCGGATAGTTTTTCTGACAGAGGCAATACCCTCAGAAAAATATACAACGTGATTTACTTTGCGCTCATTGTTTATGCCATCGCGTTAATCATATTTATGAAGACAAGTGATTAGCAGCATTAAATACTCAGCAGGCTGGGTTAGCGACGTTATCGATTATCACTTATCAAAGAATTCTGCGACATACCCTGAACTAACCTCGACATTTTGGGTTACGCTATCGTTAACCATTAGTCGGCATCTTTAAAACCGATTGGTCTTGGGCACTCGATTTATTTGAGCTAGATAGACACATTTGACGTAATACGCTGCGCTATTATGCCCTGCGGAGCTTGCCGGAAGGCGCTTCGTTTTTCCGGCCTACGGTGCTTTTGCCGTGTTTGCGGCAACGACTTGACGCAAAGTAACATTTTTAAAGATGCCCTTAACCATTTAAACCTTCATCAGAGCGCAATCGCTCGACTAGAAGGTCGATAAACGCGCGAACTTTTGATGATGAATTTCTCTCTTCTCTATGAATAACATGAATGGGGTTCTTGTCTGGCTCGAAGTCTTGAAGCATCGGTATTAACTCACCATTCGCCAGATATTCCGCCACCTGATAAGCCAATACTCGAGTAATACCAAAGCCCTCTCTGGCTGCTTCTATGGCTGCGCTATTGGACGAAACAACTAACCTGGGATTAATTTGAAATGCCTGTGTTTGATTAGAGGCCTTAAATTGCCAGCCGATAAAATTGTCAGCCGCACTTGAGGCAATAGTTGAGTAATTGGATAACGCTTTAGGTGAATCTGGCGATCCCATTTTTTCTATATACGAAGGTGAGGCGACTGTAATCAACCCAACTGAACCTACTTTGAGGGCGCGCATGCTGGAGTCGGGAAGATCGCCGATTCGGATACCGACATCGACGCCTTCTTCGACAATGTTGACCACTCGATCAAGAAACAATGCTCTGACTCGCGTTTCGGGATAACGATTCAAATAATCAACAATGCCGGGCATGACATGCATTCGGCCAAATAAAACAGGTGCGGTTACTACCAGGCTACCTCGTGGTTTAGCATTAACGCCGGCCGCTGCTTCGTCTGCTAATTCAACGGCTTCGAGGATACGCCTTGCATCTTCGACATAACGCAACCCTGCTTCGGTCGGTCGAACATAGCGAGTTGTTCGATTCAATAACTTCACACCGAGTGTTTGCTCTAGTTCAGCGACTGCTCGGGTAACGACTGGCGGCGAAATGTTTAGTCGTCGTGCAGCTGCCGAAAAGCTTTGCTCTTCTGCTACCGCAACGAAGGTAGCCATATTTTGAAGTCGATCCATAGTTATCTTTGACCTTTATTCCATAACTGACAATAGATTATTGTATATCATCGGCATTCTTCTTTTATCTGTAATTACGTAAATTGACTCCAGAAGCCAATAGTGGCTTTCGAAATTTAACTTAACTTACTGGAAAAGATTTTAACCATGACTTATTCGATCAAAAACAAACTATCCGGCCTGTTGGTAACAGCTGTCGCTTTGACATCCCTGACGGGATTAATGCCGTTATCGGCACAGGCAGGCGACTTGAACCTGACAGCTACGGCAGATCACCGCATCACTGATGTTCACTTCCGCAGTATGGAAATTCAGGGTGTCGATATCGCTTACCGAGAAGCGGGTGATCCATCAAAACCTGCCTTGTTGTTATTGCACGGCTTTCCTACTTCAAGCCATATGTTCCGGGAATTGATCCCAAAATTAGCTGATAAATATCATGTTATTGCACCTGACTACCCTGGTTTCGGTGCCAGTGCGATGCCAGCACTCGCTAATTTTGAATACTCATTTGCCAATTTTGCTAATGTGGTGAATGAATTATTGGAGAAAAAATCTATCGGCAAATATGCCATGTACCTGATGGACTATGGTGCGCCAATCGGCTTTCGTGTTTTTGCCAAGCACCCCGATCGTGTGACTGGTTTCATTATTCAAAATGGCAATGCTTACGACGAAGGTCTTGAAGCTTTTTGGGATCCAATCAAAAGCTATTGGGCTGATCCATCTAATAAGAACCGCGAAACTTTGCGAGGCGCTCTTCTTACGATGGACGCGACTAAATGGCAGTGGACCCATGGTATACCCGAACAAAATCTCGAATTAGTCAGTCCTGATAACTGGCACCATGATCAATACTTGCTTGACCGCCCGGGCAATAAAGATATTCAGCTCGCCATGTTCCTGAGCTATGCCAGCAACGTCACTGAATATCCAAAATGGCAAGCACTGTTTCGTCAGCATCAACCACCTGCTTTAATTGTGTGGGGAAAAGGCGACTACATTTTTCCAGCTAGCGGTGCGCATCCTTATGAGAGAGATCTCAATTCGGTAGAAAAGCATATCATTGATACAGGACATTTCGCTCTTGAAACCCACCTGGATTTCATTAGTAATAAAATTGATGGGTTCATGGAAAGAACCGCACGTTAAAAATTGTTTAATAAATTCAAGCTGTGCATCGTGCAAGTGATGCACAGCTTTGATGGTATATATAAATGACAACCATCCGCCCCTGTGTTCAAGTGTGGATTTTTCTTTTGTGCCGGTTGTCTGGTACCTGTTACACCGCACGCCTATTGGTCTGGCAGCACGCATGGCTGGAGAAAACCCCATAGCAGTCGAAGTTCAGGGCATTAATGTACTTTCAGTACGCACCGGCGCAATCGTACAGTTTGGTATTTAACGAGTTGTTGTTGGCGAGAATAAATACTTTTGTGGCAACGAAGAGTTTTTACGTAACCACGGTATAGAGGTCATCCTCGCTGACGATAAAGATTGCGAACATTTAATGCAACGCTTCATCACTAAAAAATCAGAATTGTGGGCAGAGGATATTGCTGAGGATTGATCCCGACTGTCAGATTGTTTCTCTCCCAAAAGGTCTTTCAAAAAAGCTACCATAGAAATGTTGCCGGTAATATTGAAATAGTCTGATTCCCACTAATAATGAAAAATGGAATTTTTAAGAAATCCTATCTAACATGCGGTTCTTCTACACAGCGGGCGCTTATATATTTGGGTTAGTATGAATAAAATTAAATGGATACTGTTAGTCATAACCATTACGTAATCTCAAATGTTGCTTGCTGGCGTATACAAATGGATTGATTCGGAGGGTAAATTTCATTTTTCAGACAAACCCCTGCCCAATGCAAAAATAATAAATCAGGTTAAGAAAGTAACTTAATCATCGAATAATCAGTTAATGCATCAAAAATCTCTGGCTAATGAGTACCAGAAAATTAGAGAATAAAAGGCACGTAAAAAAACGTGAAATGGATAGTATCAAGGACAGGCAATTTCGACTAATTGCCACAGTCTTAAAAATGAAATTGAAGACTACGAGGATGCTGATTATCTCCGACATAAGCAGGATGTTTATCTGAGTTCAAGGCAAGATACTATGGTAGACCCCGCATCGGGCTGTGCGCCTTATACCCTAACTGTATGAATCCGCGATTGATACAGTTAGGGTATCAACCTCTACTGCCGATTCTTACAATTCTTGCCACAATGATGCTTCTGTCGTTCAATGCACAGTCAAAACTCAAAACTAAAAAACAAAGCGAGATAGCCCTGTGAAACTGATATCCCTCAATGCCTCACCATTTGCCCGTAAGGTTCGAATTTTAATCTTGGAGTTAGGTTTACAAAATTCGGTTGTTATTCAAAACCCTGGGGCGGTAACGCCTGCTTCTAATAACGAACTGTTGAACAGAGTTAATCCACTGGGCCTGGTACCAGCGCTTGAGCTTGAAAGTGGAGAAAACGTCTATGACTCACTAGTCATTTGCGATTATTTAAATCATTATGCCGGGGGATTGTTATTTCCGAAAGATCCTGAGCAACGTATTCAGGCACTCGCATTACATTCACTTGCCAACAGTATGCTCGACCTGGCCGTTGGCCTACGATACGAAACAGCATTAAGGCCAGAGGAATTACGCTGGCAAACCTGGATCGATCATCAAAAAGAAAAGATTGAACGCGGGCTTGATTCTCTTGAAAAACGGTGCCCCGGTTTCAACTCATCGCCTTTAATCGGTGAAATCTCGGTTGCCTGCGTTTTAGGCTATATGGATTTTCGATACCCCGACAATGACTGGCGTCAGAACCGACCAGCCATAGCCAACTGGTTTGAAGAAATGATGAAACGTGACAGCTTGATTCAGACCATACCGGAGTAACATTAAAACCGCTGTGACTATTGAGCTAAAGTGGTCGAGGGCACATGGGGAATAGTTTACATGTATCTCCGACCCCTTTAGTTCGTCCTTCGTCAAGAGATTGAGCATGCCCCCTACAAACCCGCTTCCCAGCGTCATGAGTTACCCGCAGCATGTCCGTGCTGTGACCATTTTGGGCCTGCCTCTGATTGGTGGGCATTTGGCGCAAATTGCCATTGGCCTGACCGATACCGTCATGCTGGGCTGGTATGGGGTTGACGCACTGGCTGCGATCACGCTAGCCAGCAGTTACTTCTTCACATTATTCATCACGGGCGCTGGCTTTGCATTCGCAGTAATGCCGATGGTGGCGAGTTTTAATGCTGAAGGCGACGAAACCAGTCTGCGGCGCGCAACGCGCATGGGGATGTGGTTGTCAATAATCTTTGCTGTTCTGGTGACACCACTACTCTGGTGGTCATCTGGCGTACTTCAAGCGCTGGGTCAGGAGGAACAGCTTTCAGATGCCGCGCAAGCCTATCTGCGCGTCGCAGGTTGGGCGATGTTTCCGGCTTTGCTCGCAGTAGTGATCAAGTCCTACCTTGCTGCGCTTGAGCGCACGCAGATCGTGTTATGGGTATCGCTCGCATCCGCTGGCGTCAACGTGCTGGCCAATTATGCACTAATTTTTGGCAACTGGGGTGCCCCGGAACTCGGCTTGCAGGGGGCAGCCATAGCGTCCTTGTTCACTCAGATAATTGCGCTGATAGGCGTGGTTGCTTACGCTGTGCTGGTATTACCGCAACACGCGTTATTTCGGCGTCTTTGGCGGTTGGATCCAGAAATGTTTGGCAGGGTGTTCCGGTTGGGTTGGCCAATTAGCTTAACCGGGTTGGCAGAAAGCGGACTGTTTGTTGGCAGTGCGTTGATGATGGGCTGGCTGGGTACTGTGCCACTGGCCGCTCATGGCATTGCGATTACTATGGCGAGCGTCACTTTCATGGTGCATATAGGGCTCAGCAACGCAGCGACGATCAGGGCAGGCAATGCGTTTGGACGGCGCGATCCGGATCATCTGGCTCGGGGTGGAAGAACGGTCATCGCATTGTCACTTGTCATGTCGATTGTAGCCATCGTGGTATTTCTCGCGATACCAGAACCGCTGATCAACATCTTTCTGGATTCCGCTGACCCCGCCAAAGAGCAGATCATCAGCATTGGTATAGGGCTGCTGGCGATGGCTGCGTTGTTTCAGTTAGTCGACGGCGCGCAGGCCATCGGGCTAGGTTTGTTGCGAGGAGTGCATGACACCAAAGCGCCAATGGTGATTGCCGCGATCAGTTATTGGATGGTCGGTATTCCCTGCAGCTATCTGTTGGGTTTTGTGTTCGACTTTGGTGGTGTCGGCGTTTGGTCGGGTTTAGTGATTGGCCTGGCCTTTGCTGCCGTATTGCTGTTGGCCCGATTTTGGGGGCCAACTATGCGGGGGCTACGGGTATGACTTTTCAGCTATCAAAGGTCTGGTTGGTTGCAATCTTCAATCCTTTTTGAATTGATTGACTGATCCAACTATAGCCCCGTGTATCTTGCGCGCACAAGCGGGAATTTCCAAGGACGTGTCCTGCGGGAATTTATTGCACATACCGATACTGTGAATAACAACACCTACTTCGATTTTTTCAAATCCGTCTGAAATTTTTCGTCGGCGAGCGAAATGACAATCCCGCCGTTAGACATCGCACAGGTTTTATTCGGCAGGCTAATTGAAACCAACGTTGAATAGTCGCTAGTCTTTTTCAAATCCCTAGGTCTCACAAAGGGTTTTAATTTATACTTTATCTACTTATTTTTATCGGCCACATTCGCCGCAGGATACCTCCATTGAGAAAACTAATTGCCTCCATAGCTTTATTCGTCATTTTTACGAACAGTCTACACGCGAGTGAAAACACGGGGCCTCTGACAATTGAATTGTCAGAGCCGAACATCCGAATTACGATTCCTGGCATGCCAGAGATTGATATGGGTGTGCATCCGATGAATGAGCATGAACCCAATTTTCGATTACTTGGAGAGTCAGATAGGATCAGTGTTTCCGTCATCACACCGAACATCGATGCTGCCATAACACCCATGTCCTGCGCCTCTGCCGTCGCTAGTTTAATTCTCAGTTTGAATGACGTGACCCGCGAGCAGTTATTCCTCGGTCGAGCAAACGAAGAAACATTCCTGATCATTTATGGCCTGCCAATGGATAGTTCGGTGTTGTTAAACACTCACATTGTTTCGTCCGTCAAGACGAACCAGTGCATTGAAGCACATGTCTCGAAAACCTCGACTTCCGATTCTGACATTGAACCCTGGTTCAGCGGTTTTGGTGATTCGGGAATCGAAAATCTTTAGTTAGCCCGGTAGTTCCTGGAACCTCGCCGATATCAAGTCACAAAATGGGGATTATGTTCTGATATGAATAGGTTTCAGTATTTTGAATATACCGTACTTTTCATTTCAAAACTATTTCCAAATACTAGCTAATTCGCATTTTACCATTGGGAGCTGCTCGTCTTCTTTCGTTAAGGGTTGTCCGACGCCTGCCCTCTGATCTTTGTGTTAAAGGAGTCGGAGGTACATGGGAATAGTTTAAATGTACCTCCGACTCTTTAGTCCTCGTTCACCTTCGACCTCTTTATTCGACTAGGGATTTTCAGCCGGGTTGATCTCCTGCACATCGGGCACTATGCCCGGGTTGCCAGGGGCAAAACTCGCCTCGGTCGTTGGTTTAATGCTATGGCGGGCGTTGACGAATTCGCGGAAGGCAATGTAGATACCCGAGACAATGATCATCGCCATACCGGCCAGGGTATTCCAGGTCGGTACTTCGTCGAAAGCAAAATAACCGAGCATTGTCGCCATAGGCAGGTATGCGTACTCGAACGGCGCGACTGCTCCGACATCAGCGATCTGGTAGGCTCGTGACAACAGCGTCCAGCCCACCATACCGAGGGCGCCCAGAACAATAAGCCAGGGCAGAATATCGAACGTGAAAGCGTCCCAACTCCAGCTTAGGTGTACGCCATGCTTACCGATATCGAACAATTCGTTCATCAGCCATCCAATAGGCAACACGATCAACCCAGCGAGAATAATAGTATAGGCCCCGGCGACTATCGCGGTGTCGCGGTCACCGATCCGCCGCGCGAGCATCTGCGAGGTCGCATAGGAACAGGCGCAGATCAGCGGCAGCACCGAGACCCACTGAAACG
Source organism: uncultured Acidimicrobiia bacterium (assembly GCA_964195315.1). Classification (GTDB taxonomy): domain Bacteria; phylum Pseudomonadota; class Gammaproteobacteria. The sequence continues at coordinate 858 of CAXMOZ010000052.1, read as the reverse complement.
AATCCGACCCCGGTTTCATCGCGATGATCACGCCAACAAACCCAAACACCAGGGCACTGATTCGATGGATGCCGATACGCTCCTTAAGAAACACGGTGGCTAATACCGCCGTTATTAACGGCGCAGCGAAAAAGATAGTCGTCACCGCTGCCAGGGTCATGAATGGAAATGCCGCGTAATAGAGCGAGAACCCGAAAGCGAACAGCAGGGCCCGTGTGACGTGTAGCTTCCACAGCGGTGTCAGAATCCGGTGTGGAGGACCGAGATACAGGATCAAAGGCACCATGACCAGTGAGCAAATAACTGCACGCACCAACAACAAAGGCCAAATCGGGAAATCACCGAGCAAAGACTTCATCATCGCGTCCTGGAACACAAACAGAGTCATACCAAGCATAATTGCGGCAATGCCCTGCGGCGTACGGCTGACCGGCGCAACCGGCGTAGTGATAACTGTGCTCAACTTGGCTCCCTGATCCCCTGGTCCAAAACGATTTAACGCAAGACGTGGAAGCTGTTTATACTCGAATTTCAGGGTTCTACCAAACGAAGTAATCGATTGGAGATATCGGACTATTGATACTTCCATAGTGGTGGCGCCGAAAATCAGGCCACCTGTGGGTGTGGGTCTTCTTGATTATTTTCTGGTTGGTGAAAAATAGGGAAGAAGGGATTAAAGGGGGAGAAATTATTTAAAGGTGAAGGAAAGTAGTTGCGTCGCCTGATTTCAAACTAGTTTAAACTCACACCATGATCATCCCCCACGCTGACATTGCTACCGACACCCTCAACGCATTAATCGAAGAGTTCGTTACCCGAGACGGCACTGACTACGGCGACATTGAAACAAGTACAGCA
>CAXMOZ010000051.1:0-2293 GCA_964195315.1 uncultured Acidimicrobiia bacterium | reverse complement strand
CTTATTTTTTACATCCTCACTTTTTATTCACTTATCCAGTTAGGCTCAAACGCCAAAATATTTTTCCTTCACCCATATTGTGTACCCTGATTTTGAAGATTACACCTGTCATTCCGCACATAATTTAGAAATAAAATATCGGGTGTTTATTGAACAATATGTTCACTCATTGATCACTTGAACCCAATTCTTCAAAAATAAGTTGACGGCGATCCCCATTCTTGATCTATTACTCACTTTTGCGAGTGATTTTCCATGCCATCAACTGCATCTTACACAACGAAAAGACTAGACCATCTTGGATTAGTTGCCGGATTTTGCCAGGAAATTGGTTTGGCCACTATCATTGATAATGCGTTGGGGACGTCAGAGCGCAGACAAGTAAGCTACGGTCAGCTTTTTACCGCCATGTTGTTGAATGGTCTGGGGTTTACCGGGCGAACATTACATATGTATAGCGAGTTCTTTGATGACAAACCGGTTTCCCGACTGATTGGCGAAGGCATTGAAGCATCACATATCAACGATGATGCATTGGGTCGTTGCCTTGATGCGCTCTATGATGAAGGCGTTTCTGGTCTGTACCAGCAAATTGCCGAAAAGGTCGTTGACCACCTCAAACTGCCCTGTGAATTCACCCATTTAGATTCAACCAGCTTTCATTACGATGGCAAGGCCAACTCGGACGAAGAAGCTCCAACCGCCATTCACATTACCAAAGGGTATTCCCGTGATCATCGACCGGAGCTCAATCAGGTTGTACTTAACCTGATATGCGAAAACCTCTCTGGCATTCCGGTTTATATGCAGGCTCAAAGCGGTAATATCAACGACGTAGAGGGATTTAAAAAGATAGTAAAATCTCATGTCAGCAGCCTTAAAGCCGCCCAGAAATGTCGCTATTTAGTGGCTGATGCCGCATTGTATGTCAAGGAAACCATCGTTGAATTGAATGCACTGCGCCAATTGTTTATTACGCGAGTGCCGCAAAAACTCAAAGAAGCAAAAACGCTGATACAAAGTGCAAGCTTACTGACATTTGAGCCCATTTGTGACGGCTACCAAGGTGTCTGGCACACTAGCCATTATGGTGATGTTGAGCAGAAATGGTTACTTATCCGTAGTGAGCAAGCGACGAAACGAGAGCACCATACCCTAAATTCTCGGATGTTGAAGCAGGCAGAAGGGAGTCGCAAGACCTTCAAAAAATTATGCCAACAAGCGTTTGCTTGTCGCACAGATGCCCATGCAGCGATTGAGCAATGGCAGGAAAAACAAGCCACACAGGCAGTCGAAGCCACAGTGCTTGAAGTACCGGTTTACAAAGGCAAGGGGCGACCTGGTACAAATCAACAACCCGTTCGCACCTATTATCAAATCAGCGGTGCGCTATACACGCCATTGGAAAAGCGCGATGAAGCCACCAAACAGCTTGGCCTGTTTATCCTTGCGACCAATGATATTAAGGGCTCATTGAGCATGGCCGAAATGCTCAGTACGTATAAATCCCAGCAAGCCGTTGAAAAAGGTTTCAGATTCCTTAAAAGCCCCGATTTTTTAACGTCGGCATTTTACCTCAAAAAACCGGAACGTATAGAAGCCCTACTAATGGTCATGACGACGTGCTTAATGGTGTATGCAGCATTAGAGCACACGATCCGTGAGCAATTAAAAGCGCAGGATGAATACTTCCCTGATATGAAAAAGAAGCCAACGCAAACCCCAACGGCTCGCTGGGTATTCCAGTGCTTTGCGGGTATTGATCTGCTTACGATTAATGAGCAGCAAACGCTGCTATTAAATATTAAAGACAGGCAATCCGTCATAATTAAAATTTTAGGTATAAATTATCAGCGAATATATTCCTAAAATGCTGCAGAATGTCGGGTTTATCCCGACCAGTTTCTTATTGTTCGCTTTGCACTATGCGGGTTTGGACATATCAACCTCAAATGCGTTACACGGTTTAACTGCAGGCGCCATCAGCTCTCTCATATTGGCAATGATAGCTCGTATTTCACTAGGCCATTCGGGCCGGCCGCTGACACCTCACTGGATAATGAAGTATGCTTTTTCCATGATAGTTTTAGCTGGCATCATTTGGCTTATATCTGCGTATATTCAGGTTCCTTTCACCGCCAATCTATATATGTTATCCGCATTGTTATGGATATTAGCCTTTGGCATATATGTTGTTGTTTATGCCCGAATACTCACCACTCCAAGACCAGATGGAAAGTCTGGTTAGGCTGCATACTTCTAAGCTTCTAGTACTAACTGTACAAAGTACCTA
>CAXMOZ010000050.1:0-4082 GCA_964195315.1 uncultured Acidimicrobiia bacterium | reverse complement strand
GGTGTCGTTACTGACGGTGAGGCTCATGTCAACCATGCCGAGATATTCCAGCAATCCTATGCCTAAAATAGCCACTGCCATTGCCAGTATCCACGCCCGAAGACGGCTTTTATCGCCTATATTGATCCAGTCAGATACCGCGCCCATGGTGCAAAAGTTTGTTTTATTGGCGACCGCGCCGAGGACTATAGCTAGTGAGAAACCCCAAAGAAGCACCTGTGTGTATAATTCGAATGGCATTAAATATCTCGTTTATCTATTCAGCCGGTATGATTCACTCTGACTACCTTCGTCATCGTGTGGTTCGATAATTACTTTACAATCAATGGTTATAAGAATTTTTGTCAAACCTATTTATCTCCGGTAAATTTTTCTCTCTGTTTTCCACCGGCTACCTGTGTCAGAGCTTTTTCGATGGCACCAGGTGCGCACATGATACTGAAAAATGTTGCTCCTGTGTCACTCGACACCATTGGTAAATGCGGCCAACTGATAGCAATTCTGAAACGAGCGTAGAGCGCCTGAACCCAGTTGCCATAAACCAGAATTTCGTAGGGCAGGTGGGCAGTGTGGCGCGGCGAACTCTTGTCGATACGTCCCATGATATACTGATCGCCGCTACAATCTTCCTCATCCTGTCCGCTCAATCCGACTCCGAACAGGGTCATCTCTTTGCCTTCAGTATCCTGTCCAAGATTTAGGCGAAAAACTTCGGTGGATGCACCTGCGTGTTTGGCGAGGTTAGCACTAACCACATCGACAGCCTGTTGATGCGAGTCGTAACGAGCCAGTGCACTGGGGTCGTCAAAATATTCCATCATAAAGGTGTAATGATATTTACGCATTTCTCTGGCGCTATACGTATTGTCTCCAGTGCCGAACTGCAGTTCAAATCCTAAAACGGATTTTAACGCGACGCTAATCGGGTCGAGATTATCGTTCATGCGGTAGGCATTAGCCCAGTAAGCCGGGTTTGTGTATGCCAGTTCGATCATTCCTTCGTTTGACGTGACCGAAACACGCAATGCCGCTCCGTAGCCACCACGTTCAGATTGGGTGGCGGATGTTTGTAGGTAATCATTGGTGAATACAATAATTTCTGCGTCCTGATACGGCGAGTACTGACCAATAATCTCAAAGCCTGCTGATTGCAGTTTGTTACGCGTATCAGAGACAGTCGATGATAGATTACCGCCAGCGGTTTTTGATGCGAGTATAAAGGGTTTGACATCTTCAGACGCCTGCAAAGGAGCCCATGTCGTGAGCATCATCAGGGTTCCAGTAAGCATAATCTGGGCTAAGCGCGCGAATATGTTACTAATACTCATAGCTATTACCTAACAAGAGGGTGAAATAAAAACAGCCGCATGGGAGAAACACCATGCAGCTGCGGGTTCCTGCTGACCTATTTAGGCTTAAAAACGCTTGCTATAACTGGCCGCCAGTTCGTATTGATCCATCTCGATTTCGACTGTCTGTGTAGGGTCAAATGTGTTAGGGCCTGACACACTGACACTGGGTGCATACATGAACGCGAAATTGAAATCACTATTGCTATCGAGAGCACGTGTGAAACCAAAAGTCAGGTGATCTTCCATTACACCGGGGGCGAGGATATTAAACACAACCTCGGATTCAGGGATAGGTTGATCGCCAAAGCTATAACCCAGGCGCCAGGTCCAGGTGTCATCGGTTTGCCATTCATACCCGAGCTTGACGACGGTCATATTTTTCCAGCCGAAACCGGCGCCATTGGAAGCACCCAAACAGCCATCGCCGACACCCGCAATACAACTACCATCGGTTAAAGGTGTAATCGTGTTGGACACCGCTGCGACATCTTCATAGTTAATTTGCTGTACATCGACTACAAATACACGTGAATCACTAATGTGCCAGGCCAAACCCAGAGTCCAGGTAGAAGGAATGTCGAAGTCTCCACCCTCGGCAAACAGGCCGGCATATTTATCGAATTCACTCATGTCTATCTCGGGCTGATACGAGGCTCCCAGTGTGATACCCGGAGATACTTCTCCCTGTACACCCAGGCGCATACCGAAACCGGTGGCGCTGTCCTGGCCGTTATTGGTCAAGTTGTTTGGATCACTGGAGAAACCGAAAGCGCCAAAATTGCTTAGGCCTGTCGCTTCGAAGGTCTGGTAAACAGCGATACCACTCACACCCCAGGAAGCCGATTCAGAAATCTTTTTCGCGTAAGTAGTCGAAATGAAGAGTTGTGCGAGATCAACACCCGTTGTGCCGCCACCAAAAGTACCAGGTGCTCCACCTAGTGCAAACCCACCCTTGTATTCAGTATTCATACCACCATTGCCGTACACTGAAATACCGATAGAGCTATCGCTGCTCAGCATCCAGTTTTGTCCATATTGCGGGATTATAAAGGCTTCGTTTTCACTGTCGATACTTTGGTTGCCACCACCAATGTTAAAACCACCACCAGAAGGTGGACCAGTAACGGTATAACTCCGCATTGGCGAAAACAACGCAGCGCCAATGTCGTAACGTTCACCCTGCCAGACCATCCCAGCGGGATTACTAGCGGCGGCCAGGGTATCTTGCGAATAGGCAACCCCGGCACCGGCCATGCCCTTTTCCGCGACACTGGTACCATGGGAAAAATAGCCGTTGGTTGCCCAGGATTGGGTTGATAGTAATAAAGCTGATACTGACAGGGTTGTCAGGAGTAACTTCGCAGGTCTAAGCATTTTTTATATCCTCATAGGGAACATATAACTTCAAAAAAAGGTTGCACTTGTTGTTTAGGTTTATAGCAACCTGCCATTCACCAGTTTATCTGGTGCTATTGATCACTTAATTCACTAATCAAATGATTAATTTATGAAGAGTCGATGATTTGCATAGCGCAACTAGATAAATCTTAAGTGCAGGCTAAACAAATAAATTGACGTCAGACTCCCCGGCAAACTCGAAAAATGTCGCGGCACCGGCATAATCGATACCATCGATAAAATCAGAAGATTTCATGTCAAATAAGTCCACTGTCATTTGGCAGGCGATTAATTTAACTTCTGCCTCAAGACAAATATCGCGTAGGTCTTCGATACTCGCGACGCCTTTGGCCTTCATCTTTTGCTTCATCATCATCGTCATCATACTTTGCATGCCGGGAATCGCAGTGCCAATGACAGGAAACCATTTATCCATCGCCATCGGCATCGGCATACCCGGGTTGCCCAACGGGGTGACTGACAGATCGAGTTTTTTCTTAAGTAGTTGTAATCCGTAGAAGGTAAAAAATATTTGTGTTTCGTAACCGAGTGCAGCTGCTGTGGAAGCCAGTATGAAAGGAGGGTAGGCCCAGTCCAGGCTACCTTTGGTCGCTATTAGTGCTAATTTCTTCTCGCTCATTTGACTACCTCTCTCATTTATCGGTTACTAGATGCCTGATCGTTAATGTCAGGTTTTTTTAATGTAATAATGGTATTTACCTTCGGCTTCACTACTTTCCAGCAGTTCATTTCCGGTCTGTTTGCAAAAGGCCTCAAAGTCCTTAACCGATCCTGAGTCGGTCGATATGACAAATAGCACGTCTCCGCTATTGAGTGTGTTAAGTACTTTTTTTGCCCGTAGGATCGGCATCGGGCAATTAAGGCCAGTAGCATCAAATTTTTCGGTATATTCACTCATAGTATTTAATTGGTTAACCTATTCTGTTTACGTTAAGTATTTATTTCCCCATCCTAAATTGCTCAGAGAAACTCAAACTGCCTCTATGACAATAAACCGCTATGCATAGGATGCCAGACAATTTTACACACTTGTTTTATTGAAAACAGATAGGTCTTGTCTATTTTCAATATAGAACAAATTCAATAGTTAAAATACAGCCCTTATTGATAATGCAGCATCCCATTTGGGATAGAAAAAGAGGTTAATTAGGGGCTAGTTTGGAGGATGGATAAAAGTTTCAGATGCGACATAAAGTTCATGATAGTGATTCTAAAATCTTTCAATTGTTATCATCCTGTTAGTTGAAAAATGGGTGAAAAAAAGCCGGGTAGTTTTACCCGGCATCCAAAGAGGAAAATTAAGCAGGTCTA
>CAXMOZ010000049.1:0-7175 GCA_964195315.1 uncultured Acidimicrobiia bacterium | reverse complement strand
TGGTAGTGTCAGCATCAACCCCGATGGCACGGTCAGATACACCCCGAATGCTGATTACAATGGTCTGGACAGCTTCACCTATACGAATGCCGAAGGTACTGTCGGTACCGTCAACATGACGGTGAATCCACAGGCTGATATTCCAGTGGTAGTTAGCGATAGTTATACGATAATCGAGGGTGGGAGTTTAATTGAAGGTGTTTTGACAGGCATATTAGCGAATGATAGTGACCCTGATGGGGGTGCAATCAATGTTGTGGCTTTTGCTACTAATATGTCAGGAGGCGGTCAAAGCACAGCGAACGGCACAAATGTAGTTACTACGGTTCTCGGTGGTACTGTGATAATAAGTGCAGACGGCAGTTTTACCTATACCGCGCCTATTAGTCTCGATCATAGTACCTCCGATAACTTAGTTGATAGCTTTGCCTATCATATTTCTGATGGAACACAGTCATCTGCCTGGACAACAGTGAATATAAATGTATCTGATACATTCCCTGTAGCCGCTGACGACAATGATAGTGTTGGCTTTGGCGGTACCATTTATGGGAACGTCATTACCGGTGCAGGCGGAGACGGCACAGGTATCGACTCTATTGGCCAGGATGGTCCTGGTTCTGTTACTTCGGTTAGTTTTGATGGTGCTGTTTATAGTGGATTTGATGGGGCTGGCGATTTAAGTATTACAACAGCAAATGGAAGTTTAACGATCAATCAAAGTGGTTCTTATAGTTATACATCAAGCCAATTAGTATTAGGAACGGTTCCTGATGATATTTTCTCCTATACATTCGAGGACGGTGATGGCGATGTCACTAGCGCCGACCTAACAATGTCGCATGACAATATCAGTGCGGCGATTACCGATACAGCAACGGTTTATGAATCGGGTATGGCTTCAGGTACTCAAGCTGTTACTACGTTAGAAACTACTACTGCAGATAACCTGCTTGATAATGATACCGGTATAGGCGCTTCCACTCTGATAAGTCAAATCACTTTTAGTGGCACGACAGTAACACCTAGCAGTGGTGTTGTAATTATTGATGGTGCCTATGGAACGTTAACGGTTTATACCGCTGATTCAGGCAGCATTCGAGCAGGTGATTATTCATACACAATGACATCGGCCAGCTCAGGTGATAATACTTCTGAAACCTTCCAATATACACTAATGGACACTGATACGGGTAATCTCAGTAGCTCTAATCTTAATATCAGTATTGTTGATGACGCACCGGGCGGAAATGATATTTCCCAAAACTTGGCTACCACAGCTGCGCCATTAATTTACAATCTTTCAATCGTGTTAGATGTTTCTGGCAGTATGAGTACACTCACACCCAATGGCGATACCAGACTAGAAGCTGCAACCAGTGCTATAGAATCGCTCATCGCTGGCACTGATGATTTAGGCAATGTAAATGTGCAAATTATTGCTTTTTCCGGCAGTGTTCAATCATCAGGCTGGTATCAAGATGACGTTTATTCAGCTTTAGATTTTCTCAATAGTTTGCAAGCGGGTGGCGGTACGTACTACGACTCGGCTTTGAATGCAGTGATTAACTCGGGAACACCTCCTGTAGCGGATCAATCATTAATTTATTTTGTTTCAGACGGTGTATCAAGCAATAATCACGGTGTGGACAATAGCATTACCTATACCAACGGAGCTGGCAATGCATTGACTGGGCAGGCTGCTTGGGAATCTTATGTAGATGAGAATTCTGATATCGCTTTTGGTATAGGCATCGGATCAGCGAATCTAGGAGAGTTAGAGCAAGTGGCGCATCCACTCGTCGGTGGTAGCGACCAATATGCAATAGCCGTTTCTGATACAGATGATTTATCTGCGACATTACTCGAAACATTGTCAAACAATACGGTGGCCGGTTCTCTTGAGGTTTTAGGCGCTAATGGAGCTTATGGTTTTGTCATTGGCGCGGATGGAGGTTACGTTTCCTCCATAGTGGTTGATGGTGTTACTCACCTCTACGACCCACTCACTTCTACAACCAGTATATTGACCTTAACAACTGCTCTGGGTGGCTTATTGACTTTTGATCTAGACTCGGGTGAATACAGTTACTCACTAGATGTTAATCAGGCAGTTTTAGGACAAACTGAACTATTTCCAGTGGCTGTCATGGATAACGATGGCGATAGTTACACTGCAAATATTCAATTCAACATCAACTACGAGCCATCAATTGATGCCAATCAAGATATTATTATTACTAATATTAGTGATGGATCGGTTATTAATATCTCTGATTCGGCATTAACTCACAATGACACTGCGCCATTTGGCTTTAGTCTCAGCTCAACTGAAAATGCAACTTCTGGCACTGTTACTGGCACAACAAACATTAGCTTTGACCCAGCAAGCGCAGCTTTATTCTTAGCTGAAACTGATTTTGAAACCATTAACCAAGCTACGTCGATAACGGATAGGGGTGAATCGACTGCTCAGAATAATACTCTGGCTACCGCTACTGACTTTTCGATCCGATCATTATTTAGCTCAAATGATGGCAATCTGTCGGGGGTTAACGTCAATGGTTATAGCGCAGCGTACCTGGGTAATATTTATGGCAGCGGTGATCAGGACTGGATTTCTGTCACTTTAGCACAGGGTGAGAACTTATGGCTTGATGTTGATAATAGTTCAGTGCTGGTGAATGCCAGTGTTTACGATAGTAATGGGGACTTTGTTTCTATTGTTGCCAATAACAGTGGTGGGCCTTGGGGTGGATATACAGCCTCAAGTTCGGGCACTTATTATGTTGTTGTCGAAGCGCAAGCTGATGGCAACGATGGTAATTACGATTTATTTATGACCATCAACGCCACCAATGCTGACTATAGCAGCGCACTAGTTGGTGGCTTTGATTACACCTTAGATAATGGTGCTGGCGTGCAGGACTCTACTTCAGTTAACGTAACGGCAGTATCTGGCAGTATCATTACCGGTGGTAGTGAAGATGAAATACTAGTGTCTGGGTCTGGTGGCGATATCCTCGTTGGCAACGCTGGTGATGATGTTCTGATGGGTCATGAGGGAGATGATACGCTACAGGGCGGTGAGGGTGCCGATCTACTCATCGGTGGTACTGGCAGTGATAGTCTCATTGGTGGCGCTGGAATTGATATCTTCGCACTCGAAGCCGGCGATGAAGGCGTTACTGGGCTAACTATTGATACCATTGAAGGTTTTACCGTTGGAACTGGCGGTGATGTATTAGACCTGTCAGATATGTTAAGTGGTGAAAATCTAGGGAATCTGGATAACTATTTTGAATTTAGCTACGACGCAGTAACGAATAGTACAACAATCGCTATCGACACGACGGGCAGTGGCGGACTAGGTCAACAAATCGTTTTGGGCAATGTGGATCTAACTTTAAACGGCAACTTAAGTGACCAGCAAATATTGGATAACTTACTGTCGACTAATAACTTGATTGTCGATATTTGATCTCACTCTAGCTCCGGTAATCTCAAGTTTAAATCTAAAATTTAAATCGAGGTTACTGGAGGTTTATTTTCTAGGTTTATGGATGCTGATTAAATACTGATAAAACAACACCAGAATCTAGTAAGCTTTTTACTATGTCGGCAGCTTCACTCAAACTTACCTGATTGAGAGCACTCAGCATAATAGCGCCGCCATAAATCAGGCTGTCACGAGTAGGACCTTTTTCCCCAGCCAATGCCTTCAATCCCAATTCAGCCGCGTAGTGCGCGAGTTCATTCAGCTTTGCTTCGCTATTTGAGTCTTCGATATCACTGAGATGTTCAGGCAAGGGGACATTTCTACTTTTTTGGGACAAATCGATTGAGTGGGGATCGATTTCATGTAGCGACTCTTCACCAAAATCATCATAGCTATAATAGCGACCTTGCTGCTTTAGTGATGGCACAACACCGCCTTCTACGCCACGAATCAACACCATATTTTCAAAGGCCGCATGCCGCGCCAAATCAGCATAAATCGCGGGGTAAGCTTTATGAACATAGCCACTCAGCATGTGAGTTTTACCTTTCGCACGCAGTGGCTGAGCTAAGGCTTCCACCGTCGTCAATACTTGGCGTTTTACCATACGCTGTCGCAATGGAGTTAACTCATGTAAGGCAGGGCAATAGACGGCTTGATCAAGATAAGACCAGCCGATTTCATTATCTTCCAGGTTGGCTTTGACATCACTGGTTGATAATAGAACGGCTTTACCTGCTGCTTTCAATATACGATGGGAGGTCACGCCGTATTTTGGTGCGACTTGTTCCATGCCATGTGAAACGCAAGGGTAACCGGCAGCAGCAAAGATCGCAGGTAAAAAAGGAGAAGAGGGTACACCTCGAATATAACCATTATAGGGGTCGGACAAGTCAACGAGATGATCGACATTTACCATGAACCGATCACTAGCTGCCAATGTCAGACTGGAATTTCTGATCGCCTGTAATATGCCTCGATTCTCTTCACTGGTTTCACGCTTCATGCGCAAAGCAATAAAGAAAATACCCGTTTGAACCGGATCGGCATGACCTTCCAGGATGTAGGCCATCGACTCCAGAGCTTCGTCGTAAGATAGATTTTTACTGTACTCTGGACCGGTGGCTACCTTTTTAATGGCATTTTGTATTGGGTTATTTGACATGAGTGACTGATTAATCCTATGAAATGTGCATTGTATTAGGTTTTGGTCTCATTTAGGTAAGACTATCTGGGCTAGGTTATTAAGCTGCGGCTTTAAACATTGATAATGCATTCATCAATAGCAAAGTAGTAGCTTTAATGCACCGAAACCAAGCATAATTAAACTATTCAATTTTCAGATGCCGACAATAATAATCGATGAAACACCTCCCCATTTTTTTGAGTATTCGCCATAAACCATGTCTTGTGGTCGGAGCAGGTAGTATCGCCGCTCGTAAGATAGCGCTACTGCTGAAGGCCGGTGCTGACGTCAGCGTTGTTGCTAAGAATATAGGATCAGAAGTAGCCGAATTAGAAAGGCAGGGTGTTATCCGCTGCCTGGTCAGAAACTACGAGCCCGCAGACTTGACGGGCGTCAAACTAGTCATAGCCGCCACCAATGTTGCAGAGCTTAACGCCGAAATTTCAACCATCGCGCAAGCACAAAATATTCCTGTGAACGTGGTAGATAATACCGAGCTATGTAGTTTTTTAATGCCATCAATTATTGATCGAAACCCAATCCAGATTGCTATTTCTACCGGTGGAGCATCCCCCGTTCTGGCGAGACTAATCAGGTCAAAGCTCGAAGCATCTATCCCATCGGCTTATGGTGAGCTAGCCAAACTAGTCGATAATTACCGAGAAAATGTAAAACAAGCATTCGACAACGTGGATTTACGTCGACGTTTTTGGGAGTCAGTGCTCGAAGGCCCAGTAGCAGAATTTGCACTATCTGGCCGAATGAATGATGCACAAAAAATGCTTGGTGAATTAATCCAATCAGCAGACCCCGACCCCGAGTATAAAGGTGAAGTTTATCTGGTAGGGGCAGGGCCAGGCGATCCAGACCTATTAACTTTTAAGGCACTTAGACTGATGCAGAAGTGTGATGTTGTCGTTTATGACCGGCTGGTATCTGAACCAATCATGGAATTAGTCAGGCGAGATGCCGAAAAGATTTATGCCGGTAAGGCCAGTGCTAATCACAGTATTTCGCAAGAAAACATCAATCAACTACTGGTGCGATTAGCCAAACAGGGCAAACGGGTATTACGTTTAAAAGGTGGTGACCCTTTTGTTTTTGGCCGAGGCGGCGAAGAAATTGGAGAACTCATTGAGGAGAATATTGAATTTCAGGTCGTGCCCGGTATAACCGCCGCGTCTGGCTGCACCACTTATGCAGGTATACCGCTCACTCATCGAGATCATTCTCAGGCCTGTATTTTTGTGACTGGTCACCGAAAAATCGATGGTGATGATTTAAATTGGGCTATGTTAAGTCACGCCAATCAAACGGTTGTTTTTTATATGGGGTTAGATAATGTGCAGCGAATTTGCGATGCGTTAAAAAAGCATGGCAGAGATGAAAATACGCCAGCGGCCTTAATCGAAAAAGGTACAACTCCGGCTCAGCGAGTATTGATTGGCAATTTGAATACGCTGCCCGGCCTTGTGAAAAGCAATGATGTCCGTGCACCCACTTTGATCGTCGTCGGTGAAGTGGTTGGTTTACATGACCAGTTGAGTTGGTTTAAGCCCGGTAACAAAATTCTGTGAAGAGATAAAATACAACGAATAGAGACCGCAATGAACCAACACGAAAAAATAAACTATATCGAATTTGGCGCTAAAAACTTTGAAAAAACCAAAGCGTTTTTCTCGACAGTTTTTGGCTGGTCATTCGTCGACTATGGGCCTGATTATGTGGCCTTTTCTGGTGCTGGTATAGACGGTGGGCTCTATCAATCAGATTTATCGTGCTCGACCAAAAATGGTTGTGCTCTCATCATTTTCTTCAGTAAGAACCTGGAACAAACACAATCGAAAGTTAACTCAGCCGGTGGCAATATTATCAAACCGATATTCGACTTCCCTGGTGGACGACGCTTTCACTTCAGGGACCCGAATGGCAATGAATTCGCAGTTTGGTCGGATGAATGAGTGAGTCTAAAACTACTGTTTATAGGAATGACTAATATTCTAAATGAAAACTTTCAAAGGCTCTTGCCATTGTCAGGCAGTCACGTTTGAAGTTGACACTGACCTTGAAGAACTAACAATCTGCGATTGTTCTATTTGTGTTAGAAAGAATGCCTTGATGGTCAAGGTTCTTGAGAGTGCTCTACGGTTATTGTCGGGGCAAGACAGATTAACAACGTATACCTTCCATACCCATACCGCGCAGCATTATTTTTGTAGCGTTTGCGGTATTTATCCTTTCCACCGAAAGCGAGACGCCCCTGATCATTTTGGCGTCAACGTTTACTGTCTTGAGGGATTTGATCCGAAGGGAATTCCCGTTCGAGCAACAAACGGGAAGGGCATGGCCTAGTTTTTAAAGCGCTTTAAAAAGTGCCCTAGGCTAAATCATGTAGCAAACAATCTCTGGTGTCGCCTTCAACCTGATACTCGTAGGTATAAACAGGATGCTGGACACCAATCAACCACTCAGAGCCTGCTTTTATAGATA
>CAXMOZ010000048.1:0-11314 GCA_964195315.1 uncultured Acidimicrobiia bacterium | reverse complement strand
GTGTATAACTTTACTACATTGATACGAAAATCCTATTTCGAACTGCGAGATTTCTCTTACATCCAACTACCTAAAAAAATATCTTATTAGAGCTCTATGCGGCCCTTATAGACGATTGTTCAATAACGACTTAAAACTATCACCTGAAAAAAAGCCTGTAAAGTGGAAGCTACAGCATCAGCAAATTGTCTAATAGCTCCCATCAGTTGATGTTCAATCAGACCCTACATCAACTCACTATTTAGCTCACCGAAGTTATCGAAATCCACCACGGTATTATTCAATACTGATTGAGTTATGGGCATCTCTATTTATTCTGGGTAAGAGAGGTTGAGAGTCAAAATATTCAAAATCAAGGCGAAAGTCGCACGTAATAGCTAGCTATTGCGAAGACTTTCAAGGCAGAGTTTGTGTATTTTGGCCTCAAGATTTCTAGCCATCGATTAATAGATGTGCTCTTATATCTAAACTATTACAAAAGGCGATTAAACATAGCCAAAATGAAACCTTAACTGTTTATCGAATAACTTTTAATGCGTCGCTCATAGCGGCTGAAAGACTTGTTTTTTGATGACCTTCAAGATCAAAGTTCTCTGTCTTTAACCAGTTTTCGAATACACCTTTTATTAGCGGCCATTCACTGTCGAGTATCGAATACCAGGCTGTGTCACGGTTGCGCTGTTTATACATTGTTGCCTGTCGAAATATGCCTTCGAACAGAAAACCCATTCGCAGGGCCGCTCGACAGGAAGGCTGGTTTAGTGAGTCACATTTCCATTCATATCGCCGATAACCCAGGTCATCAAATATTCTCGACATCATAAGATACATCGCCTCAGTCGATATGGCCGACCCTTGCATTAAAGGTGAAAAATGAATATGCCCAACTTCGATGGCGCCAATATCGGATGTAATGCGAAGAAAACTGGCGACGCCAATCGCCTTGCCACTAGACAGGTCGATGACGCTAAAAAAGTAAGGGTCGTCACTGCTGCAAGTAGACTCCAGCCAATTCCTACATTCTTCAAACTGTTCAAATGGCCCATAGGGCAGATAAGTCCAGTTATGATGATTGGCATCCAGTAAAAATGCTTCAAACAAATCTCGCGCATGACTAGCGATGTCGATGGGCATTAGTCGGCACAAACGACCTTCCATAACTGAACCCTGGGGATGTGCAGCGGGCTGCCAGGATTCAACCGGGAAACCTATTGGCTGCCCTAAACTATTATTATACGTTGCCATCGATGATACCTCTGTATTATTTTAATGGGATTTAGATTGACCTGCAGATTCAGACCACTTCGCTGTCAAATGCAGAGTTTAAAGGCAATAACGTTTTTCGATAAAATAGGCAATATTAATAGATCGTAAAAAATCATGACATTGTATTTATCATTTGCAACTAATTTAACAAACTAGCCTCTACCTTATTCAGCGCAGGTATATATAATGCCACGCAATATTCAACCTCTTCTAAAACCGAAAACGAGACTCGTAATATGAATTTTGAACGCATCGGCCTAACTACAATAGGCCTCTTTTTCACTATGACAGCCATTGGAGCAACCACTATTAACACCGACAAAGACAAGCTAAGTTACGGTTTAGGAATGATGATTAGCGAGCAAGTATTAAAACAATACGGTGAAGTCGATTATCAAGTTTTACTAGAAGGCATTAAAGCGCAGGCCGAAGGCAAAGAAACTCTCATGACGTTAGAGGAAGCTGGCGCTGCTTTAAGCGAGTCACAGCAAAAAATGGGCGAAGCTAAGTTTGGCGAGACCAAAGCAAACGGTGCAACCTACCTGGCTGAGAATGGTAAAAAAGATGACGTTACCACGACTGATTCTGGCTTACAGTATACTGTCATCACGGAAGGCGATGGTGCAAAGCCTAACGCGACCGATACGGTAACCGTTCACTATCGCGGTACATTACTTAATGGCACTGAGTTCGATAGCTCTTACTCACGCAACCAACCGGCTTCATTTGGTTTGAACCAAGTTATTCCAGGCTGGACCGAAGGCGTTCAATTGATGACTATTGGCAGCAAATATAAATTCGTCGTGCCTTACGAGCTAGCCTATGGCGAGCGCGGTGCAGGCCAGTCTATTGGCCCATACGAAACTTTAATTTTTGAAGTCGAATTACTCGAAATCAAATAAACTGTTTTAAATACGTTGTTTAAAATAACCTATTGACTTTCGACTCGTGAAGTCAATAGGTTTTCACCTCTCTCAACAAAAAGTTAGGCATGGCAAATACCACACTCTTCGTTCGCCTATCACCTTTAATATTCGTACTAATTTGGAGTACCGGCTTTATCGCCGCCAAATACAGTATGCAAAATGCCGATCCGTTTGTGTTTTTATGCCTAAGAATGGCGCTTACAACACTAGCCCTTATTCCGATTATTTATCTATTCGGCGCTCCCCTGCCGCGCAAATTTTGGCCATACAGGCACGATATGGTGACCGGAGTATTACTTCATTGCTGTTATCTCGGTTTCGTATTCTGGCCCGTTAAACAAGGCATGCCCTCAGGCATTGTCGCCATCATTATTGGCATTCAACCGATACTGACAATGGTTTTGGCGAGTATTTTTATTGGTGAATCATTCACCGTAAAAAAGTTACTCGGTTTGGCTGTCGGCTTTGTCGGAGTTGCCATTGTTATACTCGGAAAATTTGGACTTGATTTAATTGACGACGATGGCCTCGGATTGATAACCATCGGCATGTGTTTACTTAGTTTGCTATCGGCATCGAGCAGTGTGATCTATCAAAAGAAGTTCTGTGATCAATCGCATCTACTGACCGGCGTACTCATGCAATATGTTGCAGCCACTATAGCGACAGCAGTATTCGCAGTTATTTTGGGCGAAAGCTGGCAAGTAGCCTGGTCGACTGGTTTTGCTATCGCCTTAACCTGGCAGGTATTTGGCCTTTCTATCGGCGGTGTCGTTCTGCTCATGTCGATCATTAAACTAGGCGAAGCTAGTCGCATTTCGAGCATGTTTTATCTCGTGCCACCTCTAGTCGTTGTCGAAGCACACTACTTATTTGGCGAAACACTGAGTTATATCTCTATAGCTGGCATGGCACTTTGTGTGATGGGTGTTTATTTCGTTAATCGGCCATCCTTGAAATTATCAGATTAAGTCTTTCATTTTTTCTGTTATTAACGAAATAAGAAGTTACAGTCGCATTACTGCATAAGCATACCGATGCCGATTGATACTATAAAATTGTATTGATTGATGTCCTAAATGGCGCCTGATTGAGCGCTTAACCGAGTCAGGTTAAACATCCATTGAGTAATTACCAAAATCTAAATCGCCGCGCCAAGCCCACAAAGCAAGCAAGTCTTCATCTTGAGTTTTCGTAGAATGATCAATACGATCTAAATGTTCAAAGCTCTCCCCAGGTAACCGGGCCTCAAAGTCTTGTTCGGCACTTTGCCAAAGCGCTGTACCGCTAACAATGTGATAGAACTCAAGGGCATCATGGCGATGTTTTGGATAGAAAGTATGAGCTTGTTGCCAATATATTCCAAAACGGAATTGATCATTGAGTAACAGACCTTGCGGGCCCACCAACTCTATGTATGCGCGGTTAACGGCATCGCTATTGGTGAAGAAGCCGCGCTCAACCCAAGTTAAGCGTGGCACAATAGCCTCAATTGCGGTGCGTAGATTTTCATCGGCAATGGCATTAATGGCCTTGTCTAAAGGTAAAGCATTAGGCAACCGATTCCAGCCTAAATTGCTTTGAGCGAGCGGTAACAATAACGGGGCAACTTCAATACCAATACCAGTGCCACTGTGAGCAAATCGAGCGCAGGCTAATTCAATAAATGTGTGCCAATGCAAGTTAAGATCAGAATTGTGCTGCATAGTCAAAATACTCAGTTCGGCCAGAGTGAGTGATGTGTTAGCAATAATTTCCCTTATTTGGAGACTACCTCATTTTACCTGCTTACGAACAGAAAATATCAGCGTCTTTTGTATGCCGACTTACAAACTAGACTGACACAAGAAAATAATTTTTTAAAAAAACCATTCCATATCAACCTGTTTAAAAGGCATAGCCCTCACAGTAGCGAAAATTACTTCGTTCGTCCCGGCGGCAATTCAACGCCGATGCCTGCCATTTTATCTAAGCCGATGAATGGGTGTTAAGGCTGATAGTGGATCGTTTCACCCAGGTCCAGTGTAATAAACTCTCCTTCTTCTAATCCATAACTTTTAATCTGTTCGGCTAACTCCAATACTGGGTCCATAGGTCCCTCGGCTGTGAGAGGAAAAGTCCCCCAATGCATACCGAAGCTGACACTGGCTTTCACATCACGGTGAATTTTCACTGCCTCTTCCGGATTAATATGGAAGTCGGCCATGAACGCACGAGGTAGATATCCACCAATTGGGATGAAGGCAAAGTCAACGCCACCTGTCTTGTCTCCAATGTCTTTAAACTGAATATCGTTGTAACCAGTATCACCGGCAAACCACAGGCTATAGCCACCAAGCTCGACATACCAACTGGCCCAAAGTGACTCAAACCGATCTGACAGACCCCGGGCAGACCAATGCTGCGACGGCATAGCCTGGACTTGCAGTCCTGGTACTTCGACCTTGTCCCACCAATCCATTTCACGCACGCGATCCGATGCAATACCCGCATCCTTGAACCATTGCGCTAATTTCAATGGCACAAAATAAATAGGGTCGTTGCCTAAATGTCGAACCGTTTCTATATCCAGATGGTCGTAGTGATTGTGACTAATAATCACATAGTCAATCTTAGGCAGTTTGTCGTAATCAACGACATGAGGCACATAACGTTTGGGTCCCATGAAACTAAATGGTGAAGCACGATCTGAGAATATCGGGTCAGTTAACAGCGTGACACCATCGAGTTGAATCAAAAAAGTCGAATGGCCGAGCCAACTCACCTGCAAGCCTTCCGGCGGATTGCTAACTAAATCCAAGTCCAGGGTTTGAAACGGCACCTGGTCGCCCTCCCCTTCATGGTCAGCCCACTTTACATCACTGAAGTAGCGCATTTTCAAAAAACTAAAAAAGGTTTTATCTGGGATTTCGATATGCAGATTTTGAAACCCTTCGTCCGTATGGTGGGCCGGACGATTTGGATCACTCGGCAAGGGATCTGCTGTCGCACAGGACAGTACAAACAGCAGCAAAAAGCTGCCAATCAAGCCACGGGCAATGGCGAAATGGATTTGGGTCATGGTCCTGATACTCCTGAGGACGATTGGCGAGAAATAGATTTGAAGTTATACGTCGCTATTAGCGATTTGGTTCAGTGAAGGCAGATAGACTCGAATATTATCGGTGATGAAACCAAAGATCCGCTGAACAACTATTAGCTATCTTGGCGATTCCTGACCATTGACTAGTGATTGCTAACGTCTCAACCCGACCAGAACAGAAAAAATTAGGGCACGAATACCACTATCGTTATTATCGACGTTCCAAAATCCTGATTAGCTTTTTTCTCAAGTATCTTCGTCAGTTATCTTGTTCAGGTAAGAAACCACCAGCCTGCATATTCCACAAATGGGCGTAATGGCCATCCAGTTGTAACAAAGCTTTATGGTTTCCATCTTCGATGATCTTTCCCTCATCAAATACCAGGATTCGATCCATGTGGGCGATGGTTGACAGTCGATGAGCAACCACTACGACGGTTCTTCCCTTCATCAAGTTATCGAGACCTTGTTGAATTTTTTTCTCGGTAACAGAATCGAGCGCAGACGTTGCTTCATCTAATATCAGTATTGGGGCGTTTTTCAAGATCGCTCGGGCAATGGCGATTCGCTGTCGCTGCCCCCCTGATAATTTAACGCCACGCTCACCGACGAGTGAGTCATACTGCTTTTCGGTTTGCAGAATAAAATCGTGTGCATGGGCTTTTTTCGCGGCTTCTACCACTTCTTCGTCACTGGCATCGAGCCTGCCATAACGGATATTTTCCATCAGAGAGCGGTGAAATAACTGTGGGTCCTGCGGAATCATCGATATATTTTCGCGCAAACTGTCCTGTGTTACTTCTAGTATATCTTGACCGTCGATACGGATCGCTCCGCTTTGTGGCTCAAACAAACGCAGCATCAGATTAACAAAGGTTGATTTGCCTGACCCCGAAAAACCAACCAGGCCGACTTGCTGTTTAGGCGGTATGGTGACGTCGAGCTGTTCAAACACCTTCAAGCCTTCCTGGTAAATGAAAGTGACGTTATCAAAGGCGATTTCGCCCTGATCAACCGCTAGCACACTAGCCCCTTCGCTATCGACAATGTCGTGTGATTGAACAAACACCCCTACACCATCGCTAATATTGCCGAGATACTCGAAAAATTCGAGGAAGCTTCGACTTAAACCACGAGCCGCTTCGATTAACATGATCGCCAGCCCCGCAACCATCGAAAACTCACCCACTGTCATGTCGCCTTCAGACCAGATTTTCAAGGCATAACCGACCATGCCGACCATCAACACCATCGCTGCGGTATATTGAAACCAGCGTAACTTTTCCATGTACCAAAAAGTACGCATCGCCTGGCTGACTTCCTCATTCAAATAATCAGTGAGATAGGCTTCTTCGTATTTGCGCCGCGCAAACATTTTCGCGTTCATCACATTGGTCACCGAGTCGACTATCTTGCCGGTGACCAGGGATCGCGCCGCCGCGAAATCCTGTGCATAAATTCGACATTTTTTCGCAAGCAGGAACGACACATAGATATAAATCCCGAGCCAAAGACTTAATACGATTGCCAGGTCACTACTGGCCGTAAATAATAGGATTAATGCAACTGCCGATTTGATAATCAAGGGGTAAAAATCAAAGGTGATTGTCCACAAAGCATGCATGCAACTCGTCGCTACTTCGGCGATGCGACTGGCTAACGAACCGGCAAAATGCGAGACAAAATAGCGATGAGAGTGATGCTGCAGATAACTGAATAATGACTTACGGATTTCGGTACGCAGGAAAGGTCCAGTCATCACCAGGGCGGCGCCACTGGCACGACTGAACAACACAATACCCAAATTGAGCAGGGCAAATAATATTAATGCATCTTCCGAGGCATCGAATATATCGGCACCCGTTGTATTCGCCAGGGTAACCGCATCGATAATTTCCTTAATCGCATAGGGCAGCATAATAGTACAGGCCGCCTGAGCCGCTTCACAGGCGAATATAATCATCAAGGTATAACGCGACTTCAGGTAAAAATAAAGCGCGAAACGCAATGAGGAGCGCGAGAGCGGTGGTGCCTCCTTCGCTATTATGAGTGTATTTTCCATCGCGATAGTGTACCGCTAGCCGCTGACTATCTATATAACTAAAGGTAAGATTTTAATACTGGAATGCGATATGAATTAGCGCTTCAGCACTATGTTGATACTGAAGCATCAATTAACCAATCGTCAGCCACGCAGATACTTCAACTAATCAGACAGCTTTCACTAGAAGCTACTCTGTAGATTGTTCTGCATAGTGGGCTGACTTATGAATCTAGTAATTTGTCAATTTCACTCTGCAGGAATCCTCGGCTGAGCTCTCCTACATAAATGGTCTGAATCACGCCGTTCCAGTCGATAAATAAGGTCATCGGGAACCCGATCCCGCCAAAGCGTGAAAATATTTGCGGTGTGCGATCGAAACTTGGAGCCGCTGGAGAAGTATCGACCCAGATTGGATAAGACACCCCAACCGACTCAACATAAGATCTGACCTGGTCAGCAGGCTCCCCGACTGCAATACCAACAACATTAATACCACTGGTTTGGTAAATTTTTTGAATATCGTCTAGAAGAGGCATTTCACGCCGACAGGTGGGGGGCACCAGGTAGCCCAGAAGTTCACCACGATGCCCTGACCAGACAGGTCTGATAGCTCTACACTAGATCCCAACAGATTACGCAGCCTGAAGTCAGACACAGTGCTGCCAACGCCAGCGATACCGGGCTTTTGAAGAAGTTCCAAAGATTGAAGGCCGGAAATATACAGCAGGATTGCTAGCAGGTAGCTGCTTGTAAGAACCGTAAACAGTGCTCTACGTTTTGCGGGGAAAAGCTTCATACCCACCAGCAGTGCGCCGCAGATACCAAAAGCCAGCCCCCCAAGATAAAAATATCCAGGCTGCCAGAAATACAGCAGGATCCAGGGTGCATCTCGATAAGCGCTCCAGTTCACGGCAACAAAACTCAGGCGAGCGCCAAATACACCGATCCAGGCACTATATTCAACCACTTGTTTTACCTTGGACTTTTCTAGAGCGAACCTCACAGCAAGCCGGCTTGCCAACCAGAAAGCGAAAAACAAACTTAAGACTAGAATGAGTGGTCGAGTCGGGATTAGCAAGGGGCCTAAATTAAAAGCTTCGATCATGTAAGGTCTTCGGTATCGGTATCAGCATCAAGGATTATAGGGGGGTATACTAGTTTGATCTGCCACAGTTAGAAACGAACTCCAATAGGATTTATTCAGCTAGCGATTATTGCTTCATTAAAATAGAGCAAGCTCAAAGCCAAAATTGTCTCTGAGCTTGCCTGAGCGAAATAAACCTCATGATTTCCTGATAAGGTTTCTAGTAATTAGTTTTAAGAACCGACTATCACCTTTCCCTTCATGCCTGCATCGAAATGACCCGGAATCAAGCAGCCAAACGCGAATTCACCGGTTTCAGAAAACTGCCAGATGACCTCACCTTTTTTGCCGGGCGCGACATGAGTCATGTAAGCTTCTGAGTGCTCCATGCCTGGAAACTTCTTCATCATTTCGGCATGTTCGGCCAATGAATCCGCTGTGCCCAGTACAAATTCATGCATTGTTTGGCCTTTATTGCGATGTACAAATTTAATGACATCACCCTTTTTTACTTTGATAAAACTCGGAGTAAAACGCATCTCATCGCTCATTTCGACTTCGATGGTTTTGGTGATATGCATTCCAGGTCTATAGTTGCCAAATTCGTTTTCCGTTGGATCGAATTCCATCATCTTTCCGTGGCTGTGATCATGATCGCCAGAGGCAAATACTGACATTGGAGTTAATGAAAAGGTAATCGCCAGAAGTGATGCAGCGAACATGGTTTCTGTTTTTTTCATCTTTAATTTTCCTTCGTTAGTTTTTTGGTTAGTTGGTTAGTTGGTTAAAAACCTGATGTTACGACAAATCCACTTCGTAGGCGACGGTGCCTTCGGGATTGTCATACCAACCAGGGTCGGAGTAGTCGTTTGGTTTTTGATCGGCACGGATTTTAAGCACGGTAAACATGCCACCCATTTCGATCGGGCCGAATTGACCTTCACCCGTCATCATCGGCAATGTGTTGGCGGGTAGCGGCATAGTCATGTCTCCCATATCCGCCATCCCTCGCTCACCCATGACCATGTATCCGGGTAGTAGTTTAGAGATACTCTGTTGCACCTCCCTTTGATCGACACCGATCATATTCGGCACGCTATGCCCCATCGGGTTCATCGTATGATGAGATTTATGACAATGCATTGCCCAGTCACCCGGTGCATCTGCATCGAACTCGATCGCGCGCATTTGACCGATCGCGACATCACTGGTCACCTCGGGCCATCTTGCCTCTGGCCTGACCCAGCCACCATCGGTACCCGCGACCTCGAATTTTAATCCGTGAACATGAATCGGGTGATTGGTCATGGTCAAGTTACCCATACGAACACGCACTCTGTCACCTAAACGGCAGACCAGGTGATCGATACCCGGAAACACGCGGCTATTCCAGGTCCACAGATTAAAGTCGGTCATGGTATTAACCTTTGCCGTCATCGTACCCGGATCGATATCATAGGAACTCATCAAAAAACAAAAGTCTCGGTCAACCTTATGCAGCTCGGGATTTTTAGGATGCACCACCAGCGATCCCATCATGCCCATCGCCATCTGCACCATTTCGTCGGCATGTGGATGGTACATAAAGGTACCCGATTGCTTGAGTTCGAATTCGTAGGCAAAGGTTTTTCCGGGCGGAATTCCGGGCTGGTTCAAACCGGTAACACCATCCATTCCAGCGGCTAGAAATATGCCATGCCAATGTACTGTGGTATGTTCTGGCAGACGGTTCGTCACGAAAATACGTACCTTATCGCCTTCCACACATTCAATAGTCGGTCCTGGTGACTGACCGTTATAACCCCATAGACGCGCGGTCATACCAGGGGCAATTTCTCGTTCTACCGCTTCTGCGGTAAGGTGAAATTCCTTCCAGCCATTTTTCATGCGCCAGGGTAGTGACCAGCCGTTAAGTGTCACAACGGGGTTGTACCAACGACCACTGGTCGGTTCTGCCGGGGGTTCCATTGTTGCGCTCATCGAACTCGGAGATTCAGGCAGTGCTGCCAAAGAGACTCGGGAAACCAGCCCTGCACCTAAAGCTGCAGCTCCGGCCCCTTTTAAAAACTGTCGTCTATTTGTCATTTTTTTTTGCTCATTATCATTCATATTAGTGTCCTGCCCCGTCAGCCGCTGCCGATGGCATCAAAGAAGCCCCCTCAAAATTCATGCCCGGCATACCCGAGCCCGTCAGCGCCTGTTGTAGATTCGTATCGGCTATCCAAAAGTCTTTTATCGAATCGACATAACTGGATTCCATATTCATCGCCGAACGCAAATCTTCAAGCAGATCAAAAACGCTGATTAACATGCCGTTATACATCAGCAGTTGTTCCTGACTGACACGCTCTCGCAATGGCAAAAGAACATCCTCGTAATGTTTCGCTATTTCCATGCTGTTACGATAGCTAGCCAGCGCTTCTCTGGCATTTGAAGCCGCCGCAATCGCAGTCACCTCTGCTTGTGCTTGCGCCTGCTGATAGATTATTTTTGCTTTTTCTGTCTTTATTCCTCCGCTATCAAAAATAGGAATTCTAAATTCCAGTTCAAACCCTCTATCGGTTCCTTCTTCTGATTTTTCAAGCGCGGGGCCGAGCTCGATGGCTGAAAGGAAAGGATTGAGACGAGTCAATTGCAAATTTTTAGCCAATGCCTCTAGATTCATATTCGCCATTCTTACATCAAGGCGGTTTTCAATCGCTTGTTGCTCAACCGATGGAACATCAAGCGGTATCACAGGCAACTTAGGCAAGGTATCTGGCAATGTTAGCTTTCTGGCTCGCTGACCCCAAAGACCCAACTGCCGAACCAAAGCTTCCTTTGCCGAAGCTTCAGACAACTGCTGCCTACTCAGTGAAGTACGCATTTCGCTCAAAAATATCTCAGAATCAGCCGCTTCTATGATGCTGCTG
>CAXMOZ010000047.1:0-2136 GCA_964195315.1 uncultured Acidimicrobiia bacterium | reverse complement strand
CGCTCGCCGTCGCCGATGTGCACCGGCACCCGGAACGCGCTGGTCGCCTGCGTGATCCCGCCGTCGAACATGAAGGCGAATACGCCACCGACAAATGACAATAACAAAGCAATTGCCGGAAGAGCCATCCTTCTTTTTCGTACAAAAAATTCAGATAGCAACCACGATAAAATCGTAAAAACCAAAAGCCCCACGCTGTCGTTATTGACACTGGAATTCAGTACCCACAGAGAAGAAAAAAGAAGTAGCGAGCAGGCAATTACAACAAAGACATCGTTGAAGCCATTAATTAATCTAAAGTTTTCCTCGTCGACGGATGGTGAATTGTTTAATGATGATACCAATGCACGAAACTCTGTAACAGATGAGCCGGTGAAAACCCCCTTATCTACTGCTAAATTTAAATCTTCATCGGTATACATATAATTCCTCGATAGCGCCTGACGCCCGCATCAGCGGTCTGGCCCTAGGCCAGGTCCGACTGCATGCGCTTGTCAGGTATTCTTCTTGACGATGTGTGTTTGCTTACCATCGATACTTTCCTGGTTCTTTTCTCTCCAGTACTCCTTTATGCCTTCTTCTCCTTTTTTATCCGCCCACTCGTTTAACTGCCCCCTTTCACCCGCATAGTTATAAATGGGCACTCCCATCCCGCAAGATGTTTGGACGAGGTCAACAGTCATATCATATATTTGCCTTGCGCCAGGCAGCGCCTCAAACAGAGCAATACTATCCTTCCAATCAGGATCATTCTTGTGAATTACCCTGGCGCTCCCATAGAGTCTCAAGATCATCGGGTTGCCCTCGAGTGCAGCAAACATTATTGTCATTCGAGGATTCTCTTGAACATGAGCGGATGTTTCATTCCCACTTCCCGTAACATTTAGCCATACCACTCGATTTCCATCTAAAACATGCAACGAGTCCATTCCTTTTGGAGATAAGTTGATTCTACCGTCGGCGGTCGCAGTCCCTACGAAGAATATTTTTTGCTCTTCGATAAACTGCTTCAGCCTGTCTGGAATTTCAGTATATTGTTTCCCCATCTTTCTGACCCTCTTGAATGTCTAACACTCTGCATCAGCAGTCCGGCTCTACTGGGTCCGACTACATACGTTTGTCAGGCTTTTTTGCAATGCCACGTATCGTGGGACGAACAACTGGCGGTGCTTTTCGCATACTTTCTCTCTCAATTTGAATAATGTCAAAACCCTCAGTCACTAATGCCTGTTCCGTGTCTCTATTAAGGTGGCAATTTCCCATAAATGTTTTCCATACCGGGTTTATTATATTCTGCCATCGCCTTCTTGAGGTGCCGTCAGCAGCTGCAACATGCTCCAAAAAAACGAGACATCCCCCTGGCCTCAATACTCGCCTGATTTCACTTAAACAGGCTTTTAGATCCGTAACCGAACAGCAAACCAATGATGACACGACATAGTCGAATGACTCATCATCGGCCTCGATTTGTTCCGCTGTCCCATTGGATACACTGACATTTTTCAGGTGCTGATTGCCTACCTGGTCCTTTAAAATCTTCCGCATATGTTTGTCAGGTTCAGTAAGAACAAGCCTGGTAACATTGTCAGAATAAAGCTTAATATTTGCTCCAGTACCAGCGCCAACTTCCAGTACCTCACCACTAACTTGCCTAAGAAGATCAAGCCTCCATTTCTTTAGGCATGCCTCTTCCGTTTTAACCATGAGCCTGTCATAGAAAAAGGCGGTTAAAAAAGACATGTATGGTTTCCTGGTTCTGTTAACAGCCTAATGTTTGAACTCAGCAGCCGCCGAAGGGGCGTCAGCGACGAAGACGATTGGCAGCAGTGACTTGTTAGAGGGCACCATGATAAACATCTTTCCTATGCCCTATCTTTACTACTACGACAATAAGCTCATTATTCTCGATGCTGTATACAATTCGGTAAGATCCTTGACGTACTCGAAACTTATTATTTCCAGACAATTTCTTTGAACCTGGTGGGCGGGGATCACTAGCCAACTGGCCAATACGTTGAATTATGCGTTGCCGTTCTTTCTTTTGCGGTATTGCTTCGATCTCTTTTACCGCAGAACGTTTGATAGAAACCTTATATTTTTCCACGCCGTTTTAGATCTTTTACGACATCTTCATAC
>CAXMOZ010000046.1:0-2357 GCA_964195315.1 uncultured Acidimicrobiia bacterium | reverse complement strand
CATTCGGCGTTTTCGGAGTACTCACTAATCGGCCTCTTATTCGTCCAGTTATTAGCTCTTTTTACTGCTTTTCTGGACGTTTATTCTAACACATTTGATTACATATCTCTTTTTAATCAATGCTTTAACTGTTCTTCAGGGTCGACTAGATAGGCCGCTCCTCGAAACCCGAAACGACCAAAAAGAGTAAGTCGTCAAAGCCCTTATAATATATAGCCAAAGTACGCGGCATGAAAAATACATTTTATTTGTCGCGAAACCTTGATCACGACATAAAAATACGTTTATATGTCGTGATTATGCTATTACGACACATAAACGATGCCTAAGCAGATCCCAGATTCAGAACTTGATGCCATCAAGCAGGCAATCGGTAATTTTTCTGCGGGTGCTTTGATCGAAGATATTAGTAATGCTCTGTCGCAGACATTCAATCGTCGAACCTTGCAACGTCGGTTGGCATTATTGGTCGGTAGAGGCCAGTTGGTAGTAGAAGGCAGTGGCCGTGCGACTCGATACAAAATAACATCGTCTAATGTTGTTCAGGTTGGAATGATCTATGAGAAAGAAACCTTATTTCCAATTAATGTTATAAGTCCTTTTCCTGTCTCAGAAGAAGGCCTGCAGATAAGACAGTCGGTACAACTGCCCATGTCAGAGCGAAAGCCCGTTGGTTACCAGCGGGATTTTGTCGGTGAGTACATACCTAACCAAACGTTTTACCTTTCGGAACAAACGCGTCAACACCTACGGAAGATTGGCGGTGTACGAACAGATATCCTGCCTGCAGGGACCTACGCCTTACAAATTTATAACAGGTTATTGATAGACTTGACCTGGAACTCAAGCCGTCTCGAAGGAAATACCTATTCTTTGTTGGAAACCGAAAGATTATTAGCAATTGGTGAAGCTGCTGAAGGAAAAGATGCCTTTGAAACACAGATGATCCTTAATCATAAGGCTGCTATAGAATTGCTGGTAAATTCTGCATCAGAGATAGGCTTTAACAGCTACACCATATGTAATCTTCATGCGTTACTTTCCGATAATTTACTGCCTGATCTAGCTGCTTGTGGGCGATTACGAGAGCAACCAGTTGGCATAGGTGGCAGTGTATTTTACCCACTGGAAGGTGGCTCGTTGATCAAGGCATGTTTTGAAGAAGTATTGCGTAAAGCGACTGCAATTCAAGACCCTTTCGAGCAGGCATTTTTTGTTATGGTGCAATTGCCTTACCTCCAACCATTCGACGATGTGAACAAGCGCACGTCTCGATTAGCTGCAAATATACCTTTGATTTGCGAAAACCTCAGCCCACTTTCATTTGTCGATGTACCCGAGCGAGAATATATAGATGGATTGCTTGGTATTTATGAACTCAACCGTACCGAATTACTGCGCGACGTTTTTGTTTGGGCTTACGAGCGTTCTTGTGCCCGCTATTCTGCAGTGCGCCAGTCGATGGGGGAGCCTGACCGATTCCGACTTCAATATCGCGACAATATTACCAACTTGATCAATGAAGTTGTTAGCAACTGTATGGATAAAAAAGCCGCGACCCTGTTTGTAAAGGAATATGCTACCAATGAAATAGATCATAAAGTTCAGGCACAATTTATAGAAGCAACAGAAACTGAACTTCTGAATATGCATGAAGGTAATATGGCCAGGTATCGTATCCGTCCTTCACAATTTGCCAGTTGGCGAAGCAATTGGCGGTAGTCATCAAACGAGTCTGAGTATCAATAGGTGTTGCGGATCACCAAAAGTAGACGCCCTGAGGCGAACCCGCAACGACGCGGTACAGGCAACACTAGGCAGATCGAGTTTAGCTTTGGTCTTATCCCGAGATCGCAACGTCAGAAAACCGAATGCCCGGCATCAAAGCTGATCGACCTTCGTCCCAGTGCTGTTGATTACCAATCATCGATATTTTATTTAACATTTCATAAAAATTACCCGCGACGGTAATACCTCGGACTGCTTGAATCCGCTCCCCATCTCTACACAGGTAACCCGAAGCACCGAAGCTAAAATTACCAGAAATGGCGTTCGCGCCCGAATGTAAACCAGCCAAATCAGTTAATTCCAGGTATTCGCCACTACGCAGCGTCGCCAGGTCTTCGGAGCCTTTGGCGATTTCAACTTGATGTAGACTCACACCCAGGGTCGATCTTGGCCCGCGGCTTGCGTGTCCTGTGGTTGCGGTATCAAAGTATGAAGCGGTAGCACTATTATGAATGAGCGTTTGCAGGCAACCATTCACCACTAGCCCGGATTTCTTCGTGGCGGTTCCTTCGGCATCAAATAAATGGTAGCCGAAGCCATCGACATTGAGTGGGTGGTCGTAAATGTTC
>CAXMOZ010000045.1:0-4784 GCA_964195315.1 uncultured Acidimicrobiia bacterium | reverse complement strand
GGCCATTAATTCAGGGGCGACTTGTTGACATTAATTCAAGGGCTAGTGTTTGTAGGGCAGTACGCACGCGAGGAAAATAAAGACATCCCTGTCATCCACCATTTCCATTGATTTTCATATTAGAGGTAAACTTATGGATAGTTTTTGACCTAGATCAATAATATGATAATCAACCTATCTACCAGCACATTTTCAGCATGACTTTTTGCTAGTCACATGCGAGGCAATGTTAAGTTTTGTTAAGTCGGGCCAATAGTTTTTGGACACTATAAAAAAGGGCGTCTGATATCAGGTTTTTACAGGTTATATTGATAGTTTTTCCCCACTATAAACGGGCTGCTCTATAGCGAGTAATGCCGATAAAATCATTAAGCGATTTAGCAGTGTTGATTGAGCAACTGCTTCCAGATACCGGACATTCAGATTTCAGAGTGTTAAGGCAAGTTTCGGCAGATAGCGTGTGAACAAATCTACATAACTGCCATTAAGTTTCTGTATCCCATACTCTTCCGTTTCCAACCATGTTGCTATTAATAGCGAAAACGGTCGAAATTCAAGTTTTCAAATTAAGCCTTATTATTAATGAGAACTAATTCCCTGGTTGGAACTGCTTGATGACCTAAAATAATTATAAAAGGTTCCATAAAAAGTAGTTCCTCAACGGGGCATCTTTGGAATTTTGGGAGATCGACATGTTTAATTGGTTATTACCTAATAGAGTGAAAGGGGCTTCTGTCACTGACGAATTGGCGATGAGATCAAGCATTGCTGATAAACTCAGAAAGTACAATGTCGATGAAGACACAACTATCTCTGAGTTTTCCATAGCGGATGACGATAATAAAACAAAGGCAACAGGAGGACTGTCGCGGGTAAATAAAAATGATGCCTGGTGTCTAGCAAATCCTCGTGAAACTGGTAAATGGAAGAAAGAAAATCGCTGATTGTTAAAAATAGCAAGGGACTTACCCTGACAAAGAATTACTGACCATTAACGACAGTTTCGAGCACTTAGTACAGATTCGATGTTTGGTTGTTAATGACGGCTTCCAGAAAGCAGTCATTAATATCTGCCACTGCAATACGCGCTTTCGGCACATACCTGCCATTGATAATGCTAGCATCGAAAATGAGAATATTTCAACTTATAGGGTAAGGGACTGACTAGAGTTACCTAACCTCAACGGTATTTAGAGAATATGACTGGTCCCCATATAGGCGCGCTACCCGGGTCGGTAGAAGAATTTCTATTTTGGAGCCATGAGTAGCGCAGTGCTTAGGATGCCATCCAACGGCGTCAATAGTGCTGAATCCCGGAAGGTACATTAGCTTATTGGATATTCCTGGCGTAAACCGAGAATTACAAATAGCCGAACAGCAATTTTGGATACGTGCTAAGTTGTGGAGCATGCAGGGTAAATTTATTTTTTTAAGAGGACAAGGTGACGGTAGTCGTTGCTTTGAAGGAGGAAAAAAATGAAGTGTCCAGGTAAAAAATTAGGACTGCTAATTGTAATTAGGATTGCCCCCTTAATCATTCTTAATTCATTAAGATTAGACTTTTTTCCTCAGTGATCCAAATAAATGATTGTAACCAAAGTTTACTGTCTTGAAAAACAGTCAATGACTGACCCAGTCACGATTAGTCTAACACTCGAAGCATGATATTCGAATACCAGGTGGCAAAGTTAGCAACACTTGGTTCCAGACTAGAGCACCGACCTTGTTGTGCAAACCTGGAAGACAGTCCAATCTGCTGCTGTTCGAGAAAAGGGATGTCTTCACTAATCGCCAGGTCATAACGGTCGTAATAGTGTTTGGCTCGACTTTCGAAATCAGTCAGCTTCGTTGTCGATTCAGGGAAGCATACCGTTTGAACAATACGAGTTCGACCGGGCGATAGTGGGTAGGCCTCATACATCCATAGAGAATCAGGGGCAATCGCAAAGGTCATATTGGGATAAACCCAACTGTCCCGAACGCCGTTTTTGTTACGATCGCTGAGTTGTTCAGCATCAGGAAAAGCCTGACCTTGTGTGTCAGACAGTAGGGCAGGATTACCAGCTGCTTCACCAAACTGAGTCGTAAAGTTTCCACCAACCTTTTCTGGCTCGTCAGGAATGGCGTAACTTCCACCAATTGAATCGGGATGCACAAAAGGTAAGTGGTAATACTCGTTAAATACTTCTATATAGTTTTTCCAGTTACAGTCCACTTCAAATTGGCGTACACGGGTAGAAACCAATTGATCCAGCGCCCAGTTGGAATGGATTTTAGGGAAGTCGCAAAGCCAGTCGTCTAAACACGGGGTTCCTTCATTCAGGCAAATGAATGCAAAACCATTGTTACAACTGACTCGAAACTCAAGGAGGCCATAGTCTTCTGGATTAAAGTCGACTGCTTGTTCCATTTTCGGTGAAAACTTGAGACTGCCGTCAAGCTTATAAGTCCAACAATGAAAAGGACAACGAATCTGTCGGCACTGCCCTTCACCTCTCAACAACAGGCTGCCTCGATGTCTACAGCTATTGGCGAAACCTTTCAGCTGCCCATCACTTGCCCGAACGATTAGGACTGGAACCCCAGCGATATCCATCGCAACGTAGTCGCCTGTCGACTTACAACGATCTTGTCGACCAATGCCTATCCACGACTGGTGAAATATCTCATCAGCTTCCAGTTGAAATATATGATCATCTGAATAACAAGATGGGGGCAGAGTCATTGATTGATGATGGTTATCGGTAACACCGAGTAATTGCTCGCGTAATGTTTCCGAATTAAAGGTGGACCTACTCTTCATGATTCAACATCTCACAGTCAAATTTCGATAATAGCTTATCAACAATCACCAAATATTCAACTCATCTCCTGCTAACCCTTCACCTTCAATATGCTCGGCTTCGCACAAAACTAAACGAGCTGCATCGATACCCGCATCAACCAACCATTGCTTTGATTTGGTCGGCCGCTGATTCGCTAGTTCAGTTAATCCAACTCTTTGCTCATCGGTTAGTTCTAACTTATCGGGTTTATCAGTCTCATCAACCTCGTCGGCAGTCTCTGGTTGTAATAACTGTCGATCGGCAGTATTAGTAAAACTACACAGAGTGATGTGAACCCCCGTTTTCATCGGTCAGATAATCGTCGAGTCGATCAGGGAATAAAGTGGCCTGGGATCGGCATGCACCTTCAATGAATCCGCTCATCGGTTAGCCCATCAGTTGGAAAGTATGATTATACCAAAAAAAACGTTTTCACACAGGCTGGGCACGTAGCAGCCTTTCATCAAACTATTATAAATAGCAGCTCACAGCCTAATGTTATCATTAGGCGTCTTATAGGTTAGCGGACATTAAATAAAATTGCTTACTTGAACACCTCTGGTTCATTCAAGTAAGCGCGTAATTACAAATGCAATGCCTGCCCCTATAGTGTTTTTAAATTTAATTTTTTAATTTTTCGTTATTAGTATTTTCACTTCTTTAAATACTAAATCTCTTAGAGGAATTATGTTTAGACATTCCTCACTATTTAATAATTGTATAAGTTTTTCTTTACTTTGATATTCTACAATTACAATAAAGTCAGGTACCAATCCAGTCCCTAAATTTTGTTCAAATGCGTAATTTGATAGGGCAACAAAACCACCATAAGCTTCTGCATTATCAGTAGATTTTTTGGAATACTCTTTTTGTTCATCAGATCCAGCCATCCCCTTATTGAACGTTCCTTCGAAAATGACTATACATTTTTTTTCAGTTTTCATTTTTTTGTTGCTCCATAGTGATTAATATTTATTGGACAGCCTCATAGGCATGTGAAAAATCTCCGTGAGAATTGTTCATATGTGTACAGTACCACTCGTTTATAGTACTGTACAGTGATGTATAATACAGATACTGCCTGCAGCTAAAGGTATGTAGCGAAAGACCAAAGTACAAAATAGGATAGTCTGCGATGGGAAGACCTAAGAAATTTGATCGTGATGACGCATTAGATCTGGTGATGAATGAAGTGTGGGAGCACGGATATGATGCGTGCTCTGTTAAAGCCATATCTGAGATGCTGGGCATCACCCGTTCCAGTTTCTATAATGCTTTTGGCAGTCGTGAAGAGCTCTTTCTTGAAGTTTTAAAGGCCTACAGTGGACCACCGCTTAGGGAATGGTTTCCAATTAATGAAACCTGCAGCGTCCTTAAGGTCATCTCAGATAAAATCCATAATATTTGTAAAGCGAGAATAGATGATGGTTCGGCTCGAGGGTGTCTCGCAATTAATAGTGTTATTGAGTTGGTAGGAAAACACGATCAACTTGGCCCTGTAGTGGAAAAAGAGTTTTCTACCAATATTAAATTTTTTGCAAATTTATTAGCTGTTGCTGTAGAACGAGGCGAACTCGATAAATGTGATCTTCACGTTAAAGCTCAAGCCCTACAAAGCTTAATCGTTGGGTTAAATGTAATGTCAAAATTAATTCGTGATGAGGATGAATTGTGGGCGACAACGAAACACAGTTTACAGGGGCTAGGACTATATAGTGAGTAGTCCAGTAAAAGTCTAATACATAATTTGATTGAACGGCAGCAGTGGGGACACAGCGAGATTTCATTCTCCATACGTGAATGTCAGCTAACAGGATTGATTGATACATACTTCGATTCCATCAAGCAAACAGAGGAATCGACATGAGCCATAACCAAGATAATCAGGGTAAACGCACCCCATGGAATAAGGGCAAACTGGTTGGCCAGAAACCGCCATTAAAACTAAAAGAAATCTGG